>CARTDA010000050.1:0-30045 GCA_949066965.1 uncultured Lachnospiraceae bacterium
TCTCCGCCCTTGCCCATGACCTTTATGTTTTCTTTTTCGTACTTGACTTGTTCCACAAAGTCCCAGCCCAGACCGTAGCTCTCGTATTTTGTGTCATCATTCCATCGGGTGGACATCTGTGTTTTGGCATCATCGGAAAGCAGAATATCATTTCCTGTAAAGAAAGCACTGCCGAAATTTGCCACGTCAGAAGCGGTGGCATAGATGCCGCCCGTACCTGCCGCCATTTCATAAGGGTATTCGATTGGTAGAAAGCCGCGGTAGAGAGATACCCGTGTATCGCCCAAATCGCCCGCATACAGGCTCCATGCCGTTCCGGTATAATCTGCGCCGATCTTTGAGGTTATGTTATTTCTTACATAATCCGTAAAGCTCATACCGCTGACGTTTTCTACGATATGCTCCATAAGACTAAAGCCCATATTATTATAGCAGGCATATTCCCCGGGGGTGGCTTTGAAACGTAACCCCGACACGATATCAAGCGTATTGTCATGAACGAAACTGTCAACATCATCATAAAGATAATGGTTTGTCGGCAGACCCAAAGGGATACCCGATGTGTGATTCATAAGCATACGCACGGTGATGTCTTTGTACCGCTCATCATCCATCTTGAAATCGGGGACATACTTTGTGACAGGGGCGTCAAGTTCTACCTTTCCCTCGTCAACAAGCTGCATGACCGCCAGTGTGGAATACATTTTGCTTACAGACGCAATGCAATATATCCTTTCCTGCGAAACGGCTGCTTCGGCTGTCAGCTCTGATTGTACAGGTTCAGCATGTACCGCATTTCCAACAGATGCGTATACAGTTCCTGCCATACACAAGGCGGATACTGCCGCAATCATCTTTTTCTTCATCATTCATTTCCTCCATTCCTGCGCATTTTTTATCTCAGCTTTGCTGAGATTCGCATAACCGAGTTTGTGTCAAGCAATGCGCAGACACAAATCTCGCGATTGAAAATTTTAATTTTCAATCTTTTCATTCTGTCATAAGTTCAGTCACGGATATTTTTCTGATACTGCCTGCGCTGATGTAGGTGACGATCAGGCAGTATAATACAAGCGCTGCCGTCGTGCCAATCATCAGCGGCAGGCTTTCGGGAATCTGTACGCCAAACGCTGCCATCCAAAATGCACGCTGTACCCATACCGACAACACCGCAGCGATGCAGGAGGAAACAATCGTTACTGGGAGAACACGCAGGGTAAGCTGTGTCATAAGCTCCCTTGATGTATAGCCCATACTTTTCATGATACCAAATTCCCTGCGCTGTCTTTTTACGGCGGATACGGCTATGATGCCCAATATCACCGCCACCACAACGGCAATGAATATCACGGCGCAGAACGAGAATGTCTTTGTAACCACGGCTATGGATGCCATCTGGGATTTCAAAAAATCCTTCATGGAGGATATCTCCTTTATTACGAAACGGCTGCTGTTTCCGCTGATGACGGTGTCGCCTATTCTGATCGCATAGTCAACGTCGGTAACGCCGTATTGAGAGATCAGCACCGCCATTTTCTCGTCCGCTTTCGCCCTGATACGTTCCTCAAGGCTTCCCTGTACAGTCTGTGCATATGTTGTGTCCTTTGCGCTCGCACCGTATAGAGCGGTGAGCTTATCCGTAAAGGCAGGGCGGTCCTCCTCGTTTTTGAGCGTGATCTCCACTGCGTTCGGGCGGTCGTTTGGGCGTATGCGCCGGTAACCGTCCTCGGTCATGTAGACGCTTATGCCGTTGTTGTTCATGGCGGTTACAATGCCTGTTATGATATAGCTTTTTTCACAGACATCGCCTTTGATGATGATACTGTCGCCTATGTGCCGGTTTTCTGTCTTCTCCCTCCTTGCGGAGATCATGATTTCGTTGTCGTACTCGGGGAAACGTCCCGCTTTCAGGCGGAGATTATCCGTGAGGGAAAAATCGGCGTAAGAAAAGACAGCCGCACTCTGATTACAGCCTTTTATTTCCACATAATCCCCCATTGCGCGCGTCAACAGAACCTTTTCCACTTCGGGGAACTTACGGATCTCATCACAAAATTTTTCCCCATTCACTCCGTTCATCATAATGATGTTTATGTCGGGAGTTTCCATTCCCAAAACGCCTATCAGGCCGTTATAGCCGCTCTTGAAAAAGTCAAAGGTGTACACACTAAACATGATGGCAACGCCTGCGGCAATCATACAGATACCCATACCGATATTCGAGCGGAGATCGTTACCTATGCCCTTGAAGGCAAGACGGATATTGATGCTGTGTCTCATTTTTTCAAGCGGAAGTATATTTTTCCCGAAATGGTGGGTCTTTATGCCCTTGCGAAATGCCACGACGGGAGGGAGCTTTTTAACTCTTGCCGCCTTTGACAGCGCAAAGAGCGTGACGAGCGCTGTGGTCGCTATTACCACGATAAGAATGCGGAGAATATTCACATCCGTATGCACGTCACGGTTCATCATACCCCTTGTGAGTGTATCCATGACCGGGGAAAAGGCTGCCGCCGTTATGCCACCGATGACCGCGCCAACGCCCCCTGTAAGGATATATTCGCAGATGTAGGAAAGAGAAAGCGCACGGCTTGTATAGCCCAATGCTTCCAGCACGCCGATCTGCACCATCTGTTCCTCAATATCCTTTGAGATCTTGTGAAGGATAAGGAAGAGTGCGGATATCATGGTGACAATGGAAAAAAATACGCTCATATACAGAAAAACAGCAAGATAAGCGGTTTCTACCAGTTTCTCCGTATCTTTATCCAATGGTATTACTGCGCTTAAAACATTCTCATTTGACTTTGCGAAGCATTTTTCATAGTATTCCTCATAGGAGAATTTCTTTTCCGTGTCAAATGCGATCAAGCGGTATTCCTCATAGACAGCGGACAACAGCACCATATCATCATCCGGAACGATACATTTTAACATACTGCTGGAATTATATAAACCCGTGTTGTAGAAACCGGCTATGGTAAAAGGGTAATCCCTGCCGCCTGAAACGAAAGTAAAGGTTTCCCCCGGTGTATAGCCGGCTGTGATCTCAAAATACTGGGGCAGCCATATTGGATGAGACAGCTTTTCAATCTCATCATCGGGGAAGGCATTCAGTTTTTGGAAATTTTCCATCTTCCGCTCTGTGTTTTCGTCCACAAAGATCATATTATAGGCGATACTTTCACCCTGCTTTGATAGTGCCGATGCACCCGCACCGTAAAGTACGCTGCTTTCCCGAACGTCGGTCACATTGTATTCCTCTTCCAGAATATCTCGATAGATATCGCGGTATTTATCAGCCTGAAATAACAATATAAAATCAGCACAGCCTGTCTCCTCAAAGGCGCGGTCAAATGCGCTGTCAATCTGTGTAATGCTGACCGCAAAGGTTGCCATGAGAAATGTCGTGACAAGGGTGAGAAAGACAATGGCTGCCGCCTCACGCTTGTTTCGCTTTAGATTAAATAAGGATAATCGGAATATCTTCATAAGTCACCACCCCATTTCATCAAGGAATGCTGTCAGCTTTTCACGGCGTTCTTTTAAGTCGTCCCCGCCGTAGTTCGCCATTCTGTGCTCACCGACAACTTTGCCGTCACGCAGATAGATGACGCGTGTTCCACGCAGTGCGGTCTTGATATCGTGCGTTACCATAACGATGCTCTGGCCGTTCTCGTGTACCCCGGTGAAGATGTCAAGAACGTCCCTGCTCGATGCGGAGTTGAGCGAACCGGTAGGCTCGTCCGCGAAAAGAATTTTCGGCTCGTTTATCACAGCGCGCACAATTCCGACGCGCTGTGCCTCACCGCCGGAAAGCTGGTTTGGATATTTCTTCTGCATTGCCTCATCAAGCCCGACTTTTGCGAGCAGTTCCTTTACCCTTTTGATCAGCGCGGGAGAATTTTTCTGCACGGCAAATGCGCCCGTCAGCACATTGTCAAGGACGCTCTGATTTTCAAGCAGATAGATGCTCTGAAAAACGAATCCGCAGTTTTTTCTCCTGAACACCGCAAGCTGATCGTTCGTATAGTCCTGAATCTCGGTGTCACCGAAAAATACCTTTCCCAAAGTGGGCTTATCCATTCCCGAAAGCGCATAGAGCAGGGTGGATTTGCCCGAACCCGAAGCGCCCATGATAACAGTAAAATCGCCCTCCATAATCTCCAAATCGAGATTCTTGATAACATGCTGCTGTACAGCGCCGTTCGAAAAAGACTTGCACAGCTTTTCTGTATGCAAAACAGGAATCATATATAACACTACCTTTCTAATCATAATTGTTGTATCCTATGATAGTTATTATATATGATTCCGTTCATGATTTCCTTGTCAAATTCTTGTTAAATTCTTGTCTATTTCTTAATTGAGTGGTTTAACCAAGCGGAATAAGCAGCGTTACGCACAGTCCGTTTTCACTCCTGACAGACAGCTCCCCGCCCATTTTATCCATGAGTATCCTTGCGATATACAGGCCTAAACCGCTTCCTTCCTTGTCGCCATGTTCCTTTCCGCGGTAGAATTTGTGGGTGATAAGCGCGATCTCGTCTTCGGGGACGCCCGGACCGCTGTCACGGATTGACACCTCAAGAAAGGGCTCATCAAGACGGAAAGAAATGTCAATGGGCGTATCTGCGTATTTGTAAGAATTAAATAGGATATTGCCAATAACCTGCGACAAACGCAGCTTGTCTATATGCACAATGACCTGCGGTATTTCGGATATACGCACAAGCCCTGTGTCATCGTACTCGGATACGAGCTCTGCGATAACAGTGGAATTTTCGTCCGCACAGTTTACCTTGAACGTACCTAAGTCCTCCAAAGCTGAAGAAAATAGGTCGTTGACAAGCAGCGCGATCTCATCCGCTCTTTTATAGATGTTATTCATCTTCACGCTCATATCTTCCGTGACGGTTATTTCCTGCCCCTCATTCTGGGAGAATACCGCCGCCATCAGCTCAGATGTGAGTTTAATACCCGTCACAGGCGTTTTCAGGTCGTGGGAAAGCGACGCAATAAGCTTATGCTCCCTTGCTCTGGACGCTTTCAGCTCCTCCCGCATGATATCAAAGCTCTCCGAAAAAGCGCCGAACAGATTGCCCTTATCCATCTTAAGAGGCCGGTCAAGGTCGCCTGCCGCCACATAAGATGCGAACTCTTTCATCTTGGCAAATGGGAGCAGGATCGTTTTGCGGATATACGCCCCGAAGGCTGCCGCCGCGCCGATCAGGAGAAAACCGCATACACAGTAAACAACGATGATATCTGTGCGCAGACGGTCAAAATGCTTCCTTCTGTCTGTGAGTACGACACTGCCTGTTATCTGATTATTTTCTATAATGTAGGTGTAGGGGTAGCGCTTTTGCATTGCCGTCTCAACGGTTATCACTTCGGAACAGTCGGAACGGTTATCATAAATAACATTCCCATTTCTGTCAAGTATTACATATTCCCGTTTAAGGGCTGTGTTTTCAGGCGGCATATCATCCAGAACCATCTTATGCGCAATCTCATTGAGCAAAAGCACATCATAATTATTTTGTGAAAAATCATCTGTGCCGGTGAGCTTCACAACAGCAAACAGCCCCGCAGCGAGCAGCAGGACAAGAAGAATCACAAATTTGTAATATCCTTTCATAGCGCTGTCTCTTCCATCATGTAGCCCACACCCCATACGGTTTTTATGAGCTGCGGTTCTTTGGGGTCGGCTTCGATCTTTTCACGCAGATGCCGGATATGTACGGCAATCGTACCCTCGTTGAGATATGCATCCTCCCACACATCTCTGAGCAGATCGTCCTTTGAAACAACCTTGCCCCTGTTTTTGTAAAGATAATACAACAGCTTGTATTCCAGTGCTTTGAGGGTAATCTCCCTGCCGTCTGCAATGATCCTGTGAATATTTGTGTTAAGGTACACTTCACCTGTCAGTTTCACAAGACCGTCCTCATTCTGCTGAAAATTTCGGCCAGCGTGCGTATGATTCCGTGTCCTGTCGTATCTTAAAACGGCAGCTTTCACCTTGGCAAGCAGGACGTTTAGCGTATAGGGCTTTTTGATATAATCATCGCCGCCTATGTTCAGAGCGATCAGCACATCATCGTCGCTTGTCCGGGCACTTATGAAGAATATCGGCAGGTCATAGTTTTCCCGTATCTTCCTGCAAAGATCGAAGCCTGATTTTTCGCCAAGATTGATATCAAGCAGGAGCAATGAAACATCGTGTTTTTCAAGAAAAGCTACCGCATCAGCATAGCTTATTACATAGGAAGTCTTTACGCCGAACATATTGAAATATTCGGAAGTAGCCGTGGCTATCATTTCATCATCATCTATCATCAGGACTTTATATCTTTCCAAATTCATACTCATCTCACTTATTTATCATATTTGTTGTTGCAATATCATTCTTTTATATACCAAACCTTGCTTCAAAAGTCAATCATAAATGTGTTTCGCCACCTTTATAATGATTTCCTTACAGGGGTACGTAATCCCTGAACAGTACTTTTCATATTATGATTCAATTAACATGACAGTGCCGTCAATACCCACGCTTGACAGAATCTGCAAAGGTTTTGGCATCAGCCTGAGTGCATTTTTTCAGGGCAAGATATGATAAAGACGGAAAGGCAATCGGCGCAATAAATGGCAGGGAATATTTCAAAATAAATATAAAAATACTGAAGAAGTCTACTAATCAGGCTTTCTTTGTTGTATAATAAGTTTATCGTATAGGATTACTACAACAGAAATTCCCATACGACATTTTTTTACTAAAAAACTTGTAAACTGGTAGCGTGTCCTGCAAAGGGTGTGCGGGGGAACAGGTGGAACCCCTGCATTTCCTTAAAAGAGGTATGGTGTACGTGCGAAGGGAAGCCAGATGGATGCAGGGAGTCAGAGATGACCATAGTACCTGTGAAGCCGGGCAATGACGTCAGAGGGAGGGGGCGGACGCTAAGTAGCCCTATCAAGGAAATATCTGCCTTTGCGCAGGAAAAGAAGGAACAGATGCTGCTGGAATGTTACTGGGAGCTTGACCCGAACAAGGCGGCAGACAGGTACTGATGGGGAAAGCATGGACGGACATCAGGAAAATTGGAGGGAGACTAAAAATGTATTTATTGCCAAGACCGCAACAGGAAGAATGGTATGGGGAATGTTACACAATTCGGTATAACGGATGCATCGTGACGGAAGAGACAGGCGGTGTGGACTGTTATCCGTATATGAAGATGCTGCAGGAGGAAGTGGAGGAGGATACGGGTATAAGGCTGAAGCTCCGGCAGGGAAGTTCGAAAAAAGCGGATATTACACTTCGGATAGATGCCTTGACGGAACCGGAGGGATATACCCTTACTGTCAGTCAGAAAGGCATATGGATGAGTGCCGGGGGAAGGGCAGGGATGATATACGGAATACAGACACTGCGCCAGATAATAAGGCAGGGCGGAGCATGTATCCCCTGCCTGAAGATTTCCGATTATCCTTGCTTTCCGGTGAGGGGGCTTTTCTATGATGTAACCAGGGGACGGATACCTACGCTGGATTATCTGAAAAAACTGGCAGATCATATGGTTTTTTATAAAATGAACCAGTTACAGCTTTATATCGAGCACAGCTTTCTGTTTGAAAACTTAAGCGAGGTCTGGTGCGACGATACACCCCTTATGGCGGAGGATATACTGGAACTTGACCGCTACTGCAGGGGAAGGGGGATAGAACTTGTGCCGGCAATCGCTTCTTTCGGGCATTTATACAAGATATTGCGCACGAAATCTTTCCGCCATCTGTGTGAGATGCCGGAACTGGCAGAGAAGCCATTTGGCTTTGTGGATAGGATGAACCATCATACGCTGGATGTGTCCAATCCGGATAGCTTATATTTTATAAAAGGACTGATGGAAGAATATATGGAATTATTTTCTTCCCATAAATTCAATATCTGCGCGGACGAGACGTTTGACCTTGGAAAAGGAAGAAGCCGGAAGCTGGCAAAAGAGAAGGGCGTACACAGACTTTATGTGGACTTCATAAAGGAACTGTGCACATTTTTAAAGGAGCATAACAGACAGCCTATGTTCTGGGGGGATATCATCAGCGAATGTCCGGAGCTGCTGAAGGAACTGCCAGAAGGCACGATATGTTTAAGCTGGGGATATGGGGCGGACGAAAGCGGGGAATCAGTGCGCAGGATTGCCGCGGCAGGGGCGGTGCAGTACTGCTGTCCGGGCGTGAGCGGCTGGAACCAGCTGGTCAACCAGATAGATGTATCTTATCAGAATATAAAACGGATGTGCCACTATGCAAGGGAGTGTGGGGCAGCAGGCATACTGAATACGGACTGGGGGGACTTCGGGCACGTCAATCATCCGGATTTCGGCATCACCGGGATGATTTATGGCGCAGCTTTTTCATGGGGAAGTGAAGTGCCGGAATATGAGGAACTGAACCGGCAGATTTCATTTTTGGAATTCCGCGACCGCAGTGAAAGGATTGTTTCCATTATAGAGAAGATTTCCCGGACATGGATTTTTAAGTGGCATGATGCGGTGAATTTTATGGAGGGGCACGGTGGAGTCAAAGACAGCGCGGAGCTGTCCGGTCTGCCGGAGGCAGTCAAGGGGCTGGAAGCATGCGCAAGGGAGCTGTACAGTATTCTCCCGGAACTGGACAGCGCCGGAAAGGCGTGTGTGCCGCCTTATCTGATGGCGATAGATGGTATGATACTTTTGCAGAAGCTGGGGGCGCTCGTCAGTGCAAGGGAACACTGCTACGCTCCTCTGCTTCCTATAAAGGCGGCAGATTTGGCCGTGGAACTGGAAGAATGGATTCATGAGTATAAGGAGGAATGGAGGCGTACCAGCAGGGAGTCGGAGCTTTTCCGGATTGGGAATGTGGTATGCTGGTATGCGGACTATCTGCGCCAGGAGGGGTAAAAGGAGATAATAATATATATAGGAAGCTTTTTGTCGGATGAGTGCGCAGGCACTCATCTTTTTTAGTTGGAAAGGCACTTAAGGGGAATCTGTTTCATACAATAGAATAAATGAGTCCCGGGGGCATTTCTTGAAGACCTTTGAGCAACCTTTATCCGCCAAGGAGGAGAATGAGTATCTGGAAATAATGAACGGCGAGGATTTGGAAGCAGCCCATATGGCAAAGCAGACCCTGATAGAAAGAAATCTGCGTCTGGTGGCGCATGTGTCCAAGAAATACATGGGGTGCGGGGAGGATATGGAAGATCTGATATCCATAGGCACCATCGGACTTATAAAGGCAGTAAATACCTTCAAGGCAGAGAAGGGAAGCAGGCTTGCCACATATGCTGCGAAATGTATTGACAATGAGCTTTTGATGATGTTTCGGGCAAGAAAGAAAGTCACACGAGAAGTCTCTTTGTATGAGCCGATAGGAACAGACAAGGAGGGAAATGAGATAAACCTGATTGACGTGTGCGAGCAGGAACAGCGTGACGTGGTTGAGGACATGGATGCAATGGAAAAACTGAAATGCCTGTCGCGGCTGATTGAAGAGCGGCTTGATGACAGGGAACGGGAAATTATCAAAATGCGTTATGGGGTGACAGGAAAAAGCTTTACAGGAGAAGAAATGACACAGCGGGATATTGGCTGCCTGCTTGGAATTTCCAGGAGCTATGTCTCACGGATAGAAAAAAAGGCGCTTGGAAAACTGAAAGCTGGTCTGGAGCAGGAAAAACTGTGTTAATTTTTACATTTCGGGTGCTAATTTTTACATTTGCGTTGTAATAACGTCCTGACTGTGCTATATATGTCCTTGGACAGTTACTGGAAAAGTCAGTCAGTTGGAAACACCAGCCTTTCCTGGCAGCAGTGCCGGCACATGGCATGGGTGTTTGGACGGATAAGGAGTAATATGAAATGTATAGCAGAGTAGTGACTGGCGCCCTCAATGGCATTGAAAGTATGCTTGCGGCAGTCGAAGTGGATGCATCGAAAGGCATGCCGGGATTTGAGATGGTCGGACAGTTAAACAACGAAGTGCGGGAGGCAAGGGAGCGCGTCAGGGTGGCATTAAAAAATGCTTCCATTGCAATACCGCCCATGCGGATAACAGTCAGCATATCGCCGGCTGAGATGAGAAAAGAAGGGGCAGCCTATGATTTGCCGATAGCCATAGGCGTGCTTGTATCACTGGGTCTGATTCCGGAGGAAGGCATCGAAAACACCCTTATTGTAGGGGAGCTTGGGCTGGATGGCGCAGTCCGCACGGTCAAGGGGGTACTGCCCATTGTACAGAGGGCAAAACAGGAGGGCGTGAAAAGGTGCATGGTACCGACAGCAAATGTGCGGGAAGGCGCCATAATAGACAATATTGAGATTATCGGCGTGTCCACGCTTTCGGAAGCCATAGAATATCTGAGAGAAGCCGAGGAGCGCAGGTGCCAGCTGATAGCGCCGGCACGGCGAACCCTGATGGGGCAAGGCAGCCAGACGGATAAAGCGTTGGATTTTTCAGAGATAAATGGTCAGGAGGCTGTAAAGCGCGCAGTGGAGGTGGCGGCGGCAGGATTTCACCATATATTGATGATTGGGCCGCCCGGTTCCGGAAAGACCATGATTGCAAAGCGGATACCCACGATTCTTCCTGACTTGTCCATGGAGGAGAGCCTTGAGGTGTCTACGATATACAGTGTGGCAGGGCAGCTCGACGACAGAAATGCGTTGATAACGAAAAGACCATTTCTTGACCCGCATCATACCATTTCTGCACAGGCGCTTGCCGGCGGAGGGCGCATACCAAAGCCCGGAGCCGTCTCGCTGGCGCACAGGGGCGTGCTTTTTATGGACGAGCTTCCCGAGTTCCGGCGCGGCACAATTGAGATATTGCGGCAGCCCCTTGAGGACAAGCGCATCCATATAGCAAGGACTTCTGGAAGCTTTGTATATCCCGCGGACTTTATGCTGGTGGGCGCCATGAATCCTTGCCCTTGCGGCCACTTTCCGGACAGAAACAAGTGTACATGCTCCGAGACGGAAGTAAAAAAATATCTTTCACGGATATCGGGTCCTATACTGGACAGAATTGATGTCATCACACAGGCGCCGCGGGTGGACATCAGGCAGCTGTCAGCCACAATGCACAATGAAAGCAGCGCCGACATCCGGGAGCGCGTGATGGGGGCAAGGGAACGTCAGAACCGACGGTATCGGGGAACAGGTTATCATTTTAACGCGGAACTTAGGGCAGGCGATATCAGGACATACTGTCCTCTTGGAACAGAGGAGCAGGCAATGATGGAGGAAATATTTACCATCATGAATCTGTCGGCAAGGGCGTATCATAAAGTAATAAAAGTTGCGCGGACAATTGCCGATTTGGACGGTAAGGATGACATTGGCACGGCGCACCTGGGTGAGGCGGTATGCTATCGGATGAACGACAGGAATTAATTTTTACAGGATGAAATTGTATGGTTGCACACAGGAATAATTTGGACGGGACAGAAGTAGAATGGAAGATGGGAGAACAAAACAAGATATATGCATGCTGGCTGGACACGATATACTGGCTTGCGGGAGGAACGAAATATAAGCTGCTTGAAGCCGCAGGAACGGCACAGGATGTTTATCTCATGCCTGAGCGGCATATAACAGCCGTTGCAGGGGAAAAGGCTTGTGAGCGCTTTGTACAGCATAAAAGGCGGTATTCCCCACAGAAGGTATGGAATTATGTGACAGGAAGCGGGATAAGCTATACGTATTGCCGGGAACCGGATTTTCCGCAGAAATTTGTGGATATCCCCGACCCACCGTTTGGCATCTTTTATAAAGGAAGGCTGCCGGATGGCTGTGTTCCGGCAGTGGCACTGATAGGCTCCAGAAAATGCAGTGAATATGGCACATACATGGCAGAACTGTTTGCGGCGGGATTCGCGTCAGCCGGTGTGGATGTCATAAGCGGTATGGCGCTTGGGATTGACGGGATAAGCCAGCGTGCGGCACTGAAGGCAGGCGGCAGCTCCTTTGCGGTGCTTGGGTGTGGTGTGGATGTTGTCTATCCAAGGGCAAATGAACCGCTCTACAGGCAGCTTCAGGAGAAAGGCGGCGTTCTGTCGGAATATCCGCCCCGGATGGAGCCAAGACCTGCCCTGTTTCCCCCGAGGAACAGGATTATCAGTGCACTTGCCGATGTGGTCGTTGTGGTGGAGGCGTGCGAAAAAAGCGGCACACTGATTACGGTTGACATGGCACTGGAACAGGGAAAGGAAGTGTATGCGCTGCCGGGAAGATGCACGGACGCACTCAGCATGGGATGCAACAGGCTGTTACGGCAGGGAGCCATGATAGCGGTCTCGCCTGACGACATAATCAGCGATATGCACTGGGAACGCCAGACAAGCCGGCATGGGCGTACAGAAAGAAAACTGGCAGACAGCAAAATTTCAGAAACGGCAAAAGAAATATATGCCGTTCTTGCCAGTCTGCCAGTCACACAGGAGGAGATTATCGCCAGGCTTCGGGAAAACAGGAGCGCGCTGTCAGTGCCACAGATATGCCAGGGACTTGTGGAGCTTGAACTCAAGGGGCTTGCTGCCAGCCAAAACGGGCAGTACAAGCTGTTGTTATAGTAGCAGATAGCAGCGAAAAACAAAATAATTTGACAGATTTTTGAAAATATTACTTGCCACGGTTTCAAAATTGGGTTATAGTGGTGAACGTAAGTCAAAGGCAACAGCTGCAGTTTCCCCATGGGGGGAATCTGAATTGAAATAAAGTATGAAGACGAGGTAACAGTATGGCAAAGTATTTAGTAATTGTGGAGTCACCCGCAAAGGTGAAAACAATCAAGAAATTTCTGGGTGCCAATTATGAGGTATTGGCAAGTAACGGTCATGTTCGCGATATGCCGAAAAGCCAGCTGGGATTTGATGCGGAAAATAATTATGAACCCAAATATATAACAATTCGAGGCAAGGGAGATATTCTGGCAAAGCTTCGAAAGGAAGTAAAAAAGGCAGATAAGGTATATCTTGCAACCGACCCTGACCGTGAAGGGGAGGCTATTTCATGGCACTTGTACATTGCGCTCAAGCTTGAGGAAAAAAAGGTATACCGTATCACATTCAATGAAATTACGAAAAATGCGGTAAAGGAATCCCTGAAAAATCCCCGGGAAATTGATATGAGCCTGGTGGATGCACAACAGGCAAGGCGTATGCTTGACAGGATGGTGGGCTACCGCATTTCCCCGCTTCTCTGGGCAAAAATCAAGAGGGGGCTGAGTGCAGGAAGGGTCCAGTCCGTGGCGCTGCGCATTATCTGCGACAGGGAGGATGAAATCAATGCGTTTATCCCGGAGGAATACTGGACACTGGATGCGGCGCTGAAAATCAAGGGGGAAAAAAAGCCGCTGGTGGCGAAGTACCATGGCATGGGTGACAAAAAATCAGAAATTCATTCCAGGGAGGAGATGGATAAGGTTTTAAAGGAGCTTGAACAGGCAGCGTTTACGGTGGCAGAAATCAAGAAAGGCGAGCGCGTAAAAAAGGCGCCGCTGCCGTTTACAACCTCCACGTTACAGCAGGAAGCGAGCAAGGCGCTGAATTTTTCGACACAAAAGACAATGCGCCTGGCACAGCAGCTTTATGAAGGAGTGGAGCTTAAGGGACAGGGGACGGTTGGAATTATCACTTACCTGCGAACGGATTCTACCAGGGTATCTGATGAGGCAGTAGCCGCATCAAAAGACTATATTACAAAAAATTATGGTGCGGAATATGCGGCGGAGGTCACGACGGAAAAGAAAAAAGAGCAGAAAATCCAGGATGCGCATGAAGCGATTCGTCCCACGGATATCAGCAATACGCCAGCAGGCTTAAAAGAGTCCCTCAGCAGGGACCAGCTCCGGCTCTACCAGCTTATCTGGAAACGATTTACGGCAAGCCGTATGACGCCGGCAAAGTATGAGACAACGTCGGTGAAAATTGATGCGAAGGGGCATCAGTTTACCGTATCGGCGTCCAAGCTTGACTTCGACGGCTTTATGAGTGTGTATAAGGAAGCAGATGATGAGAAGACAGAGTCCAATACGCTTTTGAAGGAAATTACAAAGGACACAAAACTCACGCTGGAATCCTTTGACCCCAGGCAGCATTTTACACAGCCGCCTGCCCATTACACGGAGGCATCGCTTGTCAGGGCGCTTGAGGAGCTGGGAATAGGGCGTCCGAGTACGTATGCCCCGACGATTACGACGATTATGGCAAGGCGCTATGTGGTCAAGGAGGACAGGAACCTATATGTGTCCGAGCTTGGCGAGGTCGTGAACAGCATGATGAAGGATGCCTTCCCCACGATTGTGGACGTGAACTTTACCGCAAACCTCGAGGCGCTGCTTGACAAGGTGGAGGACGGTGCCATCAGCTGGAAAACGGTGGTGGCTAATTTTTATCCGGACCTTGACGAGGCGGTAAAAAAGGCAGAAAAGGAACTTGACGAGGTGGAGATAGCGGACGAGGTTTCGGATGAACTGTGTGACGTGTGCGGCAGGAATATGGTGATTAAGTATGGTCCTCACGGAAAATTCCTTGCGTGTCCTGGCTTTCCTGAGTGCAGGAGCACGAAACCATATTTTGAAAAGATAGGTGTCTCCTGCCCGAAATGCGGCAAGGAGGTCGTCGTCAGAAAGACGAAAAAGGGAAGGAAATATTATGGCTGTGAGGCAATTCCGGACTGTGATTTTATGGTATGGCAGAAACCTTCCAAGGAGAAATGCGAGCGCTGTGGCGGCATCATGCTTGTGAAAGGCAGCAAGCTTGTCTGTGCTGACGAGCAGTGTGGATATGTGAAAAAGATTGAGGAAAACCAGAAAGCGGCACAGTAAGAAATCCGGCATGACGAAAGTCATGCCGGATTTTTTGCATATTTTTTGAAAAATACATATTATTTTTCAATTATAAAAATAATATAAAATTGTAATGGATTTTTGTTTTATTGACTGCAACTATTGAAAAATAAGCCATTCTGTGTTAAAATTTTCCTTATAAATGGATTTTAGTGTAGCAATTCAGGTCGGGGCTTTGCACTTGCGGTAAGGTCCGTTTGAAAGCGTAAGGAAATTGCAAAAAGAACTTGGAGGTTGGCTATGGGTAGTGTTCAATTATTAGACAAAACGAGAAAAATAGGAAAACTTTTACACAATAATAATTCCAGCAAGGTGGTTTTTAATGATATCTGCAAGGTAATCCGGGACATTGTCAATTCAAATGTATTGGTCATCAGCAAAAAGGGAAAGGTCCTGGGCGTTGGCAATTGCGAGGGAGTGGATGAACTAAAGGAGCTTGTCGAGGATAACGTGGGTGGTTTTATTGACCCGATGTTAAATGAAAGGCTTCTCGGCGTGCTGTCGACAAAAGAGAACGTGAACCTTGCGACGCTTGGATTTGAGAGTGAGGATATCCGGAAATATCAGGCGGTTATCACCCCGATTGAGATTGCCGGGGAGCGTCTGGGTACTTTGTTTATATATAAGTGCAATGAACAGTATGATATTGACGACATCATTCTGTGCGAGTATGGTGTGACAGTGGTAGGACTAGAGATGCTCCGCGCGGTGAGCGAGGAAAATGCGGAGGAGAGCCGCAAGGTGGCAGTTGTCAAGTCTGCAATATCCACACTCTCCTTTTCCGAGATGGAGGCAATCACGCATATTTTCGATGAGCTGAACGGGACGGAAGGCATCCTTGTCGCCAGCAAGATAGCAGACCGTGTTGGTATTACGAGAAGCGTTATTGTCAATGCGCTCCGCAAATTTGAGAGCGCCGGCGTTATCGAGTCCCGCTCGTCAGGCATGAAAGGGACTTACATCAAGGTTCTCAATGATGTCGTGTTTGAGGAAGTGGATGCGCTGAAACGGCAGCTCAACAAATAGGCATGGCGGTTCGCCGGTTTAGGGCAGGAACAAATTGTCTGAAAAATAGGAAAAGAATGAAAAAACACAACAAAGAGCTTATCTTACTCATTTAATGAGAAAAGATAAGCTCTTTTTCTGCTTTGTGGGTAAAAATAATGAATTTACATAATAAGAGCGGTCAAATTCACATAATATTACAAAATAATGAAAAAAATACTTGAAATATTCTGAAAATAATCTATAATAGAATAAGAAAGATAATAAGTTATGTAAATTTGTCCGAAAAGACAGGGGTTTACATAGGATCTACGTATAGTGCGGCAGCACATGAATAAAAGGAGGAGTAGAAATGTTAAATAGTTCAGGTGTGTTTGATTACGTTAACGTTCTGGGAACTTCATTGGATGCAGCAGCAACAAGGAATGACATCATTAACAACAACATCGCTAATGTAAACACTCCAAATTATAAGAGAAAAGATATCCGTTTTGAGACGGAGCTCAAGCATGCGTTTGCAAGGTCGAGTGAGGATACGGTGGATGCAAGGGTAAAGAATCTTGATTTGGAGGCGCTCACCCCCGAAATTTACACAGACTATGCGGAGCTTTCCTTCCGGTATGACGGAAACAATGTGGACATCAACAATGAGGAGGCAATCCAGGCAAAAAATACCATAAAGTACAATGGCATGATGGATTTGCTCAACAGGAATTTCACGCAGTTGAAATCAGTAATGAAATAGGAGGGATGCTAAATGGGAATATTTGATTCATTTGACATCAGTGCATCGGGAATGTCGGCTGAGCGGTACCGGATGGATATTATTTCACAGAATATGGCAAATGCACATTCAACAAGAACTGAGGATGGCACGCCGTATGTCAGAAAGGTTGTCACATTCCAGGAAAAGACGGATGTCAAGAATAGAAAGTTCTCGCATATGCTTGACACCGCATTCAGCAACCTGACTGGCAGACCGCTTGGATGCACGAACTCGGCAGAGCTGTCAAGCCCTGGGACGGGTGTCAAGGTAAGGGGCGTGTATGAGGATACATGGACAGAGGAGGTCATGACGTATGACCCGGAGCATCCGGACGCAGATGAAAACGGATATGTCCATTATCCAAATGTGAATGTGATAACGGAAATGACCAACATGATTGATGCGAGCCGTGGCTATGATGCAAACCAGGCTGCTTTTGAAGCGACAAAGGCGATGGCAAGCAAAGGGTTGGAGATGAACTTTTAATTAGGAAATAATTGGGGATTGAAGGAGTATAGGGGGAATCGCAATGACAGTAACAGCAGCAAATGATATCAACAGTTTTTATAGAATTGGTTCAGACGCAGTCAGGAACAGCTTGTACGGCACAAACACGGAAAACAGTGAACAGCCGGCAAATCTTTTCGGCTCCATCTTTGATGCGGCAGTAAGCAACATCAATGACACAAACAATGCGTTGTCAAATCAGGAGAACGAGATTTTGAAGTGGGCAATGGGTATCTCGGAGAATACACATGACCTGACAATGGCAGTCGGAAAGGCACAGACAGCGCTTGACTACACGGTTGCACTCAGGGATAAGCTTTTGGAATCATACAAGGAGATTATGCAGATACAGATTTAACGGACAGCAGGGTTGACAGTCATTCAAAAAGGGTAAAGGATTACAAGGGATTTTTGGGAGAAGGAGACACTTGAAATGGTTGACAAGGTATTGGATTTTGGGAAAAAGCTATTGGAACGAATCAAGGAATGGTGGAATAAATTCCAGCCAAAGCAGAAAACGCTGATTATCGGAATCGGTGTCGTGATTTTGCTTGCCATGGCAATACTGGTGGCGGTGCTTACAAAAAAACAGTACATAAAGGATTTCGTAAATTGTGAGTCTACCAAGGAAGCGGCTGCTGTGAAGGAGCTGCTTGACGGACAGGGGATTGAATACAAAATATCATCCGACGGACTACGTTTTGATGTGCTGAACACACAGCAGTCTGACGCAAACCTTTTACTTGGGGCTAACAATATACCAACAGCGGCATACACGATTGATGATGTGCTGAAAGGAAATTTTTCGACAACAGAGGCAGACAAGCAGAAACGCTATAAGCTTTTCATGGAAGAACAGATAGAAGAAGACGTTGAAAGCATGAAGGCGGTAAAGACGGCTTCATGCCAGCTTACAATACCCGAGGACAATGGCACGTTAATCGCGCAGAACCTTGAGACTTATGCAAGTGTCCTTCTGGAACTCAATGATGGCGAACAGTTTACAGAGGAGAATGCGGCAGCCATCGCTAGGATGGTGGCGACAGGACTTGGAAATGACACTACGGACAATGTGACAATTACAGATGTTGACGGAAAAATCTGGTTTCCCATAGAGGAAACTTACTCATCCATTGAGAAGGCCGACAATATGATGATGCTTAAGCAGGAAGCGGAAAGCCTGATTAAGAATGAAGTAAGACAGGTGCTTTTCGGTACAAACGAGTTCAATCAGATTGAGGTCGGTGCAAATGTGGCGATGGATTTCTCCCAGAAGGAAATCACAGAACACAATTACTCCACACCGGACGATGAGCATGACCAGGGACTGCTTGCCCACGAGGAAGTATTCCAGTCAAATGCAAATGACGGGGTGGGCGACGTTCCCGGAACAGACTCCAATTCAGAGACGGATTACATGATTGATGAGTCGAATGGTACGAGAACCAGTACATATGAAAGAAAGAGTGATTATCTTCCAAATGAGAAAATCACCAAGACAACTGCAGCGACAGGTACAATTGTTTACAATGACAGTTCTGTGTCGGTAGCGGCAGTGAGATACCGCGTGGTAAGGGAGGAAGACGTAAAGCTTCAGGGACTGCTCGACGGCATCTCGTGGGAAGAATATAAGCTTGCCAACAATGAGCGGGTTAAGCTTGAGATAGATGAAGACTTAGTGGGTATGGTGGCAAATGCGACTGGCATTCCGACCAGAAATGTAAGCCTTGTGGCTTATGAGGAGGTTCAGTTTATTGACACGATTCAGTCTTCTGTAGAAATCAAAGACATTATCCAGATTGTCTTAATCGTAATTATCCTTACACTTCTTGCTTTTGTGGTAATCATGAGTCTGAGAACCAAGAGAGAGGTCGAGGAGGAAGAGGAACTTGCAGTGGAAGACTTGCTGCAGTCCAACATTGATGAGCTTGAGAGCATTGAGACTGAACAGAAGTCGGAAGCCAGAAAACTGATAGAGAGCTTTGTGGAGGAAAATCCGGAAGCGGTGGCTACGCTTTTAAGAAATTGGCTTGATGAGGATTGGGGGTAACTTGTAATGGCTACTGAAGAGTTAAAGGGGATACAGAAGGCGGCAATCCTGCTGATTGCACTGGGGCCTGAAAAATCTTCCCTGATATTCAAACATTTGAAGGAAGAGGAAATTGAAGACCTGACACTTGAAATTGCGAATACCAAAAGCGTTACGCCACAGGTAAAGGAGAAAGTAATCAATGAGTTTTACGAAGTGTGCCTGGCACAGCAGTACATCGCGGAAGGCGGTATCGGTTATGCCAAGGAGCTTCTGGAAAAGGCGCTTGGCGCGGACAAGGCAATGGATGTCATTGGCAAGCTGACGGCGTCATTGCAGGTAAAACCGTTTGAGTTTGTCAAGAAGACGGATGCATCCCAGCTGCTGAACTTTATACAGGATGAACACCCGCAGACGATTGCGCTGATACTTTCCTATCTGTCGGCAGGGCAGGCAGCTACCATATTAAGTGCCCTGATACCCGAGAAGCAGGCTGAAGTGGCGAGACGTATCGCGACAATGGACAGAACAAGCCCGGATGTCATCAAGGAAGTAGAGCGTGTGCTTGAGTCCAAGCTCTCATCACTGGTCAATCAGGATTACACAATTATCGGTGGTGTGGATGCAGTTGTAGAAATACTGAATACAGTAGACCGAGGAACAGAAAAACACATCATGGAGACACTCGAAGTGGAAGAGCCGGAGCTTGCGGACGAGATCAGAAAGAAGATGTTCGTATTCGAGGATATCCTGCTGCTCGACGACCGTGCCATCCAGCGTGTGCTCAGGGATGTTGACAACAATGACCTTGCGATTGCATGTAAGGGTTCCACGGAGGAAGTGCAGAATGCAATCTTCAGCAATATGTCAAAGCGTCTTGCTGAGATGATAAAGGAAGACATGGAATTTATGGGGCCTGTCAGAATGAAGGACGTTGAGGAAGCGCAGCAGAAGATTGTCAACATCATCAGAAAGCTCGAGGATTCTGCGGAAATCGTTATTTCTAGAGGCGGAGGTGACGAGTTAGTTGTCTAATGGCGGTATATTAAAATCAGGCTGGGTTGTCGTAAACCCAGCCAATACAAGAATTATAGACTCCAATGCTCGCGCGGAGGCAAAGCTCAAGGAGCTTGCGATAGAGCTTGCGCGGCAGTGCGGTGAGGAACCGGATTTTGCAGAAGGGTTTACGCAGGGAATCAGTGCAGTGGAAGTGTCGGAGCTGATACATGATGATGGGGAAAACGTCATCCGGTCAGAACAGGACTCTGATAATGGGATGCAGGGGACGGAAAATCCGGCATCAGAACAGACTGAGGCAATGCGGGAAGAGCTGATTGCCGATGCACAGGAACAGATTGAAGCCATGCGGCAGGAGGCGCTTGCCGAGATAGAGCAGGCAAGGATTCAGGCAATCGAGGAAGGCAGAAACCAGGGATATCAGGAGGGCTTTGAGCAGGGACAGAACGAAGGTTTTGCACAGGGACATCAGGACGGTCTTGACAGCATAGCGGAGGAGCGGGAACATGCCCTGGCGGACCTGGAGATGAAAAGTGCGCAGCTTGAGGAAGAATACCAGCAGAAATTCAAGGAAGTGGAGCCAATGTTTATTGATACGCTTACCGGAATTTACGAGCATATTTTTCATGTCAGTCTCAAAAACTCAAGGGAACTTATTGTGTATCTGATACAGAATACTATGAGGAACATTGAGAGCGGAAGCACCTACCTGATACATGTGTCAAAGGAGGATTACCCCTTTGCAAGTATGCAGAAAAGAGAACTCATCAAGGGCACAAACATTGCGATTGAGAATGTGGAGCTTCTTGAGGATGTGACATTAAATAAAAATGAATGTATGATAGAAACCGGAAACGGTGTGTTTGACTGTAGTTTAGGCACACAGCTTGCGGCATTGAATGAAGAGCTGCGGCTTCTGTCATATGAGGGTTAGACTGGATTGCTGACAGCATGGGGGATGAAACATGGAAATGGAAATTTCCTTTGGGAAATATCAGACAGTACTGAATAAAAGCTTTTTCAAAAAGCTTGGCAAAGTGGAAAATGTGGTTGGTCTTACCATAGAATCATCGGGACCGGATGCAAAGCTGGGAGATATGTGCAAAATATATACGGACTCGGAAAAGCAGCATGGGATTCTGGCGGAGGTAGTCGGATTTAAGGACAAAAAGACGCTGCTGATGCCCTATGAAGACACGGAGGGCATCGGGCTGGGATGTATTGTCGAGAATATGAATTATCCGCTCAGCGTTTCGGTGGGAGACAGTCTTCTGGGAAAGACGCTTGACGGACTGGGCAGATGCATTGACGGCTTTGTGCCGGAACCGACAACTGTAAAGCGGTATCCGTTGGAAGCGACACCGCCTGACCCGATGAGCAGGACAATAATCAGCGAGGTGCTCTCTCTCGGGGTAAAAGCGGTTGACGGGCTGATAACAGTAGGAAAAGGACAGCGTATCGGAATCTTTGCGGGTTCAGGCGTGGGAAAATCGACCCTGATGGGCATGTTTGCGCGGAACACGAGGGCAGACATCAATGTAATAGCACTGATAGGCGAGCGTGGCAGAGAGGTCAGGGAATTTATAGAGCGTGACCTGGGCGAGGAGGGAATGCGCCGTTCCATTGTTGTCGTGGCAACCTCCGACAGGCCGGCTCTTGAGCGCAATAAGGCAGCAAAGACGGCGACAGCCAT
Source organism: uncultured Lachnospiraceae bacterium (assembly GCA_949066965.1). GTDB lineage: Bacteria > Bacillota > Clostridia > Lachnospirales > Lachnospiraceae > COE1. The sequence goes on from CARTDA010000050.1 coordinate 21,913, forward strand.
AGCCGAATATTTCCGGGACCAGGGAAAGGATGTCCTCCTGATGATGGATTCACTGACACGTTTTTCGATGGCACAGAGGGAAATCGGCCTGGCGACGGGCGAACCGCCGGTGACGAGGGGATACCCGCCCAGTGTGTATTCGGAGATGCCAAAGCTTCTCGAGCGTGCCGGATGTGCAGAAAATGGTTCTATTACAGGCTTATATACCGTTCTTGTTGAAGGTGAGGATTTCAACGAGCCGATTACGGATACGGCAAGAAGTATACTCGATGGTCATATTATGCTGACCAGAAAGCTTGCAAACAGGAATCACTACCCGGCGATTGACGTATTGCAGAGCATATCGCGATGCATGTCAATGATTGCCTCGAGTGAGCACAAGGCAGCGGCAGGCAAATTAAAAAATATTATGGCTACTTACAATGAGGCTGAGGATTTGATAAATATCGGCGCCTATAAGCGGGGAAGCAACCCGAACATTGACCGGGCAATCAGCAAGATTGACGAAGTGAATGAATATTTGCTGCAGGCGACGGATGAGAAAATCAGCTTTGAGGAGACCGTGGAACAATTAGAGCAGATGTTTTCTGACAATTAAAAGGGTGGTAGTTAGATGGCAGTTTTCCGTTATAAGATGCAGGGAATTCTTGATATCAAGGAAAAGCTTGAGGACAGGGCGAAGCAGGAGTTTGCGGAAGCAAACATGCGGCTTGACGCAGAGAAGAAAAAGCTTGACGAGCTGCATGCCAGAAAGCTTTATTATATGCAGGAGGGTGTGAAGCTTCGCACAGAGCTGATTGACGTGAGGAAAATCCGCGAGAACAAAATGGCAGTTCTCAAGATGGATGAATATATTGCGGATCAGATGAAGGAGATTGCCCGTGCCGCCAAGGCAGTCGAGAAGGCGAGGGCGGCGTTGCAGGAGCTTATGCAGGAGCGCAAGGCGCATGAAAAGCTTAAGGAGAATGCATTCGAGGAATTTATGAAAGATGAGCTGGCAGCGGAAAGTAAGGAGATAGACCAGCTTACATCATATACATACGGACAGAAATTGATGGAGGAGCATGAGATAAGAAGCTCTTAACCTATAAATCTATGGAAAGGCATGGTTAGCGATTATGGCACGTAAGGACGAAAATTTAAGCCCCGACGCACCGGAGATGCAGCTGAGACAGCTAAGGGAAAGTCAGAAGGCGTTTAAAAAGGAGCAGAAGAATCAGAAGAAGGAAGCTAGGAAACGCGCAAAAGAGCTGGAAAATCAGGAGCGGGAATTAGATGAGCAGATAGACGGTACAAATGCATCCGTAGTGGTTGTCACGATATTTATCATAGTGATATGGCTTGGCATATTGTGCCTGCTTGTAAAAATGGATGTCGGTGGCTTTGGCTCCAATGTACTGACACCAATGCTGAAGGATATCCCTGTGATTAACATGATTCTTCCGACGGATTCAACAATTGAGTCAACAAGGGAGAATTCTTACGGCGGCTATAACAGTATTAAGGACGCCGTGGAATATATAACGGAGCTTGAAAAGAAGCTTGAACAGGCACAGAATACCAACGCTGCATATGCGGAGCAGATAGATGCGCTCAAGGCGGAGGTGCAGCGCTTACAGACCTTTGAAAAGAACCAGGTAGCGTTCCAGCAAATCAAGGAGCAGTTCTACGAGGAGGTTGTCTACGCAGAAAATGGTCCCGGGGCAGCGGAATACCGGGCTTATTATGAAGAGATGGATCCGACCACGGCAGAGGCGCTCTATAAGCAGGTCATTCAGGAGGAGGCAGTCAGCAACAAGCTGAAGGATTATGTGGCGACATACAGCAACATGGACGCTGCGAAAGCTGCGGGCATTCTCGGAGCCATGACTGATAATCTTGACCTGGCAGCAGATATCCTGTCAAATCTTCCGGCGGCTACAAGGGGAGCGATTATGGGAGAGATGGATCCTGCCGTAGCCGCAAGAATTACCAAGATAATGAATCCAGGAAACTAAAGTTTTCTGATAACTTATCCGATATAATTTATGTAACTTTCAAATTAACTGAATTTTTGCAAAAATTCAGTTAATTTGTTAAGTTGAATAGATATAGTAAACGACACGCATTTTTGTCGTTTACTGTTGTACATTGACAATGAAAAAGAAAGGAGGAATGGGAATGACGGGTACAACCCTAAACAGCACAGTCCTTGACAGAAACCCTGCCGTGAATGCAGTGGCGAAGACACAAAAAGTGGCAGGGAAGACGCAGGACTTTGGAGACGTACTTGGAAAGACAGCACAAAAGCTTGAGCAGTCCGACAAAGCAGACAGCACAAAAGAGACATCCGTGCAGCAGACATCAGCCAGGCAGCCGGATAAGCAGACGACGGCAGAGCCAAAGGATGCAGAACCGGTAAGGGAAGATACGGCAGCTGAAGAGTGTGCGGAAACAGAAGCGCCAGTGGAGGAAGCGGCGACAGAAGTCAAGGATACCGCCCAGACGGAATTAAACCCGACGGAAGCGGCCGGGACAGAGGAGCCGGTGGATGAAATGACCATTGACGAGATTGCAAATGCACTGGAGCAGATTATCGAACAGATAAAGCAGATTCTTGGTATTACGGACGAGGAATTGCTCAGCGGAATGGAAGACCTGAAGATGCAGCCGCTTGATTTGCTCAACTCCGACAACATGGCACAGCTTGTAACAACAATTTCCGGCGAGGATTCCGTGATCAGCCTTGTGGCAGATGAAGAACTTTATACGGCATTGCAGGACATCACGGAAATGGTTGACACAAAGGTAAATGACCTGCTTGAAAACACAGGGCTTACAGGCGAGGAACTCGACGCAGTATTACAGAAACTTCAGGAGCTTGAAAGCCAGAAAACAGATGATGGAACCCAGAATGCGGAAATCATGTCGTCTGACGATCAGGAGCAGCCAGATGTGGAGCAGCTTCCGGCACAGCCGATTATCGTCAAGGAGGATAATACGCAGCCGGCGAAAAAGTACGATACACTTCCGGAAAACCAGCAGGAGAATCCGATGGAGACCCTGGCAGACAGCCGGGCACGGAATGCCGAGAGTGATACAAAGAACAATGACAACAGGGAATCAAAGAATTTTGGACAGAACAATACATCACAGAATTTCCAGAACAATGTGAATGAAGTGAGCAGTGCAGCCGCTGAGGGCGTAGAGAAGTTTACTTCCGAAAGTACCGAAAACATCATGCGGCAGCTTGCAGACATGGTAAAGATTGTCAAGAATGAAAAACTTACCGAGATGGAGTTACAGCTTCATCCCGCAAGCCTTGGTACCGTGAATGTATCACTGACGACAAAGGGCGGAGTTGTGACGGCACAGTTTACGACGCAGAATGAAGCCGTGAAAGCAGCGATAGAGGCACAGGCGACGCAGCTTCAGACAAACCTTGAGGAGCAGGGTGTCAAGATTGAGGCAATCGAAGTGTCGGTGGCAAGCCACGAGATGGAACGCAACCTTGACAAGGAAGGAAGCGGACAGCAGCAGTCAGAGGAACAGAAGGCAGAGCGGGTTCAGGGAACACGCAGACGGAGCATCAACCTCAGGGCACTGGGGGAGGACGGAGAACTTGAGCAGGAACTGGCGGGCGCAGATGATGCGACAAGGATTGCCATGGAAATCATGGCGGCAAACGGAAATTCGATGGATTTGCGGGCATAATGGGAAAGCGCTTTATGCGATGAAAAGAGAGGTGGAAATATGAGTATAATGGCACCAGTTGGTGAGGATGGAAAATTACAGACACATACTACGTCTGGTGATTCCCTCACACAAAAGGCGAAAAACAAAAATACGGTGGACAGTGACATGTTCCTGACACTCCTGGTAGCCGAGATGCAGAACCAGGATCCCCTGGAGCCGACCAGCAATACCGAGTGGGTATCACAGTATGCGACGTTCACACAGGTTCAGAAGATGAGCGAGATGGCAGAGTCTGTTGACATGCTGCGCGCGAACGAACTGATTGGCAAGGAAGTTATCATGAAGGTAACGAGCGAAAAGACAGGTGAGACGACTTACAAGCAGGGAACTGTTGACTATGTTGTCATGGAGAACGGAAAACCGCTGCTTGTCATTGATGATAACAAATATTCCATCAGTGATTTGGATACGGTTGTCAGTGCGGATTACTCTAAGGCTTATGAGAAGTACAGCACGTTCAAGGCAATGATTGACGGACTTCCGGATATCGCTTTTGCAGACAAATCATACCAGAATGTCATCCAGGGCGCACTTGATTATTACAACACCATGAATGATTACGAGAAGAATTACATGAAGACATATGGTTATGACCAGTTCGTGAAGTTTGGCGAGTGGAAGCTTGAGCTTGAGAAGCTGGGTGTCAAGTTTGAGGATAATGCGGCGAATGAGGACGACAAGGCTTCGCTTGACGATATTTTAAAGAGCTTCAACACCAAGATGAACGCGATTATCGACAAGCTGAACCTGCTGACGGAAAACAAGGAATCAGGGACGGATGACAAGGACAACGGGGACGAAAAAGACGATACGGAGACTGCGTAACAGTATTAAAAGGTATCCAGAATAAAGACGTTAGAGCAGGGGGGAATGAAGAATGAATATTAACAACAGTCAGTTCCTTTCCATTGAACAGCTACAGGATCAGTATCTAAAACAGCAGAAGGTTAACGCAGGAAACAAGACGCCTCAGGGCATGAGTTTTGAAGAAATTCTCCACAAGCAGCAGGTGCAGAAGCAGCAGCCGGCAGAGAATGTAAAATTTTCAAAGCATGCGGCAAACAGGCTCAGTGACAGGAATATTGAATTGACCGACAAACAACTGGAAAGGCTGAATGACGGTACGAAAAAGGCAGGCGAAAAAGGAATCAGGGATTCCCTGGTGCTGGTAGACCAGCTTGCGTTTATCGTAAACACCAAGAGCAACACGGTAATCACAGCGATGGATCAGACAGAAGCAGACGAAAATATTTATACAAATATTGATGGAGCCGTAATAATCTAAATACAGGATGTGAGACAGAGCCGGACCTTTTAAGGAGGCTTGGAACCCCGGAATGACGGATGGGAAAAAACAAAGTAATTCTAAGGATATAAAGGACATATCCTAAGAATTACCAGATGTTTTATGGGCATTCTGTATATATTAAATTTAGGAGGTCACTTAATTATGATGAGATCACTTTTCTCTGGCGTGTCAGGTTTAAGGACACACCAGACAAGAATGGACGTTATTGGTAATAATATTGCAAACGTAAACACAACAGCATTTAAGGCAAAACAGATGAACTTTTCCGATATGCTCTATCAGACGACACAGGCGGCTACAGGGGCAAATCCGGCGAACAATACAGGTGGTACGAACCCGAGACAGATCGGTCTTGGCGTCAAGGCGGCAGCCATCAACACGACCATCACACAGGAAGGCGCGAACCAGTCAACAGGAAACCCGTTTGACCTTAAGATTTCCGGCGAGGCGTTTTTCGTGGTAAGCGACGGTACAAGTACATTTTACACAAGGGACGGCTCCTTCGACGTGGATGATGCCGGCAACCTCTGTATGGCAAGTACTGGCTATATCGTACAGGGCTGGGGTGTTGACAATGAAGGAAATGTTGTAAAAGGCGGATTAAAGCCGATTAATACAAGGGCGATGAATGAATTCAAGGCATCTGCGACAACGCAGGGAAGGATTAGCGGAATCCTTGATTCAAACAGTCCCGAACTTCAGAATGAAAATGGCAGGGTGGCGAATATTCAGGTTTATGACAAGGCAGGATATACGTATGATGTGAAGTTCGGTATTCTTCCTGCAACTTCTGAACAGACGACAGTAAGGTCGACACTCAATACAGAGAATGAGTGGACACCTTCTAATACAATATACAAGGTGGATACATCAAAACTTTCCTTTAAGTATCAGACACCTGATGGTGAGAAGACGCTGAAATCATCCGAGATGCCGCCTGAGCTGCTTGAAAAGCTGGAGACGGAAGTTCGAAAAGTGGTGAATGGAGGTACGTCATCCCTTGCAGGTATCACAACAACAGGTACACATACAATGGGTGCAGCCGGTGACTGGGCAACGGTTGATTTAGGTGCATTTATCGACAGTGATGCAGATTTGGATGGTAAGGTTCTCGAAAACAGTGAATTGAGAGGGATGACTCTTACAGTCAACTTCTCCGGAGGAACCGGTTTTGTTAAGGCGCAGCCAACATCATTCCCGGTGACAGATGCGATTACGCTGCCGGAAGAAGCTGTCGTTGCATTCTATGATGCGGCAGGAACGGCAAATACAGATGGAACAGTGACATATACTTTCAAGGCAGCAACTGGAACGGTAACATCCGTAAAACAGACTTACACAGATGATAATGGTGACTCTGTAACAAAGTATGAATTTAAGGATGGCAAAGGAGTCACAATCAATGCGGATAACGGAAGCGGAACCCAGGTAAGTGCAGGAAGCGCTTACGGTGAGGCGATCATGAAGCTGCTCAGTATGGGTACAAAGGGAGATAAAACAAATACATTCATGACGGATACGCCACAGATTTCTTCGCAGATTATAAAAGGAGAGTTCAAGATCAGCCTATTGGGTATTACAGATTCGAATAAGGCTGAAGTGAACATAGATACATTGAAGAACGGCGGTACAACGTCATGGACGATCAAGTATAATGAAGATGATGGGCAGTTTAGTTATGTAGGCGCAGAGGGAGAATCTTCCTTTACCCTGAATCTGTCTTCCCTTGACACAAAGTTTGAAAACCTCACAGTTGATATGTCAGAGACATCAAATGTGGATAATGAGAAGAAAAACACTATAGACGGAGCGAGAATTGACGGACGTAAGGTCGGAAAACTGCTCGGTGTCTCTGTCGGAACAGACGGCATTGTCACAGCAAGCTACAGCAACGGCATGGCGGCGACACTCGGACAGATTTGTGTGGCGAAGTTTGCCAATGCCATGGGACTTGAGAACGCAGGGGATAACCTCTACCAGACGACTGCAAGCTCTGGTGACGCATCTATTGTGGACATCAAGGCAGAGGGCATCGGCTCCATCAACAGTGGTATCCTCGAGATGTCAAACGTAGACCTTTCACAGCAGTTTACAGACATGATTACAACCCAGAGAGGATTTCAGGCAAACAGCCGAATCATCACGACATCCGATACATTGCTCGAGGAACTTGTAAATCTTAAGAGATAATAAGTGAATGAACCTATGTAAGAGAGAATTCTTACATAGGTTCATTTTTCTGGTAAAACTTTAAATATTGTTTCGGATTGTTACTATGAGAGGATTTCGGTTGTGAACAGTTATATTCTTAGAATTAAAGGGAAATTAAAAAAAGTGTGTTGAAAGTGTATTATGTTAATGATATAATAGCATTAACAGTTCACAAATCGGAAGGAGAAAAAAGTGAAGAAGATTTTATCGGCATTTATTTTATCTTTTGTATTAATCTTTGTGCAAAATTCATCGGTGGTTGCAATGGAGATAGAGAATGTTAATGAGGTTGATGGAGTAGCTAAGGTATCAACAAGAAATCAGCTTCTTGATGAGCGTTTTGTTGTTGTTGAACCAGATGCTGCATACGTAAGCCCGACTTTCAGACCCAAAACAGATGAGCTTTATGTTATGTTTTGTGCGTGTGGACAGGCTGGTACATCGAATACATTTTATATTGAAAAGAAAAATTCAAATGGTATATGGGTTGTAGAGTACAAATACCAATTAAGTGGTGGATACACTAAAGGCACTTACGAGAATGTGATTGCTGGTGACTTGTATAGGATTCGAGTTACAGATAACAGTAAATATTCTACTTGGGTGAGTGTGGAAGCATATGAATATATTCAAAATTAATTATTGCTAATTAAAATATGTATGGATTTGTGGACTGCTTATAATGAAAACTACTATTAAGAAGTAATAAATTTGAATGATTATTTTAAAGTTGACATTAAGTGACATATGAGTGAATAAGCGAAAACGGAACGCTGACCATTCGCTTTTCATTTTGGACAATAATATACATCTGATAAAACAACCACCAGTTTACAACTTTTTATAAAAATAAAAATACAAACCCATCTTTTTATTGT
>CARTDA010000051.1:0-29708 GCA_949066965.1 uncultured Lachnospiraceae bacterium
TGGAGGAGGCGGTAAGCTATATGGAGGATATGGACGATATGGCGGAAAAAATGTCATTTCCTTGCAGCACCAATAACCCGGTAGTGGATATTCTGGTGGGAAACAAACTGGGGATTGCAAAAGGCATGGGGATAGATGTGGACTGTTCCCTCCTTCTGCCATACCCCTGTAGTCTGCGGGACATTGATATCTGTATTGTCCTGTCAAATGCACTGGATAATGCGATTCAGGCAGTAAAAAAACTGGATGACAGTATAGAAAAATATATCCGTGTGTCCGGGCGGATCCAGGGAGATTTCCTTATGATGGAAATCGAGAACAGCTTCCATGGGAAAGGCGCGTTCAAAAAAGGGACAGGTCTGTCCAATGTAAAAAAGGTGGCAGAGAAATATGGCGGCGCCATGAGTATAGAGACACAGGAGAATGTATTTATCCTCCATGTGCTGCTGATCATTCCACAGCGTTCGTAAAGAAAAATATGACAATGAGTAAATACAACACGTTATAGGAATATGTGCAGAAAAGGTTGACTGCTTGCATGCAATAGATTCCCATTGTGGGACAAAGGAGGGGAAATTCGATGAACGATTTAAAAGAATTTGGGAAACTGATGAAAGAGCATCCTGTCATTATTGTTGTAACACTGGCGGCGATGGCTGTAGGGGCAGTTTTTGGGGCGGTCGCGTTTTATCAGGGGTGGTTAGGTTAAACTTTGCATTTTACACTGAAGGGCAGATTGAACAATATGTGTTGGAGATTATCATGAAGGACAAGAAAATATTATATGTGGAAGACGATCTAAGCCTGATTGAAGGCCTGAAATATATACTGGAAAAAAATGGCTTTCTGGTAGAGAATGCCCGCACCGTAAAGGAGGCATATCAATTCTTCCAGGCAGGCCAGTATGACCTTTTGCTTCTGGATGTTACACTGCCAGATGGGACAGGATTTGATATATGTAAGGAAGTAAGAAAGATTTCTGCCGTCCCGATCATATTCCTGACGGCTTCGGATGAAGAGGTCAGCATTGTAAAAGGGTTGGACATGGGCGGGGACGATTACATTACAAAACCTTTTAAGCTGGGAGAGGTTCTTTCAAGAATCAACGCATTGCTGCGCCGTTCCGGGCAGTTTCATAAAAGTGATATGATTCTGGAATCCAATGGAATCCGGATTGACCTGTCCGAGCGGATCTGCTGGAAGGGGGATGTGCAGCTTTCCCTGACGCTGGTGGAATATAAGCTGCTCTGCCTGTTTCTGAAAAATCCAGGCCGCATTCTGCCAAGGGAGATGATCTTAGACCACCTATGGGATAGGAACGGCAGTTATGTGGATGACAATACCCTTTCCGTCTATATACGCAGGCTGCGGAGGAAAATTGAAGATGACCCCGGTTCCCCTGCAAAGCTTCTGACAGAAGTCGGGTTTGGCTATAAATGGTTAGTGTGAAAAGTACTTCTAGCCACTCGCAGCAGAGGCTGCTTCGCGGAGAAGTACTAAGTTTCACGCCGAAAAATGCCTGCTAAAGCAGGCAGATGGGAGTTAGTGTGAAATCAAAGATTTCACCATCTTGATTATTACGCCTGCTAAAGCAGGCAGATGGGAGTTAGTGTGAAATCAAAGATTTCACCATCTTGATTATTACGCCTGCTAAAGCAGGCAGATGGGAGTTAGTGTAATAAGAATTGGCATGGAAAAAATGGGAAAAGAAACAAGGAGGATGCTGTGCTGGCTGCTTGCCATCTGCCTGTCTGCGGCGGCAGGACTGGGCATCCTCTTATTTTATATGACAAATGATTTCCAGAAAATAATAGTGGAGCATGATTATGGGACGGCAGGGTATTTGGTAAACCATTCTGACTCGAATGTGGCAGCTGCATTTACGAAAGACAAAACGGAATCTGACCTGGAGGCCGGAAGGCAGGCACTTAAGGAAGCGGGCTACCATGAAAATACGGATCCCAGGCTGGTTCCTGCTGTTACCGCTTACCGGAAGCGTACCGCGGTCTGGTTCGGAAGTATGATTTTTTTCATTTTCCTGGCTGTTTTCCTAACAGTCGGGATCTATATCCGGAAACAAAAAAAGATGATTGCAAAAGCAGATATCATGATCACACAGTTTCTGGAGGGGGATATGAGCCAGAGAACGGATAGTGAAGAAACAGGCGGCTGGTACAGCCTGTTCCACAGGATTAATGAGCTTGCAACTATCCTCTCTGCCCAGGCAGAGCATGAAAAACAGACCCGCGTATTTCTGCAGGATATGATTTCAGATGTGTCCCACCAGCTAAAGACACCCCTGGCGGCGCTTAAAATGTATGATGAGATTATGGCACAGGAGGATTCGGACAGGGAAACAATCCAAGCGTTCAGTCAGAAATCCCTGCGTGAAATACGCCGGCTGGAGGATGTAGTCTATACGCTCTTAAAGATAGCCAGGCTGGACGCAGGAACGGTCAGGATGGAAAAGTCGGAGGAAAACATTGAAATGCTTCTGCGGGATGTGACAGAACGCTTTGAGACACTGGCAGCTCAGGAAGCGAAGGAGATTGTGTTATCCGGAAGAAGCGATGCTTCCCTTTATTGTGATGCCCTCTGGATGTCGGAGGCTCTGGGGAATATGGTAAAAAATGCGCTGGAGCATACCCCAAGGGGTGGAAAAATAGTGGTCAGTTGGGAGAGGACCGCCCTTCTTACAAACATTGTGGTGGAGGACAATGGGAAAGGGATCCATCAGGAGGATATCCATAATATCTTCAAACGGTTTTACCGGAGCCGCTTTTCCCAGGATACCCATGGAATCGGCCTGGGGCTGCCGCTGGCAAAGTCCATTGTGGAGGCTCATCAGGGAACGGTTTCCGTAACCAGCAGGGTCGGCCAGGGCAGCAGGTTTGTCTTAAGCTTTTTCAATCTTACTAAAAAGTAAGATGAAATTCATGTGAGAGTAAGGCCCATTGGGTATGATAATTTCCGAAAGGCAGGTAATGAATATGAATATTCTTGATGTACAGAATCTATGCAAGACCTATGGAAAAGGGGAAGCAGAAGTCCGGGCACTCGATAATGTTTCCTTCTCCGTGGGCAAAGGGGAATTTATCGCAATTGTAGGCGAATCCGGTTCCGGGAAAAGCACGCTTTTAAATGTTGTGGGAGCTTTGGATAACCCGACCTCCGGTAAAGTGCTGATTGACGGGAAGGACATTTTTTCCATGCCTGAAAAAAAGCTTACGGTATTCCGCCGCCGGAATATCGGGTTTATCTTCCAGTCCTTTAACCTGATTCCGGAACTGAATGTAGAGCAGAACATTACATTCCCCCTGCTGCTGGATTACCAGAAGCCGGATCAGAAGTATGTGGAGGAGCTGCTGGAGACCCTGGGTTTAAAGGAGCGCAGGAAACACCTCCCCAGCCAGCTTTCCGGCGGCCAGCAGCAGAGGGTCGCGATCGGGAGGGCGCTGGCAGCCCGCCCTGCAATCATCATGGCGGATGAGCCTACCGGAAATTTGGATTCCAGAAACAGCCAGGAGGTCATCACCCTCTTAAAATCCATGTCAGCCAAGTACAGGCAGACAATCCTGATGATCACCCACAATGAAAACCATGCGGATGCAACGGACCGGGTACTGTGTATGAAGGACGGCAGGCTGAAGGATTTGGGGGTGGCAGTGAGATGAGAAGTTATCTTGGGCTGATACCCCAGTATGAAAGAGTCCACCATAAAAACAACCGGATTTCCGTACTGTGCATTACCCTTTCCGTATGCCTTGTGATGGCAATCTTCAGTATGGCGGACATGGCGATGCGCTCCCAGAAAAATTATTTTATCAAGACTAATGGCGAGTACCATGCAGTGCTCCATGATGTGGAGACGGAGACGGCAGAACGGATATCGGAAAGGATTGATGTGGTCATATCAGGATGGGTTTACCAGGGCTGCGTGGGGATGCTATCCGGCAAAACCGTTAGCTTTGTGGGGGCAGAGGAAGAAACAATGGAATCCCTGACCGAAATGGATATGACGGATGGGGCATACCCCTCCCGGCCGGATGAGGCATTGCTGAATGAGAGCGCCATGGAGCAGCTGGGTCTGTCCATTGGCGATAACGTGACGGTTACGGTTCCGGACGGATCACAAAAGCAGTACCAGATTACTGGCGTCCTTGCGGATATGGGTTCCATGCTGAAAGCGGATATCTGTGGGATGGCGCTTTGCGAAGAAGGCTTCCTTGCCATTGCAGATGAAAACGCGGCAGACGGCACCACCTACCGTATCCAGTTTAAGGGTGGCGCCCATATTCAGGAGGCCATGAAGGAAATCAAGAGCCAGTTTGGCCTTTCTGATGGGCAGATCTCAGAAAATACTGCTTTATTAGGCCTGATGGGACAAAGCGAGAGCAATATCATGCAGGCTCTCTATCTGATTGCGGCGATTCTGGTTTTCCTTGTTTTGATTGCGGGAACAGTAATGATCTCTGCAGGCTTTAACACCAATGTGCTGGAGAGGACACAGTTTTATGGGCTGCTGCGTTGTTTGGGGGCATCCACAAAACAGGTAAAGTATTTTGTAATCCTGCAAGGGATCAGGCAGAGCGCGAAGGGTGTTCCCATCGGCCTGCTGGCAGGCCAGGTTGTGACATGGGCAGCCTGTCTGTTACTCAAATCCATCAGCGGAGACCGGTTTTCAGAGGTTCCGTTGTTTGAATTCAGTATCATCGGTATCCTGGCAGGGATTGTGGTGGGCTTTTTGATCGTACTCCTTGCTTCCCTTTCACCGGCGAAAAAGGCTTCCAGGGTTTCGCCTGTCACGGCAATCAGTGGAGCTTCCCAGCTGACGCAGAATAAGCATGCGGCAAATACAAACCTGTTCCATGTGGAGACAGGCATGGGCGTGTTCCATGCGTTGTCTGGCAAAAAGAATTTATTTCTGATGACCTGCTCCTTTGCCATCAGCATCATGCTGTTCCTGTCTTTTCAGGTAATGGTTGTCTTCCTGAACCAGGGCATGCCAGCGCTGGCCCCATGGGCGCCAGATGTGTCTGTGACAGCCGCTATGGGACTGGAGCCTTCTATAATAGAAGAAATCGAGGAAATTGAGGGTGTGAAATGTGCTTTCGGGAGAATGGAATACGGTTGGCTGTCCGTTTCTTCCGATACTGAAAGCGGGACGGCTGCACTGGTTTCCTATGAGGAAAATCAGTTCAAATGGGCAAAAGAGGAACTGAACGAAGGAAGTACCGATACTGTGTCGGGAGAAACCGGGGATATCTTAGTATCCTACCGGGACGGCATGCAATGGAAGGTCGGGGACACCGTGACATTCCATACACCTTTCGGGGAGAAACAGGTAAGGATTGCGGGAATCCTTTCTTCCACAAATGCATCAAGTGAAGCCGGGAGCATTGGATACATCATATGCTCAGAGCAGATGCTTACAGAGAGTACTGGTATGACAGGCTATACGGCTGTGGATATACAGCTAGCAGGCAGCAGCACGGATGAGGCAGTATCGGCAATACGGAGCCTGCTTCCTCCGGACATTTCCATTGCAGATAAACGGCTGTCAAATTCGGAATCCCAGAGTACCTATTACACTGGCGCAGTGTTCATTTATGGGTTCCTGTTCATCATTGCGCTGATTGCCGTATTCAATATCTTTAACAGTATGAATGCCAGCGTGGCGGCAAGAACCAGACAGTATGGCGTGATGCGTTCCATGGGAATGGGAGCCGGACAGCTCTATAAGATGATTGCTGCAGAGGCAGCCACCTATGCAGTATTGGGATGTGTCACGGGATGCGTCCTGGGGCTTCCATTAAATAAAATGATGTTCCAGTTCTTGATTGCAGGTAAATGGGGAACCAGCTGGCAGCTTCCTGCGGCTTCCCTGCTGCTAATCGTCATGTTATGTTTCGGCTCTGCGGCACTGGCAATCCGACGGCCTATCAAAAAAATTAGGAAACTGTCCATTGTGGATACCATAAAGCTACAGCAGTGACACATGGATACTGAAAGTATATGCAGCCTGTGCCATATCTGCCCGACATTATAAACCTATAATTCATACAATTTCATGCGATAAAAAGCCTGGTAATCAGGCAACCGCTACGACAAGTGGCGGTCTGTGCCCCAGACACGATAACGGCTGTGTACATCACATTATACTGAGCGCTCAGTCTTTTCGACTGCCAGTATAGGTTGCGGAGGTAGTCTGCTGTATGTTATAATGCTAAGGAACTGTTCAAAAAAGCGTGACCGAACCGTTATATTTTAGGAGAATTAAGTGAATTATATTGTTTTTGATTTGGAGTGGAACCAGGCTGCCGATTTAAAGACAAAACGAGAGAATGATCTTACGTTTGAAATTATAGAGATTGGGGCTGTAAAATTAAATGATAAGAAAGAGCAGACGGATAGTTTTCATGAGCTGATAAAACCGCAGGTGTTTCATAAAATGAACCAGGTGACAGGTGAGCTGATTCACTTAAAGATGGAACAGCTTGAGGGCTGCCGGGCGTTCCCTGACGTCGCCGCGGATTTTGTCAAGTGGTGCGGGAATGACTATGTTTTCTGTACATGGGGAAACCTTGATATCACGGAATTGCAGGTAAACATGGATTATTACAATATGACACCTGTGTCACAAAAGACAATAAGGTTTCTGGACATACAGAAGCTGTTCAGCATCGCCTTTGAGGATAAAAAATCAAGGCGTACATTGCAGTACGCGGTGGATTTTCTTGGCATCGGGATAGAGGGGGCATTTCACAGGGCGTATGCGGATGCTTACTATACAGCGCAGGTCATTAAGAACATCCATGATGACAGTGTGTTTCTCAGCTATTCATTTGATACGTACTGTCTCCCGCGGAACAAGTCTGAGGAGATTAAGGTATCATTTGGCGACTATTCAAAATATATATCAAGGGAGTTTCCGGACAAGATTGCCGCAATGGAGGACAAAGAGGTTTTGTCCTGCAAATGTTTTTTATGCGGGAAAAAGACAAAGAAAAAGATTCCATGGTTTACCAACAATGGCAAAAATTATTATACCATTGTCAGCTGCGCACAGCATGGCGCCCTAAAAGGAAAAATACGCCTTCGCAAGTCCTTGAAGCACAACAAAACATATGTTGTCAAAACGATGCGTCAGGCAGCGCCCGATGTGATATGTGATATTGTGAACAAGAAAAAGCAGGTCCGGGAAAGCAGAAAGGAAAGAAGAAAGAAATCATAAGAGGAAGGCAGTGTCTACCGCCTTCCTCTTTTTCTGCCGGAGCGTGATATCATTCTACGCCTTGCACTTCTTCTTGCCTGCCATTTGGCAGCCCATATTTCCCTCCTGCGCTGCCTGCGGCGTTTGCTGCTTTGACCCTTTGGTGAAAAGCTGTAGCTGTTAATGATGGATGCAATAAATAGTATGAGAATCACAAGCGCCGCAGCCATCAGTATTCCGACAAGCACTTTTTTGACATTGATATAAATGATTCTCGTCTCGGTCTCCTGTACGGTACCGGTATTCAGGCGTTCATCCTCCCCGGTAAGGAGCGATGTGTCCGGCTCATTTATGTTTGAGCCGCTTACTTCCGAATCCAGGTTGTTTGTGGCAAAGCTGAATGCCGGAATATTGGATTTGTAAAATACCAGGTTACAGCTTCCGACATCCACGTCAGAGTACGTGTATCTGATAGAGGCGATGACATTCGTGTCCGCCTGTTCGCTGGTGTATGTCAGTGTCGGGACGGCATCACTAAATTCGGCAGTGTTTGGCAAAATGACATAAGCGTCATTTTCTATGGATATCAGCGGCGTCGAATCCCCAAACAGGTCATTTTCCGTATCGAAGAAATCCATCGTGTCAATATTATACTTTTTCTCATTGTCATTGATGGAGACCTTCTGAAAATTTTCAAACCCATACTGGAAAAGCGAGATTGTGTCCTCAAACTGATATGGCGTTTCCTCCGTAAGAATGACACAGACAAGCTTCATGCCATTTTTTTCAGCTGCGGAGACAAGAGTCTGCCCTGACTGTGACACATACCCTGTTTTGCTGCCAAGAAGATAAGGGTACTCATAATTTTTTCCCTTGTAGAGCTGGTTTTTCGTGGCTATCCATGTATCATTCTCATCATCCGGTTTTAACTTAAAATGGTAGCTTGTCGTGGAGGACATTTTGCAGAGCAGTTCGTTTTCAAAAAAGGCACATCCGATTAGGGCAAGGTCATATGCGGTTGTGTAATGGTTGTCGTCGTAAAGCCCGTTGCAGTTGGTGAAATTTGTATTGATACAGCCGAGCTCCTTAGCCTTTTCGTTCATGAGCTCGCTGAAAGCCGCCACCGTTTTTTCCTTGCCAAGCTTTTCGGCGACATGCTCGCCCACGGCAGTTGCTACATCATTGGCAGACTGTACCAGCACGCAGTAGAGCGCCTGTTCCATAGGCATCGTATCACCCGTGTCAACGCCGCCGAGACGGGAGCCGTCAGACGGGACGTCATAGATGGAATCGTGCGTAAAGGTGATGATTTCATTCATTGCACAGTTCTGCATGGCGAGAAGGCAGGTCAGGATTTTGGTAGTGCTTGCAGGATAATTTTTTTCATGGATATTTTTGGCATACAGGATAGTGTGTGTGTTCATTTCCATCAGTATCGCGGACTGCGCACCGATGACCGGGCCTTTTGGCCAGTTTTCAATACTGTTTGACTGTATGGGAAGCGCCTTGCGCTGTTCCGTTTTTTCATTGCTGTCCGTATCGGCATATGCTGTTGCGGTCCCGGAAGTGACTATATTGGTAAAAGAGGCGCTGGAAAAAAGCACCGTTACGAGCGTAATGCCGGCAATGAGTCTGCTTCGTAGCTTAATGTTTTTGTGAAAAATCATTCCGCTCATCCTTTCATTATTTCTATCAAATACTGTTTCTATTATATGAATGCAGTATAACACAAGAGTATCTATCATATTAGATTGTACACTATTTTTTAAAAAATGTAACGAGATAATAAATTTTTAATATCTTTACCATTCGGAACTGTTTTAGACGGTAATGCCGGCAGCAGAATGGGATTTATGCAAAAAGTCAAATTTTACAGGTAAAATTAGTGTATTTTATACCATGAAAAATATGCAAAAAACCGTTATACTTATCTTATAGTAAAAACGTGCACGAGCACGGAAAGCGATAAACGTTCAGTAGTCGGAAAGGCGGTATTTTATGTATTATATTGGTGTAGATTTAGGCACATCGGCAGTGAAGCTTCTTTTAATGGAAGGAAACGGCAGGATAACAAACATTGTGTCAAAGGAATATCCGCTGTATTTCCCGCATCCGGGATGGAGCGAGCAGAAACCGGAGGACTGGTGGAATGCAGTGAAGGAAGGGTTAAAGGAGCTGACAAAGGACTGCGACAAATCACAGGTGGCAGGCATCAGCTTTGGCGGTCAGATGCATGGACTGGTTATTTTAGACAAGGACGACAGGGTCATCCGCCCTGCAATCCTCTGGAATGACGGCAGGACGCAGGCTGAGACTGATTTCCTGAACAATGAAATCGGAAAGGATAAATTGTCAAAATATACTGCAAACATAGCTTTTACGGGATTTACCGCACCGAAAATACTGTGGGTAAAAAATAACGAACCCGAAAACTTTGCCAGGATAGAGAAGCTTATGCTTCCGAAAGACTATATTGCATATATGCTGACAGGGAGCTTTTGTACCGATGTGTCGGATGCGTCCGGCATGCTGCTGTTTGATGTGGAACATAAATGCTGGTCGAAGGAAATGATGCAAATTTGCGGTGTAACGGATTCACAGCTTGCAAAAATATATGAGAGCTATGCGGTTGTGGGAACACTGAAACCGGAGGTTGCGGCAGAGCTTGGGCTTCCGGAGACTGTAAAGGTTGCGGCAGGCGCAGGCGACAATGCGGCAGCAGCAATCGGGACGGGCACAGTCGGTGACGGCATGTGCAATATTTCACTTGGCACGAGCGGGACAATATTTATATCCAGCAAAAATTTCGGGGTTGACAAGAACAATGCCCTTCATTCCTTTGCGCATGCTGATGGTAAGTATCATCTGATGGGATGTATGCTGAGCGCCGCCTCGTGCAACAAGTGGTGGATGGAGGAAATCATGCAGACAACAGATTTTGCGCGCGAGCAGTCGGCAATTACGGATGACAGGCTTGGCAGAAACCATGTCTATTTCCTGCCTTATCTGATGGGAGAGCGCTCACCGCACAACGATGCAAACGCGCGCGGCACTTTTATCGGAATGACGATGGATTCCACAAGGGCCGACCTGTATCAGGCAGTGCTCGAGGGTGTGGCGTTTGCCATCCGTGATTCCTTTGAGGTGGCGAAAAGCCTTGGCATCAACATTCAGTCGTCAAAGATTTGCGGTGGCGGTGCAAAGAGCCCGCTCTGGAAAAAGATTTTTGCGAATGTGCTGAATATCCGCCTGGATATCATTGAGAGCGAGGAGGGGCCCGGATACGGCGGGGCAATCCTCGCAGCGGTGGCGTGCGGGGAGTATGCGTCCGTGGAGGATGCAGCGTCAAGGCTTGTGAAGGTGGTCGACAGTGTGGAGCCTGACAAGGAGCTTGCAGCCCGCTATGAGGAAAGATACCACAGCTTTGTGCAGATTTATCCGACAGTGAAGGAGCTGTTTCCAAGGATTTCATAATTGTTCCGGTGTATCAAAGTGGCAGCCTTGCAGCAGGGCTGTCACTTTTTGGCTGTGTGTCATGGGTGGCGGCTTCTTCTCGACAATTACGTGATAAGATGATACAATATATTTGTTCAGCATGGGTTTTGGAACACATACTATAAAATATATTTTGCATAAGGAAAGAACAATGAAGGAATTGGAAAAAATAAACACGCAAAAAGACAGTGGTCATGAAGAAGCAGGACAGGAGTTAAAATACCAGTATTTTGACATCAGTTCCATTATAAGAAGTCTGAATATTTCAGATAAAACAATGGAAAAAGGTATGGAGCTGCTGGAGACAAATCAGATTTTCGTGCAGTCTGTCGAGACAGGATATTTTGACCAGATGGATGATTTGATTGCCATGGTAGGCGCCACGGCAGAGTACCGCAAAAAGCAGTTTCCTGTCAGGGTCACATTTAACAGGGAACGTGCACTGCGGACGGACTGTGGGTGTCCTGACTGCAGGGGATATGGATGGTACACGGCGAAAAAGAGCAGTTGTGCTTTTGTTGCGGCGGTGCTTCAGCATGTCATGACGTATTTTCAGAAAAACGAAATAGGGGATGCGACGGACAAATACGGTGCGATACTGCTTCATGATTTTCAGCGGCACCACACCAACCAGATTGTGTCAAGCGCCGCGATGCAGGGAGAGACGATGCATTTGGAACCCCGGTTATCCCACAGGGACGGGGAAATCAGGATGTCGTTCAAGGTCGGGACAGGGAAGCTGTTTGTCATCAAGGACATGATAGGATTCTGTGAACAGGTGCGGGGCTCCGAGACAGTACAGTTTGGTACAAGCACGAAGCTCAGCCTGAATGCCGACAGCTTTACGCCGCGTGCAAGGCAGTGGTATGATTTTATGAGCAAGGTCATACAGGAGGAAGAGGAAGTTATCAACCGCATCAATGAAATGCGCTACTATTATTATGAGAATAAGAGGAAGTGCGCGGACTTTGGGCTGTATGGCTGGCGGCTGGACCAGTTCTGCGAGATTCTGGGGAAGGATTCCGTGGAATACGATGACAAAATGTCCGTTAAAAAAGGAAAGGTACAGCTGAAATGCAAGGAGGGCACGCCGAAACTGACCATGCAGATTCGCAAAAGTAAAATCGGGTCGAGGAAGGATTTTCATGGGATTGATGTCTCGTGCAGCATGCCCGAATTTTATATGGGAACGGAATATGCATATTATATCCGGGATGACGTATTGCACAAAACTGACATTAGTGTCATAAATCAAATCAGGCCGCTCCTTGACATGGCACAGGGGGAAGAGCTGAAATTCCAGATTGGGAGAAACAAGCTTACCGATTTTTATTATTCCATGCTGCCGCAGCTCGAGGACATTTTTACCGTGATGGAGGAGGACAGCGAGGAGATTCATAAATATCTGCCGCCGGAGGTGGTGTTCATATTCTACCTGGACGCGGAGGGAAATGACCTTACCTGCCGCGTCACGGCGCGCTATGGCGACAGGGAATGCTCCGTGGTGGATTCCGCAGTCACAGATGGGAGGAATGCACATTACGCGGGGTTCCGGCTGGAAGGGCGGGAGCGCGAAATTTTCTTTCTGACGAAGCAGCTGTTTCCATATGTTGATGTGGAAAAGGACTTATTTTACTGCAATGGGGAGGAAGATATCATTTATGAGGTGCTCAGCCATGGTGTGGAAACGCTTGTGGAGCTTGGGGAAGTAAAGTGTACCAATGCGTTCAGGAGCCTTAATATTGTGAAAAAGATGCATATGACAGTCGGTGTCTCTGTCTCAGGCGGTCTGCTTGACATGGAGATTGAGACGGAGGATATCAGCCGTGAAGAGCTGCTGGATGTTCTGAAGGGCTATAAGCTTCACAAAAAATATTACAGGCTGAAGAATGGCGACTTTGTCAACCTTGAGGACGAGAACCTTCAGATGCTGAAGGAAATGATGGACGCTATGCACCTGCCGCCGAAGGAATTTATCAAAGGCAAAATCCACCTTCCGGTATACAGGACACTTTACCTGGACAAGCTGCTTGAGGAAAAGGAAGGCTTTTACACAAACAGGAACCATACATTCCGAAAAATGGTCAAGAATTTCAAGACCATCAGTGACGCGGATTATGAGGTGCCTGACAGTCTTAAGCGCGTGATGCGCAGTTACCAGAAAAATGGCTTTAAGTGGCTGAAGACACTGGAATCCTGCCAGTTCGGGGGTATTCTTGCCGATGATATGGGACTTGGAAAAACCATACAGGCGATATCCTTCCTGCTTTCCGGGAAAAAGGAAGGCGTGACAACGCTGGTCGTTGCACCGGCTTCCCTTGTGTTTAACTGGGGGGAGGAGTTTGGACGGTTTGGGCCGGAATTGAAGGTGCAGCTGATTACAGGCGACCAGCAGGAGCGCCAGAAGAGAATAGAGGAGTACGCAGATTATGACGTGAGTGTCACTTCTTATGACCTTCTCAGGAGGGATATTTCCTATTACGAGGGTAAAAAATTTACCTATGAGATTATTGATGAGGCGCAGTATATCAAGAACCACACAACCGCGGCTGCAAAGGCAGTGAAGGTGATAGACAGCCGCATGAGAATTGCGCTGACAGGCACGCCGATTGAAAACAGGCTGAGTGAGCTGTGGAGTATTTTTGACTTCCTCATGCCGGGATTTCTGTACAGCTACGAGGTCTTTAAAAGGGATGTGGAAACCCGCATTGTGAAGTATGATGACAAGGATGCCATGTCACGGCTGCAGCGGATGGTAGCTCCGTTTATCATGAGGCGGCTAAAGTCGGACGTCTTAAAGGACCTTCCGGACAAGCTCGAGGAAGTGCGCTATGTTAAGTTTGACAAAATCCAGCAGACGGCATATGATGCACAGGTTGTACATATGCAGGAGATGCTGACAAAGCAGGATGATGAGGATTTTAACAAAAATAAGATGAAGGTTCTCGCAGAGCTGACAAGGCTGCGCCAGATATGCTGCGATCCTGGTCTGTGCTTTGACAATTACGACGGCGGTTCGGCAAAGCTTGATTCCTGTATTGAGCTGGTGCAGAGTGCGATGGACGGCGGGCACAAAATGCTGCTGTTTTCCCAGTTTACGTCAATGCTGGATATTATCAGGACGCGGCTGGACGAGCGGGGGATATCGTATTATGTGATTACGGGTGAGACTTCCAAGGAAAAGCGCCTGCAGCTTGTGAAAGCATTCAATGGGGATGATGTGCCAGTATTTTTAATTTCCTTAAAGGCAGGCGGTGTCGGCCTGAATCTCACGGGAGCGGATGTCGTCATCCATTATGACCCATGGTGGAATGTCGCTGCACAGAATCAGGCGACAGACAGGGCACACCGTATCGGACAGACAAAAAAGGTGACTGTATATAAGCTGATTGCAAGGCATAGCGTCGAGGAGAAAATACTGAAATTGCAGGAGACAAAGCGCGACCTTGCAGAACAGGTCATGAACGGCGGGCTTGGACAGCTTGGAAGCATGAGCCGCGATGAACTGCTGGAACTGTTACAGGGCTGAAGTTCACAGCTCCTAAGTAAAAATCCATGCAAAATTTGCTCCGCAAATGGATTTTTACTTGGAGACGAAACGATTTCTTACGGGCTTAGCAGTAAATGCTAAGGAACTGTATGAACAGTAATGAAGCGCTGCCTGAAAATGGTTTTTTTGGAAAAAGGATATTGACAATCAAAATAAGGTAGTGTATACTGATATTCGGTTAAGCGCCCAGATAGCTCAGTCGGTAGAGCAGAGGACTGAAAATCCTCGTGTCACTGGTTCGATTCCGGTTCTGGGCACTTTGCGGGTGTAGTTCAATGGTAGAACACTAGCCTTCCAAGCTAGATACGTGGGTTCGATTCCCATCACCCGCTTGGCATATGGATTTCCTGAGTCCAAAAAATCGGTAAAAAAATTAATTACCTGTTGACAAAAGGAATGAAATCATGTATTATAATATAAGTCTGGTAAAGACGACAGCAAATGCGATAGTGGCGTAGTTGGTAACGCGCGACCTTGCCAAGGTCGAGACCGCGGGTTCGAGCCCCGTCTATCGCTCTCATAAAAGCCAGTAACTGCAAGGGATTGAAGCAGTTACTGGCTTTTATTATGCGCAGAGCCATGCTGCTACTCGATTTTTATCTCTGGTTTAAGAAAGCAGGTCTACAATTTTAATGATGAAATCTTCATAAATGCAGACTGGTGCAATAAGATGCCTGTAACCAAATCTTAAGAAAAATTTTTGATTTCCTGTATGTTCTTTTTCCATTTTAACCACTACACTTGTCTGTAAGAAAGGGAGGATGTTTTTATGGGTCTGGATGAGGTTACATGTTATTTTACCCAGTATGGGGCGGCTGCGATTTTTGTCATTGTACTGCTTGAGTACATGAACCTGCCAGGATTTCCGGCAGGAATCATTATGCCGCTTTCGGGCGTATGGGCGGCGCGGGGGAACATTCATTTTATACAGGTCATGGCAATCACGCTGGCAGCAGGGCTGGCGGGCAGCTGGATACTGTATTTTATCGGATATGCCGGCGGAAACTTTATTTTGGAAAAATACCTTCAGAAATTCCCCAAACACCGGAATGCTGTTGAGAAGAATTTTGCGCTGATTCGCCGGAAGGGATGCTTTGGAATCTTTGTGGGAAAGCTGATTCCGATGGTGCGGACGCTCATTTCCATACCGGCAGGCGTGCTGAAGATAAATTTTGTGAAATACAGTGTCAGCTCCGCACTCGGTGTTTTCGTGTGGAATTTTGTTTTTGTCGGGGCAGGATATGTACTGGGCGATACGGTTTTTGCATACGTTCTGACCTAAATTGTGTTATAATGAAATAAAATGGTTTGTACAGGGGAGAAAGGACATGGAGACATATCACATTTTGATTGTTGAGGATGACAAGGAAATCAGGGACGGAATCGAAATCTATCTGAAAAACCAGGGCTACGCGGTGTCGCAGGCGGCGGATGGCATTGAGGGGCTCAAAAGGATAGAGTCGGAGGAAATCCACCTTGCCATTGTGGACATTATGATGCCGCGCATGGACGGAATCACCATGATGATGAAGGTGCGCGAGAAAGGCTATGAATTTCCGGTTATCATGCTGTCGGCAAAGTCGGAGGAGGTCGATAAAATCATGGGGCTGAACATGGGGGCTGACGACTATGTGACGAAGCCGTTTACGACGATGGAGCTGCTGGCGCGAATCAATTCCCATCTGCGCCGCTACCAGAGATACCTTGACGCGGTGACAGAGCATGAAAACCACGACCGGATTCATGTGATTGGCGGACTTGAGCTGAATGAGGATACGGTGGAGGTCACGGTGGACGGAAATCCGGTCAAGCTTACGCCGCTGGAATTCAAGATTTTGATGCTGCTGATGAAAAATGCAGGAAGGGTGTTCAGTGCGGATGAGATTTATGAGCGTGTGTGGAATGAGCAGGCTGTGAATACCAACACGATTATGGTGCATATCAGAAAAATTCGGGAGAAGATTGAGATTAACCCGAATGACCCGAAATATTTGAAGGTGGTGTGGGGTGTTGGGTACAAAATTGAAAAGCAATAAAAAGGCAGTGCGCACAGCTGCTCTGGTTGCGGCGCTGGCGGCAATATGTTATGTGCTGGTGGCCATTGGATATAAGGGCAGTGTGGATACGTATTACGCAGAGTACAGCGGTGGTTACGAGAATGAAAGCTTTATAAGAATACTGTTTCAGAGCAATTACGTCCTCTATCCGGAGTTACTGGAAAAGAGTGGCAGGCAGCACAGGATTGAGGACTTATACCTCTCATTTGAGGAACAGACGGCGGAGCAGGCAGTATTTTATGGAAATGAGGAAAGTACCGAGAGAAGCGCTGAGCGGCTGCGTGCGGACTGCATTTTAGGCGTGCAGCAGCACCTGCGGCAGATTAATGAGCTGTATACAACAGAGCTGGGCAGAAGAATGGATTACTGCGTGATTGACGAGGAGACACAGACCATTTTGAAAAATACGACAAGAAACCCGGAGAAGCTGAAGTATGGCAGTAATAACGACTATGAGTACTATATTATCATCTGTTATGACCAGAACGGAAATATTGTCGATATCAGGGTGCATGGAAAGGATGCGGACAAGTTTCTGAAAAATGCGCAGCTTGTGGCGAACAGCCAGGATTCGCTGCTGTTTACGGACAGTCAGAAAACGGAGGGCTATGCGCTGGTCAGCAGTACCTCCGATGAGCCCAGCGGCAAAGTGAACGTAACGCAGCAAAATCCCAGGAATGCGGCTTTTATCTACGCCATGACAGCGGAACAGATGGAGGACTTCATATGGATGCCTGTCTATCAGGTTTCGGAGTATGATGATTTGGAAGTGGCGCATTACATCGGCGGTTACAGCAAGGAAATAGCATATGATATGTTTGGCATGGGAAGGGTGTACCTCTCCATTCTGGCAATGATGGTGGCAGCCGTGCTTGTCCTGACGCGGCACTTTCCACAGCACACAGCCGATACTGCCGGGACAAGGTACTGCATGGAAAGCATTTTACTGATCATGGTTTTTTTGTCGCTGAGCATCTATACCCCGGTTGTGGACTTGGTCTGCTATGTCAATGACAGGGCTGGAAACATTCGTTTTCCGCTGGATTTCTCGTACATTGCCAGCTATGTCATTCTGTTTGGCGTGATGTTTATTCTGTTTGGCGTGTGGTACTGGTGCCTGCTAAGCATCCGCGGTGTTTTTACTGGTTTCTGTTCGTTTGTCAGGGAGCGCAGTTTTTTGTACCGGAAGTGCTGCCAGGTGAAACGTCCATTTGACGAGTTTTTTGCCAGATGGAAAAGGGAACTGGAAGAGACCGATTTGGAGAAAAATAATAAGCGGTTTCTGAAAATACTGGTTATCGTGCAGTTCGTTGCTGTATCGTTTTGCTGTTGCTGCTGGTTTTTTGGCATTCTAATTTTAATAGTTTATTCTTATCTGCTCTACATTCTGTTAAAGCTTTATATTGGCAGGATGCAGAAGCATTACAACAGCCTGCTTCAGGCGACAAATGCGATTGCGCAGGGAAATTTTGACAATGATTTTGACGGTAATTTTGGCATTTTTGAAAGCTATAAAAAAGAGCTCTGCCAGATACAGGACGGGTTCGGAAAGGCTGTCGAGGAGGAGGTTCGGAGCCAGCGTATGAAAACAGAACTGATTACCAATGTGTCACATGACCTCAAGACGCCGCTGACGGCGATTATCACGTATATTGATTTGCTTAAGGACGAGCATATCACGGATGAACAGCGCAAGTCATATCTGGACACGCTGGAGCGCAAATCACTGCGGTTAAAAGTATTGATAGAGGATTTGTTTGAAATCAGCAAGGCGAGCAGCGGCAATGTAAAGCTGGAACCTGTTTCCGTGGACATCTGCAACCTGATGCGCCAGGTTTATCTGGAATATGAGGAGAAAATGCTTGAAAACGGTCTTGATGTACGCTTCGACATGCCGGAGGAAAAGGTGATTTTGCAGCTTGACAGCCAGAAAACCTACCGCATTTTTGAAAATCTGTACGTGAATATCATAAAGTACGCCATGGCAAACACGCGCGTATATATACAGGCGAAGGTGCAGGAGGATGCACAGGGCAGATACGTCCATATTGAGATAAAAAATATTTCTGCGGAGGAGCTGACAGTAAACCCTACCGACCTCACGGAGCGTTTTGTGCGCGGTGATGCCGCGCGGAATACGGAGGGGAGCGGTCTGGGGCTCGCGATAGCCAAAAGCTTTACCCAGCTCCAGGGCGGAATGTTCGGGATTGAAACAGACGGGGATTTGTTTAAGGCAGTCATTGAATGGAGAAGATTTTAGCACTGGAAAACGATGCTAAACAGTACTAAAGTACTATTGAGAGAAAAGTGTACTTCGTATATGCTTATTTGGAACTATTTGGGAAAATGCCCACAATAGTTGAATTACTTGGCAGATTGACGGCATTATAACGTTATAATAGTATTAATCTGCAATTTCAAATAAACATATATGAGGTACAGTGAATGAGAAAAAAGGTAAAGAGAGTAACAGCGGGATTCCTTGCAGCCATCGTGGTGCTGGGCACCCCTGCAAATTTGCAGAAGGCAGATGCGGCAGGGCAGCGTACCATGTGCGTGCAGGGAAAGGAGCAGGAAAAAGAAAGATGGATATCGTTTATTGAACTGGAAACGACAGAGGATAGTGAAAGTATCCCGGAAGACATTTCAATGGAAATCCAGGAACCCGAAAGAGGGATTGTCCTGGAAGACATATCGGAAGACATATCAACGCAAAGTCAGGAATCCACGTCAGAAATTGTCCCGGAACGTGTATCGGAAGAGATACCTGGGGAGAATCAGGAGAGCACATCAGAATTTAATTTAGATGAAGGTTTTGAGGAGGAATCGGAGACTGCCTCCATATCAGGGGAAGCAATTCCGACGGCGGAAAGTAAATCTCCGAATAAGAAAGGTTATATCATAAAGCTTGACAATGCAGTCATTGTGCCTGCGATAACAGGGGAGGGCGTACTGGATTACAGGACTTATCTGGACAGCCAGACAGGCCCGCAGATAAGCATTGATTTACTGGAAAAGGTTCATGAGAAAACGGTCAGACCAAAAATGCAGTATGACGGCATAAATACCCGGCTGATTCCGCGGGAAGAGTTATCGGACATCAGTTGCCAGGTTACGATTTCGGATACGGACATCGTGCGTGCGGAGGGAGATGGCGAGGGGGATTTTCCATACAACCTGTCCGCTGATGCAGTGAACCTTGTGGTAAACGGCGTGGGAGAGACAGACTATGAAGTCAGGCTGCTGGAAAACGACCGTTACGGCGCAGCGCCGGTATCGGGAAAAGTAACGGTCAAAAACAGCCCTTTGTTTGACGAGGACTTTTATATTACCGTGTCAGGAACGGATAAGCAGTATACATTTGCGGAGTGGAACGCATATCTTGCTGCACACAATCAATGGGCGGACGGAGAAATTTCCATCCATTTAAGCGATACGGGCAAAAAATATTTTCGTGCGGTCCGGATAAGCAAAGGAATGGCGGATGGCGAGGAAGAAAGCAGTCCGCACAGCGCCGGCGGCAAAAGGGATTATGTATTCTGGGCGGAAAACCCGGAAAGAAAAGCAAGCACAAGGCATGTGGAAAACGGTACAAGGGTTTTCACGGCAGGCATTGACATGGAAGCGCCGCTGCTTCGGGATTTTACCGTGGAGAGCAAGTGTTTTGCGCCGACAAGGACAGAGACGGAGCAGTATTTTGGACAGGATTTTGTCCTGAAAGGGCGGTTTGTTGATTTACAAAGTGGTGTGAAAAGGGTAACGTACACTACAGACTGTTCCCTTGGTGAAAATGCAGTGTGGGCGGAGGCAGAAACCATATCCGCGGCGGACAGAGGAAGCCTTGATTTTTCCATAACGCTGCGGGACGGATGCTACCCGGCTATCGCAGTGCGTGCGTATGACCACGCGGGAAATGTCAGTGAGACCAAGGGCTTTGTAAACGAAAACGGGGTATCTGTCAAGGTCATTGTCGATAAGTCCGAGCCGGTTCTCAACGTCAGGGCGATGGCAGGAGATAAGCCTTACACCGGGGATGATGACAACTGGACGAACAGGGATATCATATTTGACATCGCACTTGATGCGGACAGCTGCCCATATGCGGGCATCTACCAGTGTGCGTACCTGTATCAGACAATCGGGGATGCAGTGAACAGCAAAAATATGACAGATATGTCAGAAAACTGGACGGAGATTAAGCTCCGGGAAAATCGGACAGCCAAAATGGAAGTCACGGAGGACAAAAATGGATACTATTGTTTTCGCGCAGTCTCAAAGTCGGGCATCATGTCAAAGGAGATATACAAAAAAAGAGTCCTGACACAGCGCCAGATACCAAAAATAAAACCAGTTATTGTGGGAAATGCCGATGATGCAAAGCGGAAAAATAGCTGGTATAACAAGGAATCCGGAGTGCCAGTGATACGCTTTGCGTATCCGGATTATGACAAAGGTGTCATTTCGAAGGAGTATGATGCCCCAGTGACGATTCATTATCAGCTGACTGCCAGGGTAATTGAAACAGAAAATTCCGCACAGGAGGAAGCGGCTGCAAAGCCTAAAGAAATATCGCTGATGCAAAAGAGTGCACGGATAGGTGTGATGGGCAGCAGTGATGTGTCGGAGGATGCGGATGGTGTCAGGACATTTGTAGTGACACAGGATGATTTGGAGAAGCATGTCATAGATTTTAGAAGCGGCATGCCGGACAGGGATATTCAGGACGGCATTTATACATTGGAATACTGGATTGCGGACAAGGCAGGAAATGTGTCCGAAAAGCAGAAACAGGTCTACAAAATAGACACACACGAACCGGAGAACCTGAAAGTGGAGCTGGACGGCGCTGAATTTCCGGTCAGCCAGGCATCCGCCATCGTATATGAGAAATTTTATCAGGAAAGCGTTTCGGGAACGGTCAGCGCACAGTATGGTATCAGTGGGAAAGGGTCATTGACCGTATTAAAGGCAAAGAAGATAGGTGCGTGGGAAAACGCAGCCGTGAACGAATGGATGGAAATAAGTGACGTAGGTGTCATAAACATACCGCCCTGCACGAGGTGTTTTCTGTATGTACGGGCGGAGGACAACGCAGGAAATACAGCGGAGGGATGGACGAGGGGCATTGTGGTTGACAATCTGGCGCCCAATCAGGAAAACGGAAGAGAGTTGGTCATGGAGCCTGACGGTGCAAACAAAAACGGTTTTTACAATAAGGATGTCAAGGTGGATATCCTTGTGAGGGACGCGCCGGAAAATGACAACTGCGCGGCGCTAATGACGGTGACCGGAACAGTCGGAAAGGACGGGACAGACACATTTACGGACAAAGAACTGTTTTCGTTTACCAAGGAGCTTCCCACCGAGGAAGAACTGGATGGGGCAGCAGGCTTTTCGGCAGTTGAGGTAATCGATGCAAAGATGCACGAGAGCAATGCTGCATACATCGAGGTCACGGCAACCGACAGGTCGGGCAATACAAGGACTTCCGCTCAGCTGTTGAAGATCGATGTCACAAAGCCCCAGATAGAAATTATGTTTGATAACGACAACGCAGTCAACGGCAGTTTCTTTAATGCGGCAAGAACCGCCACAATACAGGTACACGAGCAGAATTTTGACCCATCCGCTGTGGATATTCTGGTCACAAGGGACGGCCGTCCATATGAATATCAGCTGTCAGACTGGACAAGCGAAGGGGATATGCACCATGCGGCAATTACCTTTGCGGAGGATGGCAGCTATGGGATGGAGGTTCGCTGTACGGATCTGGCAGACAACGAGTCAGATATCGTGAAAACGCCTTCATTTATCATTGACCAGACGGCTCCTGTCCTGACAATAAAAC
Source organism: uncultured Lachnospiraceae bacterium (assembly GCA_949066965.1). GTDB lineage: Bacteria > Bacillota > Clostridia > Lachnospirales > Lachnospiraceae > COE1. The sequence continues at coordinate 22,164 of CARTDA010000051.1, forward strand.
TGGAATCCAGGCAGGACAATTTTTTCTATGAGCACTATTACCAGGCTGCCGTTACTGCCGTGATAACAGTGAAGGAGCGCAACTTCCATGAAAATGGCTTTGTGCTGGATAATGCCGCGGCAGCAAATAAGGGTACATGGACTCATGATGGAGAAGTTCATACAATGCGCCTTATTTTTGACAGTGACAATGTGTACCATATCGCATGCAGCTATACGGATCTGGCTGGCAACCGAAATGACACAGCAGATCCGGATGACAAGGCAGAGGCAGATTTTGTGATTGATATGATTGCGCCGATGATATTTATTGAAGGAGTTGCAGATGGTTCCGCTAACAGTGGTGTAGTTTCTCCGGTGATATCAGTGCTGGACTTTCATATGGAGGCACAGGACACAGCAATAACAGTCACAACAGGCATCGGCGACATTGTGCAGACTACCGTTGAGACAGCTCCGTTGGAGGAAGAAACAGGCATCGGCTATCAGTATGTGCTTTCTGATTTGACAGATAAGGAAGACAATATCTATTATCTTACAGTGACAGCGCGTGACAAGTCAGGAAATGCTTCGACACTTACATACCGTTTTTCGTTAAACAGAAAAGGGTCTGCATATGACCTGACCCAAATCACGGAGTTGATGGAGCGTCAGTACGTCACATATACAGCCCTGGAGGACATTCGTATTATTGAGATGAACATCGACACGGTTGAGCAGTTTGAGCTTTATGTCTCGAGAAATGGGGCGCTTTGCTACAGCGCTTCGTATGACAAGGAGATAAAAGGCTCGGCGGAGACGGGCTACACATATATTTACCATGTAGGGAAGGATAATTTTGCGGAGGAGGGGACATACCGTATTAGTCTCTATTCCAGGGACAGGGCCGGCAATGAGGGCAACAACATGGCGGACATCCACGGAGACGAGATTTCATTTGTTGTGGATAATACACCGCCCAAGGTCGTGATAGACGGTATTGAGGCAGGCATGCTGTATGATGCGGAGTCACAGCAGGTTCATGTCTCGGTGACCGATAATTTTAAGCTTTGCGAGGCGGAGCTTGTCCTCGTCAACAAGGCAAATGAAGTGCTGGACAGATGGGATTACATGGCGCTTTGCGAGGAAGGAGGGCAGATGGATATCACAATACCGCAATATAATGGGGAGCTGGCACTTCTATACCGGGTAAAGGATGCTGCCGGAAATGAAATGCAGACCTTTCAGGGCGGGCAGACAGCGCTCGGTGACTTTCTTGTGACAACCGACAGGTTCGTGCAGTTTCTCAATAAACCATCGAAAACCCCGCAAGGACGCATGACGCTGATTCTGATAGGGGCGGCATTGCTTGCGGCGGTTATGATAGCGATTAGGAAATACGCGGGACGGTGTCAGGGTTGAGAAGTATTATGGAATCCATATCGCATAATGTTAATAATGTTTAAAAGGAAGAAGTAACAAGAGAGGTAACCAACGGTTCGCTGCTGTTTCGATACTGTTCAGACAGACTTAGCAGTAAATGCCATTTCCAATACCCCGCAAATCCAAAATATGTTGCAATTGAAGTAAATACAATTTCATGCTATAATAAGGACTTGGATATAAAAATATTCCAATTACTTATGTAAGGATAAGATGCAAAGGAAAAATAGCATGGAACAGAATCAGAAAAAGTATGTGGCTACATGGGGAAATGCGATTTCAATTGCGGACAGGAGACCGGAGAATTATGCGAAGGACCTGACACTTCGCTATCCTGTCCGTCCCATGTTTGACGGAGAAAAAATAAAAGTTACGCTGGACAATTTCTGTGGCACGGAGCCTGTGACAATCAGTCACATTTATGTGGCTGACAGTGTGGACGGCGGTCGGGAAATTGTGGAACAGACCAGCACACCTGTTACATTTGACAATGGCAGCAGAAGTGTGACCATACCGGCAGGAGAAGCCGCAGTCAGCGACGAAATCCATTTTCCTGTCCGGCGTGGAAATGACATCACTGTCAGTTTTTATCTCGGCGGGTTTACGCAGATGCGCTCGGCTGTACTGATTACAGGTCCGTTGTCAAAAGGATTTTACACAGTGGGGGATTATGCGCAGAGCGCAAAGCTTCCGCTGGATTTGACCAGAAATACAAACTGGTTCTATTTTATGAGCAATGTGGAGATAGAGACCGATAACGCGAACCGGGCAGTAATCTGTTATGGCGACAGCATCACGTCGCAGTCCTGGCCGGATTACCTGACGTTGCGGTTATTTTCCGAGCATATCGCGCATACTGCTATTGTGCGCCGGGCGGCGAGCGGCACAAGAATTTTGCGGCAGTATGATAATATTACGTATGATTCCTATGGACTGAAGGGAGCAATCCGCTTTCCAAGGGAGGCACGGGTCAGTGGTGCAGATACCGTTATCATTCAACATGGCATCAATGATATTATTCATCCTGTTGGCGTGGAGGTGAATCCGTTCCGCCCATGGAGCGATCTGCCAACAGCAGACGATTTGATACAGGGGCTTCGGCGGTATATTGCGCAGTCAGAAGCGTATGGACTCCAAGTCTATCTAGGAACACTGCTTCCGATTTATGGGTGGCGCACCTATGAACCGTTCCGGGAGGAACTGCGCTGTGCAGTCAATGAATGGATACGGACGACCTCCGAAATTCAGGGATACATTGATTTCGACAAGGCGCTCTGTGACAGGGATAATCCTGCCGCGTTTGGACAGGGCTATGACAGCGGCGACCATCTGCATCCGTCCGAAAAAGCGTATGAACGGATGGCGGCTGAAGTGCCGAAGTCACTGCTGGAACGAAGTTCCTAATATTGTGTCAGAATACGAGGAGAATGAAGATGCCTACATTACTTTTTATCAATGCCTGCGTGCGGGGCAAGGATTCAAGAACACTGGCTCTGGCAGAATATCTGCTTGAGCGTATCAGGGAAGCGAACAGTAAGGATATGGCGTTTCAGATTGAAGAAATCAGGCTTTCCACTGAAAATCTGCTTCCGTTAAATTATGAGAGACTTCAGAGGCGCGATGAACTGCTTGCGTCAGGGCAGCTTTCAGATACAATGTTTGATTATGCAAATGCCGTGGCGCAGGCGGACATGCTTGTGATTGCCGCGCCTTACTGGGATATGTCTTTTCCGTCATCGCTTAAGATATTTTTTGAGGCGGCGAGCGTGGACGGCATCACATTTACATATGCTGAGGATGGTACGCCGATAGGGCTGTGCGCGGCGCAGGACATGTACTATGTGACGACCAGCGGCGGTTATATCGGGGACTGTAATTTTGGCTTTGAGTACGCCAACGCCCTCTGCCGGCTCTACGGGGTGCAGAATACGCATTTTGTCAGCGCGCAGGGGCTGGATTTGGACGGCGCTGATGTGCAGGCGATTATGGAGGAAGCCTGCAGCGGGGAGATATTAAACCTTTCCTGATGATTATGATGGTGCGAACTGTCGCAATGGAGGTATATCGTGGAAAATACGGAAATGGTAAACCTGGCGCAAAAAATAATGTTCCTGTCAAGGGACCGGCTTCTTATGAATCTGCGTTTTCTTGATGTGGCGCTCTCGGAGTTGAAATTGCAGGCAGTAACCGGAACGGACAGGGTCTGCTGCAATGCGTCCGTCATCCGTTATGACCCGCTGTTAATCATCCGTCTCTACAAGAAAAATCCCAATTGTGTGACGAGACTGTATTTGCACATTCTGCTCCACTGTATTTTCAGCCATGCATACAAATATGACAGGGTGGAGCAGGAGCTTTGGGATGTGGCTGTCGATATGGCGGTGGAAAATACGGTGCTGTCCCTCAACCTGGCAGGAATGGAAACGGCGGGGGATGATAAGCGCAGGGAGGCTCTCGCACAGTGGAAAGCGCGTGCGGGGGCGCTGACTGCGGACAGGATTTACAGGAGCCTGACAAAGGACAGGCTTGGTGTAAGTGAGCTTCTGGAGCTTGGAACGCTGTTCAGACGCGATGGGCATGAGGGCTGGATGGCAGCAGAGACGCTGGAAATTACCATGGCACAGTGGAAGAAAATCAGTGAGCGGATAAAGGCAGAATTAAAGTCCTTTTCCGAGGATAAGTCCGACGACAAGACAATCCTGCAAAATCTCGAGGAGGCGACAAAGGAACACTATGACTATGGTGATTTCCTGCGGAAATTCAGTGTGTCGGGTGAGGACATGCGGGTCAATGACGATGAGTTTGATTATGTATATTATACGTATGGATTATCTCTTTACGGAAACCTGCCACTCGTGGAACCACTGGAATACAAGGATGTCAACAAGATAAAAGAGTTCGTGGTGGCGATAGATACCTCTGGCTCCTGCCGCGGCAGCATTGTGCAGGCATTTTTGAATAAGACCTATGGCATCCTGAAAAGCAGCGAGAATTTTTTCCGCAAGGTGAACATTCACATTATACAGTGTGACTCGGAGGTGCGGCGTGACACAAAGATTACGAATGACGACGAGTTTGAGGCATTTATGCGTGAGGGACAGCTGGAGGGATTTGGATCGACGGATTTCAGGCCGGTATTTGCCTATGTGAACCAGGCGATAGAGAATGGGGAGTTCGAGAACCTGAAGGGGCTTATCTATTTTACGGACGGTTACGGTGTCTTTCCGGAGCATAAGCCACCCTATCATTATGATACGGCATTTGTGTTTCTGGAGGATGACTTTGAGAAACCGCCCATCCCTCCATGGGCGGTCAAGCTGGTGCTTCCGGCTGAGGATTTGGAGGATAACAGTTCAGCCTAGGACTTTGCACTTGCTGCAAATTATGGCTTACAAGCCACGTGAAACAGCGTAGTGGTTGAGGTGCATCAAGCCACGGTACGTGGCTTTGACACCACGAAGGTGGTAAAAAAATCATTTTATGATTTTTGCATGGCTTGATGCTTGTAACAGGAAGCCGAAGGCTGAACTGTTACTTTAGAGGAGATAGGAGGTATGACACAGTGAACATCAAACAGGCAAAAGAGCATATCAGAAATTCCGTAAAACTATATTTAAAAAAAGACGAGTATGGAGAATACCGCATTCCGGTGGTGCGGCAGCGTCCTATTTTTTTGCTTGGTTCTCCGGGTATTGGAAAAACTGCCATCATGGAGCAGGTTGCACAGGAGCTTGGCATTGCGCTGGTGAGTTATTCCATGACACACCATACAAGACAGTCCGCGCTTGGTCTGCCATTTATCACGCATAAATGTTATAAAGGGATGGAATATGACATTTCCGAGTATACCATGAGCGAGATTATTGCTTCTGTCTATGAGGTGATGGAACAATCCGGAATTGAGGAGGGCATCCTGTTTCTCGACGAGATAAACTGTGTGTCGGAGACGCTTGCCCCGTCCATGCTGCAATTCCTCCAGTACAAGGTGTTCGGGCGTCACAAAGTTCCTGACGGGTGGGTGATTGTCACCGCCGGAAACCCGCCGGAGTACAACAAATCGGTGCGCGAATTTGATGTGGTGACCATGGACAGAATGAAGCTTGTCGAGGTTGAGGCAGATTATGCCACCTGGAAAGAGTATGCCTTAAAACAGGGAATCCACAATGCGGTGGTCACGTACCTTGACATGAAAAAGAACGATTTCTACCGCGTGGAGACAAATGTCGGCGGGAAATCCTATGTGACGGCAAGAGGATGGGAGGATTTATCTGCCACGATGCTGTTGTGCGAGGAGGAAGGGCTTATCGTGGATGAGACGCTTGTCGGGCAATATCTCCACAATGAGAAGATTGTAAAGGAATTTACGGCATACTATGAGCTGTATAGCAAGTATAAAAAGGATTATAAAATTGAGGAAATTCTTGAGGGGACAAACTCCGCTCAGGTTGTGGAGCGGGCGCGCATTGCGAAGTTTGACGAGCGCCTTTCCCTGCTTGGCATGCTGCTTGACAAGCTCGAGAGTGAAATGAAGGAAAACCTTGAGAAGTCCGATTACCTGACTGACCTGATGCGGCTTCTGAAGGCCATACGGGCGCTTTGCGAGAAAGATGTCGAAACGGACGCTGAAACGGACGCAGCTGCGCTTGCACAGAAACAGATTAGAGACCAGATTGGCATCAGGCAGAAACGCATAGATTCCATGACAAATGCAGGAACCCTGTCGGGTGAGGACAAAAGAAAACACCGGGCGGTGATTCGTTTCCTTGAATCCGTGGAAAAGAAGCTTCGGTTGGACAAGCCCGAAGGTATGGCGGCGGTGTTCGGAATGATGAAAACTTCTTTTGACATGGAAGTTGCCGTAATGAAAACAGAAAATGCAAGCATTCAGCAACGGCTCCATAATCTTTTTGTGTTCAGTGAGACTGCGTTTATGGATGGCAACGAGGTACTTGTCCTTGTGACGGAACTGACAGTCAATGCGTACAGTGCGCGTTTTATCGGTCTGTACGGAAGTGCGGATTACCAGAGACACAACGAAGAACTGATGCTGCACGAGCGGCAGGATGATATCATGAAAGAAATCGAGGCATTGGAGTTATAAGTGAGGGGAATGGAAGAAAAACAAATAGAAAATACCGGTGCTGGCGGCGGTCAGTTTGTTTATGAAACTTATAAAAAGGGTATATGCATCCGGAAGTACCGCGGTGTGGGAGAAAATGCCGTCATTCCGCCTGTGATTGACGAGAAACCGGTCATTGCAATTGAGCGGAAAGCCTTTCTGAGCTGCAAGACAATCAGGGAGATAACACTTCCGGACACAGTGGTGGAAATCGGGGACTGGGCTTTTGCACATGCGGAAGGACTCCGGTTCATCACGATTCCGCACCATGCGCTGGGCAGGGGGAAGGAGCTTTTCCTTGGCTGCAAGCGGCTGCGTGAAATCATCCTGGACGGCTCGGATGCGGAAAAAGCGCTGCGGTCGTCGCAGGGACTGGGGCGGATGCTCGCGCTGGCGGTTACTGTGCTCCATGATTACTTTTTGCTTGACCCTGTCGATGTGGGGAGCGATGCGTGGGTGAGACGGTGGGATGAAAAACTGATGGCGCTTGTGTCGCTTGACGACCTTGACGGGTTTGAGGAGCTCTGGACATGCGGCGAGGAGGATTATGAGGGAAAGGACTATGATATTAAGTCTTACCCTGTGGAAAAGCGCAAGATGAAATTGCGGATTGTCTATTTCCGGCTGCTGCATCCATATAAGATAGCGGAAGACACACATACGGCGCTGAAAACATATCTGGGCAGACATACGAAAGGGACGGACGCGCCGCAGGCGTGGGAGCTTATTCTTGAAGAACATAAAAATGATTTGGATTATTACCGGATATTTGCGGAGGCGGGCGGCGTGACCGAGGAAAACTTTGACGGACTGCTTGCGGACATGGATGGGGTAAGCGCAGAGATAAAGGCATACATGCTCTGCTATCAGGAGGAACATATTTCCCGGAAGGATGCGTTTGCGGCATTTACGTTGGACTGGTAGCATTTATATTAGATTATAGTAAAAGAAGCACCAGTTTACAACTTTTGGATTTTTTTGAACCCTGATAAAACGTACCCCTCT
>CARTDA010000052.1:0-28898 GCA_949066965.1 uncultured Lachnospiraceae bacterium
AGGTGCTCCGTTTTATTTTCTGGAAAAATTCCCCAAGTAAAGTTACACTATCTTGCGCTTTACACGATTTTGTAAATTTGCTATAATAACAGGGAACAACAAAACCTGATAAAATAAAAGGAAGACGGGGGAAAAGATGAAAAAAATAAAATCCATTTATGGCGTGCTGCTTGTCATGCTCATCATGCTTGCGGGCGTACAGGCAAACGCGGCAAAGGCGCTGAATCAGGCATTTGCGGCTGCGGCAAAGAGCGTCCTTCTGGACAAGGCTACAATATCCTACACAGCCACGCTGCCTGAGATACCGGCAAGTGATGACGGGGTGCTTTACCTGTTTGAAATGCAGCCGTACGAGTATGCAGTCGCGCCGGCGGCAGTGCCTGTGGCATCGGCGCCGGTATCGCTTACGCCGGCATTTACAGTGCCGTACACCAATGCCAGGCTTTACACCAAGCTCGGGCTTGCGGTAAAGTCCGGCGGCCAGAATATCCTGATAGCGAATCCGCAGTACATAGCAAATCCGGAAATGCTTGCCACACACACCAAACCAAGACAGAACAGACCGCTGAAGTCTGAGCAGGGCAGGGAGTTCTGCAATCTGTACATGTCGGAAAATGCGGCGGGAGTAATTGCAGGCAGGTACACGACCGCGCAGATAATGAACAACGGAACCAACCAGGCAATCACGAATCCCTATTCAAGGGCAGCCGTCATGCCGACGGACACGCGACCGGTAACACCGCAGCACTACATGCTCAATGCGTCCGAGCCTGCCGGAATCACGGCAATTGCCGCCGAGCTGTCCAGGGTCGCGGCAAACTCCACTGTGGAGAATTTTATAATAGGAAACGAAGTCAACGTCCGCACGTGGAACTATATGATATGGACGGACTGGGACAGCTATGTCAGGGAGTATGCACAGACGTTCCGCGTCGCGTACAATGCAATTAAGAGCCAGAATGCAAACGCAAGGGTGTTTGTCTGCATCGACCAGAACTGGGACAGAAACCGCCCGGCGGGACATGCGGAGTATTATGAGTTTATTGACGGCAAGGATTTCCTTACAAAATTCAACGCGCTGATAGCGGGAGAGGGAAATATTGACTGGGGTGTTGCACAGCATCCGTATCCGGTACCGCTCACATACGCAAAGTTCTGGGACATGTCAGGCTGTCCGAGCGGCGGCTACATGGCAGCACAGGTGTCGTCCGGCAAAATGATCACATTCCAGAATCTGTCCCTTTTGACGAACTTTTTGCAGTCGCCGGAGATGATAAGCCCTGCGGGCACTGTCAGACATGTCATTTTAAGTGAAATCGGGCTGACAAACGCGCAGGGAACCGAAGTGCAGGCAGCAGCGCTTTACGCGTCCTATGTGGCGGCAAAATCCAATCCGTATGTGGACGAGATTATCTACCTGCTGACATTCAGCGAACCGCAGGTGGACACCAGGCTTACGGGGCAGTCACAGCTTGTGTACAACAGCCTTGGGACGCCCGATGAAGCCACTTATGATGCATGGGCAAAGGCATACATCGGAATCAGTGACTGGTCGCAGGTAATCCGGTAACCATCAGAAAATAAATACAAAAAAATGAGTACGGCAGCGTGCTCATTTTTTTATTGCCTTTTTTACATAATATGTTTATAATAATATGGTAACGCTCAGAAAGGAAAAAACCGTGAATGACAAAAAAGTTAAGATTATTGATAAGATAGAAAGCAAGATAGACAAGAACAAACAGCTCAAAAGGCAGTCCCTTCTGGAAACCGCATTCATGCTGTTCACGACCAAGGGAATCCACAAGACATCCATCTCCGATATCGTGGAGAACGCCGGTGTCGCCAAGGGAACGTTCTACCTGTATTTTAAGGACAAGTACGATATCAGGAATAAGCTGATAGCATACAAGTCAAGCGCTGTTTTCCGGCAGGCGGATGCCGCCCTCAGACAGACAGGAATTGTGGATTTGGAGGACAAAATTATCTTCCTCATAGACGATATTATCAATCAGTTTGTGCAGGATAAAACACTGATGCGTTTTATCGCGAAGAACCTCAGCTGGGGCGTGTTCAAGAGTGTGCTCCTCGAGTCGGGGGCCGACAGTGATGTTGACTTTTACGATATATATCATACTGTTGCCGACGGGGGAACCCAGTATGAGAATCCGGAGGTGATGGTGTTTATGATTATCGAGCTGGTCGGTTCGACATGCTACAGCGCCATACTATATAATGAGCCGGTCGGAATTGAGGAACTCAAGCCTTATCTGTTCCGCACCGTAAAAGGAATTATGGAAACGCACCGGACAGGAGGGGACATAATTTCCTGAAACTTTTTGGGAAAGTATAAAGAAAATAAAAAATATTCCGATAAAGATAATATACAGCAGGGAAGGAGGAGTCAGATATGCGTATAGATGCTTATAATCAGATTCAGCAAATTTATGGAAACAAGAAGACATCAAAGGCTGAGGAAAAGAAGACAGCGGGTACAAGCTTCAAGGACCAGCTTATGCTTTCAGCCACAGCACAGGACGCTTCCGTAGCAAAAAAGGCGCTTTCAGGAATACCTGATGTGCGTCAGGACCTCGTAAATTCCTTAAAGGGACGTATTGACAATAATACATATGAGGTGGATCCGGACGATTTTGCAGGAAAGCTTCTTGAGAAGTACAACGGACTATTTTAGAGGGTGTTAAATAAGGGGAGAAATTTGACGCCGTGACATGACAGTGAGGTGAACAGGTGGCAAGCTTATTGGAGAACTTGATTGACGTGCTTGACAGCGAAAACGCACAGTATGAGAAACTGCTTGTACTCGCTGAGAGCAAAACCCCCGTCATCGTGTCGGGGGACATCGAAAGCCTGGGAAAAATCACGGAGGAAGAACAGGAAATCGTAGGCAAAATCCAAGGAATGGAAAAGCAAAGAGATAAATTTCTGGCTGACATTGCCAACGTAGTTAACAGGGATGTTGAAACATTGAAACTCATAGACCTGATTCAGATGCTCGACAAGATGCCTGACCAGCAGCAAAAGCTGGAAGGTGTGCAGAAGCGTTTGGGGGCGACCATCACGAGTCTCAGGGAGGTAAATGATAAAAATCAGATGCTTCTCATGGAACGGCTTGACATGGTGGACTTTAACCTCAACATGATACGAGCTATGAAGTCTGCGCCGCAAACAGCCAATTATACAAAGAATGCATATACAAACGGACAATCGCTTGGTATCTTTCATGGTGGTTTCGACGCGAAACAATAACGACGGAACACGAGGAGAGATACCATGTCTTTGTTTGGATCATTATATTTAGGCGACAGTGGACTGCGCACATCACAGAACGCGCTGCATACCGTAGCGCACAACTTATCAAATCTAAATACGCCGGGATATGTCCGCCAGCAGGTGGCAAATTCCGATACGACATATACTTTCGCGGGACGGTCGGTGGCCGGGAAGAAATTCCAGGTGGGAACCGGCTCCAAGTATTCCGAATGCAGGCATGTCAGGGATCAGTATCTTGATGCCGCATACCGTCTGGAAAACGGAAGAATGTCGTACTATGAAACTTCATATTCCGCAATCCTCGAGCTGGAGGATATCCTGGGAGAACTGGACGGGGCAGCGTTCAAAAATTCCGTATCAGGACTTTGGAGCGCCATGCAGGAGGTTGCAAAGGAACCCAACAGCACCGTCAACATGTCCGTGCTGGTTTTGAAGGCGGCAAGTTTCGTAGACAATGCAACATCAGTTTATGCATCGTTTCAGGAGTATCAGGGCAACCTGAACAAGCAGGTAAAGGATGCGGTCAAGGATATCAATTCCATTGGAAATCGGATTAATGAACTGAATAAGGAAATCATGAAGATAGAGGCAGGCGGGGTTGAACACGCAAACGACCTTCGCGATGAGAGGGATGCATTGCTTGACTCGCTCTCCGGATATGGAAATATAAGCTATTACGAGGATGACAGCAGCAGGGTGATTGTGAACTTTAACGGGACCAATTTTGTCACGGAAAGCTCTGTGTATGAGATGGATATGCTCACTGACAAGGATACGGGCTTTGTGACACCGTACTGGAAACAGAACGTCATCTACAAGGAGGATGCAAGGGGCAATAAGACAGCAGATTATTCGTCCGCATATGTGTTTAACATGAAAGAGGAAATCTCGACGGCAGGGGAAACCGATGTCGGGGAACTCAGGGCGCTTTTGCTGGCACGCGGTGACCACGTCGCGAATTACACGGATTTGACAGTGGGCATGTGCAGTGACTACAAGCTGGAAAAGCTTGGAATCAAGGAGGGCAGCTACGACGACAAGGCAGGGCTGAAGTATTACAACGATTATATCTCAAAGTCTCTTGTGATGAATGCCCAGGCAGAGTTTGACAATCTTGTGCATGCGATTATGACAAAGGTGAATGATGTGCTTGCACAGAATTGTGACCCGAAGAGCGGATATCTCTGTAATGAGGACGGCTCGCCGATGCAGATGTTCGTAAAGGTGGAATCGGATCCATACGAGAAGGTAATCATGAGCTCTGCCGAGGCAGAGACATTAATGGCGCAGGGCAAAAAGCTTTATCAGATATACGATGATAATGGGGATGCCATTCCGGGAATGTACTGGCAGTACAAGGAGGAGGATGCGAATGCGCCGTTCTCGCTCTACAATTGTCAGAATATTAAAATTAACCAGAAGCTGGTACAGATGCCGTCGCTGCTTGGCTTTACACAGGCAGAACAGTCGGCGGACTTCAATATCGGAAAGAAATTTGTGGAGGCCTTCCAGAATGAAGGCATTTACCTGAATCCAAATGCGACAAAAATCAGCAGCTTTGAAAATTGCTATATCGACCTGGTGAATCAGGTCGCGACAGGGGGATATGTGTTCCAGAGTCTGTATGAATATGAACAGCAGGCGATGGCGCTTGCCGAGAATGAGCGGCAGACTGTTATCGGCGTTTCGTCCGACGAGGAGCTGGAACATATGATTATGTACCAGAATGCATATAATGCGGCAAGCCGGTATATCAACGTGATTAATTCCATGCTCGATACGCTGCTGAGTATGGGGGCATAATGTAAAATCGAAGATTTTACATGACGAATTTGTGCAGGGGCACAAATTTGCAGGTATTGGAAAAAGTAGGAGGAGAGTATCAATGGCATCAACATTTATGGGGTTAAATATATCGTATTCCGGCCTTGTAGCATCCAATGCGGCACTCAATACGACGGCGAACAATATTGCGAATGTGGAGACGGTGGGCTACTCAAGACAGATTGTCAACCAGTCGGCATCTGCCGCGATGCGCGCATTTGCGGGCTACGGATGTATCGGCGCCGGCGTTGACACCCTCGGGGCGGAGCGCGTGCGGGATATTTATTATGATGAAAAATATTGGAACAACAATTCCAAGCTTGGTGAATACGACAAAAAGCAGTATTACTGTGCAATTATAGAAGATTATCTGCGGGATGACAGGGGAACCAACGAGGTAAAGGGGTTCATGACAATCTTTGGCGAATACCAGGCGGCAATGGAGTCTTTTTCAACGCATACGGGTGAGAAGGATTTTGCACTGGAATTTGTCGGGAAGGCCGGAAACCTGTGCGAGTATTTCAACATTCTGTACAATAATTTTCAGAAGATGCAGACAGACGTGAATGATGAAATCAGCATCAAGGTGGATGAAATTAACAGCATAGCCAAGGAAGTCACCCTGCTGAACAGGCAGATTAACATGATAGAGGTTGGTGGAAACACCGTGGCGAACGACCTGCGTGACAAGAGGGACCTGCTGATTGACCAGCTCTCGGCAATTGTGGACGTGAAGTGCGAGGAGAAGCCGATTACGGACGATGCCGGAAAAGAGACAGGGATGATGCAGTATGATGTGTCAATTGTCGGCGGGCAGTCCCTTATAAACGGCTATAGCTACAGGCAGCTGGAATGCGTTCCGAGGCAGTCATGGCAGAAAGTAAACCAGAATGATGTTGAGGGACTCTATGATATCATCTGGACGGATTCAGGACATGAGCTTGGACTGGGCGCGAAAAACGCAAGGGGCGAGCTCGAAGGCCTGTATGAGATGCGTGACGGAAATAACAATGAAGCGTTCAACGGAACCGTTTCGGGGGTTGACGTGGAAAACAGGACGGTGACCATCAAGGTCAAGGATGATTATCTCAAGGATATCTCCAAGAGTACGCTTCCGCTGACAAACGGACAGATTGTGGTTGGCGGGGAGAAATATTATTATGACAGTTTTTCGTATGAGAAGGATGCCTCCGGTGAAGTGTCATACACATTCAAGCTGTCTGAGGACCTGACCAAGAACCTGACGACAGCCAGAAAAAATAAGATCGGGCAGAGCGCCTATGTAGGCGAACAGATAAACTATCAGGGAATTCCGTATTATATGGAGCAGATGAATGAATGGGTGAGGGATTACGCACACCATTTCAATGAAATATACGGCGTGGACGGAGCCACCGATTTTAACGGCGATGACCGCACTGGTGATATTTTCTTTACAGGTGATGATGTTTCCACGGGAAATCAGTTTGATTTGAATGTTTCGCTGTATGCGACAAGCTATAACAGTGTGGACGATGCAGGCTATTTCAAGCTTACTGCGGGAAACTTCAACGTGAAAAAATCCGTGCAGAACGATGCGTCCACGTTTGCCACCCACACCATTGAGAGCGACGGTCTCTCAAAGTATGATATCCTGAAAGAACTCAAGGATTTATCAACCAACAAGGATAAAATGGTATTCCGTGGCTGTGACGCACAGAGCTTCCTGATCTGCCTGATGGGCGATTCGGCATTGAACGCACAGAGTGCCAACAGCTTTCAGGAGATTTATGGAAACATAGAGGAATCCATAGCAAACAGCCGTTTTTCGATCAGCGGCGTCGACTCCGACGAGGAAGCAGCAAACATGATAAAATTCCAGAATGCGTACAATCTGGCAAGCAAGATGATATCCGTACTGAATGACTGCTATGACAGGCTGATTACGCAGACGGGCGTATAAAATGTTTCATATATGGGAGTATGAATAAGATAGGAAAGGGGAATACACATGGCAATGAGAATCACGACTAAGATGATGCAGAATACATCGCTTAGGAATCTGAATATTAATAAATCCCTTCAGGAGAAGTTGACAAACCAGATGTCGACAGGCAAAAAGATAACAAGACCTTCCGACGACCCTGTTATTGCAATCCGCTCACTGAAGCTTAATTCCTCACTGGATAAGATTGACCAGTATTATGAGAAAAATGCGTCTGATGCAGAAAGCTGGATAGACCTGACAATGTCAGCCATCTCGACGGTCAACAAGATTCTGACGAACGATGTCCGGAATAATATTATTTCGGCAAACAACAACTACAAAGAGGCTGAGGACAGAAAGGCAATCATCAAGAACCTGCAGCAGGCGATTGCAGAGATTTATTCCACAGGAAATGCGGACAGCGCCGGAAGAACCATATTTACCGGCTACCGTACCGATATGCCGCTCAGCCTGAAAGAGGATAAGACAGAGAAAAATGTCATCACGGAGCAGCTCACCAACGCGGCGATTGACAAGATGACCTTTGTGCGGACAGGTGATTTGAAGTCCATCAATGAAGGAAACTTCCGCGACAAGGATACCACGGAGTACAAGGTCAATACCGAGGATATCTACAGGTTCCGCCTTGCGTATGACAATGTGGATATCAGTCCGAAGCTTGACCCGGCGACCGGGGAAGCAATGAAGGATGCTGACGGTAACATCATATATGAGTCCAATGTTGAAATTGGTTTCATGACAGACGCGAAAACGGACGGCAACAGGGCAGTGATTAGCACAAGCTCTGTGTCGGCGACGGTCACAATCGATACAGTCGCCCTGCCGAATGAGGCGGTGTTCGACATGAATATCGATGGCGCCATTACGAGCGGAGTGCGGGTGAAAAAAGGAACGTCCACGACAATGGGCAATGTGACGATTTCCTACGATGAAGACGGAACAATCAAAATTGTTGACGGCAATGCTGTGCCAAAGGAGACGGCTTCCATTGGCAGCAAGGTCACAAAGGATGCAAACGGCAAGAGCGTGGCAAGCTTTGACGAGAAGTTCAAGACATCGCTTGAAATATCGAATTATTATCCGACCGGTTCGGATGACAAGGCATACCTGTCCGTGGTGGGAGAGGATAATGCCGATAAAATAACGTACATAGCCGATACAGGGGAACTGCTCCTTGGCGCCAACATCCAGAAACGTCTCTCTGAGCTTTCGTCTGACACGGAGCTGCGCATCACCTACGAGAAGACAAACTGGAAGAAAAATGACCTCGACCCGGTACACTACTTCTATACAGAGCGCACCACAAAGGGCAAAAACGGTAACGACAGGGTAGTCAATTACAACGAAAACTTCCTGGTTGACCCCAGTGCGAACGGAAAGCAGATCATTGAGTATGATATCGGCAATAACCAGTCAATTCGGGTCAACACGACGGCGGACGAGGTATTTACCCACGATATGGGCAGGGATATGCATGAAGTCATCGAAATGCTGAATGAATATGATGACCTGGAAGGATGTCTCAACACCGTCAAGGACATGATAAAGTCCGAAAAGTATGACGGGGATGACCTCAAAAAGCTTGAGGAGCACCAGAAGGCGATTGAGGAGACGTTGACCAGGGTGGGAGACAAGATTAAAAAGCGCACACAGGAATTGATTGACGACTGTGACGGATATTTTGAGCGCGCACAGCTGGCAGAGACCGACTGCGGTTCGCGCGGTTCAAGGCTGAAACTGATTCAGAACCGTCTCGAGATGCAGCAGACCAGCTTTGGTGAGCTTGTAAGTGAGAATGAGGATGCGGATTACACGGATCTGGTCATCCAGTTAAAGAGTATCGGTATGACATATGAGGCGGCGCTGTCATCCATTAGCTATGTCATGCAGACATCACTGCTGAATTTTATCCGATAAAAGTCAGTGAAGCAGAAACAGGACAGAAAAGGACGAAAAAGATTTTGAAAGGAGCAGGGGTATAAAATGGTAGAAGTAAACACTAGGATATTTGGCATGATAGCGATAGAGGAGGAGAAGGTTATCCGCTTTGACCATGGAATTCTTGGTTTTCCCGACCTGAAGGACTTTACCCTGATATTCAACGAGGAAAAAGGTGCGGAATCAAGCATCAAATGGCTTCAGTCCCTCCAGGAGCCCGGTTTTGCAATGCCGGTCATGAATCCGGAGCTGGTAGTCCCAGGCTACAGCCCGAATTTTGACGCTGATTTTCTAAAGCCTTTGGGGGATAATCTTGACGGGGAGAACATACTGATGTTTGTCACGGTGACAGTGCCAAAGGATGTCACCAAGACGACTGTGAACCTGAAGGCGCCGATTATTGTCAGCGTTGATAACCGCAAGGCAGTGCAGCTGATCAGTGACGATGAGGCATACAGTGTGAAACACGCCATTTATGATGAATTGATGGCACAGAAGACAGTACAGGCATAACAGACTATAAAAGCGTTCCCGGACAGCTCCGGGGGCGCTGACAATAAAAGAAGGCAGGTGAAAGATATGCTGGCGCTATCAAGAAAAAAAGGCGAAGCCCTGATGATTAATAACGATATTGAGATAACAGTGCTTGAGATAAAGGGGGAACAGGTAAAGATAGGTATCAGTGCACCCAAGGAGGTTCCTGTGTACCGTAAGGAAGTATATATCCAGATACAGGAGGCAAATAAGGAAGCCTCTGCAAACATGGAAGGCATGGAACAGCTTGCGAGCCTGTTTGGGAAATAAAATAAACAAAAAAAGTAAAATGAACTATAAACCTTTGGCAGACAGAGTCCGATATATAAAATAACAAGATATGAAAGACGGATACATGTATAGGACATGGAGGTGAATATCATGTATGTAGATAACGTAGGCGCTTCCAGAAAACGCGCAGTTGCGGCAGGAACGAAGACAAATACATCGGGTACAGCATCGGCAAAGGTGACAAAGGCAGCTACGGCGGACAGCGCAGTAAAGACAGAATCCACGGATGGAGGAACACAACTGAACAACAAGAATAGCAGCAACCCCGCGAAGACTGTGACAGCAGCCTATGAAGCCGGCAATGAGAAAAAAGTGGCTGACGAGAAAAGGCTGGCTGACAATGAGAAAATCAGGAAAACGATAGAAAGCTTTCGGGCGCAGCTGACAAATTCCGAAGTGAAGTTCGGAATTCACGAGAGGACGAACCGGGTGACGATCAAGATCGTGGATAAGAACACAGATGAAGTGATTAAGGAAATTCCGCCGGAAAAGACACTCGACATGATTGCAAAATGCATGGAGATTGCAGGCGTCCTCGTGGATGAAAGATTATAAGCCTGAAAGATGTTTTTGAAAAGGGTTTTGATAAAGGTTATTGTGAAAGGTAGTGGGTGTTAGATATGTCAGATTTAATGAGAATGACGGGTATGTATTCGGGAATGGATACAGAGAGTATCATCGCACAGCTCGTCAGTGCAAAGAGCAAAAAGGTTACTGACCTGAAAAATGATCAGAAGAAATTAGAGTGGAAGCAGACTGCATGGCAGGATTTGAATTCCAAGATTTATAATCTGTACAGCAAGACTTTGTCGAACATGCGTCTCACAAGTGCATACAAGAAGAAAAAGACAAGCAGCTCCGACCCGACGAAGGCGAATGTGCTTGCAGGTGACGGAGCCGTTGACGGCACACAGAGTCTGGAAGTGCTTGAAGTGGCAAAGGCGGGATACCTGACAGGCGCGAAGCTGGATTCGACAAAGACAGAGTATGTCAAGGATGCAGATGGCAAAGTGATAAGGGATGAGAACGGTCAGTTAAAGACAAGGACTGTTCCGTGGAGCGCGGCTGACAAGCTGTCAGAAATTAATAAGGATCTGGTAGGCAAGAAGATTACAATCAATGTGGGAACCGGCGATGATGCGAAAAAGACTGAAATCGAGATTACTGCAGACATGACGATTGGGCAGTTCACAAAGGAGCTTGGCAAGGCAGGCGTGAATGCCAATTTCGATGAGACGAATCAGCGGTTTTTCGTGGTTGCGGCAGGCACAGGCAAGGACAAGGATTTTACAATCAGCGCTTCCGGCAGCGACACGCTCAAGGCACTCGGACTCGACGCGTCAGCGACATATGCAAATGGGTCAGAATGTACAAAGGATGCGGCGAACGATGCAAAGATAAAGCTCAATGGGGCGACATTCGAATCAGGTTCCAATGCATTTAATATTAATGGGCTTACAATCAATGTGACAGGCAAGACAACAGATGGTCCGGTTACGATAGTTACCGAGACAGACTATGATGGTGTATATGACACAATAAAGGACTTCATATCAGAGTACAACGAGCTCATCATCGAGATGGATAAGCTTTACAATGCGGATTCGGCGAGAAAGTACAGCATGCTTACCGAAGATGAAAAGAATGCGATGACGGATGACGAGGTGGAGAAGTGGGAAGGCACGATTAAAGGTGCCCTGCTCCGCAAGGACAGCACACTTTCGTCAGTCATGAGTTCCATGGTCAATGCGATGATGAAAGGCTATGAGATTGAAGTCAACGGTGAGAAGAAGACAAAGTATTTGTATGATTACGGCATTAAGACACTGAGTTACTTTGATGCCAAGGACAATGAACATCATGCGTACCATATTGACGGCAACACGGATGATGAGAGCACA
Organism: uncultured Lachnospiraceae bacterium; assembly: GCA_949066965.1. Lineage (GTDB taxonomy): Bacteria > Bacillota > Clostridia > Lachnospirales > Lachnospiraceae > COE1. Next base: position 11,767 of record CARTDA010000052.1, read on the forward strand.
GGTACCAAGGAAGATAAACTTAAGGCTGCACTTGCAAGCAACCCTGAGGAGACAGCAGAATTTTTTGCAACATTATGTAAGGGATTATATACGACTATCAACGATGCCATGAACACTGACAAGAGATACAGCAGTGTGTATAAAGTTTATAATGACAAACAGATGAAAACAGAGTATGATAGTTATAGCAAGAAAATCAAAAAGGCAGAGAAAGAGCTCAGTGACTATGAAGACAAGTGGTATAAGAAGTTCTCTGCAATGGAAGTAGCGTTATCTAAGCTGCAGTCCAACACAAATGCAGTTACGAGTATGCTCGGTATGTAATGGTAATGATGTTGTATAATGGCATTGCAAAAAATGAAAGAGGGAATTAACGGATATGCTCAAACAAAATGGATATGCGCAGTATCAGAATGCGAAGATAATGACAGCGTCACCTGCTGAACTTACGCTAATGCTTTATGAGGGCGCAATTAAGTTTGGAAATATTGCCGTTGTGGCAATGGAAAACAATAATCCGGCAAAGGCACACGAGAATATCGTCAAGGTAGAGCAGATTATACAGAACTTCAGGGAGACGCTGGATAAAAAATATCCGGTATGGCAGGATTTTGAGAATGTATATGTATATCTGCTCAGAAGATGCCATGAAGCGAACATAGCCAAAAACCCAGAGATTATGGAGGAAGTGTTGAAACATCTCCGTTCCATGAGGGACAACTGGAAAGAGGTTATGAAGAAGGTATCCGGTGACAAATCCAATCCACAGGCACAGGCAAAAATTGCCGGAAGCCAGCGCGGTGCAGGAGGATATACAATTTCCAATATAGCTGCAATGCGTCAGACGGGAACATGAAAGCCGGGCAGTAAAGAGGATAAGGTATGACAGAAGATTATCTGCAGATTATGATAGAAAGCCTTCAAAAGAAAATTGAGATACTAGACAAGGTCATAGAGCTGGAAAAAAAGCAGCTTGCCCTGGCAATGGAACAGCCCGCAGACTTGCAGAAGTATGATGCTTCCATGGATGAAAAGGGCAGAATGATTGATGAGCTTGGCAGGCTCGACGATGGATTTACGGCAACATATGAAAGAGTAAAAGACGAGGTGCAGTCAAATCCGGAACAATACAGAGAGCAGGTACTTGCCATGCAGGAGCTGATCCGTGCGGCGGTAGAGAAAGGTGTGACCGTCGAGGCACAGGAGCAGCGCAACAAGCAGGCAATGCGTAATATGCTGAGTACCAAACGCAAGGAAATCAGAAAAGTTCAGGTTTCAAGTAGCGCTGCCAGCAAATATTATAAGGCGATGAGCCAGATTAATGAAATTGATCCGCAGCTGATGGATCGCAAGAAGTAATTATTTATAGCTTGAGCAAGGATCGCTCGGCTACAGTAGACATGGATGGGTATATAGAATAATGCAATAGGGGTTATTCTAATACTTATAACTTAAATATCGTTTTTATTCATACGATATATAGCGGGAAAAGATTAGAGGAAGTACGCCCCAGGCGAACTTCCTCTTTTGCGCCCTTAGGGCATGGTCCGAGTACCGATTATATATAAATTACAATTTCATAACGCTTACCAATATGTAAAGCACCAGGCCGGGTGGCCAACCGGTCACGCTTTACAGGTTCCCAGGGGTTGTGTGAAAAGGAGGAAAAGTATTAAATTTTTCACACAAAAGGGGAGACAAACTACTTTAATAACGTGGCAAGGATAGCCGCACAAGTTTTAATTTCAAGGAGGAAATAATTATGGTAGTACAGCACAATTTACAGGCAATGAATTCAAACAGGATGTTAGGTATCACAACAAAAACGGTAGCAGGCTCAACAGAGAAGTTATCTTCAGGTTATAAAATCAACCGTGCAGCAGACAACGCAGCAGGACTCGCTATATCAGAGAAAATGAGAAAGCAGATGCGCGGACTTACACAGGCATCTGCAAATGCTGAGGATGGTATTTCGTCCGTACAGACAGCAGAAGGTGCGCTCGCAGAAGTGCAGGATATGCTCCAGAGAATGAACGAGCTGGCAGTACAGGCAGCAAACGGCACAAACTCTGTGACAGACCGCGGTTATATTCAGGATGAACTTGACCAGCTCGTAACAGAGATTGACCGTGTTGCAGAGACAACCAAGTTCAACGAGTTATATCTGTTAAAGGGTGATGAAAGGTATGAGACAACAAAGACCTACACCATGAACTATGCAGTAACCTACACAAAGAATCTCGGAAGCAACAGTGCGGATGTAACGCAGAAGATTGACTATAACGCAAAAGAGAACCTCTACATGGTATCGGCTTCCATTACCTCTACAAACAAGTATACACCGTTTTCTGCAAATGTCATTAAAGAAGGCGATGACGTGACAAAGTATCTTTCAGGCGGAACAATCGGACAGAACGCAACAGTTACGGGTGCTGCCATCGATGAAAAATATGTGGCATTTCGGAACGCTCAGCTGACAGATACAATTATACAGGGCTTTACGGTAACGGATGGACTGATAACGGCAGGCGGTAAGGATGCATATTTCCTGGATACTGAGACAAATGAGATTATCAAGATAAAGGATGGGGAAGACCTCACAAGCTATCTCAAGAATATTGAACTTTCGGCGGATGGAACTACAGTTGAATTTGCAGAGATGGCTGACAGATACAGATTACTTGAGTATGCAGGCGGTGCTACATCTGATGGTGTAGATGATCCTCTCGGTGGGGCAACTGCTCTTACTGACGCAGAATTTCTTGGCAATGAATCCATGCAGAAGCTCTATGATGCAGACGGAAAAGAAGTATCCGGAATGGCACTGAACAAATACTTTGATGACAACGGTATCTACAAGGGCGGGCTTTTCTCAGACGCCCAGGCAACATCCGAGGTTAAGGATAACGGTGCAAAGGATGGGACAGACATCATGACTTACATCACAAGGAACACCGCAGAGGTTACGGCAGATTTAAGTTTCAGCCTTCATGTAGGAGCAGACTCAACAAGAACAAACAAGATTACTACAAACATCATGTCAATGTCTGCAGCTGCCCTTGGCATTAACAAGATCAAGAGCACGGCAGTCGGTGTAGTAGATGAGAGCGGCGACAATGCGACAGACGCGATCGATGTCATCGCAGCAGCACTGCAGAAGGTATCAACACAGAGATCTGCACTCGGATCTATCCAGAACCGTTTGGAGCACACAATTAAGAACTTAGACAACGTTGTAGAGAACACTACAGCAGCAGAGTCCGCAATCCGTGACACAGACATGGCAACAGAGATGGTAAAATACTCGAATGCCAATATTCTCTCACAGGCAGGTCAGTCAATGCTCGCACAGGCGAACCAGTCTAACCAGGGAGTACTGTCACTGTTAGGATAATAACATTCAGGAAAAAATTCAAAAGCCAGATTGTAAGAATGGTAAGAGAAAGAGCCGGAGTAATGTCCGGCTCTTTTGCATTTGTTTTTATCTATAATGCCCAGGAAAATTAAAAATTCTCTATTGTAATTTTAAGGGCAATGGAGTATGATTATGTTGTGCATATTTTATTATGTAAAACGCTAGGGAGATGCATCTTATGTTATATAGCGGTCTAAACAATTGAAATTTGGAGCCGATATATATATCAAGGGGCACTGGCTGTTTCGCCGGAGCGTTCTTAACAATTGAATAAAGATGTTGTATTATGATACGGAATGAAGATGCGGCGGCCGACGATATCGGATATCTGTGTCATGTCCCTTATGGGAAAACCAATGCGGCAAGGATGCCGTATAATAAGTGGAAGCGGGAGTGCCCGCACCATATTTCAAGGAGGAAATAACATGGTAGTACAGCACAATCTAAAAGCTATGAATTCTAACAGAATGTTGGGCGTTACACAGAAGGCAGTAGCCGGCTCAACAGAGAAATTATCTTCTGGTTACAAAATCAATCGTGCAGCAGACAATGCGGCAGGTCTTTCAATTTCCGAGAAAATGAGAAAACAGATACGCGGACTGACACAGGCATCAGCAAACGCAGAGGATGGTATTTCATCCGTGCAGACAGCTGAGGGCGCTTTGCAGGAAGTTACCGATATGTTACAGAGAATGAACGAGCTGGCAGTACAGGCAGCAAACGGCACAAACTCCGTGACAGACCGCCAGTACATCCAGGACGAGGTTGACCAGCTTGTTACGGAAATCGACCGTGTTGCAGAGACAACCAAGTTCAATGAGACATATCTGTTAAAGGGTGACACGACAAAGGACACGAACAAGGTTTATACGATGAACTATTCTGTAACCTATACAAAGAACCTTGGAAGCAACAAGGCTGGTGTGGCAAAGAAGATTGACTACAATAATAATGACAATCTTTATATGGTATCTGCATCAATTGCAACGGCGACATCCACATCACCATTGACAGCGAATGTCATTTCAAAGGGCGATGACGTGACAAAATATCTGAGTGCGGCAACCGAGGGAGACAATGCGACTGTAACAGGCGCTACGGTTGACACGAAGTATATCGCGTTCAAGAATGTTGAGCTGGATTCTGCTACGATGCTTTTTAATGACACGGCAAATAACGTCATTGTGGCTGGTGACGGAACTACGGCTGCTACACAGGATAAGGATACATACATCCTTGATACAGAGACAAATGAAATTACAAGGATTGCAACAGGAAGTGATCTTTCAAAATATCTGAAGAACGTGGAAGTGAACGCAGATGGGAAAAAGGTTGATTTTGCAGAGATGAAAGACCAGTACAGACTGCTTCAGGTAGTGGCAGATGAAACTGGTACTGTAACAGGACACACATTAAATGATGGAACTGCCGGAGCAGCTAAACTGGCAGATACAGAATTTAAGGTAAACGAGTCCATGCAGAAGCTTTATGACGCGGACGGCAAGGAAGTATCCGGCGTAGCGCTCAACAAGTATTTTGACGAGAAGGGTGAATATAAGGGAGGTCTCTTTACCGATTCACAGGCGACAACGGCAGTCCTTAATGATGGTGCAAACGGCGTTACGGATGAGACAAACATCAAGAACTTCATCACCAAGAATACAGCCGAAGTGACACAGGATTTAAGCTTCAGCCTCCATGTAGGTGCAGATTCCGCAAGGACAAACAAGATTGCGACCAACATCCAGTCCATGTCATCCGCAGCGCTCGGCATCAACAAATTAAAGAGCACGGCAGTAGGCATGGTTGACGCATCAGGTGACAATGCAACGGATGCAATCGATGTCATTGCAGACGCATTGCAGAAGGTATCGACACAGCGTTCCGCACTCGGTGCTGTGCAGAACCGTCTGGAGCACACAATCAAGAACCTGGATAATGTAGTAGAGAATACGACAAGTGCAGAGTCCGCAATCCGTGATACGGATATGGCAACAGAGATGGTGAAATACTCAAATGCCAATATTCTTTCACAGGCAGGTCAGTCCATGCTTGCACAGGCGAACCAGTCCAACCAGGGTGTACTCAGCTTATTAGGCTAATTTCTATAAAGCAGTGAAAGGCGGGGGCGGTTCTTTACAGGACGACTCCTGTCTGTAACCGATAGGATAGGATGTGTATTTTGCTATAGGGCTATACAACAGCCGGGGCGCCAGGCTCATGGCTGGGATATAGTAAATATAGACCAAATTGCGGCAGGGAAGCCGTGAACAATCATTTCAAGGAGGAAAATTATATGGTAGTACAGCACAATCTTAAGGCAATGAATTCCAACAGAATGTTGGGCGTAACACAGAAAACCGTAGCAGGTTCGACAGAGAAGCTGTCTTCAGGCTACAAGATTAACCGTGCGGCAGACAATGCGGCAGGTCTCTCAATTTCCGAGAAGATGAGAAAGCAGATCCGCGGACTGACACAGGCATCCGCAAATGCTGAGGATGGTATTTCATCCGTACAGACAGCAGAGGGCGCTTTGCAGGAAGTTACTGACATGCTTCAGAGAATGAACGAGCTGGCAGTACAGGCAGCAAACGGCACAAACTCCGTGACAGACCGCCAGTACATCCAGGACGAGGTTGACCAGCTTGTTACGGAAATTGACCGTGTAGCGGAGACAACCAAGTTCAATGAGACATATCTGCTGAAGGGTGACACGACGAAAGACACCACGAAGGTATATACGACAAACTACTCTGTAACCTATACAAAGAACCTTGGCAGCAACAGCGCTGACGTGGCAAAGAAGATTGACTATAATGACAATGACAACCTTTACATTGTATCGGCATCAATAGGCACTGCTACACTGACATCCCCGCTGACAGCAAACGTGATTGCAAAGGGCGATGATGTCACAAAGTATCTGGGCAAGGCAGAGGAAGATGCGAATGCAACTGTAAAGGCTGGCATGGAGTTTTCAGAGGATTATGTTGCATTTAAAAATGCCGCACTGGACACGGCAACAATCGGAAAACTGAAAAATGACAGCACAAATAACGTTATAACATCAGACACGAACGGCGATACGTATATCCTTGACACAGAGACAAATGAAATTACAAAGATTGCTCAGGGCAGCGACCTTTCTAAGTACCTGAAGAACGTAGAGATTAATGCAGACGGAACAACTGTTGATTTCGCGGAGATGAAAGACCAGTACAGGCTTCTCACTGTAGCTGCTGACCAGGGAGGCGCGACTGGTACGTCAAAACTGGCGGGAGACGATCTTATTGACCAGACCAGCTTCAAGGTAAATGAGTCGATGCAGAAGCTTTATGATGCGGATGGCAAGGAAGTATCTGGTGTGGCACTCAATAAGTACTTTGACGAGAAGGGTGATTATAAGGGAGGTCTGTTCTCTGATTCACAGGCTACAAAGGCGGTTACAGCGGATAACAGCGGTGCCGGCGGAAACATCAAGGATTACATCACCAAGAATACAGCCGAAGTGACACAGGATTTAAGCTTCAGCCTCCATGTAGGTGCAGATTCCGCAAGGACAAACAAGATTGCGACCAACATCCAGTCCATGTCATCCGCAGCGCTCGGCATCAACAAATTAAAGAGCACGGCAGTAGGCATGGTTGACGCATCAGGTGACAATGCAACGGATGCAATCGATGTCATTGCAGACGCATTGCAGAAGGTATCGACACAGCGTTCCGCACTCGGTGCTGTGCAGAACCGTCTGGAGCACACAATCAAGAACCTGGATAATGTAGTAGAGAATACGACAAGTGCAGAGTCCGCAATCCGTGATACGGATATGGCAACAGAGATGGTGAAATACTCAAATGCCAATATTCTTTCACAGGCAGGTCAGTCCATGCTTGCACAGGCGAACCAGTCCAACCAGGGTGTACTCAGCTTATTAGGCTAATTTCTATAAAGCAGTGAAAGGCGGGGGCGGTTCTTTACAGGACGACTCCTGTCTGTAACCGATAGGATAGGATGTGTATTTTGCTATAGGGCTATACAACAGCCGGGGCGCCAGGCTCATGGCTGGGATATAGTAAATATAGACCAAATTGCGGCAGGGAAGCCGTGAACAATCATTTCAAGGAGGAAAATTATATGGTAGTACAGCACAATCTTAAGGCAATGAATTCCAACAGAATGTTGGGCGTAACACAGAAAACCGTAGCAGGTTCGACAGAGAAGCTGTCTTCAGGCTACAAGATTAACCGTGCGGCAGACAATGCGGCAGGTCTCTCAATTTCCGAGAAGATGAGAAAGCAGATCCGCGGACTGACACAGGCATCCGCAAATGCTGAGGATGGTATTTCATCCGTACAGACAGCAGAGGGCGCTTTGCAGGAAGTTACTGACATGCTTCAGAGAATGAACGAGCTGGCAGTACAGGCAGCAAACGGCACAAACTCCGTGACAGACCGCCAGTACATCCAGGACGAGGTTGACCAGCTTGTTACGGAAATCGACCGTGTAGCGGAGACAACCAAGTTCAATGAGACATACCTGCTGAAGGGTGACACGACAAAGGATACCACAAAGGTATATACGACAAACTATTCTGTAACCTATACAAAGAACCTCGGCAGCAACAGTGGTACTGTGACAAAGAAAGTTGATTATAACAGCAACGATAACCTTTACATGGTATCAGCTTCTGTCCTGACAGCGTCATCGAACGCGCCACAGACAGCAAATGTCATCTCAAAGGGTGATGATGTGACCAAATACCTGAAGGAAGCGGCTCCGTCTGACAATGCGACACTGGCAGCAGACCCGACATACCTGAAGGATTATGTCGGCTTCAAGAATGTCGAGCTGGATGCAGCTACGATTGCAAAGCTTGAGAAAGACGATGCGTCAAATGTCATCACTTCGAATGCAGGCGGTGGTGATGCATATATTCTTGACACAGAGACAAATGAAATTACAAAGATTACAAAGGGAAGCGACTTGTCCAAATATTTGAAGGATGTTGAGTATGGCACTTCCACAGCCGGAAAGACAACAATTACATCTGCCAAGATGGATGACAAGTACAGACTGCTTCAGGTAGCGGCAGTCGGGGATGGACTTACGGTAGATGCGACAATACAGGGTGCACAGGCTACAACGCTTACAAAGGATGATTTCAAGATAAACGAGTCGATGCAGAAGCTTTATGATGCAGACGGCAAGGAAGTTTCCGGTGTGGCGCTTAACAAGTACTTTGACGAGAAGGGCGACTATAAGGGAGGCCTGTTCTCAGATTCACAGGCTACCAAGGCAGTGCTGGCTGACGGTGATGCAAATGCAACAGCTGACAATAAGATTTCAGGCTTCATCACCAAGAATACAGCCGAAGTGACACAGGATTTAAGCTTCAGCCTCCATGTAGGTGCAGATTCCGCAAGGACAAACAAGATTGCGACCAACATCCAGTCCATGTCATCCGCAGCGCTCGGCATCAACAAATTAAAGAGCACGGCAGTAGGCATGGTTGACGCATCAGGTGACAATGCAACGGATGCAATCGATGTCATTGCAGACGCATTGCAGAAGGTATCGACACAGCGTTCCGCACTCGGTGCTGTGCAGAACCGTCTGGAGCACACAATCAAGAACCTGGATAATGTAGTAGAGAACACAACAAGCGCAGAGTCTGCAATCCGTGATACAGATATGGCGACAGAGATGGTGAAATATTCCAATGCCAATATCCTTTCACAGGCAGGCCAGTCCATGCTCGCGCAGGCGAACCAGTCAAATCAGGGCGTGCTTGGTCTTTTAGGCTAATTACAAGTTGGTACGCACCTTCAATAAGGCGATAAATGGGAAGCCGGTCATTTGGCCGGCTTTTTAAATATTTCACTTAATTTTGAAAAAGGCACTAAAGGAATCATGTTTTCATCCGATATATACAATAGAAGTTGGATTAAATACACTTCACAACAACTTAATAATGCTGTTGTATTATGATACAGGATGGAAGACTGGGCGGCCGACCTATCGGAAATCAGTGTCATGTCCCTGGGTTATTCGGACAAAGGAGTACTCTGAGACCGGACGGATAAGGGGAGAAACCAATGCGGCAAGGATGCCGTATAATAAATGGACGCAGGGAAACTGTGGACATATTTCAAGGAGGAAATAATATGGTAGTACAGCACAATCTCAAAGCAATGAATTCTAACAGGATGTTGGGCATCACACAGAAGACAGTGGCAGGCTCAACGGAGAAGTTATCTTCTGGTTACAAAATCAATCGTGCAGCAGACAATGCAGCAGGTCTTTCAATTTCCGAGAAAATGAGAAAACAGATACGCGGACTGACACAGGCATCAGCAAACGCAGAGGATGGTATTTCATCCGTGCAGACAGCTGAGGGCGCTTTGCAGGAAGTTACCGATATGTTACAGAGAATGAACGAGCTGGCAGTACAGGCAGCAAACGGCACAAACTCTACAACAGACCGTCAGTATATCCAGGACGAGGTTGACCAGCTTATCACAGAAATCGACCGTGTGGCAGAGACAACCAAGTTCAATGAGACATATCTGTTAAAGGGTGACACGACAAAAGACACCACGAAGGTATATACGACAAACTACTCTGTAACCTATACAAAGAATCTTGGCAGCAACAGCGCTGACGTGACAAAGAAGGTTGATTATCAGGGAACAGATAACCTTTATATTGTGTCTGCTTCAATTGGCGAGGCGACACTGACCTCCCCATTGACTTCAAATGTCATTTCAAAGGGCGATGATATCACAAAGTATCTCTCTGCTGCAACGGTTGGTGACAATGCATCCGTGACAGGCGCAAAGGTTGCAAATGATTATGTGGCATTTAAGAATGCGTCACTTGACACGACTAAATTGCAGTATGATGCTGCTAACAACCTGATTACGTCAGTAAATTCAGATACCTTTATCCTTGACACGGAGACGAATGAGATTACAAGAGTGGCACAGGGAACAGACCTGAGCGAGTATCTCAAGAATACAGAGACAACTCCCGGTGCAGGAGGTGCGGCAGGCACTGTTGATTTTGCAGAGATGAAGGATAGATACAGGGTATTGGAAGTTGTGGAAGATAATGGCTCTGCAATTCAAACTACTGACTATGGTGCTTCAGGAGCAAATGCTATCGTGCAGGCTGACCTGAAGGGCAACGAATCCATGCAGAAGCTTTACGACGCAGACGGCAAGGAAGTATCCGGCGTAGCACTCAACAAGTACTTTGACGAGAAGGGTGACTACAAGGGAGGATTGTTCTCTGATTCACAGGCAACAAAGTCTGTAACGGCAGATGGTGCAAACAATACAGAAAATATTAAGGATTTCATCACCAAGAACACAGCCGAAGTGACACAGGATTTAAGCTTCAGCCTCCATGTAGGTGCAGATTCAGCAAGAACAAATAAGATTGCGACAAACATCCAGTCCATGTCAGCAGCAGCGCTCGGCATCAACAAGTTAAAGAGCACGGCAGTAGGCATGGTAGACACATCAGGCGACAATGCAACAGATGCAATTGACGTGATTGCAAACGCATTGCAGAAGGTATCGACACAGCGTTCCGCACTCGGTGCAGTTCAGAACCGCTTGGAGCACACAATCAAGAACCTGGATAACGTTGTGGAGAATACAACAAGTGCAGAGTCTGCAATCCGTGATACAGATATGGCGACAGAGATGGTAAAATACTCGAACGCCAACATCCTCTCACAGGCAGGACAGTCCATGCTCGCACAGGCAAACCAGTCGAACCAGGGTGTACTTTCACTTCTGGGATAAGATTATCTTAGGACATTTATAATGAAATAGGGTACTGCAGGACTATGTGAAACAGGGATTGCATATTGCGATCCCTGTTTCACATAGTCCCATACAGGGGAAATATACCGCTAAGGCGGCGCATGGGTGCGCGGCATTAGGAAAGATAAATGCGAAAAAGAAATATGCGCCTGGCGATGAAGCAGGATAAGGGTACATATGACTTTACGTCTGTAACTGGTTTTGCAGACACGACTATGCAGCAAGGAAGCCGCATCGATGCATTCAAGGAGGAATGAATATGGTAGTACAGCACAATTTGAAGGCAATGAATTCAAACAGGATGTTGGGTGTCACACAGAAGACAGTGGCAGGCTCAACAGAAAAGTTATCGTCCGGTTATAAAATCAACCGTGCAGCAGATAATGCGGCAGGTCTTTCTATTTCCGAGAAGATGAGGAAACAGATACGCGGGCTGACACAGGCGTCAGCAAACGCGGAAGACGGCATATCATCCGTGCAGACAGCTGAGGGCGCCCTGCAGGAAGTTACGGACATGCTCCAAAGAATGAATGAGCTGGCAGTACAGGCTGCAAATGGAACGAATTCTGTTACAGACCGGCAGTATATTCAGGACGAAGTCGACCAGCTGATAACAGAGATTGACCGTGTGGCGGAAACCACGAAGTTCAATGAAACGTACCTTTTGAAGGGGGATTCTGCAAAGGAATCAACAAAGAGCTATACAATCAACTATGCAGTTACCTACACATCCAACCTGGGCACAAATAAGGCGACAGTAAATTACAAGGTAAATTATACAGGAAACCCGAACCTGTATATCGTGAATTCGGCATCTGTGAGCAAAAGCAATCCAAATACGCCGATTAGTGCGGATGTTATCCATACAGGTGAGGATGTCACAAAGTATTTGGATAAGGCAGAGAAGGAGAAAAACGGCAAGATTACGGCAGCCACCTTTAATGGTGCTACGTATGCTGTGTTCAAGCATGCAAATGTAGAACGTCTCAAAGTGAATACGGATCCGGCATTTACGCCGGCACAGGAGACCTTGAAATATGCAGACGGCCTGCTTACCGCTGAGAATGATGCGTACATTTTTGATACTGAGACTGACAGCATCATTAAGGTGCGCGCAGGTGAGAACCTGGCGGATTATATGGATGTCTCGGACGATGGGAAAAAAGTAACGGTGAAAGAACAGTACAGGCTGCTGGATGAAGTTGTCATGAACCAGACGACAACGCCATCTGCGGGCGGGACACCGGCAATCGGGGCAACTTTGGGAAGCCAGCTTCCGGCAGAGGATACTGTCATGAGCCAGGAGTTCCTGATCGACGAATCGGCAAAGAAGCTATATGATGCGGATGGCAAGGAAGTATCTGGTGTGGCGCTCAACAGGTATTTTGACGAGAAGGGCGACTATAAGGGAGGTCTGTTTTCTGATTCACAGGCAACCAATGCGGTCGTAAATGACGCAGACGCAGGCGGTGTTGAGGAAAAGAAAATCAGCACGTATATCGTGAAAAGCCATGCGGAGGTAGCGGCGGACTTAAGCTTCAGCCTCCATGTCGGCGCAGACTCGGCAAGAACCAACAAGATTGCCACGAACATCCAGTCCATGTCGGCGGCAGCGCTCGGCATCAACAAGTTAAAGAGCACGGCAGTAGGCATGGTAGACACATCAGGCGACAATGCAACAGATGCGATTGATGTTATTGCAAACGCATTGCAGAAGGTATCGACGCAGCGTTCCGCACTCGGTGCAGTTCAGAACCGTCTGGAGCACACAATCAAGAACCTGGATAACGTTGTAGAGAATACGACAAGTGCAGAGTCTGCAATCCGTGATACCGATATGGCGACAGAGATGGTAAAATACTCGAACGCAAATATCCTCTCACAGGCAGGCCAGTCCATGCTCGCACAGGCAAACCAGTCGAACCAGGGTGTACTTTCACTCTTAGGATAATAAAAAATAGAATGCACTTACTACAAAGTGATAAATCAAGAGCCGGTCAGATGACCGGCTCTGTTTGCATTTATATAGCATCAGCCTGATTCATGCTGCCAGTGTTTACAAAGCGTGTGAGTTTGGCAGCTTTTTCGGCAACGGCAGACCATTGCGAAGTTTCTACTCCTCGCTGTAAATCGCGCAGCTCAAGTAACATCCCATGTATCTGTTCCGCATCATGGTCATATCCGATATCGGTAGAGCGGGAAATATCAAAACCGGCAGTGTCCGTGTTTGATATTGATGAGAGGCTGTGATAAGTGGAAAAGACATCCTGTCCAGATGGCGAGCCGGGCAGGGGCAGACTGCCCAGAAAATCAGCCAGACTAGTTACTTGTTCTCTTGCAGTATTGGATTCGCAGGCTAGTACGACTTGCAGCATATTCGTTGTGGCGTTAGCTACAGTTTTAGGAGGGAATCCGTTGTCTTTGCTTGTGTCTTTTCTTGCACGGGAATCACCAACAATATAACTTAATATGTCACTATTTTGAGTGATGTTAAGGTTTTTTATGAGTGTCTGTTCTATGGGTGTCAGTGTTGCGAAGATATCATATAATGAGGTGCGCGGCATTATGGGAATGGCAGATTTCGCATTGACAGGATACTCAATTTTTTTCCAATATAAATAATAGTTTCGTGCCATTATGGATAACATGGTTAAAAGTCCGTGTGCTTTAGGAGAGAGGGAGGTCATGCCTTGCAGGGACTCCTGGTTTATGGAAATGGCACGCAGCTCACTGTGCTGTTTTTCTGCAATTCTTTTTTTGGTTCCGCCGTGTGCCAGTATAAATTTACGACGAGGGGCAGTCAGGCGGTCTGTGCTGTCTTTTACATATTCTTTGACGAAGGTGGTCAGCTTGTCAAGACGAATTCCCACGGTTGCCTGAGGGTGTGCTGTTTTTTTCCTTGATTGCCTAACCCAGTAATGCGTTGCGCTGTCTTCGGGAGTATACTGCCAATAGTCATTGTGATATATGGTTGGTTTGTCTGGATTTAATTTTTGAGTGATATTGCGATGCGAACGACCAGAATTATCGCAGTACCTTTTTAAGTTGTCAATCTCGGAATCAAGACGTTCATCTACTGGCTTTGTGACATATTCATAATTGCCCATATCTGCGGTAATATTGAATCCGTCACATTTTTTTAGCAGTATTCCGTGCTCACTGGACTCTCGGTTGGAATCTAGCACATCTGTGGAACCCATTACCTGGAATTCCATACCGATTTTTCGCTGTAAAGGCGTTTCTGTATTTTCTGACTGCGCTGGTAAAGTACGGGCTGTGTAATTGGATTCCAATCCTAAAAAGACAGAATTTTTCTGTGGCAGGGAACTTTGCCTGGGGCAAGTTTTGGTTTTGGTGCGAACAGTTGCTGCGCTTGTATTTTTTCTATATGCATACATATGACGGCCTCCTTTCATAAATGGGTTTCTATAAAAATATTAGCATAGTTTCAGGAAAAATATCAAGTATATAAATCAGGGATTTTTCAAACATGCTCTAGGGCTCCATCCAGTTAGAAATTGGAGTATGGTGCGAAACAGGCAGTCACATACTTCAATTTCTAGCCGGATGGAGTCCTAGGACTTGAAGGGAATATTAGGCAATCCTTGCCAGGGATATGTGCTATCAAAGACGCGAGAAATTTCGTTTGTATGGCTAATATATTGCCAAAATGCTGGAAATGTCACACATTATATCAAAAATTTCGTATTGTCAGAAAATTAGAAAAATTTTAAAAAGGGGCTAAAGTAATATTTTTTTGCACCGATATATATAACAGAAGGTGAGATTAAAACCACTTCAAAAAACTAAATAATGATGTTCTATATGATACATGGTAAACGAGAAGGCTGCAGACTATCCGGGAATCAGTATCATGACCCTGGGGCTGTCCGTACAGAGGAGTAAAGGATGGACGGACAAAAGGGGAGAAACAATACGGCAGGGAAGCCGTATATCACCAGACGGAGGGAAACCTCAAAGTCATATTTCAAGGAGGAAATAATATGGTAGTACAGCACAATCTCAAAGCAATGAATTCTAACAGGATGTTGGGCATCACACAGAAGACAGTGGCAGGCTCAACGGAGAAGTTATCTTCTGGTTACAAAATCAATCGTGCAGCAGACAATGCAGCAGGTCTTTCAATTTCCGAGAAAATGAGAAAACAGATACGCGGACTGACACAGGCATCAGCAAACGCAGAGGATGGTATTTCATCCGTGCAGACAGCTGAGGGCGCTTTGCAGGAAGTTACCGATATGTTACAGAGAATGAACGAGCTGGCAGTACAGGCAGCAAACGGCACAAACTCTACAACAGACCGTCAGTACATCCAGGACGAGGTTGACCAGCTTATCACGGAAATCGACCGTGTTGCAGAGACAACCAAGTTCAATGAGACATACCTGTTGAAGGGTGACACAACAAAGGACACGACAAAGGTTTATACAATGAACTTCTCTGTTACTTATACGAAGAACCTTGGAAGCAATAATGGAACGGTTGCGAATAAGATTGATTACAACAAGGAAGATAATATTTATATGGTATCGGCATCAATCGGAACAGCTACTTTGACTTCACCGCTGACAGCAAACACAATTACAAAGGGTGATGATATTACGAAGTATCTGGAAGAAGGCACCGTTGGACCAAATGCGGTAGTTACGGGCGCTACGGTTAAGGAAGACTATGTAGCATTCAAAAATGCGTCACTGGATGTGGCTACACTGGCTTATAATGCAGCTTCTGGCATTATTACATCTCAAAAAGACAGCTATATTCTTGATACGGAGACAAATGAAATTACTCGTGTTGCAGCAGGAACAGACTTGTCAGACTATCTGAAGAATGTTGAAACAGATGCAAATGCAGGAACAGTGACATTTGCAGAAATGCAGGATAAGTATAGGATTTTGGCAGTAGCTGCGGACGAAGGCGGCGTGACAGATGGAGACTATGCAGTTACAGCAGCAGGCGGTGGCGCTTATGATATCAGTGCTGATTCCAAGGGCAATGAGTCCATGCAGAAGCTTTATGATGCGGATGGTAAAGAAGTATCTGGTGTAGCGCTCAATAAGTACTTTGACGAGAAGGGTGAGTACAAGGGAGGATTATTCTCTGACTCACAGGCTACAACGGCAGTTGTAAACGACAAGGCTGATCCGACAACATGGATTGGCAGCTTCATCACCAAGAACACAGCCGAAGTGACACAGGATTTGAGCTTCAGCCTCCATGTAGGTGCAGACTCAGCAAGAACAAATAAGATTGCCACAAACGTTCAGTCAATGTCAGCAGCAGCGCTCGGAATCAACAAGTTAAAGAGTACGGCAGTAGGCATGGTAGACACATCAGGCGACAACGCAACAGACGCAATCGATGTTATCGCAAACGCATTGCAGAAGGTATCGACACAGCGTTCCGCACTCGGTGCAGTTCAGAACCGCTTGGAGCACACAATCAAGAACCTGGATAACGTTGTAGAGAATACAACAAGTGCAGAGTCTGCAATCCGTGATACCGATATGGCAACAGAGATGGTAAAATACTCGAATGCCAATATTCTTTCACAGGCAGGGCAGTCCATGCTCGCGCAGGCAAACCAGTCTAACCAGGGCGTACTTTCACTCTTAGGTTAATCTATAAACAAGGATATGTGCATAATACAGGAGCTGGTCAGAAATTATCTGACCGGCTCCTGCTTTATGTACAGCCGGATGCAGGGGAAGCATGCTGCTGAAGCAGTGCAAGGGGACACGGCGAATAAGTAAAGTCTTCCCAGCTTGGTTCAAAATGGAACAGCAAAAAAATTGTCAGATAATTTTTTAAAAGGAGCTAAAGGAATATTTTTTTGCACCGATATATATAACAGAAGTTAAGAT
>CARTDA010000053.1:0-28865 GCA_949066965.1 uncultured Lachnospiraceae bacterium
AGGTGCTCCGTTTTATTTTCTGGAAAAATTCCCCAAGTAAAGTTACACTATCTTGACGGTATCGCCAGTTCCGTCTGATTGTGCTTTTCCTTTCCTCTTTTGATTACCTTTAATTCGCCATGACCTGGTTTCATCCTAACTTTTTATAAAGTGTCTGGTTGTTACAAATTACACAATGTGATATAATATCGCCAGATATTATACTAGCCCGAATGGGCATAATAGACTGTATGACTTATTTTTTACGCCCGCGAAAGCGGGCAGATGGGAGTTGGAGGGAATGGACAATAAAGAATTGATACGTCAGGCACTGGAAGCGAGGGAGCGTGCATATGTTCCTTATTCAAAGTACAAGGTGGGCGCCGCGCTTTTGACAAAAGAAGGAAAGGTGTACCAGGGATGCAATATCGAAAATGCGGCATATACCCCGACCAACTGTGCGGAGCGGACAGCCTTTTTTAAGGCAGTAAGCGAGGGCGAGCGGTCGTTTGAGGCGATTGCGATTGTCGGCGGCTATGAGGGCGCACCGGCTGATTTTGCCTATCCGTGCGGCGTGTGCAGGCAGGTCATGATGGAATTTTGCAATCCGGAGAAATTCCGTGTCATCACGGCAGTATCGGAGGACAATTACCTGGAAAAAACACTCGGGGAAATGCTGCCGCATGGCTTCGGACCGGAAAACTTATCGTGAGGGAAAAGAATTCATGGAAATGCTGATTTTGCTAATACTACTGTTTGCTGTATTTTTGTATGTGATGATTCGCGGTGCAGCTGAGGAGAGAAATCGTAAAAAAATATACCGCAGCCAGCTAAAGGAATTGTATGGAACATTCCGAAAAAACGATTACGGTACGGCGGAAATTGACAGGATATCAAGATATTACCGCCACAGGCAGCAGAAGGATGATATAGACGATATTACATGGAATGACCTTGGCATGGATGCCGTATTTTCCCGGGTAGATTTTACGCAGTCCTCGTCGGGCGAGGAGTATCTGTATGACATGCTGCGGCATCCACGGATGGAGGATGGGGATGGGAAGTCTGCCGCAATGGAAAGGCATATCTGTTATATGATGGAACATGAAAAAGACAGGCTGGACACGATGATGCACCTGAATGCGCTGGGGTACACAGGGCAGTATTCCCTTTCTGATTACATGGACTATCTTGGCGAATTAGGTGTGCGCAGCAATAAAGTGCATTATGGATGCATAATTCTGCTGCTGGCATCCATCGCGCTTGTTTTCGTGCGGACATCGCTTGGCGTTCCGCTGGTTATCGCGGCAGCCTGCGTGAATATTGTGATATATATGAAAGAAAAGGGTGTGGCTGCGCCGTATGTGACAACCTTTTCTTATATCATGCGCATGATCCGCTGCGCGGACGATATGATAAAGCTGGATTACGGCACGGAAATGCAGGGGTATGTCACAGGCTTAAAAGAAAAGAAATCCAAGTTCAGGGATTTTGAGAAAAACTCCGGCATGGTGCTCAAGATGAACAGCGCGACAGGAAGTATCGGGGAGATCCTGTTTGATTATATCAAAATGCTTACACATATTGACATCATCCGTTTTAACAAGATGCTGAACATTGTCCAGAAAAACAGACAGGAAATCAGTGAACTTGTGGAGGATATCGGCTATATTGATGCGGTGATATCCATAGGATATTTCAGGGCAGCGCTGCCATATTACTGTGTGCCGCAGTTAACATCCGGCAGATGCGGACAGTTTGTGATAACGGAGGGATTCCACCCCTGTATCGACAATCCGGTGGCAAACAGCTTGTCCCAGAACAGAGGGATGATTATCACCGGATCCAATGCATCGGGAAAATCAACGTTTCTCAAGATGACTGCGGTGAATGCGATACTGGCGCAGACAATCCATACCTGTGCGGCAAAAGCATATGTGGGAAACTACTACCGGATTTATTCTTCCATGGCGCTCAGGGATGACCTGGACAATGGCGAGAGCTATTATATTGTGGAAATCAAGGCGTTGAAGCGCATTATGGATGCTGCGGCTGCGGACAGCCAGAATCCGCTTTTGTGTTTTGTGGACGAAGTGCTGCGGGGAACCAATACTGTGGAACGAATTGCGGCATCTGCCCAGATTCTGGAAAAACTGTCAGAGACAGGGATTTATTGTTTTGCGGCGACACACGACATTGAGCTGACCCATCTGCTTGCGCGGTGCTATGATAACTGCCATTTTGAGGAGGAGGTAAAGGATGGGGACGTGCTGTTCTCATACAGGCTTCTCGGGGGAAGGGCGCACACCAGAAATGCGATTAAGCTGTTGGAAATCATAGGGTTTTCAAAGGATATTATTCAGAAGGCAGATGACATGGCAGGGGAGTTCCTGCGAAACGGGGAATGGAAAGGGTAATGGTATGTTTGTTAAAATATTTACGGACGGAGCAGCGAGGGGGAATCCGGAGGGACCAGGCGGATATGGATGTGTCCTCCAGTATGTGGACAGCAAAGGACAGCTCCATGAGAGGGAATTTTCGGCTGGGTACAAGAAGACAACCAATAACAGGATGGAGCTGATGGCAGTAATCGCAGGGCTTGAAGCCCTGACAAAACCGTGTGACGTGGAGGTTATCTCGGATTCCAAGTATGTCACGGACGCATTTAACCAGCACTGGATAGAGGGGTGGTTAAAAAGAAACTGGCGCACCAGCACAAAACAGGAGGTCAAGAATATTGACTTATGGAAGCGGCTCTTGCGTGCGAAGGAGCCGCATGCCGTGACGTTTACCTGGGTCAAGGGACATGCCGGCCATCCAGAGAATGAGCGGTGCGATACACTTGCGACAACTGCGGCGGACTGTCCCGACAAAAATAAACTGCTCGACGATGTCGTGGGGGAATGAGCCGAATGTGATAGTTTAATAAGGCTTTACACCTTTTACATAATCTGATATGATTAAAATGTAACGATCAATACAGATTATAAAAGAAAGTAAGGTGATTGTATGTCGGAAAAAGAAATGTTGAAAATATCAGTTGAAGAGTTTTCAAGACTGCAAACTTATATGCTTTCAGCAGATAAAGAATCCGAAACATATAAAATTATGAAATTAAGATACATTGAACTGAAAGTAATTTTAACAGCTTCAGGTATCAACCTCACAGAACTTGACAGAATTAAAGAATAACAACTATTAACCGGTGTTGTCCCTGTTGTCTGACTGAATGACTGAACTGTTACGTTTATTTTGGAAAAAAGCGAAATAAAGCTTGCATTCAAAGGCTGTTTGTGGTAAGTTATTAATGTTGCGAACAAAGAGATGGTCCTCTGGTACGAGTCATGATGGAAATAGATGATGCAGAAGTATTAAGAACGTCGATAGAATAAGGAGGCATATAAAATGAACGAAATTATTAAGGAAATCGAGCAGGAACAGTTAAAGGCAAACGTTGACAGCTTCAGGGTTGGCGATACAGTAAGGGTACATGGTAAGATTAAAGAGGGTAACCGCGAGAGAATTCAGATTTTTGAAGGTACTGTATTAAAGATTCAGGGCGGCAGCAACAGGCAGACTTTTACAGTGAGAAAGATTTCAAACGGTGTCGGTGTTGAGAGGACATGGCCGATGCACTCACCAAACGTAGAGAAAGTAGAGGTAGTAAGGTCCGGTAAGGTTAGACGTGCCAAGCTGAACTATTTAAGAAATCGTGTTGGTAAGAAGGCAAAGGTGAAAGAGCTGGTGAAATAATTGGTTCATGTGACGGGGCTTGGAGACAGGCCTCGTTTTGTTATGCACACGGGCGTCCAAATGAAATATGTCATCAAACCAATAAATTGGTTCGCTGACGGACGCCCGGCGCGCGAGTAGGTACTCGATTATGGAATATTTTATATTATGATTCAAGGCTTGAAATAGTGTTCTATATTGAGTATAATAATTAAGGTACATAAAATGCTTTCTTAGAAGGATAAAATAAATGGCTAGAAGAAAGGGACTGACATTTTACCAGAAAAAGAAAAAATTAAATATCAATTTAGTTAAGGAAATTCTAAGCTGGATTTTTTGGATATTTGTCTCGGTGCTGCTTGCGGTGGTAACCGTTTTCTGCGTCGGGATGAAGACAAGTGTGATTGGATCTTCCATGGAACCGAGTCTCTATAATGGGCAGGAAATCTTTTTAAACCGCCTGGTATACAAGGTGGCATCCCCGAGAGCGGGGGATGTAGTGGTGTTTCTTCCAAATGGAAATGAGAAATCACATTATTACGTGAAACGCGTAGTGGGCGTTCCGGGAGATAAGCTGTACATAAAAAGTGGTATGCTGTATGTGAACGGAGAGGTTGTCGAGGAGTATTTTAATGACAGGATAGCGGAACCCGGCATACTCGAAAACGAGGTTACGCTTGGAGAGGATGAGTACTTTGTGATAGGTGATAACTGTAACAGCAGTGAGGACAGCCGCTCGGCAAACGTGGGCACAGTCAGAAAAAGTTATATTATAGGAAAAGCATGGATGAAACTGGCGGCAGGCGACAGTGA
The DNA here is from genome assembly GCA_949066965.1 of uncultured Lachnospiraceae bacterium. Taxonomy (GTDB): domain Bacteria; phylum Bacillota; class Clostridia; order Lachnospirales; family Lachnospiraceae; genus COE1. Next base: position 4,525 of record CARTDA010000053.1, read on the forward strand.
TTTAGGGTTAATAGAATAAAGGAAGGGCATGAAAAATTATGGCAGATTATCAATGGTATCCTGGTCATATGACAAAGGCAAAACGGATGATGCAGGAGAATATCAAACTCATTGATTTGGTGATTGAGCTGGTGGATGCCAGGGTACCGCTTGGCAGCAGGAATCCGGATATAGACGAGCTGGGAAAAAATAAATCAAGGATTATTCTTCTGAATAAATCCGATTTGGCAGATACAAGAAAAAATAAGCTGTGGATGCAGTATTTTGAGGACAGGGGCTTTCATGTGCTGGAGATTAATTCCAAGACAGGTTCCGGTGTCAAGTCCATTCAGGGAGTTGTGCAGGAGGCGTGCAGGGAAAAAATTGAGCGTGACAGAAAAAGGGGAATTTTAAACAGGCCTGTGCGTGCCATGGTTGTCGGAATTCCCAATGTTGGAAAATCCACGTTTATCAATTCGTTTGCAGGAAAGGCATGTGCCAAGACCGGGAACAAACCCGGTGTGACAAAGGGAAAACAGTGGATTCGGCTAAACAAAGGACTGGAGCTTCTTGATACGCCGGGCATCCTCTGGCCAAAGTTTGAAGACCAGACAGTAGGGCTTCGTCTTGCCATGATTGGTTCGATGAATGACGAGATTGTGCATCTGGATGAGCTGGCATATGATTTGATTTGTTTTTTGCAGAGTGAATACCCGGGGCTTTTGGAAAAAAGGTACGACATAGAGATACCAGACGGACAGGATGCCTATGACACGATAAAGGCAGTCTGCGTCAGCAAAAAATGTTATTTAAAGGGTGAGGAATTAGATATCATGAAAGCATCCTCGATGGTGGTGGATGATTTCAGAAACGGAAGAATCGGAAAAATTACATTGGAGATACCAGAAGAATGATGGAAACAGAAATACAGGGAACAGGAAATAATAAAATAAAAAGTATATTGAAAGAAATATTGAGCATCAGCATTTATCTGTTGCTCGTGTTTTGCGCCGCATATCTGATTGTTACATATGTGGGGCAGCGGACACAGGTGAGCGGAAGCAGCATGGAAACAACCCTGAGTGACGGGGATCATCTGATTGTGGATAAGATATCTTACCGGTTTAATGATCCGGAGCGGTTTGACATTATTGTATTTCCTTTTCAATATGATATGGACACATATTATATCAAACGAATTATCGGAATGCCGGGTGAGACAGTGCAGATTGACGAGTCCGGGAACATTTATATAGATGGTGAGGTACTGGAGGAAAGCTATGGGCGTGAGGTAATCCAGAACGCGGGAAGGGCGTGTGACCCGATACGGCTGGGGGCAGACGAATATTTTGTGATGGGGGACAACCGAAACAACAGTTCTGACAGCCGGGATCCGTCCGTTGGAAATATCCACCGCAATGACATTATAGGCAGGGCATTTATCCGTATTTGGCCATCAAGTAAATTTGGGATACTAAAACATCAGTAATTTTGAATGATGTGGCATACGTAAGATAAGGCTACAGAGAAAGGACATGAAGATTCATTGGAAAAGAAAATAGGAGAAATCAAAAATGAATTACAGGCAGCAGGCGAAAGTGGGCTGCCTGTTTTTGTAGAAACATATAGGAAGGACGAACGGAGCGGCGTGCAGGCGCTCGTCGCAAAGGCAAGGAAACAAATAGATGCGATTGCGAAAGAAAGGCAGCGCATCGAGCTTATGAAAAAGTTTGAGAAAGAATATGCGTCTGCCGGGTTTATCTGCGGCATTGACGAGGTCGGACGCGGACCTCTGGCAGGGCCTGTTGTAGCGGGAGCAGTCATCCTGCCGCAGGATTGTAAGATTCTTTATCTCAATGACTCCAAACAGCTGAGTGAAAAGAAACGCGAGGAGCTTTATACAGTGATTATGCAGGAAGCAGTGGCAGTTGGAATTGGATATGCGTCACATGAACGGATTGATGAAATCAATATTCTGCAGGCAACCTATGAGGCGATGCGCGCGGCAGTTAACAACCTGGCTGTACAGCCCGATATTTTATTAAATGATGCAGTGACAATACCCGGTATCACAGTCAGGCAGGTTCCGATTATCAAGGGGGATGCCAAGAGCGTGTCAATTGCCGCTGCGAGCATTGTTGCAAAAGTGACAAGGGACAGACTGATGGTGGAGTATGACAAAACCTATCCGGGATATTACTTTGCGGATAACAAGGGATATGGTTCAGCAGCACATATAGAGGCATTAAGGAAATTTGGACCGACACCGATACACAGGAAAAGCTTTATCAAAAATTTTGTGAATGAAAACCTGTTTGAATAACTTGGAGGGAATGGTATGGACAGCTTTTTATCAGGATTTTCCAATAACTATGACGGAACACAGATAGGGCAGGGATATGCGGGGAATGTCTATTCGGCGGGAAATACAGGGGCTGGCAGTCCGCAGGGCGTCGATGTCACGCAGCTTGTGCCAGGAGATACGTTTCAGGGAGAAATTACTTCAGTGAATGGCGAGGATGTTCAGATACAGCTTGCAAATGGGCAGTATATGGTGGCGAAGCTGGAACGGGATGTCCAGGTGGCTATTGGACAGGTTCTGAACTTACAAGTGCAGTCCAACAAGGATAACAGGGTTGTTCTGAAACCGGTACAGGACGGCAGAATGCAGATGCTACGGGTCGGTGAGATGGCACTCAGGGCAGCACATATGGCTGTCAATGACAAAAATCTGGCACTTGTCTCAAAGCTGATTGAAAACGGAATGTCGATTGACAAAAATACACTGATGCTGTTTAACCGCCTGACACTGCAAAATCCAAACGCAGGCATGGCAGAATTAATCCGGCTTACAAAGCTTCAGCTTCCGGTGAACGACACCAATATCGCACAGATTCAGAATTACCAGAATATGGAACACAGGCTGCTTGACGGCATTAAGGAGGCTTCGGAGGAGATACTGAAGTTCTATGAGGCACTGGCAGGAAAGGCGCAGGGACAGGGAAATCAGGGCGCTTCTGTAAATAATGTCATGCCGGACGCTGGTCAGGGGGCAGCTGCACCCGGAAATGCCGCACTTGAGGGTGGCGGGAAGTTCATGGAACAGGTGCTTGTCCTGCTTGCAGGAGAAGAAGGGCAGAACAGTGAAGCAAAGCAGACGGTAAACGGCAATAACAATATGGGAAATCAGCAGGAGAACCAAATTATACAAAATGACAGCACTTTGCAGGCGGATGAAGAAAATTTGCAAGAAAAAGATATCAGAAACCAGACAGCGGATAATGGCGGTGTAAAAAATAACGCACAGGAACACATTTTACAGGAAAACCACAACGGCAGGGAAGTTTCCGGTAAGGATACAGGACAGCTTCCAAAAGTGGGTGAGTCCATGGCGGATGAGCAGCAAAAGGGTGTACAGGCGGACAGTAAGCAGCTTGATGCCATATTGAGCCAGTTAAAGGGAGAAAAGACCACTTTGCTTCCCGCCAAAATGATTTCGCTTATCAGGGAGGGGAAACTGGATATAAAGGACATGAAACAGTTGCTGCTCGACAGTGAAATCGGCAGACAGCTGACGACAGGGCAGAAAGCGGTAATATTCCGTTCGGAACCGTTTCAGTCCATGCTGAAAAACGGTCTGCAAAAACAGTGGACGCTGACTCCGCAGGATTTGATGCAGGAAGGCAAGGTGGAAGAGTTTTACCAGAGACTTGCGAAGGAGAGCAGCCAGCTGGCACGGATGATGAACGAGGCAATGCAGGCAGGCGGGCAGACAGAAAATGCATCACAGGCGCGCGCGATGGGGAACATCAATGAAAATGTCGAGTTTATGAACCAGATGAACCAGATGTTCAGCTACGTACAGCTCCCAATGAAGCTTAGCAATTCACAGGCGCATGGGGATTTATATGTCTATACAAACAAGAAAAATCTGGCTCGCAGGGACGGCATGCTCACGGCATTCCTGCATCTGGACATGGATTACCTGGGGGCACTGGATGTGAGTATCTCCCTGCAAACCGAGAAAAACCAGGTTACGACCAAGTTTTATCTTGATGAGGATTCCATTAAACTGGTGGGAGAGCATATGGATGAATTGTCACAGCGGCTTCTGAAAAAAGGCTACCAGTGCAAGAACATGGTGCTGGAAAAGGATGAGGACAAAACGGTTCTGGAACATATCGAGGAGCAGGTGGCAGGCGGCAGTGCAGTGCTGAGCTACCAGACCTTTGACACAAGGGCATAGATAATCAGCAAATTTGAAGGATTTCACTGTTGTGCGGGCATTCCAGTAAAAGTAAGAGGTGTATGGAGATGGCGGAGGAAAAAAATAAAAAGGTAAAACAGGCAGTCGCGCTGGAATATGATCCGGCAGACAGCGCCCCGAGGGTTATTGCGATGGGGCGCGGCGCACTTGCAGAAAAGATTATAGAGCAGGCAAAGCAGGCGGATGTCCCTGTCCACAAGGATGATAAGCTTGCAGGCACGCTGTCAAAATTGCAGATAGGCGACATGATACCGCCAGAGCTTTACGAGGTAGTAGCTGAGATCCTTATGTTTGTGGACAGCATGGACAAAATCAAGGCGAAAGTCAGCGCTTATCAGAACAGCAAAAAAATGTGAATACGGAGTTTGGCATGAATACCAGAAAAAAGGGCGAAGAATATGAGCGGATTGCCGCAGAATACCTGAAAGATAATGGTGTGGTGATACTGGAATGCAATTACAGGAACCGTAAGGGTGAGATTGACATGGTTGGAAGAGACGGAGAATACACAGTGTTTTTTGAGGTGAAATACCGAAAGGATAGTGCCGCAGGATATCCGGTTGAGGCTGTCAATTATGGCAAGCAGAGAACCATATGCAAGGTGGCGGACTACTATAGAATGATACATCATATAGGAGAGTTTTCGCCAGTGCGCTATGACGTGGTTGCAATCTGCGGCGCAGAAATTTCGTGGTATAAAAATGCTTTTGAACATATTTATTAAAGAGTATCGGGAGTGGGCATGGAAGAAAAGATAATCAGGTATGGCAGCAGAGGGACTTGCAGGCTGAATTTTGACAAAGAAAATAAAGAGATGGCGTATTTTACATTTTCCGGTCTGGAACGCACAGGAATCGCGGAACACTTTTTTACGACAAGATACGGCGGGGTGAGCAGTGATTATCTGCATTCCCTTAATTTCAGCTATTCTCAGGGAGACCATGCAGAGAATGTGGATGAAAATTTCAGAAGGGCTGCGGCGCATCTGCATATGACAAGCGGGGATATCGTCTGTTCCCAGCAGACGCACACGACAAATGTGCGGAAGGTGACAGCTGATGACAAGGGAAAAGGAGTGACTCGCGAGCGTGATTACACAGACATAGACGGACTGATAACAAATGAGAGAGGCATCATCCTTGGCACATTTTACGCCGACTGTGTGCCGCTTTTTATGGTGGATACCGTAAATAGGGCAATCGGGCTTTCACACTCTGGCTGGCGCGGAACCGTCGGGAAAATGGGAAAGGCCACGCTGGACAAAATGCGGCAGGAATACGGCACACAACCGGAGCATGTAACGGTTGCGATAGCGCCGTCAATCTGCCAGAACTGTTACGAAGTGAGCGAGGATGTGGCGCTTGCTTTCCAAAAGGCCTTTACGAAAGATGACACGAAAGCGGAAGAATACCTTGCGCGGTACACATCAGACTTTACACAGCAGGACATAGATGACTGCCTTCTGTACCAAAAGGAGAACGGAAAATATCAGCTAAACCTGTGGTACGCAAATTTCAGGGTGTTCCGGGATGCGGGAGTGCCCGACGAAAACATAGAAATAACCGACATATGCACCTGCTGCAACCCAAACGTGCTATTCAGCCATAGAGCCAGCAGGGGAAAACGAGGGAATCTTGGGGCATTTTTGATGCTGAAGTAAAAATCTATAAGCTGCAGTTAAGAATTCAGAAATATTACAGAAGTAGTATCTCTGAATTTTTTTCACCGAAATGACAACAATTTTCGCCATTGCATATTTTTTTTAGGCAATTTGTGGTATGATTGATACAGAATCGTTCTAAATAGTTTGTTAATGTGTCTGAAAAGGAGCAAAAAACAAGAGATGCGTACAGAAAACCATATAAAACCATATCTGCACCATGCAAAATATTACGAGACCGACCAGATGGGAATCGTACACCATTCCAACTACATCCGGTGGATGGAGGAGGCACGGATGGATGCCATGAGCCAGTTTGGAATATCGTATTGTGATATGGAGAAAGACGGCATCATCAGTCCGGTTGTCTCTGTAAACTGCCAGTATAAAAGTATGGTGCATTTTGATGATACGGTGAAGATCCAGATAAGGGTAACAAAATATAACGGAGTCAGGCTTGATTTGGCGTATGAGATGACAGACATGGACACAGGCACACTCCGCACCATGGGAACAAGCACACACTGCTTTCTGGGCAGGGAAGGGCAGGTCATTTCACTGAAGCATGATTATCCTGAGATTGATGCACGGTTCAGGAAAATGATTTAAGGAATTCGGAAACGGATATAACAGAAAGGAATGATGATCACATGAGAGAGATAACAGAACAACAGATTTTGGCGCTGGCGCCAAATGCGGCGGCGGCATCCAATGGCAAAAAGATATCCCAGAAGGGCGGGTTTGTCAAGCTTGAACGCTCCGGGGATGACACCCTTTACATGGGGGAATGCACCGGAAGCGGAAAAAATAATTATATTACATCAGCAGATTACATAGACGAAAACAATCCAGTATTTCGCTGCTCCTGTCCCAGCAGGCAGTTTCCATGTAAACATAGTCTCGGACTGATGTATGAGATGATGGCAAAAAAAGAATTCTGCATCTGCGAAATTCCGGAAGACATCCAGAAAAAGCGTGAAAAGAAACAGGCGAGGGACAACAAGGCAAACGAGTCGGCAAAGCCGGAAAGCGAGATGACCGAGGAGGAGAAGAAAAAAGCGGAGAAGAAAAAAGCGTCCGCTGCAAGGACTGCGAAAAATGCAAGGGTGAAAAAATTAAAGTCACAGCTTGAAGGACTGGACTTGGTGGAAAAGGTGGTCAGCGACCTGATGTCAGCCGGTCTTGGGACACTTGGAGGCGCCTCGCTCCAGACATACCAGCAGCTTGCAAAGCAGATGGGGGACTATTATCTGCCAGGACCGCAGAGACTCTGTAACCAGCTTTTAATTGAGATAACCGCATTTCAAAAAGACCAGGATGAGGCACATTATGATGTGGCAATCAGTGTTCTTGAGAAATTGTGGACACTGATTAAAAAATCGCGCCAGTATATCAGTGAAAAATTGGAGAAGGATGATGTGGCGCTTGACGATACGGTTCTGTATGAGGAGCTTGGTGGTATCTGGAAGCTTTCCGAGCTGGAGGAGCTTGGGAAGAGCAAAAAAGATGCGAGCCTGATGCAGCTGGCATTCTGGGTCATATATGATGAGGCGCGCAAGGAGTATATTGACACAGGCTGCTGGGCAGATTTGGCCACGGGGGAAGTCTTTATGAACTACAATTACCGTCCGTTGAAATCCCTAAAATATGTCAAACAGGAGGACAGTATTTTTGGCGTTGCAAAGGTGCCGAGTGCGGTGTTTTATCCCGGCGACGGAAATGTCAGGGTCAGGTGGGACGGCGCACAGATACGCGGGTATGAAAAAGGAGACTATAAAGCGGTATTTGAACATGCCATAGCCTCGGTGAAGCAGGAGGCAAAGGCAGTCAAGAATTATTTGAAAAATGCAATGACTCAGCCCATGATGATAAAACTGATAGCGTTTCATCAGATTGGGAAAACAGGGGAACATTATGTACTTGCAGATAAAAACGACGACACAGTCCTTCTGGGGAATATGCCGGGCATGGAGGATACAACAATACGTCTCTCCATGCTTCCTGACAGCACACTGCTTGAAAACCAGGTACTTTTGGGGGCATTTTACTATGACAGGGGCAGCCGCAGACTGAAAGTGCAGCCACTTAGTATTGTCACACATGATGCAGTAGTACGCTTACTATATTAGTTGTATTGGAGGGGTAAGATATGGATACAGAACCGATTTATGAGCTGCGTGACCGCCTGCGTGCGGCAGGCATTGCAGGAACAAACCTTTTGTCAGAGGATTTCAGGTTAAAACGTGCATTTGAGGCATTTAAGCCATTGGAGACAGCTTCGCCTGTCTTTGCCAAGATAGGACAGCTGGCGCAGCAGCTTCTGTCACCGGACTGCCAGAATCCGCAGGGAGCGCTGCTCGACACAATGACACTGGTGGATGCCGTTATCTGTACGCTTGGCGCAGTGGACGTACAGGGAGAAATAGAGCCGGCAGAAACAACGATGACCATACAGGATGCCGGCAGTATGATAGTCAATGCGCCTTATTCCACATTGAAGGAATTGCTGGAAGCGCTCACGACATCCGGAAGCGGGCATTACGGCTATGTATGTGATGCGCGTCAAAACCATCCTGAACTGTTCCGTGATTACCGTGTAAGGTACACACTGGTGCAGGCGCTGGGCGCATCCTATGCGGAGCTTGCAGACAATGTGGCAGACTGGCTCATAGAGGATAACGACAGGACGATTCTGCCGCTTTTGTATAAGGATTTTGACCCGGCTGGCAAAAAGGATATGGCGCGGCGCGTAAAGGTCATTGATGCGCTTGCAGGCGCCGATGCCAATGATTTTTATATCAAGATGCTTGAAAAGGCACAGAAAGATGTGCGTATGGAGTTAATTAACGCGCTCCGCCATGAGCCGGGGAATGTTTCCCTGCTGATGGATATGTCAAAGACAGAGAAGGGCAAAAATAAGGATAAGGTATTTGAGCTGCTTGCTGAGAGAGAAGATGCCTGTGTACATGAATATTTTAGGGAGCTGGCAAAGAAAAAGCCCGAATCGGTCTTAAAGCATCTGCGGGATACAACGGCAGACTGGGCATCGGAGCTGGTGGCAGATATCTGCGGCAGGGTGATAGAACAGTTTGATAAGGCTGACAGTCCTACCGATACGGAAAAGCAGGATCTATCTGACATAATCCAAAACGTCGTCCGGTCGATTTACGGAAAAGGAGGGGCAGATATCTGCGAATGTTATCGTGGTCTGCTTGCGAGAAAGGACAAAATCAACCACTTATTGAAAGAGACATGGAAAAAACCAAAATCTGACTATGAATATGATGTCTTGAAACGCGGGGTATTACATCCGCAAAGATATTTGTATGATGCGAAAGCGCCGGATATAGAAGCTGCCCTGGGCAAGGTGCTCCACCACTCCCTGATTGTGAACCCGGATACGGATTTGCAGACGCTTGCAGCGGAATTGTATCAGGGAAAATCTGCAAAGGATACGAATATTATGTTTCTGCCAGCTGCCATAACCGTCAAATTTTTAAATGATGAGGACTGCGTCAAATGGCTGGAGGAACAGGTGACAGATAAAAAGATACTGCTGCCTAAATTTTCGTCGGAGCGCATGAAAGCAGTCACTGAGGCGGCTGCATATGTCGTGTGGGACAAAAAAGAGCGTGGATATACGCTGTGGGGTTCCCATGCAGATGTCTTTTATCCGGAAAGAAAGATAGTAGAAAGACCGCTAAAGCTGTCACATGCGGCAGGGATTATGGAATGGATGAAAAAGCACGCATCCGAGCGGATAGATGATATCCTCGCGCAGTGGGTGGCACAGGATGACAAAGAATTGTGTAAGAAATATGGAGAATATTTTTACCAGAAAACATTATTAATTCCGAGTAACTGGCGCTGTTATATAGGTTATATGGAAAAATGTGACTGGCAGATATGTAAAAACTTAGGCGTGAACTATGTAAAGAAGAATCCGGCAGTGTCATTGTGGGGGCTGTACAACTGGCTGATAACATTGCCAGGCGGCAGGGCGGCAATTATGGAGGAAACAAAGAAAGTTTGCGAGATGGTCAGAAAAGGGGAATTAAAGGCTGACAGACTGAAGACTGACGAACTGGAAAGCCAGATGGAGGACTGGAGTATACGGAACTGAGAATTTATACTGGCGGTCGAAAAGGCTGACCGCTCAGTACGGTATTCTGTCATGAATATAATAGAAAAGGAAAGAGGAAAAAGAAAGACATGAGTGAAGAATTGTTAAGGCTGCCGGCAGAGCAGTTATTTCAGAAAGAAATTGACGCATTAATTGCAGCGGAGAAAAATCCGGTTCCGACAGGGTGGAGGATGTCGCCACAGTCCGTGAAAACCTATATCTGCGGCGGAAAAGTCGGAAAGACCGTGATTACACCCAAATACATAGGGCATGAGCGGCTGGTGGAAATTGCGATATCTACACTTGTGACAGACAGGGCGCTCTTGCTGATTGGTGAACCGGGAACGGCAAAGAGCTGGCTGTCCGAACATCTGACCGCTGCCATCAACGGTGACTCTACCAAGGTCATACAGGGAACAGCGGGAACCACCGAGGAACAGATTAAGTATTCATGGAATTACGCAATGCTGATTGCGCAGGGGCCATCGCATGAGGCGATGCTCAAAAGTCCAATATTCAATGCGATGGAGACAGGAACCATCGCGCGTGTCGAAGAGATTTCGCGCTGTGCTTCCGAGGTGCAGGACGCGCTGATTTCCATTTTATCAGAAAAGAGAATTTCAGTTCCGGAGCTTGCAGTGGAGGTCGCGGCAAAAAAGGGATTTTCCGTGATTGCGACAGCGAACACAAGGGATAAGGGCGTCAATGAGATGTCAGCTGCGCTAAAGCGCCGTTTTAATATCGTGGTGCTTCCCGCGCCGGCAAATCTCGACTCCGAGATGGAGATTGTGCGTACAAGGGTGACACAGCTGTCAGAAAATCTGGACTTGAATGCAAAGCAGCCGGCCGACGACGTGGTGGAGAAAGTATGTACGATATTCCGCGAGCTTCGCTGCGGGGAGACGCTGGACCGTACACAGAAGGTAAAAGGAACATCAGGCGTCCTTTCCACGGCAGAGGCAATCTCACTGTTATGCAATAGCATGGCGCTTGCCGGAAGCTTCGGCAGTGGTACAATCACAAACGAGGATTTGGCGGCAGCTTTACAGGGCGCAGTGATCAAGGATGAGGATAAAGACCATGTGGCATGGAAGGAGTACCTCGAAAATGTCATGAAAAAACGCGGCTCGGAGTGGCTGGGACTGTACAAGGCTTGTAAGGAACTTACGGTTTAATTATACTGGCGGTCAAAAAGACTGACCGCTCAGTATAATTTGATGCGCACAAACGCATAAGGAAGTATGCCGCCTTGCGGCTGCGTTTGGCGTGATACTCACGGCAGATTTTATCTGTCGTGAGTATAGATGGTGAGGAGAGATAGATGAATCATCCAAATTTTTTCGGAATACGGCATTTGTCGCCTGCCGGGGCATACTATCTGCGGGGATTCCTCGATGAAAAAAAGCCTGCGCTTGTGCTGGTTGAGGGACCAAGTGATTTCGACGACATGCTTTCCGATATGGTGCGGGAAGAGACAAAGCCCCCGATTGCAGTGCTTGCCTATACAAAGGAAGCGCCTGTCCGGACAGTTCTTTACCCGTTTGCAGAGTATTCGCCGGAGTATCAGGCAATACAGTGGTGCCATGAGCACCAGGTGGAATGCCGTTTTATTGATATGCCCTCAACTGCATTCCTTGCGGAGCACGACTGCGAGGTCCAGGATGCAGATGGGGAGGAGAGCAGAATCAATGCAAAGGGAAATGTCTACGAACAGCTGGACGAAAAAAGCGGAGAGGACGGACATGACACATTCTGGGAACGTGTCATGGAGCAGGCAGGCAGCATCGACGCATATCACCTGGGGGCAAACAGCTTTGGGGCGAATATCAGAAGCCTGACGGAGGGGACAGATAGTGACTGGCAGGAGACAGCGCTCCGGGAAGCCTATATGCGCCAGCAGATAAAAAATGCTGTGGACTCTGGCACTGCGCCGGAAGATATTGTTGTGGTAACAGGTTCGTATCATGTCGAGGGACTGAAAAGCTGGCAGGAACAGGATGCGGATTTGTCGAAAATGCCAAAGGTAGAGACGAGTCATACCTTGATGCCGTATTCATATTATCGCCTTTCCACAAGGGCAGGGTATGGTGCCGGCAACAAAGCGCCAGCATACTATGCGCTATTGTGGGAGGGGCTTAACAAAGGAGAACCAATGTATGCTGCATACAGTTATCTGATTAGGCTGGCTGCATACCAGCGGGGGAAAGGCAATCCAGTCTCATCAGCGTCCGTGATTGAGGCTGTTCGGCTTGCCAGTGCGCTCGCAAAGCTTCGGGGTGGAAATATTGCGTCGCTTAGGGATTTGCGCGATGCGGCGCAGACATGTATCGGTGAGGGCAGTGTGTCAAGCATCATCCTTGCGACTGCCGATACAGAAATCGGCACTGCAATCGGTGCGCTTCCTGACGGGGTGAGCCGCACCAGCATCCAGGAGGATTTTTACCGGAAGCTAAAGGAGTTAAAGCTAGAGAAATACCGTGACATCACTGCGCAGGATATGATGCTGGATCTGCGGGAAAACAGGCGTGTCAGCTCAGAAAAGTCAGCTTTTATTGATTTACACCGTTCTTTTTTCATGCACCAGTTAAGAGTGCTTAAAGTCAGCTTTGCCCAGCAGCAGACAGTCAGTCAGGACAACGCGACATGGTCGGAACACTGGGTTGCGCGCTGGACACCGGAGGCAGAGATTGAACTGGTCGAATCCGCGCTAAAGGGAGACACCATTGACGGTGCGGCGTCATTTGCCATGAAAGAGCGCGTGGAAAATGCTGCCAAGATGGGAGAGATTGCGCAAGTCATTGAGGATGCCTGCTGCTGCGGCATGGAGAAAGCCGTCGGCTATGCGACTGCCGCGCTGCAAAGAATGGCAGTTGATGCCGCTTCCGTGGAGGATTTGGCAAAAACGGCACAGCGACTTTCCGTTGTCGTCCAGTATGGCAATATCAGGCGCATTGATGCGAAACCACTGGAGCCGATTTTAAGGCAGTTATTTTACAGGGCGTGCCTGATACTGGAATCTGCCTGTGTGTGTGATGATGCGGCAAGCAAGGCAGTCATCACCGCGATGGAGCAGCTAAACAGTGTGGAGCTGGCGCACGATTTTCTTGACCATGAGGAATGGATGAAAGTGCTTGGCAGCATCTCTGGGCGGGACGATTTGAACACGAAACTGTCAGGATTTGCAGCGGCAATTTTGCTGGAACGCGGCAGCATGACCTCCCAGCAGCTGCGTACAGAAGTATCAAGGAGACTGTCAAAGGGTATTCCGGCGGATTTGGGGGCAGGCTGGTTTGAAGGGCTTGCCATGAAAAACAGATATGCGCTGATTGCCAGGCTGTCTCTCTGGGAAAGCTTAAACGACTACCTTCTGACACTGGATGACGAGGAGTTCAAGCGGGCGCTTGTATTCCTGCGGCGTGCCTTTGCCGATTTTTCCGCAGTGGAAAAAGACCAGATTGCGGAGAATCTGGGAGAAATACTGGGACTGAACGGACAGGAGGTCAGCGAGGTGGTAAATGCCGTGCTTGACGAGAGCGCCCAGCAGATGATTGAGGGACTGGATGACTTTGATTTTGATATTTAACCATGGAGGCTTACTATGGAAGTAAAGGAACAAATTGGCAGATGGCGCCTGATTCTGGGACAGGAGAGTGACAAACGTCTGTCAGGGATGACAGACCTGACACTGACGCAGGAGCAGGATCTGATGGACCAGGCGCTGGCATCTATTTATAACCGGACAGAGCTTGGCGGATTCGGCGGGCAGCAGGGTGCCGGCAGGGGACCGTCAAACCCGCAGATTAGCCGCTGGCTAGGTGATGTGCGGACACTGTTTGACAAGGAACTGGTCACGGTTATCCAAAATGATGCTGTGACACGCTGCGGATTGAAGCAGCTGTTGTTTGAGCCGGAGCTGTTGGAAAATATGGAGCCGGACATCGGGCTTGCATCCACAATACTGATGCTGAAAGACCAGATACCGAAACGCTCCAAGGAAAGTGTGCGTGAATTCATTAAAAAAATTGTGGAGGAAATCAACAAACTCCTTGAGCAGGATATCCGGCGTGCCGTGACCGCTGCGGTCAACAAAAGAAAACATTCACCGATTCCGTCAGCATCGGCAATGGATTTCAAAATGACAATAAACCGTAATTTAAAGCACTACAATCCAGGACTGAAAACGATTGTACCGGAACATTTTTATTTCTTTGACCGGACGAGTACCACGGCAGCCAATAAGTGGACCATTATACTCGACGTTGACCAGAGCGGTTCCATGGGGGAATCCGTTATTTATTCGTCCATTATCAGCTGCATTCTGGCAAGTATGGCAAGCATCAAAACAAGAATTGTCGCATTTGACACGAATATCGTTGACCTTACGGAGAAAAGCGACGACCCTGTGGATTTGCTGTTTGGGTTTCAGCTGGGGGGAGGTACGGATATCAATAAATCGGTTGCATACTGTGAGCAGTTTATTGAAAATCCGTCCAAGACACTGTTTTTCCTGATTTCAGATTTGGAAGAAGGGGGAAACAGGGCGGCGCTGCTGCGGCGCATCAGCGACATGAAAGAATCCGGCGTGACAGTTATCAGCCTGCTTGCGATTGCTGATGGCGGAAAGCCATACTATGATACACAGATGGCACAAAAGCTTGCCGGGTTTGGTGTTCCGTGCTTTGCATGCAACCCGCAGCTTTTGCCCACGCTTCTTGAGAAAGCATTGAAGGGTCAGGATTTATCCGGATTTGAGAAAATGAAGTATTATACTGGCGGTCGAAAAGACTGACTGCCAGTATAATAGGGGCGACAGGGAGGAAGAATATGGCTTTACAAGGTGAGACATCGGAACAAATCAGGGAAAGGATACGGGAGCCAAAGCATTATAAAGTAATTATGCACAATGATGATTTTACGACGATGGAGTTTGTGGTTGACATTCTGATGGGCATTTTTCATAAGGACGAGGCAGAGGCAGAGCGTCTGATGATGCTGGTACATGAGGCAGGAAAGGCGGCAGTCGGCTCTTATCCATATGATATTGCGGTCTCAAAGGTACAGTCAGCCGCGGCAAGGGCAAAATCGGAAGGTTTTCCGTTCCGAATGACAATTGAAGAAAAATAGGAATAACATAGGAGTAAGAAAATAAGGGTAAAAAGTTATGCAGGTATCAAGAGAGGTTGCAGAAATCATCAACACCGTATTCGGGATGGCGAAAAGCAGGCATTATGAATTTGTGACGCCAGAACTGGTTTTATATGTGATATGCGGCAACAAAAAATTTACAGAGGCATTTGAGGACTGCGGCGGGGACATCAGGATACTGTCAGCGCAGCTGGAAGAATATATCAATGAGTATATGGAATCTGTAGAGGAGGAATGCAGTCCTGAGCTTTCCGCAGGGGCGGGAAGTATGCTGTCCTATGCATGGCACTCGGCACAGAGCAGTGGAAAGGCAGTCGTGGGGCTGACACATATCATCCATGCAATGTATGAACTGGAAGAAAGCTATGCCGTATATTATATGCAGCTGCAGGGGATTGAGCATGCAGAGCTGTTACAGCAGATGACAATACTGTATGAGGAAACGACTGCGGACAGACGGCTGGAAACCGGAAAGCAGACAAAGGGTGAGCATATGGATGGGGAGACGGAATCAGAACATGCCGGGACAGATGCCTCCGCGTCACAGGTATGGCGGCAGTTTGCAGTCTGCCTGAACGAGGAATTCGAACATGTGAATCCGCTGATTGGCAGGGAGGATGAGCTGGAACGCACCATGCAGATACTCTGCCGGAAAGAGAAAAACAATCCGCTTCATATTGGAGAGCCGGGCGTCGGGAAGACGGCAATCACGTACGGACTCGCGCGGCTGATTGAGCAGGGCAGTGTTCCAGAGCCGCTAAAGGGTGCAAAAATCTTTTCACTCGACCTCGGCAGCCTGCTTGCAGGGACACAGTTTCGCGGCGATTTTGAGAAACGGTTCAAACGGGTTATGGACAGCATCAGCCAAGAGGAGAATCCGATTGTCTATATTGATGAAATCCATAATATTGTCGGCGCAGGTGCCGTAAATGGCGGTGCGTTTGACATTTCAAACATGCTAAAGCCGTACCTGGCGGCAGGAAATATTCGGTTTATCGGAGCTACCACATACGAGGAATACAAAAAGCACTTTGAGAAAAACAAGAGTCTGGTAAGGCGGTTTCAGAATATTGACATCAAGGAACCGGAGATTGAAGATGCAGTCCGCATTCTGGACGGATTAAAAAAAAGTTACGAGAAGTTTCACGGAGTGGTCTATGGAAAGGGAGTGACTGCGTATGCCGTGAACATGAGTGCGAAATATGTCAATGAGCGTTATCTGCCGGATAAGGCAATTGACCTGCTTGATGAGGCAGGGGCATACCGCCGTATGCATCCGCTGACCCAGAAAACACAGTCTGTAAATAAGGACCTGATTGACGAGATTTTGTCAAAAACCTGTCAGATACCCAAACAGGTAGTCGAACATGATGAGATAGAATCGCTTGCAACACTGGAAAAGAGGCTGCTCAACCGTATCTACGGTCAGAACGAGGCAATTTCACAGGTAGTCAATGCCGTGAAATTTTCCAGGGCAGGGCTTCTGGAAGAAGGAAAACCATTGGCAAGCCTGCTTTTCGTAGGACCAACGGGTGTCGGAAAGACAGAGATAGCAAGAAGTCTTGCCGATGAGCTGGGCACTAAACTGATTCGATTTGATATGAGCGAGTACGAAGAGAAACATGCGGTTGCAAAGTTAATCGGTGCACCGGCAGGATATGTCGGTTATGAGGAAGGGGGGCTTTTGACCGAACAGATTCGCAAGAATCCCCACGCAGTGCTGCTTTTCGACGAAATAGAAAAGGCACATCCTGATATTTACAACATCCTTCTGCAAGTCATGGATTACGCCACACTCACTGACAATCAGGGAAGAAAGGCAGATTTCCGGAACATAATCATAATCATGACCTCCAATGCGGGTGCAGGCAAAATCGGAAAACACGGCATCGGTTTTAGGGGGCAGGACATCAAGGCGGAGGTGATTATGGAGGAGGTAAAACGAACCTTTCAGCCGGAGTTCCGCAACAGGCTCAACCGCATTGTCGTGTTCCACGGCATGGATGAGACGATGGCAGGGCAGATTACGGAGAAAAAACTTGTGGAGCTCCAAAAAATGCTGCAATTAAAAAAAGTGGAATTATCTGTCAGTGCAGAAGCAAAAATGCTTTTGAAAAGAAAAGGAATCACGACGGAGTTTGGTGCAAGGGAAATTGACCGTGTGATTCAGGGAGAAGTAAAACCGCTTCTGGTCGATGAAATATTGTTTGGAAGGCTAAAAAAAGGCGGAAAGTGCAGTCTGGATGATGACGATGGCAGTTTCCTGCTCGGATTTCAGGAGGAAACGCTCCGGAAAAAGGAAACAAAGGACAAAGCAGATAAGGGGTAACAGGAAGCCCGAGGGTAGACTGCCATAATAAGAGAGGTAAGAAGAAATGCCTGTTTTTCGTTTAGATAAGGACAAAGTAGAATTTCCACACCCGACACTTGCAAGGCCGGACGGATTATTGGCAGTCGGCGGGGATTTATCCGTTGCAAGGCTGCTGCTTGCGTACACCCATGGGATTTTTCCATGGTACAATCCGGGGGAGGAAATCCTCTGGTGGTGTCCGAGGGAACGTTTTGTTATTTTTCCAAGTGAAATCCATATTTCCCATTCCATGAAAAAATATATGAAAAAACATATGTTTCGGGTAGTGATAAACAGGGATTTTGCAGATACCATGCACCAGTGCCGGATGAAAAGGGAATTTGACGAAGGCACATGGATATCCGACGAGATGGAGGAGGCCTATCTTCGGCTGCATAAGGAAGGATATGCGGTCAGTGTGGAAGTCTATGAGGACGAGTCGCTTGCAGGCGGATTATACGGCGTTTCCATCGGCAGATGTTTTTTTGGTGAGAGTATGTTTTCGGACAAAGAAAACGGCTCCAAGACTGCGCTGATTGCATTTGCACAGTTTCTGGAGCGGCAGGGGTTTCTGTTTATCGACTGCCAGTTTCACACGGAACACCTGGAGCGCATGGGCGGCAGATATATCTCATGGGCGGCATATGACAGGATGCTTCAGGAAGGGTTAAGGGATTGTTCCGGCTCCTGAAAGTTCATAGATGGTGACGCTGATTTATGTTTTTTTCATACATTTTATAAATACTTTGGTGGCAGTTTAGTTTTTGAAATGGTAGAATAAGGGTAACATATTAACGAGGACAGGCGTATTCTTAAAATATTTTGAGTAGACGCAGGGAAAACAGGAGGAAAAAGATGGATTTTTTTGACAGGACAACAAAAGCAGTAAGGGAAATCGGAAACGCGACAAGGGAGCAGACAGAGCTTGCAAACCTTAAGATTCAGAAAGCGGCGATTGAGAAGAAGCTTGAGAGCCAGTATGCGGAAATCGGAAAGAGATATGTCAATTATATAGCAGATTCTTTCCGTACAACACCGTTTGACGTATCAGATATTCTCGATGCCATCAACCCTGATTTGGAAAAGATTGCGGAGATTACAGGGCAGGTGGAACAGAAAGAACAGCAGTTCAGGCAGCATTCCATTGAAAAGGACAGAAAAAAGGCGGTTGAGCAGTTCGAGAGTGAGAAGCGCAAGCTCGACAAGGCGAAGGACTTGGACATCATTTCCGATTTGGAATACGAGGAAAAGCTGGAAAAGGCACGCAAAAAGTTTGATAATTTTGAGACCCTGAAAAAGATTCAGATGCAGTTTGAGATGGATATCATTACCAGGGAGGAGTACGAGGAAAAGGTTCGCAATATTTTGCAGTAGCGTTAGAAACTGATAGACTTTGCTTTCTGATTATGCTATACTAAAAACGATATAACAATGTATTTCATAATTGGAAGGTGTTAAAAGTTATCCTTGCAAGTATGGGTGTTAATCTTACCGATATAGACAGGATTAAGGAATAGAACTGAATAATAGCAAAATTGACCAGGGGAAATACATTTTTTCTGGTTGTCATACGCACCATGCACTTCTAAAGCGGTATGCTTCGGCTGCGTGGGGCTGTGCGTAATCAGGGTGCAAGACCTATCGGTTAAGCACCCTTTTTATGCGCATGGGCGTCCAAATGAAATATGTCAGCAGAGCTGACGGACGCCCAGCGCGCGAGCAGGTTAGAAGGTCATACCCTTGCTCGATTGGCATGGGCGTCCAAATGAAATATGTCAGCAGAGCTGACGGACGCCCAGCGCGAATGAAGACCATTTGAGCCGAAAAAAGCGGCATGGAGGATTGAAATGGAAGAACAGCAGCACAAAAGGCGCGTGCGCTATAAGGGAACATATCCAAAAACATATGCGGAAAAATATAAAGAACACAATCCCGAAAAGTACGCTGAAACCATTGAAAAGGTTATCCGCAAAGGAAGCACGCCGGCAGGAATGCATCTGTCCATTATGGTGAAAGAAATACTGGATTTTTTACAGATAAAGCCAGGAATGAACGGACTGGATGCAACCCTTGGCTACGGTGGGCATACACGCAAAATGTTAGAGCAGTTGCAGGGCAGCGGGCACATCTGTGCGCTTGATGTGGATCCCATCGAGATCGTAAGGACAAAAGAACGTCTGGAGAAGGCAGGCTATGGTGCAGACATCCTGACCATTATACAGGAGAATTTTGCAAATATAGACCGCATAGTAGCCGAGCAGGGGCCGTTTGATTTCATCCTTGCTGATTTAGGGGTATCCTCCATGCAGATTGACAATCCGGCCAGAGGCTTTTCGTATAAGGTGGAGGGGCCGCTTGATTTGCGTCTGAATTCTGAAAAGGGCATTTCGGCAGCAGAACGTCTAAGGGAACTGACACAGGAGGAGCTGGAGGGAATGCTCGTAGAAAATTCAGACGAGCCCTATGCGGTAGAAATAGCAGCGGAGGTCACAAAGACGCTGCGGTGCAGGAAGCCAATACAGACAACCACACAGCTGCGGGAAGTCATCGAGAAGGCGTTGTCTTTTCTCCCGGACAATAATGAGAAGAAGGATATCATCAAAAAGTCCATCCAGCGCACATTTCAGGCACTGCGTATAGATGTAAACAGTGAGTTTGAAGTACTCGAAGCGTTTCTTGACAAACTGCCTGGTGCATTGGCGCCCAATGGCAGGGTTGCAGTACTGACCTTCCATTCCGGTGAGGACAGGATGGTCAAAAAAGCCTTTAAGAAGGGGAAAAAGCACGGCGTATTCCGTGAGATTTCCGAGGAAGTGATACGACCATCGGCAGAGGAATGCAGGCAGAACGGAAGGGCACGCTCCACCAAGATGCGCTGGGCAGTCAAAAATGGTTAGGGATTGTTATACTGGCGGTCGAAAAGACTGACCGCTCAGTATAAAATTATGCACACAGCCGCATAAGGAACTGTTAATCTTTAGGGGAGGAATTTACAATGGGATATATCGAAGAAACAGAGGAGCTAAAACTGGACTTTCACAAGATAAAAAGTATGTCCGAACAGGAAGTGATACCTGTTGCCGTCCAAAATGCAGATACTGACGAAGTGATTCTCGTGGCATATACCAATGAACAGGCAATGCTTGAGTCAATCAGACTGCACAGGCTGGTGCTATGGAGCACCTCGCGAAATGAACTGTGGCATAAAGGAAAAACATCAGGAAATGAATTCGAACTGACGGATATTTTTGTTAACTGCGAACAAAATTCACTTGTATATAAAGTCAGACCCTTGAATGGAAATATCTGCCACACATCTTATAATGGTGTGGCAAACAACTGTTTTTACCGGAAGCTAGACATGGAAAATATGAAGCTGATAAATCTGAATGAAATATAAAATCTGCCCGCCTGATTTTATGCAGGCAGACAGATAATACATCAGTTTTGATATAGTTCCCATTCCACTATTTCTGATTCCGTTTTTCAATGACACCTGACCCGAAATCAGTCGTTTCACATGTCATACCTTCCTCCTCAAATCCGGAGACCGTAGCTTTAAGGCTGATTTCGGCTGAACGGTTGCCGGAATCGACAAGGCCGAGCTGTGACAGTGTGAAATTGCTCGCCTCGTCATAATTAATAAACATATATTCAGCCAGATAATTATCACCGCGTAAAATACCGGATTGAATCCCGTCAGAATTCACCAGTTCCTTAGAAATTTCATTTTCCAACTCCTGAAGGTCGGCGTCAGTGTATTCCAAACCTTCCAAAGACAGGAAGTAGTAATCCGTGGAGTAGTGAACGGTGTCGTTATTTGCAACCATGTAGTATGAAGACTCATCAGCAGAGTCAATACAGGTTGTCATGGTACAGCCCAAATATGGATAAGCGCCTGCTGTCAGTGCTTCCAGAAATTCATGGTTGGAAGCCATGCTGAATCCTTTTAAATCAGGATTGCGCGAATCAAAAGTGCAAGTCAGTTCTTTGTCAACTGCATTGTCAAGCCCCTCCAGCAACCAGCCAGGCATGTCAGCAAATGCTTCTGGTCCTTCTGCAGCCGCTGCGAGCATTGCCGCCTCAATTGCCTTGGAAGCATCTTTGGTTTTGATGGTAACATTGACATCAAGGGAATCTGTTTTTTCAATGGACACCTCGACATC
Source organism: uncultured Lachnospiraceae bacterium (assembly GCA_949066965.1). Taxonomy (GTDB): domain Bacteria; phylum Bacillota; class Clostridia; order Lachnospirales; family Lachnospiraceae; genus COE1. Next base: position 26,215 of record CARTDA010000053.1, read on the forward strand.
CTTTGTAAGCTCGTGAACTTTTTGATAGACCGCGTTCATGCCTTCCGTATTGCCTGATTTCACAGAATCCAAAAGACATTCCAGACCGACAGCTGATGCAGAATTGCTTTCCATTTTCTTAAAAAAGGCCTCCGAGTCAGCAGATTTGTAAGCATCGACAACTGCCTGTATTTTTTCATCAGTCTCCTTTAACGCGTCACAGCCAGTCATAAGTCCCATCAGGAAAACAGACATTAATACAGCTGTCAAAAATTTTCGTTTGGTTTTCATTTGTTATCCCCCTTCATTTTTTATCATGTCACTTTTGTAAGCATATGATTATTAAAGCAACATAAGAAAAATTTTAAAGAAAAAAAGGAAGAAAGTCAATACATGAATAGTGCTTTACACATATTGCACAATTTGTTATGATTAAAATTGTAATAAAAATATGACGTTTCAGAGTAAAAAAGTTTATACGTGTGGGAGAAATCATGATAGCAGTACAGTGCAAGAACTTTTCTGCATTGCAGATATGCTTGTCCGGACAGTGTTTTCGAATGGAAGCATGTGGTGAGGACAGGTACTGTCTGGTTGCAGCCGGAAAATATCTTCAGATAGTGCAAAATAATGACAATATCTTGTTTGAATGTACACAGGAGGAGTACGATACGATATGGAAAAACTATTTTGACATGGAGACAGACTATGCGAAAATTATTAACAGCATTGATGCGGATGATACGTACCTGACATCCGCTGCGGAGTACGGAAAGGGAATCAGAATTTTGAACCAGGATTTATGGGAAATGATAGTATCATTTATTATTTCCCAGCAGAATAATATCAAGAGAATCCGTAAATGTATCAGGCTGTTGTGTGAAAGGTATGGTGAGAAAAAAATTTCTGCAGACGGAATCATATATTTTGATTTTCCGACACCACAGTCGCTTGCCTGCGCCAGAATTGAAGATTTGTATGCGTGCAATTTGGGCTATCGAAGCAGATATGTCCATGAAACAGCAAACAGCATACTGCACAAAGACATAGACTTAGAAGCAGTCAGGAAGATGGATTATAAGACAGCAAAAGCAGAATTGCTAAAATTGTGTGGCATCGGGACAAAGGTTGCGGATTGTATCTGTCTGTTCGCACTTCATAAGACAGATGCATTTCCAAAGGATACGCACATCAATAAAGTTCTGGCATTGAAGTATCCAGGTGGATTTCCATTCGAAAAATATGGTGGAAACAGCGGAATATTGCAACAATATATCTTCTATTATGATTTAAATGGGATGGGGTAGAAATGCATCAGAAGATATTCCTGTCCTGCTGCTATTGCCATTCCATGCATCGCAAATCTGGAGTGGGGGTGAATACGGCGGATTTTATATTTGGTCACATACAAATACCGTGTGCTATTTGTTCTCCACTGCGGTATATCCATGGTATATGACCCTTTTATTTGTTATTGCAGGCATAAGTTGTAAGTACTCCCTCCAAGTAAGGACAGGCAGACAGCTTCTGGTGGAACGAATAAAAAAATTACTTGTTCCGTTTTTATTTGGACTTTTTGTGCTCGTTCCTATAATGACTTATGTGGCAGAAGTGTTTTTCAATGGATACACAGTTTACGCCCGCACACCTCTGGTTTTTGCTTTATTTGTTTGTTATTTCATTGGCAACGGTTCTAATCATTTTTTTGAAACAAAAATATTTGCCAGAGTTTAAAGTTCGCAGTATGCCATATTTCTTCATTATTTTTTTGTTTGCCCCAGAATGGATATGCCAGTATGTTTTGAATATAAGCGGAAAAAGTTTGGGGCAGTTTTTGATATTATTTCTGCTCAGATATTTTATTTTTTCGGAAGAGAATATGTTGCAAAAATTACAGCGCCATAAGTTTGCAAGCCTTGTGTTATTTTTAATATCAGGCAGCCTATACACTTATTTATACGGCTTGGAAAATATTCGAAACATATTGATGGACGGGCTTTATATATTTTACGGATGGATGGGAATTATTACCATGATTGGCATAGGATGCTCAGTGCTGAATTTTCACAGTCGTCTCAGCGATTATCTGACACATGCGTCTTTTACCATTTGCATTATTCATATGCCAGCTTTGGTTGTGACAGGATTTTTTGTATTGAAATTACCAATTGGTGTTGCTGGACAGTTTTTGTTGATTGTATTGATTTCATTTGCCACTACATTTTAATATATGAAATTGTAAAAAGGATTCCTGTCTTATGGTTTTTTCTTGGGATAGTGGAGCGGAAATTGTGAAAAGCTTTTTGCTTGAATGAAATATACTCACGATAAAAGAAATTTGCTTTTTTGAAAATAATTAAAAATAATTGAAAAAGATGCTTGACAAAAAACAACAAATTGTGATAATCTATAAAAGCTGTCGCAATTGATAAACATACGACAGAAAATAAAAGCTAAGAACCTTGACAAATAAACAGTAATGCAACCCTGAAAATTCTAATGAGAGGCATCGTATTAAGATGCCGAAGAATTGTTCAGAGAACATGTCCTATGAATAGGACACAACCTTTAAAAAAGTAAAAGCGTCGAAAGACGCAACGGATCATAAACAGAAAACGATGTTTTCTGTTGCCAGTCTTACTGGTGCGAGAATCAAATTTTAACATGAGAGT
>CARTDA010000054.1:0-26433 GCA_949066965.1 uncultured Lachnospiraceae bacterium
TTGTGCATACTGCTATTTTCGGGGAATTTTACATTTTTATCTTGCAATTTTCAGATGTCGCAAAGTCATGTGTCTTTACATTGACAGCCTCAACGACGCCCGAAATTGTAGCCGTTATCGTATATGTTTCCAGACTTTCCTGCGCCTGCTCTATGCCAAGCTTTGCAGCGGAGATGCTATTTTGCGAAACTTTCTTCTGCTCCTCGCGAAGCTCCCCGTTATTAATGTTTGTCGAGGTCACTGCCTGACTGTATGTATTGTATGTATTGTCAATATTATCCTGAATTGTCTCTATGGTTTCCTCCAGCTGGTCAATCGCAGATTTATACTGTGCAATTGCCGCCTCCACAGTCTTCACCTCTGTAGCCGCTGCCTGGTATCTCTGCATGACTGCCGCATAATCGGACGCGCCCTGTGGGGTATTTTTGTCAAGCGAGTCTGCGTAGTCCTTGATTTCATCCACATTTTCGCGGAAATCGTACTCCTTTTTTAAATCTGCCAGCTCATCCTCTTTCTCTTTCAGATTGTCTTTTGTCTTCTGCAGATTATCCATCGCATCTACCATATTTTCCTGAAGCTTGTTGACACCGTCCTCCGCCTGCGAAATATTGTTGTCCGACTGCATATCAGCCAGTGTCGACGCCCCTTCACCGTAGGAAAGATTGTATGCATGCTGTGCATTCTCCAGCTGAATCTGTGCATTCTTCATGGACAGCTGCGCCATTGTATCGTCGAGCACTGCAAGCACATCGCCCGCCTCCACGACATCGCCTGCCTCCACTTTCACCTCGAGTACCTCGGCTGTTGTTTTGGGAATCACATAGACAGATTCATCCGGACTGACCGTCGCGATAAAGTTACCTGTAAGCTTGAGTTCGCCTATCTCAGGCTTCGCAGTCTCGACAATTGCCACATCCTCAACCGTTTCTTCCGCAACTGTCTGTCCACAACCCCAAAGGGTAGATACTGACAGTACCATGCACAACAGCAGTGCCAGTTTTTGTTGTCTGTTTTTCATAATCCTTCCTCTCCTACTGCAATGAATTTTCCTGACATATTATACTCTCGACAGATGAAATCTGCCGTGAGTATCGCGCCAAACGCAGCCGCAAGGCGGCATACTTCCTTATGCGTTTGTGCGCATCAAATTATACTGAGCGGTCAGTCTTTTCGACCGCCAGTATATTTTCCGTTCCATTACACCTACATGTTATTTTATAAAAAAATCAGTTGAATGAAAAGAGTATTCGACATTTTTTTATCTAAGTTTTATTTTTTTAAGAAATAAATATAAACTTTTTCAGCAGATACTTGTTATTTTTGTCTACTTCTTATTATAATGGAAATGTAATTTTTATATCATATTGCATGAGGAGGAAATACATGAAAACAAAAATGAAAAAAATGAAAAACCAGATATGTTGCACAACGGCGTTTTGCATCATTCTGTCCATATTGTGCGTCATTCCCGCCACAGACAGTTCCGCAAAGGAAAGCATTGGGAACGGTCTGATTCTTTCGACAGATGCTGTCACCGTCACAACAGACTCTGCCGCAACATTCACTGCCGCACTTGGACAGGGCTTTGATGCCTCAAGACTCGCCTGTATCGTTGCCGACCCGGATGTTGCCAGCATAACACCTGTCGCATGTGCTTCCAACGTCGCGGCATTTCAGGTAAATTATGGAAACGGTGGTTCCACTGTCGCTGCCATATACAGTCTGGACAATCCGGCAGTGGTCGCATATGTAGCAGTCAATGCAACGCCGCTAATCATGGATATTCCTGCAAGACTTGGCACAAACTACAGCAATTACTGCAAGGTCGTAAATTATGCGTTCGTGCCCTACGACTTTACCTATGCAGATTTCAACGACTATCAGTCCACATTGGACATACAATACCAGTGTATCTCCTACAAGGATGACGAATATAATCGCTGGGGATGTTATGGGTATTTTTACGATGCAGCGGGAAATGTCCTGTCCAAAGTCCACTTATACGCCAGCTCACTTGCAAAGGACAGAATTTACCACAGCGAATTCAATGTCCCTGTAAACGCAGTACGTTTTTCGATCGAAGGATTTTAAAAAGGAGCGCGAATGCGCTCCTTATATTTATTCAAATGCCACGATAATGGTATTAATCAGGCTCGTAATCTCCCCGACCGATGTCTCAATATCATTGTAAATCCCTGCCGACTGGTTTGACAAATCCTGCATGCTCTTGGCAACGACTGCAAAGCCGACTCCCGCCTCACCGCTTCGTGCTGCCTCAATGGTGGCATTCAGGGAAAGGATTGTCTGTTTCTTGGCGATTCCTTTTAAGTGTCCGGTCTTTTCGTTGATTGTCTGCACAAGCTGGCCGGACTTTTTGATATCGTTCTTTATTGTGTCAAATCTTCCTGAATTGATGCTGTTAAAATATTCCAGATTCATAAACTGGTTCATCATCATGCCTAACAGCTCTGCTGCCTGCGCTGCACTCTTCTCCGGATGCTCTCTTACCACGACAGCCCCCAGCTTATCCTTGTCAATCACAATGTCACAAGAACTGTCATTTTCCCCGACGCGAAACTCGTTTTTCCCAACAAGGAACTTTCCGTCTTTCCCGACCACCATAACCTCAAAATCCGTAACACCGGAAAAAGAATCCAGTAAATCCTGTATTCTGCTTAATTCGACATAATCTTTTATTTCCATATGTAAACCTCCCTTTCCCGCAAGCGACCATATATACAGTATAGCGAAATTTTCAGACATTTTCAATATTTATCGAAACATTCGGCAAAAATAAATTTACGGAGCATTCTCAAACTTTTTCCTGCGCGCCGTGCCAATCAGCTCGCGCGCATTCTCTCTTACCGTGTCTGTAATCTCGTCACTTCCCAGCATTCTTGCCAGCTCGTCTACCATTTCGGTTTCAGTCAGCTGTGTGATATCCGTAACGGTCTTGTTTTTTACTGCCTGCTTTGCTATCTTATAATGACAGTCTGCCATGGCGGCAATCTGCGGCAAATGTGTAATACAGATAATCTGATGGCTCTGTGAGAGTGTCCCAAGCTTCTCTGATACTTTCCATGCTGTCTTACCGCTGATTCCGGTGTCAATCTCGTCAAAAATCATGGTCGGTATCCTGTCCCTTGATGCCAGCACCGTCTTGATTGCCAGCATAATACGTGAAAGCTCGCCGCCGCTCGCCACATTTCCAAGGCTCTTTAATGGCTCACCCGGATTGGTCGATATCATAAACTCCACGTCATCAAAACCATTGGATGCCATCTCTTCCTTCTGCCGTACCTGTATCTCAAACCTGACATCCATGAAATTGAGGTCTGTCAGCGCCCCAATCATATCCTTCGCCAGTTTATCCGCCTCCTTGCTGCGGATTCTGGAAGCCTTCTTACATAACTTTTCAAGCTGCTCCTGCGCTTTTTGCAGGCGCTCCTCTAACGTTTCCCGATAGGCATCTGCATTTTGCAGCTTCTCAATCTTCTCCGCCAGCTCACTTTGATACGCCAGAACTGCCGAAATACTATTGCCGTATTTCAATTTCAAGTGGTTCATCAGATTGAGCCGTTCCTCCATCTGTGCAAACAGTTCCCCGTCAAATTCCATATCGGACATATATTCCGCTATTCCACGGTTAAAATCGCTTATCAGCGCATCTATATTCTCAAGCTCATCGGCAAGCTCTCGTGCCCTGTCATCATAACCCTCCACGCCCCGCAGTTCCCTTACCGCATGGCCGACTGCATCCGCCGCAGTCTGGTCGCCGTTTCCAGTTAACTGGTATGCCTTTGATGCTGCCTCGACAATCTGGCGGCTGTTTGCCATCCTGCGGTAATCGCGCTCAAGCTCCTCATCCTCCCCTTGTGTAAGTCCGGCCTCCTCTATCTCATGAAACTCAAACTCCGCAAGGGACAGCTCTTTTGCCTTTGTGCCGTCATCCACGCAGAACTCCGCGAGTTCTTTCTTTACCCTGGTGTATTCAAGGTACTTTTCCTTGATTTTTTCTTTGATGTCCGCAAGCTCGTCACCTGCAAAAGAATCCAGAATTTCCATGTGGTTTTTCTTGTATAGAAGTGACTGGTGCTCATGTTGTCCATGAATGTCAATCAAAAGCTCTGAAAGTGCTTTTATCTGTTTTGCCGTCACGGTCTCGCCACATATTTTAAACAGGTTACGGCTTTGCTGTATCTTCCTCTGGATAATGACAATGCCGTCTTCCTCGACAGGAATCTCGAGCGCCCGAATCTCCCGCTGCATTTCATCGTCTGTCACCTGGAATACAAGCTCAACAAGGGCATAATCCGCCCCTGTCCTTATCATATCCTTATCGGCGCGCGCACCCAGCGCAAGATTAATGGAACCGATAATAATCGATTTTCCGGCACCTGTCTCGCCACTTAGGATATTCAGCCCATCCCCAAAATTCACTTCCGTCTCCGATATCAGAGCCAGATTTTTCACATGTAAGCCTACTAACATATTTTCCGTCCCTAACCTTTTATAATCTCGTCCAGCTTTTGCATCACGGCTTCTGTGTCCTCCACTGACCGCACTGCCGCAAATATGGTGTCATCGCCGGCTATACAGCCTACAATCTCCGTAAACCGCATAGCATCAATTGCCGCGGCAACCGCCATTGCCATTCCCTGCACCGTCTTGATGACCAGGATGTTCTGCGCCATCGTCATGGAGACATATCCGTCCCGCAGCACACGGATATACTTATCCCCCAGCCTGCCATCATCGCTTTGCAGTATAATGTATTTCTGTCTGCCGTTTCCTGCCGATATCTTTGAGAGACGAAGCTCCCTGATGTCCCTTGACACGGTAGCCTGCGTGACATCAAACCCCTCCTTGCGAAGGTACGCCGCCAGCTCCTCCTGCGTCTCAATATCATATTTATTAATCAGCTCCACCACGACCTCATGTCTTTCCCTTTTCATCCCAAACCCCCATACCACTTCCCACACTATGTTTTCATCTTTTTATGCAGTGTGTCAAGAAAGCTTACCTCGTTTAGTTTAATAATTTTCGTCACCTTGTCCGAACGTATAATCCTGATTTTGTCACCCTCGTTCAAATTCACCGGACACCTTCCGTCAAAGCTGGCATCCACCTCCTGCCGCTCGCCTGGCTTGCACTGCCCGATTTCAATGTCAACCACGTCGTCCTCCGCAAGAATGATTGTCCGGTTATTTACCAGCGTGTGCGAGCAGACGGGCGTCAGCATAATCAGTCTTGCCCGCGGTTCGACGATGGGTCCCCCTGCTGACAGATTGTAGGCTGTAGACCCTGTCGGCGTGGACACAATCATCCCATCCGCACTATATGTACTCAGCAAACGTCCATTGACATAAATATTGAAATTAATGACATGAAGCGCACCTTTCCGGTTGATTACAATGTCATTCAATGCAGTCTGGGGATTGGAGCTGGTACCCGCTATCACAGGGATTCCGCTTAACATCATACGCGGTTCAATGTCATACCGGTTCTCCATAAGGCTGTCAAGCGCCGATTCGATATCCTCCCTCTCAACCTCCGCAAGGTAACCGAGCGTGCCAAGATTCACGCCTATCATCGGAATATGGCAGGACACATACTCCCGCGCCGCCCTGAGCATGGTTCCGTCCCCGCCAAGCACAATAATTCCCTCAACCTTATCATTGACAGCGTCACTGCACACGCACCCTTTCAGGTTCAGGTAATCCCGTATATACCGGGTTGTCTCGCCGCTCCCATCCTTTAAATGGTTCGCATAAATATAAAAATTCTTCATACAGGCTCCCAACTATCAAACTGATTCCAGTGTCTTGTGTGCTTCCTCTACCGTCTCATGAATCAATGCCATATAACAGTCCCTGACAAGCTCCGCCGCATCGGACGCTTCATGCGGATCCGCCCTGAGCAGATGCATCAGGTATTCAATATTTCCCTCCGGTCCCCGAATCGGGGAAAAGTCAAGGCTTAAAATCTCAAACCCGTTTTCCAGGGTAAAGGCAAACACCTTTTCAATGACCTCCCTGTGCACAGCCGGATCCCTCACAACACCCTTTTTTCCAACCTTCTCCCTGCCCGTCTCAAACTGCGGCTTAATCAGGCATACCATCTGTGCATTCGGCTTGAGCAGGCGGTAGGCAGGTCCTAATATCTTGTCCAGCGATATGAAGGAAACATCAACCGACGCAAAATCAATCCTGTCCGCAATATCTTCTGGATTTATGTAGCGGAAATTCGTTTTTTCCATACAGACAACCCGCTCATCATTCCGGAGTTTCCATGCAAGCTGCCCATGTCCTACATCAATAGAATAAACCTTTGCCGCCCCGTTTTGCAGCATGCAGTCTGTAAAACCGCCTGTGGATGCCCCGATATCCATGCATATTTTATCCGAAATCTCCAGCCGAAACCGGTCCACTGCCTTCTCCAGCTTTAAACCGCCGCGGCTCACATACCGGAGCGTATTCCCCCTGACCTCAAGCCGGGCTTTTGCCTCGTCAAACATGGCACCAGCCTTGTCCTCCTTCTGGTCATTCACATAAACGCAGCCCGCCATAATCACGGCTTTCGCCTTCTCCCGCGACTCCGCAAGTCCCTGTTTTACCAACAGTACATCCAAACGCTCTTTCATTGTCCTGCGTCCTTCCTATACAGTGAATCCTGGACATTCCAGTATTCTGCCCACAATCGTATTGGCATCAATTCCGACCTCCTGACGCAGGATTTCGACGTTTCCATGCTCCACATATTCATCCGGAATATGGATTGTCAACAACCTTACGCCGGGACAGTTTTCATCAAGATAGTCCCGCACCTTCTCACCAAATCCCCCGCTTGCAACATTTTCCTCCAGCGTCACGATAAGCCTGTGGCTGCGCGCCGCCTCGTCAAGCATTTCCGTGTCAACCGGCTTCACAAACCGCGCATTGGCAATGCTGCACGCAAATCCTTTCGCAATCAGTTCTTCCCTAACTTTGAGCGCTGTCTTGACCATGCTTCCGACGGCAATAAGCGCTATATCCTTCTCATGATAAATCCACTCTGCCTTTCCGAACCGAATCGGCTCCCGGTATTCGCGCAGCCCGTCATACGCCTCTCCTCTCGGATACCGCAGCGCGATGGGTCCCGCAAAGGAGACAGCGAATTTCAGCATGTCGGAAAGCTCCCACTTGTTCTTGGGTGCCATGATGTGCATATTGGGTATGGATGACAGGTAAGACAAGTCAAAGATTCCCTGATGTGTCTCCCCGTCGCTTCCCACAAGCCCTGCCCGGTCTATGGCAAACACCACTGGCAGATTCTGTATGCAGACGTCATGCAGAATCTGATCATAAGCCCTCTGCAAAAAAGAAGAATAGATGGCAACGACTGGCTTCATGCCTCCCGCAGCCAGCCCTGCCGCAAAGGTCACGGCATGCTCCTCAGCGATGCCGACATCAAAAAAGCGCTCCGGATACATATTGCGGAACCTTTTGAGTCCTGTGCCGTCAGGCATTGCCGCAGTGATTGCCACGATATCCTCACATCTGTCCCCCAGCTTGCACATCACCGTGGAGAATACATCCGTGTAGCTCGACTTTGTCTTTGGCGTAAGCGGCAGGCCTGTTTCTATGTTAAACGGCTCTGCGCCGTGAAACCTTGCCGGGTGCTTTTCCGCTGGCGCAAAGCCTTTTCCCTTCTGTGTCAGGACATGAACCAGCACTGCGGACTTGCAGCGCTTTGCCTCGCGGAACACTTTCAGCATCGCATTGATATTGTGTCCGTCCACGGGTCCCAGGTAGGTAATGCCCATATCCTCAAAAAACATGCCCGGAATGACAAGCTGCTTCACGGAGCTTTTCGCCCTGCGGATGCTGGAGACAATCGGCTCGCCCAGCTTCGACTCCATCAGCGAGTTGTAGATGCCTTCCTTCATGTCAAGGTACTTGTCCGCCGTGCGGATATTGTTCAGGTACTTTGACATGCCGCCTACATTTTCCGAGATGGACATATTGTTGTCATTGAGCACGATAATAAAGTTTTTCTTGATGCGTGCGGCATTGTTCAGCGCCTCGTATGCCATTCCGCCCGTAAGGGATCCGTCCCCAATGACGGAAATAATTGTGTGGTCCTCGTTTCTGAGATCCCGCGCCTTTACAAGCCCCAGGCCTGCCGATATGGACGTAGAGCTGTGACCTGTGTCAAAGCAGTCGCACGCACTTTCCTTTCTCTTGGGAAATCCACTCATGCCGCCATATTTTCTAAGGCTCTCAAATCCAGATTTTCTGCCCGTAAGCAGTTTGTGCGTATAGGACTGGTGCCCGACATCCCACACGATTTTGTCTTTTGGAAGGTTCAGGCTTAAATGCAGCGCCATGGTAAGCTCCACGGCACCGAGATTCGAGCCCAGGTGTCCCCCCGTGACACTTATTTTCCGAATCAGGAACTCCCGTATCTCCTCCGCAAGCAGATTCAGGTTTTCCGGCGCCACATTTTTGATATCATTTTCTTTTTCTATTGTTTCCAGTATCATAGTGCACTTGTCCTCCGTGTCACCAACAGCAAAACACTATGTTATACTCACGACAGATGAAATCTGCCGTGAGTATTGCGCCAGCCGCAGCCGCGAAGCGGCATATTTCCTTATGCGGCTGTGTGCATCACATTATACTGAGCGGTCAGCCTTTTCGACCGCCAGTATAACCGATACGCAGTGTTATTTGATACGCGTAATCAGACTGCGTATCAGTTCCATCAGAAATTCATTCCGAAATCCCTTTTCTTCTAGGGATTCCAGCTGTTCTATGGCATGATTTGACATCTCCCGCTGTTCTCTGGAAGCTTCCTCTATCCCTTTCAGGGTCACATATGTAGTTTTATTGTTTTTCTCATCGCTCCCAACAGGTTTTCCGAGTGTCTCAAGGGTGCTTGTCACGTCAAGAATGTCGTCCTGTATCTGAAATGCCACGCCGATTTCATATGCCGCCCTTTCTACCAAAGCAGTCTGCTGCGCATCCGCTCCGGCAAGCACTGCGCCTATCATCATGGCTGCCTGTATCAGTGCCGCCGTCTTATGCTCATGGATATAAAGCAAATGTTCCTCCGTCACTTTGCTGCCCAGATTTTCCGCCTCGATATCGGCAGTCTGTCCGCCAATCATTCCATAGATACCTGCCTTGTTCGCAAGTATTGCGAGAGCTCTTGCATTTCTCTTTATATCGCTTTCAGAAATTTCAAAACTTTTCAGTGCCGTCTCAAATGCAAGGTTTAACAGTCCGTCTCCTGCAAGGACAGCCATGGCATCCCCATACACGACCCATGTGGTCTTTCTGCCCCTGCGGTATTCGTCATTATCCATTGCCGGAAGGTCGTCATGCACAAGAGAATAGGTGTGAATCATCTCAATCGCTGCCATGAACGGTTCTATGACCTTTCCCATGCCGCCAAAAAGCCGGTAGGTTTCTGCCATCAGCATCGGACGCAGCCGCTTACCGCCTGCATTCACACTGTAGTTCATTGCCTGCATCACGGTCTTAGCCCATCCTTCCTCCGCCGGAAGGAACGCTTCGAGTATTTCCTCAGTCTCTTTCACTTTTTCGTTCCATACATTATCAAAATTCATCCAATTCACCATTTTCATTTAATTTGAGGACTTCCTTCTCAACCTTGTCAATCCTGTCATTGCAGGACTTGACAAGCTTCATGCCCTCCTTATACAATTTAAAAGATTCCTCAAGCGGAATGTCCTCCTGTTCCAGTTTTCCTATCGTGCCCTCAAGCTTCTCAAATATCTGTTCCAGTGTCAACTCCTTCGCCATACCAAACCTCCTCGATTTTAGAAACCCTTGCCTGTATGGTTCCGTTTTTTATATAAATCTGTATCAATTCATCCTCTTTCACACGATTCACGTCATTGATGACCCTGTGATTTGTATCTTCCACATATGCATAGCCCTGGCTTAGCTTTTCAAGCGGTGATAAGCCCTTTAATTTTTCCGCGCAAAGCGCCATTTCATGCTTCTTCCGGGTGAGCGCATCGCTGATGGTTCTGTTCAGCTTTCCCTCCAAATCCATGCAGTAAGTGCGTTTCTGCTGTATCTGGTTTGCGGGGCTTAAATATTTCACCTTCAGGCGCAGATTTTCAAGTCTGTTTGCATACCTCCCAACCTGTACCTGTATCGCATGGTTCAGGGTCGTGCGGTACACTGTAAGCCTGTCCATCAGCTGCCAAAAATCATACACCGCAAGCTCCGCTGCCGCGGAAGGTGTCGGCGCCCTCAAATCCGCAACAAAATCAATAATTGTCGTGTCCGTCTCATGACCGACTGCCGATATAATGGGTATGGGCGAATCAAATACTGCCTGCGCAACCGCCTCCTCGTTAAAAGCCCACAAGTCTTCTATGGAGCCACCGCCCCTGCCGACAATCATCACGTCGACACCAATCTGCTCCAATGCGCGGATGCCGTTCACGATGCTGGCGACTGCCTGGTCTCCCTGCACAACTGCAGGATACAGAATAATCTGTACGTAGGGGTTTCTTCTTGTCGCAATATTGATGATATCACGCACTGCCGCACCTGTGGGGGCTGTCACAACACCCAGGGTTTTAATATATTTTGGAATGGGCTGCTTGTACTCCGGTGCAAACATTCCCATTTCCTCCAGCTCATGTTTCAGGCGGTCAAACTTCTCATACAAAAGCCCGGCCCCGTCAAGCGTTATCTGCCTGGCATAGAGCTGGTATTTCCCATCCCTTTCATATACGTCAATCGTACCGCCAACCACGACCATCTGCCCTTCCTCCAGTCTGAAGGAAAGTCCGGTGCGGCTGCCGGCAAACATGACACAGGCGATAACGCCCTTTGCATCCTTCAATGTAAAGTAGATATGCCCTGATGAATGGTACTTACAGTTGCTCACTTCCCCTTTCACCAAAACAAATCGCAGCATATAATCCTGTGTAAACATATTTTTAATATATGCATTTATCTGGGCAACGGTATAGACATTCTGCTTCACAAACAGCCTCCATTATTTCGCAAATTTTGCAAGCACTCCGTTGATAAACCCGGAGGACTCTTCCTGCCCAAACCGCTTGGCAAGCTCCACTGCCTCGTTGATGGCAACTCCTGTGGGAACATCATCATCAAAGACAATCTCATAGACTGCAAGCCGCAGAATCGTGAGATCGACTTTTGCCATTCGCTGTGTCGTCCAGCCCTTTGCCCGCTGATTAATCATCCCGTCCAGCTCATCCAGTTTCTCAATAATTTTATTGCTTTTCGCGGAGATGTACTGCGCATCCTCGTCCTTTATCTCCTGTTCTTCCATCGCAAAGGTCTCAAAGAATAGCTGCTCCTGCTCCTGCAGTTCCTCTGTGTCATAAAACTCTGCCCTGAATATGAATTTAAATATCTGTTCCCTAAGCTCTCGTCTGCTCATTTGTCTTATCCTTTTATTTGTCTAATGCCATCTTAATCCCTACAATCCTGATATTTACATCAGAAACCTTAAATCCAGTCATCGTCTCGATTGCACTCTTTACCTTTTCCTGGACTTTATTGCATGTGGTCGGAATATTGTAACCGTACTCAAGCGTCACTGCAAGCTCCACGGACACATTTCCATCGAGAATATCAATCTTCACGCCTTTTGTCTGTTTTTTCATGCCGACCCTGCCCATCAGCTCGTTCGTGATATTTCCGACCATTGCGCCCACGCCGTCGACTTCCGTAGCCGCAAGTCCCGCTATCATGGCGACTACATCATTCGCAATCTTTACTGTTCCGAACTCCTCGTTGTTGAGTGAGCAGCCACCCCTATCTGTTTCTTTTTCCATGGTTTCAACCTCCTGTATTTTATACTTAACTCTCATTATATCAAAACACGGAAACTTTGCAAAGCATAAAGTTTTTTACGTTATCCATATCTTTTCCCAATTTTTCCATTCCATTCAGCAATGGTCTAAGATATCTCTGTATGACTGCTATCTGACAGATTCCAGAAGCTGATTGTGCGCAGTGTTTCATTGGAAGTATAGGCAATGCTCCCGCCCTGCCTGTCAATGAAATCGAATATTTTCTGTTCGTCAATCAGGGACTGTACCATGGCGGGATAGCTGTCACTACTGCACTTGAGTGTCACATATCCCGCTGACTTTGCTGCATCACTTCCTAAGACAAGCGCAAGGCGTGTTTCATCGTAACTGTCAAAATACAGCCCCTCACGCACATAATAGTTGTCCTGTGCTGCCGTGCACAAAGGAAGCTCGACCACTTTCTCCAGCGAATGTGTTCTTGTAATCTCATCCGTAGTCACCAGAAAATAATCATAATTAATAGAAGGGACTTCCTCCGTCCTATTGTCCGCGGTGTTTCCAGATGCATAGGACGCGTCGCCCCATGTAGGATCCAGATAATAATATTCGCCGTTTACCCGCACCAGATTCCAGCCATGGCGCTCTCCGTTTGTAAATCCTGTCACCAGCAGGCATTGCATGCCTGCCTTTTGCAGCATGTACTGCATTGCTTTCGCATATCCCTGACAGACTGACCTGCCCTGCAGGAAAACAGAACAGATATTTTGATTGTTTTCAGCAGTCTTATCATATTCCGTGCTGTCAATCAGCCATTCATACAGGTATTTGACAGTACTGTACTCATCCTCGTTCAGCGGAATCTGCCGGAAGCATTCTGCAATTTTCTGTTCGATTGCGATTTTTGCCTGTTCTGCCTCCTCGCTGCTCATGGAATACGTCCCGCTGAATGTCACACCTGTCGTTACATTTCCAAGTGTGTATTCTGTATACTGATAGCCCTCCACATAAAAAAGTTCCGGGTGGTCATTCATCACACAGGCAAAAATAAGGTCTACGCCGGACTTGTCCATGATTGACAGCGGGGCGTCTTTTTTCATGTTTGCGAGCGCATCCAGTATCTCAAGATAAATCTTTTTCTGTGTCTCATCCAGGCAGTGATAGGAATAATATAGCTCTGATACTTCTGTTATCTGTTCCGTATCTTCCTCTGTTCCGGAAGGCATTTCCGATTCCGTCTCTTTTTCTGGCTCTTTTGGCTGTTCCGGTTCATACTCACGTGTTTCCTCCTGCGTAAGATATGGCAAATCATCCTGATAGGTACAGCCCTGCACAAGCAAAAACACGCCTGCTGCAAGGGCAGCCCACAACACTGTCCTTTTTTTCATTAACCGTCTCTTATCTCCTAATTCCTGCCAAATTCTGAAAGCACAAGCCCTTTATTTCTGTCAATTGTCATGCCAATACTCCACTGGTTGATAAACAGCAGCAGCGGATTCCCTTTCAAATCCTGAATCTTTTTCATGTCCGAGGTGCCTGAGAGCTTGTCCAGATTCACCTCGTCCTTGTTTTCAATCCAGCGGATATATTCGTATGGAAGCGGTTCCAGCTTTATCTCAACATTGTACTCGTTTTCCAGACGGTACTTCAATACGTCAAACTGCAGCACGCCGACGACACCTACAATGATTTCCTCCATTCCTGTATTGAACTCCTGAAAAATCTGAATCGCACCCTCCTGTGCAATCTGGTTGACGCCCTTGATAAACTGCTTGCGTTTCATCGTGTCAATCTGCCTCACACGCGCGAAATGCTCCGGTGCAAACGTCGGAATCCCGTCATAACAAATGTTATTCTTAGGGGCACAGACTGTATCCCCGATTGAAAAAATACCAGGGTCAAACACGCCGATAATATCTCCGGCATACGCCTCATTGAGTATTTTTCTCTCATCCGCCATAATCTGCTGCGGCTGGGAGAGACGCATTACTTTCCCGCCCTGCACATGCTTAACTTCCTCTCCGGCATCAAATTTTCCGGAGCAGATGCGCATAAACGCAATCCTGTCGCGGTGCGCCTTGTTCATGTTCGCCTGTATCTTGAATACAAACGCCGAAAAATCATTGCCGACAGGGTCGATGTCCTCTCCCTGTGAAATTCTCGGCAGCGGCGTTGTCGCCATCTTCAGAAAATTCTGTAAAAAGACTTCCACGCCGAAATTCGTGAGTGCGGAACCGAAAAATACGGGTGTCAGCTTTCCTCTCCGCACTTCTTCAATGTCAAATTCTGCGCTTGCCCCGTCGAGCAGCTCTATCTCGTCACGCAGTGTGGATAACGCCTCGTCGCCGATATTTGCAAGCAAAAGCGCCTCGTCATCCATCGGAATAATGGTGGTCTCCCCTTCCCTTGTCCCCTTCTGCGTATCGGAAAATGTAAGTACATGGTTTCCATGTCTGTCATAGACTCCCTTAAAACGCTTTCCGGAACCGATTGGCCAGTTTACAGGACAGGTGGCAATCCCGAGTTCTTTCTCGATTTCATCAAGCAGCTCAAATGTGTCATTGGCATCCCTGTCCATCTTGTTGATAAACGTAAAAATGGGTATGCCCCTCATTCCACATACCTTAAAAAGCTTCCTTGTCTGCGCCTCCACGCCTTTTGATGCATCAATCACCATGACTGCCGAATCCGCTGCCATCAGTGTCCTGTAGGTGTCCTCGGAAAAGTCCTGATGCCCTGGCGTGTCGAGAATATTGATGCAGTAACCATCGTAGTTAAACTGTAAGACTGAAGATGTAACCGAGATACCTCTCTCCTTTTCTATTTCCATCCAGTCAGAAACTGCATGCCGTGCCGTCGCCTTGCCCTTTACGCTTCCGGCAAGGTTGATAGCGCCTCCGTATAACAAAAATTTTTCTGTCAGCGTCGTCTTGCCTGCATCCGGGTGCGATATGATGGCAAATGTCCTCCGCTTATTGATTTCCTCCGCAATTGTACTCACTTGTATCTCCTCCATCTATTCACAAATCATTGCACGCCGGGCATCCGTCAGCCTGCTGATACTTTCATCTGGATGCCCATGTGCATTTATAAATGCGGAAGCCTATGCTTCCCATGCCTTACACAGGCCTCCGCATCTTGTATGCATGTTCCCATCCGCGCATCCCACCTGCATAACACATGTTATCCAGGCAGTTTGCGATATGTAGTTTAGTATACCATATTTATCCTCTGAATTCCACATTTTTCTTTATTACCTAACAATACTTAAAATCACCTTATTCAGCGCCTGATACTGTTATGATGATGTTCTCCGCTGACACAGCTGTTTTGCGCTGCACGATATCTATAATCTGCGCCGTCTGGGCTTCCGTCAGGCTCGCAGCCTCCACCATGACATCTGCCGAATCGCCGCTGATGCTTACCACTGTCTGCGTAAATCCTTTTGCCTCAAGAAGCATCTGGGCATCAGACTCCTTCTGGGCTGTTTCTGTCAGTGTAATCATGCTGTTGACCGCATCCCTTTTCGCATCCTCCGTCAGCTCCTCGCTCTGGATGATTTCCATAAGCGATTCCTTATTCTGTGCCCTGGTCTGCTCTTTTAAGAGCTTCGCACCTGCAAGGGTCGATACACCTGACGCACTTGTAAACACTGCCTCGCCCGGTATCTCCTGCTCGATGACCGTGGCTCCTGATTCATCTGTATTGGATGCAAGCGCAGTATCCGTACCGTCCGCCGCCTCATCTGATGCCTGAAGCTCCGTTCCGTCTGCATCGGCAGTCAGTGCACTGTCTGACGTGACATCCATGCCATTGCTTAAATAATTGTCCGTGACTGTCACATCATCCGTGTCGAGACTCGGAATGTCGCCCTCTGTTCCTGTAGCAGCTGCATAGTCCTTAATCGTCCCATCCGTATCTTCCCTCAGCGATATGGCATACATATCTTCATCCGATATCTCATATGTAAGCTCACTGCTGCTCCCATCCACAGATATGAAGTCCTCTTCTCCAATTTTCGTTCCGGCAAAATTCAGATAGCCTGCTACTGCTATCATGACTGCCAGTGCCGTAATCATAATCTGGTTCTTTCTTAATATTTTTTTCACCAAACCATATCCTTCCTATTGTTTCTCTTTGCTACTTCTATCATATTCCGCACACCCTTTTCTTAGACTTCCTACTTTAAAAATTTATCAATTATTCCATCCGCAGCACTTCAACCTTGTTTGCCTCCACCCCGTACAGCGCCATCACAAGCTTTACAATCTGAAGCCGTATCCCTTCGTCGGCAGCGCCTTTTGCCGCCACAACCACACCGTCAATTTCCGGACTTTTTGTCTGTGATATAAAAGGCACCTCGTTCCCGTCCGCGTTTCTGGTATATACCGTTGCCTCTTCTTTCCTTAATTCACTGCTCTCCCCGCTTGTCGAACTTGAGGTCGGAATATCCTTCTCCACAACATATTCCTGTGAGCTCTTCATATAAATCAATACTTTCACGTCCCCAACTCCTGCGACGCTTGACAGGAACTCCTCCAGCTCCTTTTCAAGCCCTTTGCGATATTGTTCTGCAGCTGATCCGCTGTTTCCACCATTCTCCTGCTGTAGGTTTTCCATATTGCCAGTGCTTATCGTGCTTTCTGTACCCTGACTTTTTTTCTTTGAATAACCACTGTTACTTTTATTGGTAGGCAGCATAATCACAAAGATTAAAATTCCACTCAGAAAAACAATCAGCATGGTCTCCTTTGTCGGTCTGCCATTTCCTTCACTCCCCCCGTTCAGGAACATCCGAAGCCTGTTCGCGAATTTCCCCGCCATTCTCTTCACCTCCGCCTCTGCTATCGTACTCTGCCTGTGCTCCCCCTATAATTTTGTCCTCCCAGAGTCTCTGTTCATAGTACGCCTCCCCCTGCCGGATGTCGTCTGTCCTCGTCATCTCCCTCCACTCCTTCTCCCATTTCGCATACAGCGCATCCGCCTCAAAAAACCCTTTCTCGACCTGCCCCACGAATGAAAACACTACATTACAGCAGATACACATTGTCAGCAGATAGGAAAAGAGCTTTAAATACTTTTGGTAAGCGCTCCCTTCCGTCAGCTGAATCAGACACTGAAAACATATGACTGTATATACCAGCCGCCGGACTTCCATTGCCAGTTCTTCCATAGCCCCTCCTTTTTCAAACCACTTTAGCTCGTTGCATTCGTAACAGCTGCTATTGTCACAAAAAATAAAGTAGTGACTGTTATTAATATCCGGAGAAGCATAAACCCTGCCTCCGATATGTACTCAATGCACTTCATCATTTGCTTTTCTCCACAGATGCTTCCCAGGGCCCCGCTCACCTTGATAATAAGGAGTATCATAAACGCTTTCAGAACCGGAGCCGCTATCAGCAGCACAATCACTACGAGTATCAGTACGCCGAGACTGTTTTTTACCGCAATTGCGGATGCCAGTGTCACACTTGACACAGACTCGACAATATCGCCGATTCCCGGGATTGCCCCTGCCGTTTTCTGAATGACCGTATTGTTTGCCTTATCAATTACGGGTGTTATTATCACTTGCAGGATACTGCTTCCCGATATCAGCACAACCATCATTTTCAGCACCCACTGTATGCCCTTTTTCATCAGCTCCATAAGTCCCTTAAACCGTTCTTCCCCCCATATGCTCTCCACTACGCCAAGCATGACGTATCCCTCAACCACTGTCGTCAGCGATGCTGCCATAATTCCTTCTATCAGGCACAGAAACCCTAAAAGCAGCTTGTAAAATATCAGCGCCGTCAGTCCGGAGCCCGCCGCGGCAATACATATCATATACGCCGGTATCATCAGCTTGAGAAATTCAATCATCTGTTCCATCGCATCATTCACAATCCCAAGCACGCTGTGGAATGCGTCGATAAGCACCACCAGCTGGCATATGATAAAAAACGTCCTCGCTGCCTTTGCCGCCCCCTCATTTTTCAGGGCAGACATCAGGTTACTCACAAGCGCCACCAGTATAAACAAAACCAGCACGGATACAAAAAGTCGTTTCCATCCATCGATAACACTTGTTACAGAATTTGCGATATACCGCCAGAACAAACCTGGATCCAGCACCCAGTTTCCCTTCAATACATCCTCTATGAAGTCCATGGAATTTGTATTCTGCCCTGGAAGCAGCTCGCGCAGCAGTTTATCGAGTATGCTTAAATCAGGAAGTATGTCCACCTCCTGCCACAAACTTATGTCCTGACTCATCTCATCATTCCCTCAAGCATGTTTATCATGATTCTGATTACAGGAAACCCCGCAACCATAATGGCAATTTTTCCGAACAGCTCAATATGGCTGCTCAGTGCCGAATGTCCCGAATCCTTGCACAGATTTGCGGCAAATTCACAGATATACGTGATGCCGATAAGCTTTAGCAGCAAGGATATGTATGCGGCATTTCCGCCGAGAATCGACTCCCAGTTCCTCAACTCCTCCACTGCCTTCCCAAGCACGCCGATTACCCTTATCGCGATAAAAAAGCTGACAAGAATAATAATCAGTGTCGCATATTCCGGCTTGTCTTTCTTCAATATAATTGACGCGAAAAGTCCCGCGAGGGCAAGTACACAGATTTCAAGCATCTCCTACACCTTCCCTTCCCATATGCATTGCTTCACAGTGCAAACAAATCCTGTATCATCTGAAAAAGCTGATATATGTACGGAACAATCCATGAAAGCACCAGCACCAGCCCGGCAAGACTAATCAGAAATGCGTGCTCCTCCCTGCCGCTATGTTTTAATACCTGTCCCAGAATCGTTATCAATATACCAACTGCTGCTATCTTAAATATCAGACTGACTTCCATCTTCATCCCCATTTCCACATATTCTTATAAAAATAATATGATACACAATATCCCAGTAAGCGTGCTGAGTGCCTTTATCAGCCTGCTGTTCTCATCCTTCTTTGTTTTAAGCCTGTCTATTTCATTATCGAGCTCCATCTCGAAAAGCCCAAGCGCCTCCACCTGCAGCTGCCCGCCCTCATACGCAAAACAATTCCCCATCTTTTCCAGATACCCCATTCCTGTATGGGAAACATTTGTTCTCATCTTCATATCCTGAACCATCTCATTCCATATGAGAAGCAGCGTCATTCCATCCCGCTCTTTCATTCTTTGTGAAACCTTTTGGAAAAAAGCGTCATACGGCTGCCCAGCCTTCTCCGATACCATGTCAAAGATTTCTTCCATCGGCCTGTGTAAATATGTGATTTCTCCCATCATATACACTAGTATCTGTTTTTGCATTTTCAAATGCTGTATGTCCCTGTTCATTTCACCGCAAAGAGACCAACCAAATCCAAGCGCGCCTGTCATTACGCAGGCGCCCGCAATAAGCTTTTGCCACATATTGTGTTCCCCTCCTTGTCATAAATTTCAAAATACCTGTCCATATTCTCATCTGCCGACAATACGACAAACCTATCAATCAGCTTTAATTTCAATATCTTCTCCATTTCGCCCTTATGTCTGATATCTTCCAGTGAGCTTCCATGCACTGTCGACACGATGCTGCACCCGCTCACGCCTGCATGAAGAATTGCCTGCGCATCCGTGCATTTCCCAATCTCATCGATGGCTATCACCCTTGGCGCAAACGTCCGGATCAGTATGGAAATTCCCTGCTGCTTATCGCCTCCCGTAATCACATCTGTGCGCTCGCCGCAGTCAAGCATGGCGCTTCCCCGATAGGCGCCTGCAATCTCACCTCTCTCATCCACAACGCCTACATTGCATCCCGCGTACCCATCCATTCCATTTGACAACAGGCGGATGATGTCCCTTAGCAGGGTTGTCTTACCAACTCCCGGCGGTGAAATTATCAGCGTATTCAATGGTGTCTTTTCCCTTGAATAGAGATGCCTGATGATTCTGTCTGCAATCCTTTTATGTTCGTGCGCCAGCCTGATATTCATATAACGGATATATTTGGCAATGAATCGTCCGTTTTCCGCAGCCGTGAGTTCCCCGGTGATTCCAATCCGGTGGCCGCCCTCGACCATAAGATATCCCTGTCTGCGTTCCTCCTCGTAGGCATAAACGGAGTCATGGCACAGATAGCGGAATATTTCATCCATCTCCCGCTCACCATATATCAGCGCCAGTCTGTATTCCCTGCCGGACAGCACCCGCACCGGCTGGTTGACGCGCAGCCTGATTTCCTGTACTTTTTCAAAGTCCACCCCGCTTCTTTCCCAGCCGCTTCTAAGTCCCTGTGGAAAAAACTGCAGAATCCGCTTATCCGACACCATTGTGTATTCCCCCTTTTTCGATGCAACGCCTGGATGGAAGCCAGACAGCAAACTAGTCCATACCTCAATATATGTCCCAAAATCTAAAATATGAGCATTGAAGAAAAACAATCCCCACAATTATTTGCCATCCAAAAAGGAATATGGTAAAATGCGATTAAAGTATGACTGCAGCCTGAAAAATCTTATACACAATCAGCACAGAAAAATAGAATATATAGAAAAGGGGCTGCCGGAAAATGCAATCATTTCCCGGCAGCCCCTTCATTTTATATAATTGTCAGAATACCTACCGACTTTAACAGTAAAATCACCAGTAATATCGGTGCAATATACTGTATCATCACAACATACAGCCGCTTTCTGCCAAATCTGCTACCCCCCTTCTCCACCTCGTCAATCACCGCTTTCGGCTTCAGTACCCAGCCAATCAGAATACATGTTCCAATTGCAACCAGCGGCATCAGCAGATTGTTGCTGATGTAATCCATAATGTCCAGAATCTGTGCGACCGCCCCATTTGGCAGTTTGATTTCAAAATACAGCCTGTTGTACCCAAGGCACACAATCACGCCGCCGACAATTGCAATGACCGTCTCGACAGCCGCCGCTTTCGCGCGCGTCATATGGAACTTGTCCATAAAACTCGAAACGACCGCCTCCATAACCGACACGGCACTCGTAATCGCCGCAAACAGCACCATCGCAAAGAACAGGCATCCCACAAGATTGCCAATCCTGCCCATCGAGGCAAAGACCTTCGGCAAAGACACGAACATCAGGCTCGGGCCCGACGCAGCCATGCCTTCCCTGCCCATAAACGTGTACACCGCAGGGATAATCATGACACCCGCCAGAAACGCCACTGCCGTGTCAAATATCTCAATCTGATTAATGGATTTCACCAGGTTGGCATCATCCTTAACATAGGAGCCATACGCAACCATAATGCCCATCGCCACACTGAGACTGAAAAACAGCTGCCCCATCGCGTCGAGAAGAACCGTAAAAAAGCCTTTTGCCGTCATGCCACTCAGATCAGGAACCACATAAATCCCAAATCCCTCCATACCGGTTCTCACCACGCCTGATTCATCCTCATAGTGAATCGTCAGTGAAAAGAACGCAATGCCGACAACCAGCAGCAGCAATAACGGCATCAGCACCTTTGAGGACGACTCGATGCCCTTATTGATTCCGCGGAATACGATAAAAGCCACCATCATCAGGAAAACTGTCAGCAGGATAATCGGCTGCCATGACCCGGTGATAAATCCGGTAAAATAGCCATCCTCTGCCGCAGCAGCCCCGCCGCCAGTCAGATACGCAAGAAAATACTTTACCACCCATCCGCCAATCACACAGTAATATGGCATGATAATCACCGGCACAAGGCACGCGAACACACCGAGGAATCCCCATTTGGCGCTTAATTTTGAATATGCGGTCAAAGGGCTCTGTTTTGTCTTTCTCCCAATCGCAATCTCTGTCGTGAGCAGCGTAAATCCAAACGTGAGCGCCAGTATCAGGTAAATCACCAGAAACAGTCCGCCGCCGTCCTTTGCCGCCAGATACGGAAACCGCCAGATATTGCCCAGCCCGACCGCACTGCCCGCCGCCGTCAGCACAAAACCAATCGAGCCTGAAAATGAATTTCTGTTTTTTTCTTTTTTCATGATTCCTCCACTCTGTTATATCACTTTTCTCTGCCACTTTTATACAATATAAGTTCGCAGCACAGTTGCTATAAGTATACTATCTTGAAAGGCATCTGTAAATCATTATTTGGAAAAAGCCAAAAGCCCACATGAATTTTTTACTGCAAAGATTATCCAAAAAATTGTGTATTGATGTCATTGTCACTATCCCCATCTACAGAATCGGCAGAAAACATCCCCACGGCTCCTGAAGCCGAAATGGCGCAGGGTGCTTCCGAAGACGTCCGCAAGGATTTAACAGCCCTGGAGCTCTCCAGGCTTAGAATGTTTGGCTCTGCCACAGATGCAGCCACAGTCGTTGATAACGAAACGCTGGGGCAAATCAAAACACTGAGGATTACCTTTGACTTTGCCGATCCATAATATGAAATACTACTATCGGGTAAGGAAAAAGGCGCATGGTTTCATTACGATTCCATGCGCCTTTATGCTGTTATTTTGAAATCGGTATCTCAACCTTTTCATTTTCATATGAAGTCCAGACAATCAACGCCGCCACTTCATCAACATCAATAACGCGGTCATACCCTGCCATATGACAGGCATTTTTCCTGCTGCTGTCCGTATATCCCATACTGCCGCCGTCCGTCAGGTAAGGGAGTCTTGTCCCATCCTTCAGGACAACTCCTCTGACTTCAGGAATTCCAAGATCATCTTCATGTCCTTCAGGGGCTTCCTCAACGGAATAGTTTGCTTTCATGGAAATAGGGGAGATGTCGATGGTTTCCAGCGTGAAACCTGTTCCCCCCACTTTCTGTCCGACCGTAATCGTCCGGGAGGAGCTTACATCAGGAAGCGTTATCGCAAAATCCCAGTTTCCTTCCACCGCCGGGGTAAACGCCCCCCTTGAACGGGTTCCCAGATTTTGGAAATTGACATGAATCGTCTTGCCAAGAAGGGAATCGTTCTCATTCACAACACTTGCCTGAATGATATATTCCATATCCCCATTGCTGTCTGTATAATGACTGATAAGACGTCCATTCTCGTCAGATTCAAGAGGGCTTCCGTCTTCATATACGGGTGAGCCGTTTTCATCAGGGATAATTCCGTCATACATGCTTCCGTACATATTAACCCATGCACTTTCATCCTCCGGATTATCCCCCTGATACACAGTTACCATGCCAAATCCCGGTTCTGTCCCTTCCTCCACATGATAGCCGGAAATGCTGAATGACATATATGCAAACCGCTCATCCACAACAACCGTGTCCGGTTTTACCGTAATACCATTGTCTGTCACTGCCAGTGAAGAACTATCCGGCTCTTCCCGATACACCTTTGCGATGTTCTGTTCTGTCAGTTCCTGCTGCTGTGCATCAGATGCCTGAATATTTCCGTTCATTCCCCTTCCCCAGTAATGGTGGATTGCAGCAATGACACTGATGCTGCTGACTGCCAATATACAGATGCCTGCAACCGCTGCAGCCTGCATTTTGTATATCCGTTTTCCTTTTGTATTTGTTTTTCCCATATGAACAATATCCTCCTGCTGAATCATCTCAAAGGCTTGATTCGTTTTTTCCAACACAATTTCCGACAATTCTACTTCTTCAGAAAATACATTCTTCTTCGTTGACATCTCTATCCTCCTAGTGATAATACTCTTCCAGTTCTTTCCTTCCTCTTGAAATCCTCGTCTTGATGGTATTTAATGGCACTGACAACATTTCCGCGATTTCTCTCATCTTGAATCCCTGACTATAGTACAATTCCATAGGCAGTCGGTACCGCTCGTCAATGGAAGCATATGCCTCCTTCAGTTCAAGATTGTATTCATCACACTTTGACGGTTCCTCATAAGATTCCGTATTTTTGTAAACTGCATTATCCCTTATAATATCATAGCAGTGATTTATAAGTATCCTTGTCATCCATGTCTTAAAGAACTCAGGTTTCTTAAGTGTATATAACTTTTCCCAACAAGTGAGAATCGTATCCTGAAGAGCATCTGCTGCATCTTCTTCATTCATCAGAATTGCAATGGCAGTCCTATACATGTCTTTCATATAGAACTGCATCAGTTCGGTAAATGCATCTTTATCATGCCTCTGCGCCTTCTTTACATAAAACTTTGTTTCAATACTTTTCATTCACTTTCTCCTACGCGCGTATGATTGTAAGGCAAGTACAAGCGCTCTTTATTTGCTTTACGGTCATTAGACGTCAGATATTGCCGTTTGGTTTCAAGATATCAGAATTTTTTTGTCAACTCCTCATGACTCGTTATATTCACTCATTTCGCACCTTGGAATTTGAAGCCTGTAATTTTCCCCAGTAAAAACGCGCAGTTGTCTTCACGATAACTGCGCGTTTGTTTCATGCACACGGCGCCCAGAGGAATATATCAGCAGGAACTGCGCCTATCAATCCCGCTAATCCAAATAATGTCCCACCGGAGATGTATTATACTGTTTCTTAATCTCAATCATAACCGAACCATCAGCCTGTGTCTCCTCCGAAAGAATCTTGTATTTCGTCTTGCTCCTGTTCAGTTGGTCTTTATAATTCTTTACATCTTGACTTACGCATTTCGCTGCATAATCATGCCCGACATCTTCCTTTAACGAAAAATGCAATGTCTGTGTAATGCATGCTGCCTTTATTCTTTTCATAATCATCTACCTGCCTTTATATATTCATTTACTGTTACACTCCAACACATTCGGCATATGTCGGATCTATTGCCTTATATAGTTTTTCCTTCGCCTCATCCGGCGTTATATGTAATGCTATCGCAAACTCTTCGCTCAGCAGCTTCTCAACCTTGTCCTGATACCTCAAATCCGCCTGTCCCTGTTTCTTTCCTGTCTTTTCACAAATTTTTTCTTTTAGATAGAGTTCCTTAAACAATTTTAAATACTCTGTCAGTTCATGCGTGGCAAGCATTTCATGATAATGCATTTCAAGTAAGTTGGTTTTGACATTACGCGTAACTTTAACCTCTATCTCCGGCAGCTTATTCAGGCAGCTAAGCGCTTCTTCCGCTGTAATAGTAAGCCGCATGGAATTACAAGCATCAACCGGAACATAGATTTTTGTATCACTTTTTATGTAAGGTGAGCCTAGCGTATAATAGACTTTTTTTGGATTATCCGCAAAATCTATTTTTCCGATTGCAATAATTTTGCATACCCCTGCACTTCCATACGCAACATAATCCCCACAATGAAACATTTTTTATCACTCCTTCATCAAAATTCATAAATCGGTCAAAATAATCCCCGAATCTCCTTTCCTTATAGATTTTATTATATCACTATTTTCCACAAATTCTCAAAGGCACTTTTTAACAAAATATACGACTTGCATAATAGTAAAAAATAACCATGAGGAGACTCACCTCACTCAGTCGTTTCCTTAAAATTTGCTAGAGCGTGTTTGAAAAATGCTTTCCGTCAAATGTCATGCCATAATATGGCGGGAATGATTTTTCAAACACGCTCTAGAGTACAGTGCGTTGGTATGGTACAATTGAGTTGATAAATTGAAGGAGAAGGACAATGATAAAAAGAATTTATAAAAAAAACAGATACAAGTTTTTGCTCAGTCTGATTCCGGTGGTTATTGTTGGTATCATGGCTCCCTTACGTTCCTATATGATGCAGCTTTTGATTGATTCTTCAAATTATAGGGAGTTGTTGAAAAAATGCCTTATCGCCATTATTTTTAGCATAGGAATATTTATCTTTGAGTGGACAAGCAAGAAAAGTCAGGCAATGGTTGTGCGGAATATTGAGAAGGATCTGCGCAATCAATTGATGCATCAGCTGTTTTATATTTCTGCCAATCAATTTGATAAAAAGGGGCTGGCATATTATCTTTCAAAATTTACTACAGATATAAAAATCATATTGGATAGCGGAGTCAACAATGTATATGGCATGATTATGCAATTTGTCTTTTTGGTTGTTGCTGTCATCTACTTACTTTGGGTAGAACCATTTATTCTATTGATTGTAGCCACAGTCAGCATTGTACAGTTTGGGGTTCCGAACATATTGAAAAAGAAAATCGCTTCCTCAACAAAAGAGTATACAGAAGCTCTTGAGGTTTATCTAGATGGGATAAAAAGCGATTTAGGAGGTCATAAGGTCATAAGAACCTTTGATGCAGGAAAACAGATTTTAGGAAAACAGGAAAAGCTAAGCGATTTCGTATGCAGAAAAAATGAATATGCATCTAAGACGCTATATTGGGCACAAGCGCTAGCCTCTTTTGTAAATAATGGGGCTTTTCTGATTGTTTTGGCGAGTTGTATGTTCTTTGTTATGACAGGGAGAATCACGATTGGCGAAGTAGTAGCAATCACGAATATGATGAATTTCGTTTTAATACCATGTAAGACGATTGCCAATGGAATGATTCAGTTAAAGGCAATGGAAAAGATAAAAGCGGAATTGACAGCTTTACTGGAACAGGAAAGTGAAAATGATTATAAAAAGACTATTGATGAAAATATACAAGAAATCTGTCTGGATCATGTTAATCAAAAAATCAGCGAAAACTTCTCGTTGGACAATCTGACATTGACCTTTGAGAAAGGTAAGAAGTATGCTATTGTTGGTAAAAGTGGAAGCGGAAAATCAA
>CARTDA010000055.1:0-24838 GCA_949066965.1 uncultured Lachnospiraceae bacterium
ACCAGTTATCATCAAGATCAAACTTTGCCTGTAGGTAATCAATCATTGACTGGATATTCTTTGTATTATGTGCACCTCCGTTATTTTCTCTTGATGGCTCCACAAGATCACGAAGTTTCTTAGTAAATACATATGACTTTTTTGGTTTATGTGTTTTCTTATTTATAGGATGGTAGTATTCGTTAGCATCTTCAATTTCTCTGATCTGTGCCATTTTCGAATCACCTGTAGTTTGTTTCCATCCAACAGTTTCACAAATCTGTGGATATGTATATTCTTTGTTTAACTCTAACTCTGTCATCTCTAACCCTTCTTTTATTTATTTGCATAGCGGTCACTTGTCTCATAGTATGGCTGCACTTCGTTATAATCAAATACCCAATAATACTTCCTCTGTTTTGAATTAAATCCTGTCTCCAAGCATCTATATCCTCTCTGAATAAATTCGTTTGCCTGAATAACTGAATAAACATACTTCTTTCCTTTTTGTGTATACATTGATTTTTCTCCCTTTCAATCTGTTTTTGTACACAAGAATTACATATAAAGTTTTTCGCTACCGCTCAAAAAGTCTGATTTTTACCTTTCCAAATTTGTCTGATTGAGAACTACATATAATGTACTTCTTTATGTGTGCATCTCAAACAGACAAAATTGGAATCCCAAAACAAAACCGACAAAATTTCACCGCTTGCGGGGAAATCTATATATGTAGTTCTCAATGTTCTTTTTCAACAAAATATCCTCTACAATAAATACTTCTACATTTCTTCTATCAATTTTCTCTTTTTGTTCTATTGGCAGATAAAATATTTCTTCTGCTCCATAAAGGACTGAACATTTCATTCAGCCCTTAATGCTATGGGACATAAAACTTTTATGCCCCTTGGCCGTTTATATCCGCAAATCCTTTAAGTGCAACATTTTCACATAGAAATCATCAACCACCACGAAATAGTAGTCGTTAAATTCACTCTGCCTAATTTCGTGTTCAGTCATTCTCAATATTTTTTCTATGTAGCCACCAGATAATCAATCGCTTTCCTTATCTTCTCCATCTCATTTGAATATATCCTATATGCAACATTCCTAGCCGATTCTATTGAACCGCATTTTTCAGGCTGTAATCTCCTGATACTCCCTTTACCAAATGCATATAGATAATATTGATTGTCTTTTGGATCATAATTAATCTGAAATTCAATTTTTATCACGCCGCATAAATTAATCATGCAATGACTACTTACAATCACATTATCTGATACAACATCTTTCCATTCTAAATCTTTAAACCTCATATGATACACTCCTATATTTTAAAATTTCACTCCACACTTTTATGGAGTCAGATTTTTCATTTGGCAGCAGAGCTGTCATCAATCTTATATCTCAATGGACACCATTCAGGACATATCCTTGGTACATCACCAACACCCAATTTTCCCATCTCATCTGTCCTATCTTCATGGTCACAATAATAAATTCTGTTCCCATAATCAAACTCTTTCATATACTCACATTCTCTGCAATTAATCATCTTTTCCATATGTAACCTGCTCCTATCCTCATTAATCTCTACAACTGCATTATCAATCATGTTGTTTACAATCCGTTCTAATTCATCTGTAGTACATTTACCATATAAAGTATTAATACTGTCCATATTCTTTTCACTGATTATTACGATTCTGTCTTTTAATTCCATATATGTTATTTCTTTACCTTTCTCTGATTCTCTCTGCAAGTCCCTCACTTGCAACAAATTTTATCTTCTCATGTTCTGGTATGATACATTGCTGCCCAGTTTGTGGATTCCTGCCTATTTTCTCTTTTGCTGTTCTCATTTCAAATCTGCCAAATCCCTTAATCATTACTCTTTCATTGTTGCTCATGCAGTCCATAAGCGTTTCAATGAACAGTTCTAATCCCTTCATAGCGTCTTTCTTTTTTATGCCGCCTTTTTCTGCCATTCTGTCTGCAAATTCTTTTTTGTTTACTGACATATGTGTGTCTCCTTTTCTTCCATAAATTTTTTGATGAACTTCTTAAATTGTTTGTCCGGTCTGATTATCTTATCTGCGTTACATGAGTTGTGTTTGGATGAAATGTGTTTTTTGGTCTTTTTCTTTTTGGTTGTACTATTTAATTGTTTGTCTGGTTTTTCAATTACAGCTAAGTTCCCTGCATTGTAATCACTCCGATACTGTGAAATATTTTGTCACTCTACCGTACATGTGTATTTGTCCTCCTTGAAATTGGTTGGGTGGGTTAATTTGAATTGATTGGTTCCTGTGTCAATGAAATACAGTTTTTATGTTGCGTGTGATTTTGTGTCGATTTGATGGTTGGTGATTAATGATTGATAGTTAATTCTTGATAATGATAAATTGAATGGTATAGTGATTCTGGAATACCTCTGTGACTCACTGTGAGGCTTATAGAGCGTATTTAGTATTGATGATAGAAATTTATATGCATACACTAAACAAGCCCCATATACTCTTATTTTGCATAGAATATATAAGGCTTGCACCAAGTATAATTTTATAGATCTTTATATATCCATTTCCCATCTTTATCCTGCCCGATTACATGATCATAATACCATTGGTTACAAAACTGGGCGTACTCCCGGTATTGCCTCTGTAGTTCTGATATGCGATCATCTGTCTCTGGTAAATGCTTTGTAACGTGTTGTTTTGATTGAGTTTTAACTTTTGACCGTTTCCTTGTTTTTGATTGCTTTCTTGCTTTTGCATCTTCAAAGTTGATTATCTCCATTGTGTAGCCTCCGCATTTTTTAGTATTAAGTTGTTATTTTATTTTAAGGCACCAAAATAAGCCCTTTATCAATCATATTTCTACAACTGATAAAGGACTTATGCTGATGTCCTAATTATTTAATTCATATCATATTAAGGCTCTTTAATAATTGGTGTATAAATGGTGTAAATTCAGTTAATCCAACCTTTGAAAACCGCATAAAACAAGGCTTTTACGTACTTTTATTTCTTACATTGTTGTAAGGTTGCATCATTTTTTATTGATTGATTATTCAGAACTCAAGCTCTGAATAATCAATCCCAAAACTCGCCAGCTTTACTTTTGCAACTTTAATCTGATATTCCAATTCTTTATTTTCGCCTGTCTCATGTGCTTTGATTCTCATTAAATCCACATATCTATTGATTGCTACTTCTTTTTGTTCTTCCAATGACATATAATCACCTGTCTTTCTTTTAAATTGCACTGATTGTTACATTTTTATTATAACAGCTTATGGAAACACTGTAAAGCCTATACATTTCAACCTTATCATCGCTTTCCGGGCTAAACTATTATAAGCTCCGCCTTCGTCCCTTTGCCCTGCTCCGATGTAATAGAAAACAAATGTCCCAGCTTGTCAAGTATCGCCCTGCACAGATAAAGCCCTATCCCTGTAGAATACTTGTCAGCGTGTCCATTGTAACCGGTATAGCCCTTCTCACAGACCCTCGGAAGGTTCTCGGCGCGGATGCCGATTCCTGTGTCCCCTATCACAATCCGCACGCCTCCTGCCGTTTTCTCCCCATCCCCGGTATTTTCATGGCTGCCAGGCTGTCCTGTGCGGCATACGCGAATCGTGACACCGCCCTGCCTTGTGTATTTGACGGCGTTCGACAAAAGCTGGTCAATCACAAAACCCAGCCATTTTTTATCTGTCCTGCCATGATATCCTGTGGCGTGTATATCGGTCCATCACATTCTCAAACACAAAATCGTTCGTCTCCGCCCCCCAGCCGTATATACTGCAATGCCATGTCGGCATACTGCTCTATCCGAAAAAGCTCGTTCTGCTTCCGCCTGCAATTTGTGATACGTGTATCATTTTCTTCCATGGCAGAAGATTCCATGTCCTCTGCCGCGAGATATGCATTGAGCTCCTCATCAATCAGCATTTTCAGTGCAAAGAACAGGAGGATGAAATAAGCGATAATGTAAATTTTACAGCATTTCAAGTCAGGAAAAATATTCTATCCCCATAGTATCATTATAACAGACAAGCACACCCCCGCTGCTAATACACGCAACAGCATCTTAAATCCAATACCCGCGTGTGCTTGTCACCTCTCAAAACAGTATCAAATTTCATTTCTTTCTGCTATAATAAAGCCATGTTAAAAATAATATCCCACAAAGGAGCCTTTCATATGAACCAGCCCAAAATCAGCAAAGTCCTGTTAATCGGAATCAATGCCAAATACATCCACTCCAATCCGGCAGTCTACAGCCTGAAAGCCTATGCAGACAAATATTATCCTGCCCGCCCCGGCGGCTGTTCCCTTGAGATTGCGGAGTACACCATCAACCAGCCCGTGGGTGTCATACTTGCCGACATCTATCTCCTAAGACCACAGGTCGCAGCCTTTTCGTGCTATATCTGGAACTGGACGGTTGTCCAGGAGCTGCTGGCAGAGCTTCCAAAGCTTCTGCCGGATACCGCGCTCTGGCTCGGCGGTCCGGAGGTTTCTTTTCATGCCGGCAGGCTGATACACGACTTTCCCCAGCTTGCCGGCATCATGGTCGGCGAGGGCGAGGAGACATTGCTGGAATTGCTGCGCTGTTACTGGGAGAATAACAAGCCTGTAGCAGATATCCGGGGAATTGTCTGCAAGGAAGGCTTTACCGGGGAGCGCGGACTTTTAGATATCAACCGCCTGCCCTTTCTGTACAGTCCACCCGCGCCCTGCCCTGCCGCAGATGCCCCGGATTCTGCCAGCGCAGCCCAAAGCCTCCCAGAATGCAGCGCCAGCCAAATCCCCGCTGCGTTCCAGAACCGTATCCTCTACTACGAATCACAGCGCGGCTGTCCGTTCCAGTGCGCCTACTGCCTTTCCTCCATTGACAAAAAAGTGCGCCTGCGCGATATCGACATTGTAAAATCGGAATTACAATATTTTCTCGACAATAAGGTGCCACAGGTAAAATTTATCGACCGCACCTTTAACTGCAATCCAAAACACGCGCTTGCCATCTGGAACTACCTGGCAGAAAATGACAATGGTGTCACAAATTTTCACTTTGAAATTGCGGCAGACCTGTTGACAGACGAACAGCTTGCGGTGATGCGCGGCATGCGGCCGGGGCTTATCCAGCTTGAAATCGGCGTGCAGTCCGCAAACGAAAAAACATTAAAGTCCATCAACCGCCACATGGATATCAACGCGCTTTGCAATACAGTAACTGCCATCCGCAGCTTCCGAAATATCCACCAGCACCTTGACCTGATTGCCGGGCTTCCCTATGAGGATTATGACAGCTTCGCGGATTCCTTCGACACAGTGTATGCAATGATGCCTGACCAGCTGCAGCTTGGCTTCCTAAAGGTGCTGAAAGGTTCCCCGATGGAGCAGCGCGCCGGCGAATATGGCATTGTATATAGTGCAAGACCCCCTTATGAAGTGCTGTATACCAGGTGGCTTGGCTATGACGACCTGATAAAATTAAAAGGAATTGAGGAAATGGTGGAGCTTTACTATAATTCCAGCCAGTTTACGCACACGCTCCCTGTGCTGGCACAGCATTTTCCCTCGCCATTCCGCATGTATGAAGCCCTCGCCGGATACTACCGCACAAACGGATTTTTTACCAGCACGCCCGCAAGGAACTACCGTTATCAGGTGCTGCTTGATTTTGCCTGTACTGTCGCCCCAGACAGGCGTGCACTGTTTGCCGAGCTGCTAACCTTCGACCTCTATCTGCGCGAAAACCTGAAAAGCCGGCCTGCCTTCTCGTCCGAAAACAGGCTTAACCGGGACAAAGTACGCCTTTTTTACGAAGGCGAGGAGCAGGCTCCGCAATTTCTGAAAGGGTATGACGGCTATACGGCTGTACAGATTTCGCGTATGACACATATCGAACGGTTTTCCTATTCCGTCTGGGCGGAGCATTCTGCTGACTGTCCTGCGAAATTGGAAACACCGGCGTACATTCTCTTTGACTATAAAAACCGGGATGCATTGACGCATGATGCAAAGTACCATGAAATAATGCTCATGCAGACCCCCTGTAAGTGAGGTGAGACTATGTTGCACATAGCAATTTGTGATGATGATAAGGCAGCTGTAGAAAGCCATACAGAGATTACGGAAAATTGCCTGAAAAACTGCGGCAGCATTGGAAAAGTAGAAGCCTATACCACCAGTGATAATCTGCTTTACGATATTGCCGAAGACAAATTCTTCTTTGATTTGATTTTGCTGGACATCGAAATGCCGGGAAGCACCGGCATGGAAATTGCGGAGAAAATCAAGCCGTATCTGCCGAACGTGAAAATCATTTTTATTACTTCTCATATCGAATATGCCATAGACGCCTTTGAGCTGTCCGTTTTCCGGTATGTCCCCAAAAGCGATATGGAGAAACGGCTTCCTGCTGCCATACAGGACGCAATAAAACTGATTGCGCTCGAGGATGGAAAAAACTATATTATCCAGACAAACAGCCGCCTTGAGAAAATTCCATATCGTGAAATTTACTACATTGAGCGGGATGGAAAAAATGCAAGCATTACCGCCGCCGGCGGAATATCCAAGGTAAGGAAAAGTCTGCAGCAGGTTTACTCGGAACTGGGAGCAGATGAGTTTATATTTATTGACCGGGGATGTATCGCAAATATGATACAGATTATGCAGATTAAAGACGGCATGGCGGTGTTAAAAAATGGGGAATCCCTTCCCATAAGCCGCTCTCACCTGCAGGAAGTCAAGGAACAGATTAACCATTATTGGGGGATGCATATATGACAAGCTGGCTTATTATCTTTTCAAACATTGCTGCCGCATGTGTGAGGACGATTGCAGGCATGTTTCTTATTCATCGGCTGCTGGCAGCCAGAAAGCCAGGCAGGAACCGTATCATAACAGCCGCTTCCGGCATTGTTGTAATTTCAGCGCTATTGTCCATAGCAGGGTTACCCGACTACTATCGCATGGTCTTAGAAATACTCTGGATTGCCGTCTGCGCCAACCATTTTCAAGGCGCTTCTGCCAGAATGAGCCTCTTTGTGAGCGTTTTCTATGAGATTGCGGTTTCTTTGTGTCAGTTTCTTGTTGCGGCATGGTTCGGTGTGATATTCCGTTTATCCGTATTTCCTGATTACAGCACAGCCTGCGGGCAGATTTCTGTCTGGCTGTTTCACGCACTGCTGATAGCCAGCGCACTGTACATCAGTAAAAAGCCCAATATGACAGGCAAAGATGCGTTCCGTTTTATGTCAGTCATTGTCGTTTTCGCCTTTATCGCAGTTATCACCTTGTCACAGCAGACAATCCTTCCCATTGCGGACGACACGCTGGATATGTGGACAATTTTAGCCGTTGTTTTAATGATGTCCGTCCTGACATTTCACATGAACCGGCAATACGAGGCTGAGAAAGAGCTTGCAAGGCTAAAAGCAGAGCAGGCGGAGCTATTGGAACGCGACTACACAACCCTGAACAATGCCTATGCAGTCAACGCAAAACTATTCCATGATTTTCATAACCATATTGGAATTTTGCAGCAGCTTCTTTCTCATTCAAAGCCGGAGACTGCCATGCAGTATCTTGACGAGCTCCAGGCCCCGGTACTGGAAATGACCGAAACCGTATGGACGGGCGATGAAACAGTGGATTATATCATCAACAGTAAAGCGATAACGGCAAAAGAACGCGGCATACAGTATCAGGCACAGGTTGAATTTCCACACCATACAAATCTACGAAGCGCCGATTTATGTGCCGTATTGGGAAATCTCCTGGATAATGCGCTGGAAGCGGCGCAGCAGATACCGGAAAAAGAGGAACGGTTTGTCCATCTTACAATACGCCGTATCAACCAAATGCTGGTCATAAAAGTGGAGAACAGCTTTTGCAATCCCCCTGTTTTCGGGGACGGTGCTTTCATAACCTCAAAGGAAAAAAATGGTTTGCATGGCTGGGGGCTGAAAAGCGCACAGACCGCCGCTGAAAAGTACGACGGTATGGTACAGACTTCTTACACAGATAACATATTCCGGGCTGTTGCCACGCTGTCCTATCAATGTATATCCGGATTACAATAGAAACGCGCCTTATGGACAAAAACCTACCGATTGTGGACACTTCCGCACAAGGTTCTTTTTTCGGTTATGATACAGATACAGCAAAACAAAGAACATGCGGAGGAGGTAACAATTATGCGTCATGTACTGATTCGTGGAATAATGGGGCTGATTTGGCTGGCAGCGGCTATCATAAGCGGCGTGTCCGGTAACTTGGAAATGAGTTCCCTCTATGTTATTTTAGGCGGTGTATTCCTGTATTCTTCCTACACAACATGGAAGAAAGACTACAAGGGAGGCAGATAAAATGGGCACAGCTGTTCTGACAGTCAAAAATTTAAATGCATGGTATGGGAAAGGGAAAATGGCGCTCGCAGATTTTTCCCTGGAATTAGCCGAACAGGAAACAGCAGGGCTAATCGGGCTGAATGGCGCCGGAAAAACAACATTTATGAAAACACTGTCCGGTCTGCTCCCTACCTTTCGCTCTGAGGGCATCCTGCTTTCTGGTAAGCCTGTAAGCCCAAGGAAACAGGCGTTCAAGCGGTGTCGTTACACTGTGTTTGCAGAGGATAATTCTTTTCCGTATTTTACATTCCGGGAATATCTATCTTATGTGTTCTCTGCTTACAAAAAGGATATCCCCGACATATCAGAGCTGGTACAAGGATTTCATTTTGGGGATTATACAGATATTCTGTTAAAAGACCTGTCGACAGGCAACCGGAAAAAGGCATTCCTGATTACTGCTTTTGCATTAAAGCCAAGTTTGCTTTTCCTTGATGAGCCGGTCAATGGACTGGATTTTCAAAGCACTGAATATTTGTACCAGAAAATTGCCGGTTATAAGGAACATGGAACAGTCCTGTTTTCTTCTCACATTTTGGAGAGCATTACTTTAACCTGTGACCGAGTATTCGTTCTGGAAAACGGAAAAATCAGGCAGACATTTGAACATGGGCAAATGAATGCCGCAGACATCCGGGAGGCACTGTGTTATGAAAATGACATTTAAGGCTTTTGCCAAAAATCTGTTTGGAGCAAAATATGAAAGACTGCAGCGCAGCATTTTCTTCTGTTTGATTGTGTTCTGGGGCTTGCATATCACAGACTGGAAAATACAAATCGCACCGTTTATTCGATACCTCATGTTAAGCGCCCTTACTGCCGGTGTGATGTGGCAGACCCTTTGTACGGAAGAGAATGCCGCCAGAATGCAGAATATGCTCATGCTTCCGTTTGATAACCGGAATTTTGTTTATTCCTATGTTGCTGCCTTGGGAGCTTACACGATTTTTACAAAGACAATAATACTGTTCGTAGTCTTACTTGCGGTTTCCGACTGGAAGCCCATAGAAATTGGGGGAAGTGCAGTTTGCACCATAAATGCAATCCTTATGGCTGCTGCTATCTATTCCTTTAAAAAATACTGGTATGTGGGTATTCCTTGGGCGGTTACAATAGTTGCAGGCATTCTGCTATTCGGAAATATAGTATGGATTCTGCCGCCCTTAATTGTCAGCAGCATATTTGCTGCCATACACTTACAACGAACAGACGGATACATCTTTTGTTCCCAGAAGGAGCGAAAAAATTACCGCGTGAAACAGCATAGGCACTTCGCTGTATGGCGGTACCTTTTCAGGTATCTGGGCTGTCATAAAAATTACCTGATGAATACTGCTGTTATGTGGTGTGTGGCTCTCATATTGCCGTACTTTCTGGGGAAAATGGAAAACCTGTTTGTCGTTCCGATTGGCTTTGCGATTTTGTCCATAAATACCCCTGTCTGCATTCTGCTATCCTGCGACCCGGATTTCGAGCAGGCAGTTCGCTTTTTACCCGGCCAGAAGAAAGCGTTTTGCATCCCATATTGCCTGTTTATCTTTGTCTGCAATATGATTGCAAATGCCATTTTTCTTTGTGGATGGCGAAACAGTATTACTGCTTTGATGATTGTAACCGCTGTTTTCTTTGCCCTGCAAAGCGCAATTTTATCCGTACTGTTGGAATGGTTTTTTCCGATTCGTGACTGGAAAACCGAGAGCGACCTATGGCACCACCCCCGAAAATATATTGTTCCGGCAATTATGCTGTTGATTGCCGCAGCAATCCAGATATAATATTTCTCACAAAAGTTCCCTATAGACCCGCATCACGTTGCGGTACAGGATGTCGTCAATTACTTCTCGTGAAAAATGCTGCCGCTCAAGCTCCTCCGCAAGCTTATGTACCTGGGAACAGTCCTGTATGTCTAGCTCACCGCCAATGCCGTCGAAATCAGAGCCAAGCCCAAGGCACTCGTGTCCGCCCACGTTAATCATATGACGCGCATGTGCCGCCATCCGTGACACAGTAGAATGGCTGTCATTCGTTTCATTTAAAAAGCATCCATAATAATTTAGTCCAATGACACCGCCCCTGTCCGCTATTGCCCTTATCATATCATCCGTCAGGTTTCTGGCATGGCCGCACAGGGCACGCGCATTGGAATGGCTCGCGACAAAGGGCTTTTTGGTGTTCCTTACAATATCCCAAAAACCCCTGTCGGACAGGTGTGACACATCGACAATCATCCCCAGCTCCTGCATCCGCTCTATAAAAAGAAACCCTTTTTCAGTCAGCCCCTTAGAGCCGTCAAACATTGGGAAGCCTTTTTGTGTACCTGCCTCCGCGCCCAAGACTTCCGGCGCTTCTTCCAGAAACAGATTGGGCGATGCAAGCTCATTCGGGTAATTCCATGTAAGCGTCATCATCCGTGCCCCCAGCTGATACAGTTTCTCAAGATGCGCAATCTGTCCCTTACAGCATCCCCCTTCCTCTATTGTCATCAGGGCAGACATCTTTCCGTCCTTTTCGTTTTCAAGAATTTCGTCATACGTTTTTATGACGCGTATGTCATTTTTATTTTTCTCCATCTCATCATAAAATACATCCATTAATTCCTGCACATAAAGGAATGGGTCAAGCCCCTTTTTCAGGTCAACATACATGGCAAAATTCTGAATCAGATACCCCGCCTGCCGCATCTTCTGGATATCCATATGTAGATTATTATGGGAAAGCTGCTGCGGACTATCGGTCTTTTTGCTCTCCCATATCTCGGAAATCGTGTCGCAGTGCATATCTACTATTTTCATCTTGATAACCATGCCCTTTCCACAGCCTGCAGACTTTGAGCCACAGGCACAAATTTGCGTGTGAAAAATTCATTTTTCACACTATTCTCCATTCCATCAGTTTACAACTTTTTACGAAAATAAAAATACAAACCCATCTTTTTATTGTGTAATTTAAGCGTTCAAACAAAAAACATAAGAAAGAAGATGCGTTTG
Source organism: uncultured Lachnospiraceae bacterium (assembly GCA_949066965.1). Taxonomy (GTDB): domain Bacteria; phylum Bacillota; class Clostridia; order Lachnospirales; family Lachnospiraceae; genus COE1. Next base: position 11,398 of record CARTDA010000055.1, read on the forward strand.
TATCTACCGCTTATTATACATGAAAAATTCTGTCCCGGACAGACTGAAATCTTATTTTAATGAATATTTTTCGAATGCGACAAAACCTACTTCCAGGAACCTGTTCCTCATCATTGTTTCCATACTGGCACTGGATATCTTCCGTTCTGCACGTTTTGCACACAGGCATGTACTTTCAAAACTTCCAGACACACAGGCTGGATCATGAATCCTGGAGGGATGCGACACTATCTAAAGCTTTAAAGGCAGTGCCATGCCAGCTGGATCTACAGCCGCTCTTCCTGTCCATTGATGACACCATGGTGGAAAAGGAAGGTGAAAAATTCGAGCTCTGCTCAAGGTTCTTTGACCACGCTGTGCATAACGGATCCAATTATCTCAATGGGCACTGTATGGTAAGTATCCTGTTGTCATTCCCGGTTCTGGCAGACGGTTCCATACGTTATCTGTCTGTCCCACCTGGGTACCGGCTCTGGGACAAAAAAACATCACATCTTTTACAATGTGTTTAATGCATCATCACATTCAAGAGAATGACCGCATTAATCGATGCCAGCAGGAAAGCACATTCCTCTCTAAGTCTGTGACTTCATCATACCATTTTTTCATGAAAATACAACAATGTGACAACATCACGATCTCTGCTTACGCTCCCTTTCTCCTGTATTAGAAGCAGTCTGACCATTGTATGGAAAAAGTATAATGTATTTTCCGCATCTGCTGAAAAACTGTTAGAACAATTATATGTTTTTCACGCATTTTTCAAATCTGCGGAAACATTTGTTGGTGATATGTCCCCAAATTCCTGAGCGCGTTCCCTGCAGAAACGGATGCACACCTTTTGAACACCGAAAAGTGAAAACCTAATATCCAACAAAGTAAAAAATGCTATGCAATTCGTAGGGTTTTTGCATAGCATTTTTTGTATCCAGATTCATAATGGAATGGTCTCCAATATATTCTATTCTATTTTTTTCCCGCAGTATGGACATGTCTCTCCTTTATCCACAATCCCATACCGTATTGGAAATCCTTTCGCACAATTAGTACATCTCCAAAACAAAAATGAAATGACAAATGATGCAATCAGTAAGATGACAAAAAATGCACCTGAAACAAGGACATATGTAAATGAGCAATGGAACAGGAATAAACTCAGTAATGTAATCATCATTCCGGCAGATGCTATTCTTTCCATCCATAATGCAATAATTCTATACTTTTTCATATGATTTAATTAATATTGACAGTTGATGGATAGGCATAAGTTTCCCCCATTATATTACTGCTATTCCAGTATCTTACTGCCATTTCGAATAAATAACCATCATTATAATAATGAGGTGAACTATAGGTATAATTCCGGCTTTTTGACTCATGATATGGATCTCCATTTGATTTATTAAATGCACATACAACAGAAATTGATTCGACAAGTTGTTGTGCCTCATATCCATACCAGTACTTATCTTTAGAAGAATCATAATAATATGCCGCCTTTATATGCAAGTTCTGGTCAACTATTATTTCATTTCGTCCATTTGAAAAATAATCTGATATCATATTGGTAGAAAGACCAAATAATGTTACGGGTACCCATACATACTTTGTAACAGCGCCAAGTATCACCTGAATAGCATTATTGGCATTTGCTATTGAATTAAATACCTCCTTTGAATAAACTACCTTCCTTTTTACAGGTTGTTTATATGTAGATTCAACAATTTTTCCTGTTGGAGAACTCTTCTCCATACTGATAATCTCTTCCGCTTTGACAAACTCATATCCTTGTGACAGCAATTCCTGATGTCTTTGCATTGTTCTCTTATCCATCTCCAAAATATCTTGATATTCTTTTTCAGACAATTCATATCGAATCTCATTATCAGATGCAAAATCAGTTTCCTCTGCAGCATAAGTCATTAATACAGAATTAGCAAAACACGCTACACAAATTAAAAAAGCTATAATTTTTTTACATTTCCTCATACCAAACCTCATTTTCTTTTATACTTTTCCATCAAATTACCTTTTATATTGTCCTTATGTTTTCATACTTATCGCCCCTTTTAACTATTTTTATAGTTGTAATGCTTATGTTTAAAGGGACATACGTCCCTCTAAAGCATATCAATACACCGCTAAACCTGATACCTTTATTTGAAAATTGTTATTATTCTCGACAAATGCTGTATATGTCCCGCTCTCGGAAATCTTAAACTCATGATTCAGCGTTCCGCTTCCCGATACCGATATCATGTCTCCTGTTTCTTTATTTTTGATACCTATACGTTATGTAACCGAACTGTCATTACAATCAGCAAGAATGCTTATAGATTCACCTTTCGATTTACTTTTATACTGATATAGATATCTCGTATTCGCTTTGATTGTCTGCGTCAGATCAACGGTCGAGGAGTGTAGATCTGTCTCATGACTTCCATCCATCTCCACCACATTCCCATCATACCTATGCTCCTCTATAGATGGGTCAGAAAAATCCTGTGGTTCTGCAATGGTCATCACTTCCTCTGACCGTATCCAGTCCTCCTGCAATTTCGCTGTCTCTGCGGACACCGCCGTTGCTGGAACCAGGGCAAGTGCTGCAAGACATACGCCACTCAGTCCTATCAGCCATTTCCGTGGTTTCTCAAATCTTTTTGCAGTTACCATTTTTTGAATCCTCCTTATCGTTTGATTTTTATTCCTTGTTAACGCAAGTGTATATGCATTAACTGTCTCCTGATCTGTAAGTTTGACCAAAAAAGCGGCGTACTCTTTTTTCGTATAGTGCGCATTGTCGATCGATATACTCATATCACATATCATTTCCTGCACACAGTCCAAATCGCTTAACTGCAGATAAACCATTGGATTGAACCAGTGTATCCACGAAGTCACGAGAGCAAATATTCTCCATAAAATATCCCTGTTTTTAATGTGCGTCAGCTCGTGTTCGTAAATCATACGAAGTTCTGTGCCTGTATAACTGCCAAACGAAAGAATAATCTGTTTTCTGACAATCCCTGCTGTTATTGGTGAATGAAGACGGTCATTTTGGCTAAGTGACACATTGACTACCCCTGCCTGTCTCCTGCACTCCTCAAATATATCAAGATACAGCGAATCCTGAACTGGAACATTTCCCTTGAACAACATTGTCAGTCTACGCATTTTTATACAGGTTCTCCCCACAGACAACAAAAAACCCGACAGCCATATGATTCCCACAAAATTAAAAACCGCAGTCATTGATGGCACTGACGAGCACACAAACTCGCCAGTGTACCCTATCCCACCATTGTACAGTGATATTCGCGGAATACATACACATATAAATGAAATCGGCTATAATAGACACTTCTTTTTCTATATCAAATTTGTGCTTTTTTATTACACCTGTTTCAGGTATCTAAACCAACATTTTTCCCTTCTCCCTTGTACCTATGACACTTTATTTAAATTGTATCTCTTATCCTGTCTTTTCTCAACCATAAATTATACTGGCGGTTGAAAAGACGTAACAGTTAGCCCAGGACTTTGCACGTGCTGCAAAGTCCGTGAAACAACGTAGTGGCTTTGACACCAACAAAGTGGTTTTGCATGCGGCTGGCGCAATACTCATGGCAGATTTCATCTGTCGTGCGTATATATCATCATAATCGGCAAAAACGGCAGACTCCCGCCCGCCGTCTGATGAAAATTTTATTCAATCCGTTTGAAGTCAGATTCCGGATGCTTGCACCATGGGCATACAAAATCGTCCGGGAGGACATCTCCCTCATAGATGTAACCGCACACCGTACAGATGAATCCCTTTTTCTTCTCTGCTGCCGCGGGCGCTGTCTTGATGTTTTTCTGGTAATAGCTGTATGTCACGGAGCTGTCCTCCGACAATACGGCACCGTCCGTCACGTCCGCGAGGAAGAGGGTGTGTGTGCCAAGGTCTGTGGATGAGACAACCTTTGCGGATAAAAACGCGTTGGTCTCCTCCGCGATGTAAATGACTCCGTTTTCGGCACGCTGATAAATAACCGTCTCTGTCTTGTCGACATCCGCACCACTCTGGAAGCCCCAGTGTTTGTAAGTGTCAAACTTGGATTTTTCCGTCAGAATCGACACATTAAATACACCTGTCCGCACAATCATGTCATGCGTGTAATTTTTCTTGTTCACCGCCACCACGATACGGTTTGGCTCCGTCGTAACCTGTGATACGGTATTGACAATACAGCCGTTGTCCTTGTCACCCTCCTTTGCAGTCAGGATAAACAGTCCGTAGGTCAAATTGTACATTGCTTTCTTATCCATATAACATTCCTCCTTTATTTTCCCTCGTTTATCGCCAGCCCTTTCAGAACTGCCAGTTGAATCGCTCTTATCATTTTCTTACCGTTCCATCATACCACATAGTCAGTATAGGTTTCAACTTAATTCCTTGATAAAGGAATGCGGCGTCACATGGTATTTTTTCTTAAATGCCCTGTGAAAATAGGACAGGTTGCGAAACCCTACGGAAAGCGAGACATCCAGAATGGACGTATTTCCTTTCTCGAACAGCTCCACCGACTTTTCCAGCCGGAGGTTATTAATATATTCCACACAAGTCATGCTCATGTGCTTTTTAAAAAAGCGCATAAAATGATAGTCACTAAAATAGCATAGCTTCGCCAGGTCCGACACGGAAATCGGCTCTGCATAGTGCAGTTCGATATAGTCAAGCACCTGCTTTAGCTTGTCAGATGAAACCCTTGCGCCCGGGGAAGCATTTCCGCCCCGGTACTGCAAGAGCAGAAAAACCACCTGTAAAAAAAGGGATTTCAGTGCAAGCTCGTAGCCTGTGACAGCCTCATCATACAGTGACGTAATCTGACCAAAAATTTTCCGCAGGGAGACATAGGCAGGATGCTCCGGCGTTATCAGGCATGGCAGGGAAAACTCCTGATTCATAATTGGCGTAAGATAGCGCGTCGAGCAGATGTCTGTGGAATTTCCGCCAAGAAAATTCATGTGAAACACATACGTTTCGGAATACGTCTCCGCATCCTCCCCCGCGCCGCGTGCTATGGAATGCAGAAGAAGCGGCGGGACAAATAAAATGTCCCCCTCCTTCACCTCATATTCCACAAAATCAATCTGATAAATACAGCTTCCTCCCGTAATCAGCGTGAGCTCTGCCTCCTCGTGCCAATGGATTGTGACGGACGGATAATCACTGGCAAGCCGCGTCATATACTTCTGGACTGGAAAAAAGGCTTCTCCATGTTTTGCGTTTTCCTTTTGTTCCATGGAAGGAAAATAGTGTTTCTTCATAAAATACCTCTCATTAAATCCTGCCGCGCAGCAGCAAAATCCGCAGTTTTGTGTCAAAAAAAGAAAAAATTTTGCAAGATAAATAAAAAAATCCCCTCTATAATAGCAGTATACTACATCTGGCAAAATAGCGCAATCAATTTATACCGGGCGGCCAGCCTTTTCGACCGCCAGTATATCAATTTACGGAGGACATTTCACATGAATAAAAACTGGTGGCATGACAAGGTGGCATATCAAATTTATCCCAAAAGCTTTCTGGATACCAATGGGGACGGTATCGGAGACCTGCGGGGCATTCTTTCCAAACTGGATTATCTGAAAGCGCTCGGGATAGACATTATCTGGCTCTCCCCCATCTACAAATCCCCATTCGTAGACCAGGGATATGACATTTCAGATTACTATGCCATTGCCGAAGAATTTGGAACCATGGAAGAGTTTGACGAGCTGCTGGCAGAGGCAAAAAAACGGGATATGTATATCATTATGGATTTGGTCATCAACCACTGTTCCGACAAACATGAATGGTTCCAGAAAGCATTGGCAGAGCCGGACGGCGAATATGCGGATTACTTTTATTTCCGTCAGGGAAAAGACGGGAATCCGCCGACAAACTACCGTTCTTATTTTGGCGGCAGCTGCTGGGAACCGGTGGCAGGCACGGACAAATATTATTTTCATATGTTTGCAAAAGAACAGCCTGACCTAAACTGGGAAAATCCCAAACTGAGACAGGAGCTTTACCAGATGATAAACTGGTGGCTGGAAAAAGGACTGACTGGATTCCGAATTGATGCCATTATCAACATTAAGAAAAATCTTGATTTTCCTGACTTCGAACCGGATGGCCCGGACGGTCTTGCCGGGTGCTGGAAAATGGTCGAAAGCGCCGAGGGCGTGGGGGAATTCTTAGAAGACTTGAAACAGAATACATTCCAGAAGCATAATGCATTTACTGTCGCCGAAGTATTTAATATGAAAGACGGTGAACTGGCAGACTTTATCGGGGAGAACGGACACTTCTCCACCATATTTGACTTCAGCGCCCACTGTCTGAGCGACGGAGAACACGGGTGGTATGATGCCCCGTCCGTCAGCTTTCAGAAGTGGCGGGACACAATTATCCATGCACAGCTTGACATACAAAAATATGGAATGGAAGCAAATATTATCGAAAACCATGACGAGCCAAGGGGCGTGTCCCGCTTTCTCCCGGAATACGCAAGGACACCCGCCGGAACGAAAATGCTTGGCACAGTGAACATCCTGCTGCGCGGCATACCATTTATCTACCAGGGGCAAGAAATCGGCATGCAGAACGCGGTGTGGAACAGTATCGAGGAATACGATGACATCAGCACGAAGGACCAGTACCACATTGCCAGGGACGCCGGGTTCTCCGACGCGGAAGCCCTGGCAGTCTGCAGCAGAATGAGCCGGGACAATGCAAGGACACCCATGCAGTGGAACAGCCAGGAAAACGCCGGATTCACGACAGGCACGCCCTGGCTGAAGGTAAACGGCAATTATAAGGAAATCAACGTGGAACGCCAGGAAAAGGATGAAGCTTCCGTACTACATTATTATCAAAGGCTTGTGGCATTGCGCAAGTCGCCCGCGTACAAAGAAGTCTTTACATACGGTACATTTTCCCCGGCATTTGAGCATACAGAAACCGTGATGGCATACTACCGCACTACTACCGACAAAAAGGTATTGGTCGCTGCAAACTTTGGCAGAGAGGCAGTCGAGCTGACGCTGGCACACGATATTTCCCATGTCCTTTTATCCAATATGGGTGCAGAGGAAACAGATACATCCAGCCATATGCTAAGGCTGGAAAGCTGTGAGGTAATTGTTTTGGAATGCGGACAGCCCCTTTAAGGGCTGTCCGTCAGTCTCTCTGCGCAATCACCTTGTCAATCAGCCCAAATTGCAGTGCTTCCTCAGCGGACAGATAATTGTCGCGCTCTGTCGCAAGCGCGATTTCCTCAACGGACTTCCCTGTGTTCTCAGCGAGAATCCTGTTCAGCCGCAGCTTGCTTTTCTGCATGTGGTCGGACATAATCTTGATGTCTGTCGCCTGACCCTGAACCCCGCTTCCGTGAATTGCTGGCTGGTGTATCATAACTTCCGCATTGGACAGCGCAAAGCGTTTTCCCTTTGCCCCGCCTGCCAGCAGGAACGCGCCGAAGCTTGCCGCAAACCCGACGCAGATTGTCGATACGTCGCATTTGATATACTGCATGGTATCATAGATTGCAAATCCCGCCGTGACCGAGCCGCCCGGACTGTTGATATACAGCTGGATGTCCTTATCGGGGTCTTCCCCTTCCAGATGGAGCAGCTGCGCCACAACCAGACTTGCGGAGGCATCGCTCACTTCCTCACCCAGAAAGATTATCCGGTCCGACAGCAGGCGCGAAAATATATCGTAGCTCCGCTCCCCCCTGCTGGTCTGTTCTATTACATATGGAATCAGACTCATGCCGCCATCATGCCTCCTTTTACATTAATACGCAGCACAGTACCGCTGTGCAGCATTTTGGGCTGCTTCGGGTAAAAAATACCATTTCTGCGATATGTCTGCGGTGTGCATTGGTACAGCCTGCCAAATGCAAGCGTGAAAGCCTGCTGCGAATTGTAATGCGCCTCGTAGGCTATTTCGACAATGGGTTTCCTGGTTCTTGCAAGCTTCTCGGCTGCCAGTGTCAGACGCCTTCCCTGAATATACTTATATATGGTTACCCCCGCCTGCTCCGCAAAAGTACGCGCGATATAGAATTTGGAATAATTCAGCGCAGCAGCTATCTTGTCCAGCGAAAGCTCCTCCTGTATATGTTCCTCTATATATGATACTACCTTTTGCACAACCTTGTCTTCACTCATATCTACATTCCTCACTCCTTTTATATCAGTATGTCGCTGTTCACTTCGTTCCAGTAACATCAGTATACCATGCATCCCTGGAGCGTGTCTTAATAGAAATTGCCCTTTTAGGGGTTTTCCATAGCTGCACTGGCGCCCCTGACTGGATTATTGAGATTGTGTCCCCGAGTAATTCCAGCCATGACTACGTAAAAAAGCTGAACCTGTACATGGACGCGGGTGTGCGGGAATACTGGATTGTCAATCCGCAGCAGCAGACAATCCTTGTATATTTCTTTGAGGAGGATATCCATGTCCGGCAGTACACTTTTGATGATACCATCAAAGTAAATATCTATGATGATTTTACGATTGACTTTTCTGCTTTAGCGCGTGATTGAAATATACCCTGCACGCAAATCCTCCGTCCGCATTGTTAAAAAACCGCACTTTCCAGTGGTGAAATGATGCTATCTGCCGCACGAGCCGGATGCCGAGTCCGTGCTCCGGCAGCTTATCCGACTTTGTGGAAGTCCTAAATTTTTTGAGCTGTTCCCTGCTGACGCCGCAGCCATTATCCGATATTTCCAACACTGTTCTTTTGAAAAAACAGCATTCCAGCTGCATCAGGCTTACCCTGATTTCGCATCCGGCTAAGTTGTGGCTGATGGCATTGTTTATCAGGTTTTCTACCAGCCGTTTCATCAGCTCCGCATCCCCCTTCACATAAAACCGCTCAAGGCTGTCCGAAACAGCGACACTAATGTCATATTTCTCGTCAAGGTTTCTGTTGACAATGTCACATATCGTTTCCCGTATCAGTGCGGGCAGAAGCACCTGTTCGCGGTGCCAGACACCCATTCCGTATGTGAGTTTATTGGAGGTATTCAGATTTGTAACAAGCGTTTTGATACGGACTGCCTGATTTTCTATCATCTGTGCCCGTTCCTGTACCTCGGCACAGCCGTGGGCAGAATGCAGCAGTTCATCCGCATAACCAATTACCAGCGAAAGCGGCGTCCTGATATCATGCGACACCCCTGCAATCCACGAAGTCCTCTGCATCTCGCGCCTGCATGCATCGCGCCTTATAATCAAAAACGGTCCCACCAGCAGTACGATAATATTGATTAAAAAAAGAACCGGAAGCGTCGTCGCAAACATATTCACAGTGCGAATCTGAAACGACAGCTGATACTTCCAGACAGTATTTCTCGGCATCCCGACTGCAAAAATCCCATCGTCCACAATCCGTACATAAACCGGATAATCATTTAAGTAAAACCTTGTAAACTGTACGATCTCTTTCACTGTATAGTGTACCGGGACATCCTCCGGCAGCTGGTAGCTCCAGATGATATCTCCCGCATCGTCCATCAGAAAAGCAAAGCCGTCAAAGCTGTCAATCCGCTCCGTCCCCTGCCGTGAAATACTGTACTGCACTTCCCCATTTTCCCGGACTGTTTTTTGTATCTGTCCGGAAATATATTCTGGTGACAAGTCCGAGAAACCATCATCTGTCTTTATTGACAAATACGTCAATATCAGTATATCTGCAACCAGCATTATGCCAATCATCATAATTGTCAGCATTACTATTTTAAAAAAATTTTCCAGTCTTCTCATCATTTACACCAGCTTATAGCCCAGTCCCCTGACAGTCAGCAGATGTGCCGGCTTTGACGGATTGTCCTCCAGTTTTTCCCGCAAATGCCTGATGTGCACCATCAGGGAGTTTTCATACCCATAGCTTCCGTCAGGCCACAGCGTGTCACATAGTACATTGATGGAAAGAATTCTCCCCCGGTTTTCACACAGTTTTTTGAGCAGTGCAAATTCCTTTGCCGTAAGGGTGTCATCCTCTCCGTCGACGCTGATTGTCCCTGCATCCCAGTCAATCACCGCCCTTCCTATCCTGTCCGTCCCCATGTTTTCGTCAATATGGTATGTCCGCTTTAAAACCGCCTTTACCCGAAGCAGCAGCTCCTCCGGCAGAAAAGGCTTCGTGATATAATCATCAGCGCCCAGTCCCAGCCCTTTCAGCCGCGCGTAATCCTCATCCCGCGCGGACAAAAAGATAACAGGGAGCCCGCTGCCTTTTAGCTTTTTAATCTGTTCAAATAGTGTAAATCCATCCCCGTCCGGCAGCATGATATCCAGAAGCACAAGCTGGTAATCATTCTCCTGCGTATACCACATCGCCTCAGCGCAGCCTGCCACCATATGAACATGCCGGTATCCCTCATTTTTCAGAAGCTTTCCCACCAATGTCAACAGCTCCGGCTCGTCATCCACCAATAAAATATTGCACTCCTGCAGTGTCATTTCAATCCTCCATTCCCGCGAATTCATATACCTTTTCGACCACCAGTATCATTATAACGGATGCCGCCAAAAAAGTGCAGATAATCCATGAGAATTAATGTAATTTTAAACAAGTCAGAAATATGCATGAAATTTTATTCCTTTCAATACCTTTTTTGCTTAAAAATGGTTGATTATCTCAAAAAAGCCTTGATTTACGGGCATACAAGCAGGATTTCAAGCTGAATTTACTACCAATTTACTACTTTTGAGGGAAAGAGCCTTGATATGCCGCCCCCAACCCTGCCAGCCCAGCCACCAGCACACAGCATTGAGACCGGGTATATCGTCCGTTCACGGGAGCGGGACGAAAAGGGACGCTTGCGGGAGCCGATTATGTGATCTATGAGCAGCCCCATACAGAACCTACGCCGGATTTACCTACATTGGAAAATCCAACGCAGGAAAAACCAATATTGGAAAAACCTACGTTGGAAAATCCAACGCAATTAAATAAAGATATACAAAGGACTGACTTCCCAACAAAAGAAAAAATAAATACAGATTTACAAAGTACCCACTCCATTCCTATCCTTTCCCCTAACCCCTCTCCTATGGAGCAGGAAGCGGTATAGCACTTCATCGGTCATTTGGTGGAGCTTGCGGACGCTGCCGCCTACGGGGAGCAGTATAAAAAGTGGAGATATGAGAGCTTACCCATTCTGCCGGGGGAATGGCAGTACACCGTCGCCGCCGACAAGTGGAAACAGTTCAAGACCTTAAAGGAGCTTATGCACCGCGCCGACGTTTCCGAAGTTGTGAACGCCTGCGATGTTGGATAGTGCGGAGGGGTGACAAAACAAATACAACTAAGAAAGAGACTTCCTCAATTCTTAAAAGACTATGACAGTGACGGTTATAGTCTTTTTTCATGCGGTAATTACCGTATGAAATGAACTCCTATTCCACTATGCAGAGAAATAAACAATAACAATATTCCGCAATCCAATCTCCCAACAATTAACGGAAGAAAATTATATATCAGCACCGAAATCAATCATATCAATTCATATCATAGGAGGGCAAAGACCATGAATAAAAAACAGGAACAGCAGATTTTGGACTATTACAGCACCACCGACAAATATATCCGTAGCAAGACACACTCCAATGCGCATCAGACTGTATTTACCAAAGAAAGCGATAAATACCAGTGGCTTGTTTTGGAGCAGAAAAGCCAGTGTGAAGTAGAGGTAAGACAGACCGACAATCATGGAACAATCACAGCGAGGGATAATTACGAACTGACAAGAAATCTCCCTAAGTGCGTGGGCGTGGAGCGTTTATGTGAGGGCGCAAATTTTCAGATACCTTTTAACGCTGATGAAGTCAATCTGATTTATCAGTTTGGGGAACAGAGCAAAGCGGAAACGTGTGCCAGTCTGTCCGCTATTCTTCCGCAGATAAAGGACAGCAACACAAAGCAGATAGTAAGCGGCACATTGAAGAAATTAAATGCCCTGTCAGAAAAAACGCGTGCGGAACTGACCGCAACCACCAAAAGACGGAAACTGACCGAGCGTGACCATTCCATAAAGACAAGGTTAGCCAAAGCAAAGGAACAGGCGAAACAGCCGACAGTTGCCGAGGGAAAAAAGCACAGAACCCACAGCAAGGGAACGGGGGATATGGGATTATGAAACTTTCACGATATGAGCAGGAAACGGTTGTCAATTACAATGCAGGAGAACAGACCGCCACCCTCTATACAATGGATAAAGCGGTCATTCGGAAACTTGACACGCCTGTTGCCGACTTCCCCGACACATACAAGCTGACAGGGCAGGACGAAGTATCTAAGACCTATTCTTTTCCGAAAGCACACGTCGGCTACCGCAAGCCGAGGGCGGTCGGCACAGAGCAGAGGGAACGGGCAAGACAGATGATGATTGCAAAGAATAAGTCAAAAAGAGATTAAGCAGAATTTAATGGAATCGTGATAGTTCTTGTGGTAGAATAAAGTCGTTGAGCAAATCAATAAATTAGCGGCTAAGGAGATTAACTATGATAAATAAACGCATATCAATCAGTGTTACTATATTGACAATAGTAATGACATTTATGGAAATGACCGCATTACCTGCGGCTTTATTCTGCAATATACAAATCAGGGATATTGAACCGATTTATTTCTCTTTGATGATAAATTTTGTATTGGCTTTTGCTTTATGTTATGTATGTAGGAAAACTATTATAAAAGAGTGGAACTTTGGATTACAATTTCAAAATATTCCGAATGGCTTGAAGAAATATGGTATTCCTTCCCTTGTTGCTACGCTTATAGTGGCAGTTGCTTTTTACATAGGACTTTCACCATTCAATAATACACCAACAATATATAGAGTTATTGTAGAGGGGGTTGCGTATTACATAGGAGTTGCAATAATGGAAGAAATTTATCTGAGAGGATTGTTGCAGAATATCATTGAAAAATGGTTTGGCATACGAAATAATGCCGCATTATTTGCAGTTATTATATCATCTGCACTATTTGGGTTTGGACATATTTTTGGCGCACTTGGACAACCGATTTTGACAATCATATGCAAGGCTGTTTGGGCGACTGCATTAGGAATTTACTTTGGGGCGGTTTATGTCAAAACCCGAAATTTATGGATACCGATTATTTTACATTTTATAGTGGATTTGTGCGGTATACCTTTTTGCTTTTCTAAAAGTAATCAATATCCAACAATAGGATTGGTCTGCTGTTTATCAACGTATTTGTTATTAGGACTATATGGCATTTATATTATTCGCAAAAAATAAGATAATTTCTGCCCTGTTTGTGAGCATTAAAATTGTAAAATCATTTAATGGGGTGGAAATAAGAAAATAAATATTGTTTACCTTTAGGTAGCGATTATCTTAACAGACAATCCGCTACCTTTTT
>CARTDA010000056.1:0-23338 GCA_949066965.1 uncultured Lachnospiraceae bacterium
CAAATGTAATCGTTAAAGAAAACGAGACTTTGGATAGCGCTTTACGCAGATTTAAGAGAAGTTGCGCTAAAGCCGGAATTCAGCAGGAAATCCGTAAAAGAGAGCATTACGAGAAGCCAAGCGTAAAACGCAAGAAGAAGTCAGAAGCAGCTAGAAAACGTAAATATAATTAATTTTTATTAATTGAATCAAAATCCTTGGCTGTTTCGCCAAGGATTTTTGCGTGAGGAGTGAGGTTATTGGAAAAAATTTCTATGTGGCTGGCAAAGTATCAGGTGGCAGGATATGATATGTACCATATCGTTGCGTGCTTTTTCCTATTTAGTATTATTGGGTGGATGGTTGAGTCTGTCTATATGTCGCTGTGCAATAAGAAGATTACCAACAGGGGGTTTATGACGGGACCGTACTGTCCGATTTATGGTGTCGGGGCGACGCTGGGGTATATTATATTACACCCATTGGCGCATAACATTGCGGCATTGTACATAGTAGGTGCGCTGCTTGCCACCTTGTTTGAGTTTATCGTGGCAAAGTTAATGATGCGGCTTTTTGGCGAGGTCTGGTGGGACTATAACGACAAGTTTTGCAATTACAAGGGAATGGTCTGCCTGGAAAGCACGCTGGCATGGGGACTGTATGCGGTGGTCATCATTACATTCCTGTTCGAAAAGGTGATTCGCTTTGTGGACAGATATCCCAGGGCATGGGGGCTTAAGACCATTGCGCTGGTTCTGGCGATGGGCATACTGGATTTTGGGTATCACTTTTCTATGTCTGTTAAAATTGACGAGGAGATGCGGGAAGAGCTTATCGGAAAGAAGGATGAATTTGTGGAATTCTGCCATAGATTAATCGGAAGGTAATAGAAAAAATGTCTGGGAAAGAATATCGAAAAACGATATTCTTTCTTTGTAGTGAGACAAAGACATTTTGAAGCAGGCATATACGGCTAAAAGTCGGCATAGACTTCATAATAAGTAAGGTATGAGGTCTGCTTTATGAAAAGTGTCAGGCAAAGGAAACACAATAAAATATATGAAAGAATAAATCGAATCATTTCAGCTGCATTGTGCATTGCGTTACTGTGCGGCAGCATGGTTTTTGCCGAGGAGGATGCGGCACAGGGCAGTGCGGCGAACTCCACGGCTTTGACGCTGGCATCACCGTCCGCGATATTGATGGAGGCGTCAACAGGTACTGTCCTGTTTGAAAAAAATCCGGATGAGATACGCAGCCCGGCAAGTATTACAAAGATTATGACGCTGCTCCTTACGTTTGAAGCCCTTGAGAAAGGCAGGATAAAGCTTGAGGATGAGGTGTGTACGAGCGCTTATGCAAAATCAATGGGCGGTTCACAGGTTTTCCTTGAGGAAGGAGAGATACAGACGGTAGACACGCTCATCAAATGCATCACAGTGGCAAGCGGGAATGATGCTTCTGTGGCGATGGCAGAGTATATAGCCGGAAGTGAGTCGGAATTTGTCAACATGATGAATGAAAAGGCAGCAAAGCTTGGCATGGCAAATACACATTTTCTTGACTGCTGCGGTCTCAGTTCAGACAGTGCGCACCACACAACGGCAAGGGATGTGGCAATCATGTCAAAGGAGCTGATTACCAGATATCCACAGATATATAATTACACAAAAATCTGGATGGAGGACATTACCCATGTGACAAGGCAGGGGAGCAAGCCGTTTACACTGTCCAGCACCAACAAGCTGCTCAAACAGTACCAGTGGACGACAGGCTTAAAGACGGGTTCCACGAATGCGGCAAAATACTGCTTTAGTGCGACGGCTAATAAGGACGGTATTGACCTGATTGCCGTCATTATGGGTGCACCGGACTTTAAAATCAGGTTCGCGGAGGCGAGGAGCCTTCTGGAATACGGATTTGCCATGACCAGGCTGTATGTGGATGAAAACAGGGAACCGTTAAACAATGTCCCTGTGACGGGCGGCAAGGCGGAATTTCTTGCAGTGGAGCCAAAAGGCGCATTTCGTTATCTGGACACGAACGGAGCGGATTTTAGCCAGATTGAGAAGAAATACCAGTATTCGGATGCCGTCACGGCGCCTGTTAAAAAAGGGGCAGAGGTCGGGCATATCAGTTACATCCTTGGCGGTAAGGAGATTGGCAAAGTCGCCATTATCACCTCGGAGGCGGTGGAAAAGGCATATTATATAGACTATCTGAAAAAGATATTTATGAAATATCTGATATAAAAAAACATTGCGGGAGCAGGGGGAGAATCAATTGAGATGCAAAGTGTATTAGGAATAGGTATTCTTGCCATTGTCATAGTGGCTGCTGCGCTTCTTGCAGTCGGGATGATAGACGGAAACCGGTTTGTGACAGTAAAGGAGGAATTCCAACTTTCGGGACTGGCAAAGGAGTGCAGGTTTGTGCTGATATCCGACCTTCACAATAAAGTATACGGAAAGAAAAATGACAAGGTCATTGATGCCATCAAAAAGATCCATCCGGATTTTATCATACTGGCAGGCGACCTTGTCACATCAAAAGCGAGTGAGGACATGACACCGGGTATCGAGCTGGTGAAGGCGCTGGGCAGGGATTACAGGGTATATTATGGTCTGGGAAACCACGAGTCAAAACTGCGGCAGCGCCCTGATAAATTTGGCGACAAGTTTGACAGGCTGAAAGCCGGAGTAAGGGATAAAAATGTTTTTTTGCTTGAGAATGCGTCCGCCGATATTCCGGAGTACAATATTAAGGTAACAGGACTGGATTTGGATTTGAAATATTTTGCACATTTCAGAATTAGAAAGATAGAGGAAGGATATCTGCAAAAGGTTCTTCCGAACTGTGATAAAGGCAGATGCAATATTCTGATAGCGCACAACCCTGATTATTTTGAGGATTATGCCCGGTGGGGGGCAGACCTGGTGCTGTCAGGGCATGTTCACGGAGGTATCATGCGGCTGCCGTTTCTGGGTGGTGTCATAGCGCCTTCCTACAAAATATTTCCGAAATATGACGGAGGTGTATTCAAATCGGGAAACTCCGTCATGCTGCTGGGGCGCGGCATGGGTTCCCACACGATACCGCTCCGCTTTTTTAATCCGGCAGAGTTATATGATGTAACGTTAAAACCAAAGTAAGATATGAATGTGACAGTTCAGCTCAGGACTTTGTGCTTGCTGCAAAGTCCGTGAGACAGCGTAGTGGCAGAGAGACATCAAGCTACCACGAAGTGGTTTTGCATGGCTTGATGCATGTAACAGGAAGCCGAAGGCTGAATGTTACATGCGAATAACAGTTTGCATTGCATTTTCCTTCAAATCTATGTAAAATAAAAAAGATACAGTTATTGCCATTTCTTTTATTTTATCTTGGATTTGGGGGTTTTTATATGGGCTTGTCTGTGAGACTGGAAGTATTTGAGGGACCATTGGATTTATTGCTTTATTTAATAGAAAAAAACAAGATAGATATCTATGACATACCAATTGTGGTTATCACGGAACAGTATCTGGACTATATCCGGAATATGCAGACAGAGGACATGAATGTCATGAGCGAGTTTCTCGTAATGGCGGCGACGCTTCTTGACATCAAATGCAGGATGCTTCTTCCAAAGGAAGTCAACGAGCAAGGTGAGGAAGAAGACCCGAGGGCAGAACTGGTACAGAAGCTCCTCGAATATAAAATGTATAAGTATATGGCATTGGAGCTTCGGGACAAGCAGGTGGATGCGGCGAAGAGCTGGTTTAAAAAGCCCATGCTGCCCAGGGAGGTCATGGACTACCAGTATCCGATAGATTACGAGGAGCTTGCAGGGGACGTGAATCTGGCAAAGTTACATGAGATATTCAAGGCGGTGATGCGGCGTCAGGAGGACAAGATTGACCCCATCAGAAGCCAGTTTGGGAAGATAGAGAAGGACGAAATTAATCTGGAAGAAAAGCAGGGATATATAGAGGAGTACGTCAAGAACCACCGGAGATTCAGTTTCCGGAGTCTTCTGGAAAAACAGGGAAGCAAGATGGAGGTCATTGTCACGTTTATGGCGATACTGGAAATGATGAAGCAGGGGATTATCTCGATTGAACAGGAGGAGACTTTTGCGGATATCATCATCACATCGAGTCTTGCGGCATAAAGGAAAAGATAAAGGTAAGTATTGGTATGGAAGAGAAAAGGATAATGGCAGTGATAGAGGCAGTGCTGTTTGCCATGGGTGATTCGGTGGAGCTGTCGAGACTGAATCATGTGCTTGAGATTCCGGAAAAGGAAATCAGTGAAATCATTGCCAAAATGAACGATAAATATAAAAGACAGGACAGGGGAATTTATATTGTAGAGCTTGAGGACGCTGTGCAGCTGTGTACTAAGCCCGAGCTGTACGAGTATCTGATAAAGGTGGCGAAAGCACCCAGGAAATATGTGTTATCGGATACCCTGCTTGAAACGCTTTCGATAATCGCGTACAAGCAGCCAGTGACGCGGCTTGAGGTGGAAAAGATACGGGGAGTCAGCTGTGACCATGCGGTGAACCGTCTTTTGGAATTTAACCTGATACAGGAGCTTGGCAGGCTTGACGCGCCGGGGCGCCCGCTGCTCTTTGGTACTACAGAAGAATTTCTGAGGACGTTCGGCGTCAAGTCACTGGGCGATCTTCCGATACTGAATCCGGAGCAGATAGAGGATTTCCGGAAACAGGCTGAGGAGGAAGCCGAGGAGGCGCCGGAACTGAAGGTAGAGATTTAGCGGTAGCGTGTATGGAGGGGAGACTGTCAATGTCGAATCAGGAAAACGAGAGAAACAGAAAAATCTGTGTGCTTGGCGTGGCGGGAGGTTCCGCCTCAGGGAAAACGACAATTATTAAGAAGCTGAATGAGTATTTTGGAAATGACATTGCGGTAATCAGCCATGATAATTATTACAAGGCGCATGATGATATGCCGTTTGAGGAGCGCGAAAAGCTCAACTATGACCATCCGGATGCCTTTGAGTCGGAACGGATGGCAGAGGATGTCCGCAGACTGATAAAGGGGTATGACATAGAGATGCCAACATATGATTATTGTATGCATACACGGTCAGACAGGACAGTCATTGTGGAGCCGAGGCAGGTTATCATCCTTGAGGGAATCCTGGTGCTGGAAAACCGTGAGCTCAGGGACTTGATGGATGTAAAAATATATGTGGACACAGATGCGGATGAAAGGTTAATCCGCAGAATCCAGCGAGACATGATAGAGCGTGGCAGGAGCATAGAGTCCATTGTTGCGCAATACAGTGAGACAGTAAAACCGATGCACGAGGAGTTTGTGGAACCGTCCAAAAAATATGCAGACATTATTATACCCAGAGGCGGGGAAAACGTCCCCGGGCTTGAAATGCTGACAACATATCTTACAAAGATGTTGAAATAAAGACTGGGGTGTCAGCTGTGGGGGGAGGGCAGATGAAAAGAAAGCATGAATTTTTTGGCTTTTTTGCGCAAATCCGGTATACGAAGGCAGCTGTACATTGTTTATATCCTTGCCGTTTTCCTCCCTGTAATATTAATAGGTACTTTTCTGGTAGGCAGTACCTATCAATTGCTGACAGATTATCACAGGGATTTGCTGGAATCGGATAATCTTCGTGTGGGGACGATCCTTTTTGGGATAACAACGCAGGCTTACAATATTTCGGAAGAATTGTCTTTCAATGAGGAAGTGCTTTCGATGTTAAAAGGAAAGTATCCTTCGGAGGAAGCGTTTGTTGAGATGGTGAATGCGCATGCCTCGATTGTTGACAACTATATGTATCATTATACAGAAATTGGTCAGATAGATATTTATTGTGACAATCCGGATATCTATACATATAAACAATACCAGGGTGTGGATGAGGTGGCGGAGACGGACTGGTATCAGAGGGCAGTGTCGCAGAACAGTGTTTTCTGGAAAGAGATGAAGAATGTTGACGAACACGGTAATCAATACTGGAGTCTGTGTCTGGTAAGACAGATTCCGCTTGTCAATTGTGATTATAATGCCGTGCTTGTGATACGAATAAGTGACAATTACCTGAAAACACGTATTAGTAGTCAGGAATACAGAAACAGTGCATCCGTTGACAAGGGTGTTGTATTTTATGCATCGGACAGGGAGGATTATGGTGCAACACAGCTGATAGACATTGATTATGATGAGAATTATTTTCAGTACATCGGGAGTAAAAAGATAAAAAATCACACCTGCTTTGTCGGTGTGCCTACACTCCGGCTGTATCAGTCTGACTCAAGGATTTATATTTGCACGGTCAATGACAAATCGTATGACAATATCAGAAGCATTATCGAAACCTGTCTGATTATCATTTTGCTTGCAATACTGGTTCCTGGGATTCTGGTACACTTTTTTACCATGTATTTTACGGGGCGTGTGTCCGCACTGCGGCATGTGATGCATCAGGCGAGCAATGAGGACTATGATTTTAAGGAGATTGTCCGTGGCGGTGATGAGCTTTCGGAGGCGTTTGCAGACCTTGAGGTTATGGTGCAGAAAATCAAGGAAAAGGATGCGCTGATGTACAAGACCATACTGAATGAGCAGGAGCTTGTCAATGAGCAGCAGAAGATGGAATTTAAGATGCTTGCAAGCCAGATTAATCCGCATTTTCTGTACAATACACTGGAAACGATACGCATGAAGGCATACACGGCAGGCGACAAGGAGGTTGCGACTGCCATAAAGCTCTTGGGGAAATCCATGCGGTACGTGCTTGAGAACAGCGGAACGGCATTTACTTCCCTTCAGGATGAGCTCAAATTTTAGCACATACCAAGTATAATTGCACGTATCATATTGTTTTTATTCCGAAATATCGCCGGAAAGTGATGTATGGGAAGATTGGGAAAGAGGTTGGCGAGATATTGTCAGAACAGGAGGAGTGCAGTAGAATAGAAGGATAAAGAGCCTCTTTTAAGAGGCAGCCAAGTACCAGAGGTTAGTGAAATACTGCCTATAGGCAGCACCGAAAAAGGGGTTGCTTAGACACCGCCTATAGGCGGTACCGAAAAATGCCCCGGAGGGGTTCATCCAAACCACCGGCAGAGCCGGTGGTCAAGCCGTATGGCTGTGACTACTCCGTTTCCCTTCCACATACTTATGCAGAAAGCGCAAAGTCTGATGAGCTTGCAACAACATGGGAGCAGGTAAAGACATGTATCCAGAACGGTTCATGGCAGGCAGTCTACGCAAAGGATGATTCTGAGTTTGATTCTGTCGTTGCAAAGATGCGTTCGGATGCTGACAGCTATGGCTATCAGGAGTGCATCGAGTGGTGCGAGAATGAGACAGCGCTCAGAAAAGCAGCAGAGTACGAATAAGATTCATATTTGAATGGTAATTTTTATGGGGCTGTCAATCGCAGTATTCGTGAAGCTTGTCGTCATGAATCTGGTTGTTATGGGAAGGGATGGCGGGCAGTTCATCATATCCCAGTGTATGCTGTCCCTGGATACAGAAAAAGCGTCTCTGAATCAGGGTATCGGCTTCCTCATAAGACAGATAGATTTCATCCAGGTTCTCGACAGGACGCCCATATGCGAGAAAAAGCGAGTCCATAGGACTTCCTTTCTGAAGTTCGGCTTTTCATAATGGTGCAGAAACTCTTCAAAGCGTCTGAGTGCAAAAGAACCCTTTAACAGAATCACATTTTTATGCCCCTCCTCGAAGGACTCAAAGGTGTGGTTGCCATTGTTGGTGATGTTTAGCAAATCGGCAAAATGATAGCTTTGGTCTTCGGGGGATAGTCCGAACTTTTCGTAAATTACAACCTGGTATTTGTCAAAGTCAAGCTTCATGCTTCGGAAGTCCGCGGAGGAGAGACCAGTGATGCCGTCTCTTTTCCAGATGCCTGTTACCAATTCGTGGAGAATGACATTTTTTGCCTTCTCACGGTAAAGCGCAATGTTATCCGATTCCCTGTGCTCCTGCTCCAGACTTTCCTTTATCGTGTTGATGGCATCAAGCAGTTCATCCTCGTCAATGGGTTTCGTCAGGTAATATTCAACGCCGTATCGGATGGCAGACTGCGCGTAGGAAAAGTCAGAGTAGCCGCTTAAAATGATAAACCTCCCGCTGTAATCCTGCTCGCGTGCAATCCGGATAATATCGATGCCGGTAAGCTTCGGCATCCGGATGTCCAAAAGAACGAGGCTGGGTTTCTCCTTTAAGATGCATGAGAGCGCTTCCTCGCTGTTTGCCGCTTCCCCGCATATTGTAAAGCCAAGTTCTTCCCAGTCAAGGATGCATTTGAGACCGTCGCGTATATTCTTTTCATCATCAGCTATCAACAAAGTTTCCATCAAATTTCCAGCCTCCTATATGTAAAATGTATTGAATTGTTCCGCAAATTTGATATAGTATTATTATATAAACGACAAAAATATCTGGCGTTTACTAATAGTATAAGTGAGTAAAATGGGATTGTCAATCCGGGAAGAGAGTGCTTCAAAATGAGAAAAAACAGCAAAACCGAATGATTTCATTCTGTCTTTTAGCAGTGTTCTGCCTGAACCTTTGCGGCTGTTCTGACATGAAAGGAAATTCCGGCTATCTGACGGCACTGAATGCCAACGATTGCCCATATAAGGATTTCATCGTCGTGGATGTATTTGATTTTTCTGCGAATTACCAGGGAATCCAGTCAGGCTGGTTTGGCGAAGTAGTCAGAAAAAAGTTTAATATGGAGCTGAATATCATTTCTCCCAACATTACGAAGGGAGGAGACACGCTTTTTGAAGTGCGGGCGGCGGCAGGTAATCTGGGCGACCTGATTATATGTAAAGGTGTGAATGGCCAGCTGCAGGACATGGTCAATGCAGGACTGATATACAACATGGAAGATGATTTGTAGGATAAAAATATCATGCGATACAGGGAGGCAATTGAAAACCCAAATAGCAGCGTATGGCAGGAGGGTATCTATGCAATTCCGTCCGAAGTGTCTGCCAATGGGGCATATGTGTCAAGCGAGGGCTATGGACCATATATCCGCTGGGACTTATATAAGAAGCTGGGTTACCACGAAGTTGACACGCTCGAAGATCTGCTGCCTGTGCTAAAAGAGATGCAGGAACGGTATCCGACGACAGAAAACGGAGCCAAGACATATGGTTTTTCTTTTTTTAAGGACTGGGATGACAACATGATGAACGCAGTCAAACAACCTTGCTTCATGTACGGATATGATGAGTACGGAGTGGTGCTTGCAAAGGCGGATGGTTCAGACTACCAGAGCATAATTGAGGATGATTCGATATATGTCCGCATGCTTAATTTTTTCTACGAAGCAAATCAGATGGGGCTGATTGACCCGAAGTCGGCAAGTCAAAGCTACGATCAGTGTTTTGACAAGTACAGGGAGGGACAGGTATTTTTCTCGCCATGGCCGTGGCTTGGTAAATCCGCATTCAATACAATTTCTAATGTGGAGCAGGGCAAGGGCTTTATGATGGCTCCCGTCAAGGATTTGCAGATTTATTTATACGGCTGTTATCCGTATGGAAACCAGGATAGTATCATAGCAGTCGGATCACAGTCGGCAGACCCGGCAAGGCTTGTGGACTTTATTGACTGGCTGTACTCAGAAGAAGGGATCATGATGAATGGTGCGAGCCTGTCTGGTGCGGCTGCGGGATCTGAGGGACTGACATGGGAAATGCATGAGGATGGTCCCTGTCTTACGGATTTTGGCAGGGAGGCATTGATGAATGGTGGTAATATTGAGGTTCCGGAGGAATATGGCGGCGGGACATGGGAGTCCGGAACTTCTGTATTGAATTATAAAGCGGTTGTCCAGTGTGAGAAAAGCGAGCGCGGGTTTCATTATTATTATGAATTATGGGATAGTGTGAGGGCGTTTGATACATCTTCCCTAGTCGAGGACTGGAGAGAAAGGATGAATGCAGATACCACAATGGATTATCTGCAGAAAAATGACATGTTCCTGGTTGCACCAGGGATGCTATACACTGCATCTGTGGAGACGGCAGAACAGACGACCATTCGGTACCAGTGCAAACGTGCAATACAAGATTACTCGTGGGAAATGGTTTTCGCCCCTGACCGCCAGCGTTTTGAAGAACTTCTTGATGAGATGCAGGCGACGGTCAAAAGCTATGGATATGATGTGATTCTGGAATATGACATGACACATGCAAAATTAAAAAGACAATCTTGATATGATTCAAAATGCCGGGAAAGGAGCTGATGGTATGCTGGAAAAAATTGATTTGACGAAAAAAATGGACAAAAAGACGTACAAGGAACGTATGGAAGAACTTGAACCCCGAATGGCCCTTTTGCAGAGGGAGCTGAAAAGCAAGGGCGTTCCAGTCATGATTGTGTTTGAAGGATTCGGTGCGGCGGGAAAGGGCACACAGATTAACAGGCTGATTCAGACGCTTGACCCAAGGGGCTTTACGGTATATTCCACGGATGCGGAGACGAAGGAAGAACGGCTTCATCCGTTTCTGTGGCGTTTTTGGACGAAGACACCAGAGAAGGGACGTATTGCAGTGTTTGACAGAAGCTGGTACCGAAAGCTTCTGGTGGATCGGTTTGAGAAAAAAACGCCCCAGGAAGAAGTTCCGACAATTCTGGAAGACATCAATATCTTTGAGAAGCAGCTGACAGATGGCGGCACATTGATTATCAAATTCTTTCTTGACATTTCAAAGCATGAACAAAAGAAACGATTTAAAAAGCTGCGGGACAACAAGGCGACAAAATGGCGGGTGACAGAGGAGGATCTGGACAGGAACAAGCATTTTGGCGATTATTTCAGGATGGCGGACGAGATGCTGATAAAGACGGACATCGAGTATGCGCCATGGACAGTCATAGAGGCGGAGGATGACAATTTTGCCACGGTTAAGATTCTTTCAAAGACAGTGCATGTTTTAGAAGAACGCTACAAAAAGGAATGCAAGGCGAAAGAGAAGGAGATTGACGGCAGGTTTGACAATGCGGACTGGAACGAGAGCGTACTCAAAAGGACAGACCTTTCCAAAAAGCTTGACAGGAAAGAATATGACAGGAGACTGTCTGAATTACAAAAAAAGCTCCGGCTTCTCCACGGCGAGCTTTATGCCAGGAGAATTCCCGTGGTGCTTGCCTTTGAAGGATGGGATGCAGGAGGGAAAGGCGGAGCGATTAAAAGGCTTACCAGGGCGCTTGACCCGAGGGGGTACACCGTAAATCCGACCAGCTCTCCCAACGACATTGAGCGGGCGCATCATTATCTGTGGCGTTTCTGGACGAAAATGCCAAAGGATGGGCACATAGCCATCTTTGACCGGACATGGTACGGCAGGGTCATGGTGGAGCGCATCGAGGGATTCTGCACCACGCAGGACTGGCAGCGCGCATACCGGGAAATGAATCAGATGGAGAGCCAGCTGGTTCACCACGGTGCGGTTGTGCTGAAGTTCTGGCTTCATATTGACAAGGAGGAACAGGCAAAGCGCTTTAAGGACAGACAGGAGAACCCGGAAAAAAGCTGGAAAATTACAGACGAGGACTGGCGGAACAGGGAAAAGTGGGACTTGTACGAAAAAGCTGTCGATGAGATGATAATAAAGACATCCATGTCGGATGCTCCGTGGATTATCGTGGAGGGAAACGACAAGTACTATGCGCGTATCAAGGTGTTTGAAACCGTGGTGGACGCGCTGGAAAAAAGAATGAAGCTGTAATGCGTGAATTGGGATAATTTACAAATGTCATAACATATATTTTTATGGAGCCTTGTATATAAGGAAGATAAAAATTTATGAAAAATAGAATCATTTTTCCGCAATTTGTTAAGGTTGTAACGGCAGTCATTGTGGCAATCGCAGTCATCCTTGCGCAGCAGCCGCTAAACGTTCGGGCTGACGAGCCAAATCTCAGGCTCTATGCGAAGGCGGCGGTACTCATGGATGCGGATTCGGGCAGGGTGCTGTATGACCGCTGCGGTGATGAGCAGCTTGCGATGGCAAGCACCACAAAGATTATGACCCTGATTGTGACACTGGAAAATGCCAGCCTGGAGGATACCGTGACAGTGTCCTCCTATGCATCCTCCATGCCGCCGGTGCATCTGGGGATGCGCAGCGGGGAACAGTACCGCTTAAAGGATTTATTGTTGTCCCTTATGCTGGAATCGCACAATGACTCCGCAGTTGCAATTGCAGAGCACGTAGGCGGGGATGTGGAACAGTTTGCGGCGCTCATGAACCGCAAGGCCGCCGAGATAGGCTGTGAAAATACATATTATATCACGCCGAACGGACTGGATGCGGCAAAAGATGACAAGTTTCATTCGACAACGGCACGGGACCTGGCGCTGGTTATGGCGTACTGTGTCGCGAAATCCCCGCAGAAAGAGAGTTTTCTGGAAATTACAAGGACACCGAACCATTCATTTACAGACGTTTCGGGCAAAAGGAGTTTTTCCTGCGTAAACCACAATGCATTCCTTGGCATGATGTCCGGGGCGCTGACCGGAAAGACAGGTTTCACCGCGAAAGCAGGCTACTGTTATGTCGGGGCGCTCAGGCGGGACGGAAAAACGTTTGTCGTGGCGCTTCTGGCATGCGGCTGGCCAAACCACAAGACCTACAAGTGGAGCGACACCAGGGCGCTTATGGAATACGGGCTGGCAAACTACAATTACCGCAGCTTTGACGAAGTAGAGATTCCTGCCGCGGCAATGGATAAAGTGATTGTAAGCAATGGGCAGATTGGAAAAATAGGTGAAAAAATATATATGCCGGTAGAAATCGTACCGGATGGGGAATACACAAATGACGGACTGCTGATGCGTGAGGATGAGAAGGTGACCGTCACACTACAGAAGGTGAAAGCCCTTACAGCACCGGTGCAAAAGGGGCAGACAATAGGATACTTGAGCTATATGGTCGGCAATAAGGAATGGAAACGCGTTTGTCTTGTGACAACAGAAGATATCAGCGCGGTTGACTTTCAGTGGTGTGTTCGCCAGGTAGTGCAGAAGTGGCTTTTCGGCGGCAGTCAGTAGGCGGGAGGGACATTCCCCTGCCCGATTGGAAAAAACGAATGAAAAATCAAAAAATTTACTAGGCGGATAGAATAATATATGTTATACTAAAATAGACGTAATTTTCATATAATTGATACAATATATAAAAGTTGCGCAAAAAGAGTTATTTTATTTTAAAAGTAATTAAAAAATATAAAAATGGAGGTCATAAAATGAGTACTACTTCAAGTTTGGCAAGTAAACGAATCGAATCTTTACTTGATGAAAGCAGTTTCGTTGAAATTGGTGCGCTTGTTACGGCTAGGGCGACAGATTTTAACCTGAAACAGAACGAGACTCCCTCGGACGGTGTCATTACCGGCTACGGAGTAATCGACGGCAATCTTGTGTATGTGTATAGCCAGGATGCTTCCGTGTTAAACGGTTCTGTCGGTGAGATGCATGCGAAAAAGATTACACGTCTCTACGATCTTGCGATGAAGACGGGGGCGCCGGTCATCGGTCTTATTGACTCGGCAGGTCTCAGGCTCCAGGAGGCAACTGACGCATTGAATGCGTTTGGTGAGATTTACCTCAAGCAGACACTTGCATCAGGGGTGATTCCCCAGATTACGGCAGTTTTTGGGAGCTGTGGCGGCGGTCTTGCACTGATACCGACGTTGACGGATTTTACATTTATGGAAAAGTCAAAGGCAAAGCTTTTCGTAAATTCACCGAATGCACTTGACGGAAACAATATTTCCAAGTGTGATTCTTCTTCCGCTGATTTCCAGGGCAGCGAGAGCGGCATTGTGGATGTTGTGGCAGAGGAGGCAGAAATTTTTGCGAAAATCAGGCAGCTTGTGTCCATGCTCCCTGGAAACAATGAAGACGATGCCTCTTACGAGGAGTGCACAGACGACCTCAACAGGGTATGCGCAGAGCTTGCAAACTGTGTGGGAGATACGTCAATCGCGCTTTCTGTAATCGCGGATAACAATATATTCTTTGAGGTAAAGGAAAATTATGCAAAGGATATGGTCACTGGGTTTATCAAATTGAACGGCATGACGGTCGGCTGTGTTGCAAACCGTACGGAAGTATACAGCGCGGAGGGTGAAGTGACGGACAAATTTGATGCAGTGCTGTCAGCAAAGGGCTGTGAGAAGGCGGCAGATTTTATTCAGTTCTGTGATGCGTTTGACATCCCTGTATTATCCCTGACCAATGTCAAGGGCTACGAGGCGACGATGGCAAGTGAGAAATGTATCGCCAGGGCAGTTGCAAAGCTTACATATGCTTTTGCAAATGCCACAGTGCCAAAGGTAAATGTAGTGATTGGAAAGGCGCTTGGAAGCGCGTACGTTGCGATGAATTCCAAGGCAATCGGCGCAGATATCACGATTGCATGGCCTGACGCGGAAATCGGCTCCATGGATGCGAACCTTGCGGCCAAGATTATGTACGAGGGACAGGGCGCGGATGTCATAAAGGAAAAGGCGGCAGAGTACGCGGCGCTTCAGACGAGCGCGGCTGGCGCGGCAAAGAGAGGATATGTAGACCAGGTTATCGAGGCGGCTGACACAAGGAAATATGTGATTGGCGCTTTTGAGATGTTATTTACAAAGAGAGAGGATCGTCCGTCAAAGAAGCATGGAACGGTCTAGGAAAGGGTGAACGTTAATATGAAAAAAATAATAAAAACATTATTAATGCTTACCTGTGTTTTCGTTCTGACGGCATGCGGGTCATCGGATGGAACGATGAGTGACTTTCAGAAGACCAAGGTCGATGAGGCACAGAAAAGGGCGCAGCAGGTTGTCGAGCTTATGAATTTGATGGTATCCACAGGTGATGTGGACGGCCTGCTTGCAAATTACAGCAATGTCGAGCTCGGTGATGTGTTTACATCGACATATAGTCAGTACTTTAGTGATTATTCTTTTGCATGTGAAGGAAAAGCAGTCAACGGTGCACTCACATCATTCCGGTCAGGACAGGAGGCGATGGGGAGTATCCAGGCGGGCAAACCGGTATCGGTTGTCGATGATGACACGATTATTGTCACGGTTCCGGTCACGGGCGGAAATGCAAGTGGTTCAGTAGAATTAATATTTACAAATGATATTTATCTCACGATGACGTCATGTACGCTCAACATGGATGAGACGAAAGGACAGCTGATGACAAAGGCAGCACTCAATACCCTTCTTGGCATGGGAACAGTGTTTGTGGTGCTAATCCTTATCAGTATTATCATTTCGGCGTTTGGGCTGATTCCGAAGCTTCAGGCTTCGCTTGCACCGAAGAAAAACGCGGCAATCCCAGCTCCGGCGGCAGTGCCGACACCAGCGCCTGTTGTTCAGGAGGAAGAGCTTTCGGACGACATGGAGCTTGTGGCGGTTATCGCAGCGGCGATTGCAGCATATGAAGGAACAAGCGTGGAAGGCTTCCAGGTAAGAAGCATTAAGCGGGCAAATACAAATAAGTGGAAAAGAAGTTAAATATATATTTTAGGAGGAATTTGAGATGAAAAATTATACAATTACCGTTAACGGCAGCGTATATGATGTCGTAGTAGAAGAAGGCGCAGGTTCCGGTGCAGCTCCTGCTGCAGCAGCGCCAAAGGCGGCTCCGAAGGCAGCACCAAAAGCAGCAGCGCCAAAGGCAGCAAGTGCAGGGGCAGGCAGCATCAGGGTTGAGGCAGGCGCAGCAGGAAAGGTATTCAAGATTGAAGCAAATGTAGGACAGGCTGTAAAGAGAGGCGACGCGGTTGTAATCATAGAGGCGATGAAGATGGAGATTCCGGTTGTGGCTCCTCAGGATGGTACAGTGGCAAGCATTGACGTGGCAGTTGGCGACCCTGTTGAAGCAGGTGCTTTACTTGCAACTTTGAACTAATCACCGACATCTTAAGATATCGGTGTAACCAGGATTCGGATATTTCCTGGTAAAAAATACAATAGGAGGTCAACAAAATGTCATATATAGCAGATACATTGAACAATCTGATACATCAGACCGCGTTTTTTAATCTCACTGGCGGAAATGTCATCATGATTGTTGTTGCTTGTATATTTCTTTATCTTGCTATCGCGAAACAGTATGAACCGCTTCTGTTAACCCCGATAGCGTTTGGTATGCTGCTGGTTAATATTTATCCCGACATTATTGCACCGATTGGTGCAGACGGCACACCGGGCGGTTTACTATATTATTTCTATTTACTTGATGAATGGGCAATCCTGCCATCGCTGATATTCCTTGGCGTAGGCGCCATGACAGACTTTGGGCCGCTGATAGCGAACCCAAAGAGCTTTCTGCTCGGTGCGGCAGCGCAGTTTGGTATTTTTGCGGCGTATTTCGGTGCGATAGCCCTTGGCTTTAATGATAAGGCAGCAGCGGCAGTTTCCATTATCGGTGGCGCCGATGGTCCTACATCCATATTCCTTGCGGGTAAGCTTGGACAGACTGCCCTGCTTGGACCAATTGCAGTGGCAGCATATTCCTATATGTCGCTGGTGCCAATTATCCAGCCGCCTATTATGAAGCTTCTCACGACGGAAAAAGAGAGAAAGATTAAGATGGCACAGCTTCGTCCGGTATCGAAACTGGAGAAGATTCTGTTCCCAATCGTGGTTACGATTGTTGTATGTCTGATACTTCCTACAACGGCTCCGCTCGTCGGTATGCTGATGCTGGGTAACCTGTTCAGGGAGTCCGGTGTTGTAAGACAGCTTCAGGAAACGGCATCCAACGCATTGATGTACATTGTTGTTATCCTGCTTGGAACTTCAGTAGGCGCTACGACAAGTGCAGAGGCATTTCTGAACTGGGATACAATCAAGATTGTTGTATTAGGTCTGATAGCGTTTATGTTCGGTACGGCAGCCGGTGTGCTCTTTGGCAAGCTGATGTGCGTGCTTACAAAGGGCAAGGTCAATCCATTGATTGGTTCAGCGGGTGTTTCCGCAGTTCCGATGGCAGCGCGTGTTTCGCAGAAGGTCGGTGCGGAAGCAGATCCTACAAACTTCCTGCTGATGCATGCCATGGGACCTAACGTGGCAGGTGTTATTGGTACAGCTGTTGCGGCAGGAACCTTCATGGCAATCTTTGGTGTATTTTAAACGGAAATCATAAAAATATATTAGGAGGAATAAAAATGTCAGAAACAGTAAAAAAGCCTATTAAGATTACAGAGACAGTTCTGCGTGACTCTCATCAGTCTTTAATAGCGACAAGAATGCCGACGGAACTGATGCTTCCTATCCTCGAGACGATGGATCAGGTTGGTTATCATTCCCTGGAGTGCTGGGGCGGCGCTACGTTTGACGCATCCCTTCGTTTCCTGAAGGAAGATCCGTGGTCAAGGCTTCGGAAGATAAGGGACAAAGTGAAGAATACAAAGCTCCAGATGCTTTTCAGGGGACAGAACATTCTGGGCTATCGTCACTATGCAGACGATGTTGTAACCGAGTTTGTTGAAAAATCCATTGCAAACGGTATTGATATTATACGTATTTTTGACTGCTTTAACGACCTTAGGAATTTACAGTGTGCGGTTAATGCGGCGAATACGGTAAAGAAGAGAGAAGGGCGCGGTGAGGCGCAGATTGCGCTTTCCTATACGCTGGGTGATGCCTATACACTGGAATACTGGATGAAGATGGCGAAGTCAATCGAGGAGATGGGTGCGGATTCCATCTGTATCAAGGATATGGCAGGACTTTTGGTGCCATATAAGGCAGAGGAGCTGATTAAGGCGATGAAGTCTGCCACAAGGCTTCCGATTCAGCTTCATACACACTATACATCCGGTGTCGCTTCCATGACATACTTAAAAGCTGTCGAGGCTGGCGTGGACGTGATTGACTGTGCAATCTCTCCTTTTGCACTTGGCACATCACAGCCTGCTACGGAAGTTATGGTAGAGACGTTTAAGGGAACGCCGTATGATACAGGATTTGACCAGAATCTTCTTGCAAAGATTGCAGACCATTTCAGGCCATACAGAGAAGAGTGCTTAAAGAGCGGGCTTCTGAACCCGAAGGTTCTCGGCGTTGACATTAAGACACTTATGTATCAGGTTCCGGGCGGCATGTTGTCCAACATGGTAAGCCAGCTGAAGGAACAGAATGCAGAGGATAAGTATTATGATGTGCTTCAGGAAATCCCAAGGGTTCGTAAGGATTTGGGTGAGCCACCTCTTGTTACACCTTCATCGCAGATTGTCGGTACGCAGGCGGTGTTCAATGTACTTATGGGTGAGCGGTATAAGATGGCTACCAAGGAGACAAAGGCTGTTCTCCATGGCGAATATGGACAGACAGTCAAGCCATTTAACAAGGAAGTACAGGATAAGGTTCTTTCAGCGGAAGAGAAGGCTACAATTATCACATGCCGTCCGGCTGATAAGCTTCCGAATGAGTTAAAGAAGATAGAGGAAGAAATGAAAGAGTGGAAACAGCAGGATGAGGACGTATTGTCATATGCATTGTTCCCGCAGGTTGCCACAGATTTCTTTAAATATCGCCAGGCTCAGCAGGAGAAGGTGGATATGACCCAGGCTGACACAAAGAATGGTGCATACCCTGTATAGTTTATGGTTGTATTTCAGTATCGTGTTAATGTGTATACTCACGACAGATGAAACCTGCCGTGAGTATTGCACCAGCCGCAGCCGCAAAGCGGCATATTTCCTTATGCGGCTGTGTGCATAACTTTATCTGGGCGGTCAGCCTTTTCGACCGCCAGTATAACCCGATACTGCTGCACCATATTGAGAAAAGCGCGTAATGATTCCGTACGTCCCCGGTCGTGAGGGGACTGGAAGATTACAAAGTAGTATTGCCGGAGAGTGAACTACAGCTGCGAGAAAGGCACGGATGGTAAAATGGCAAGAAAAGAATTGATTACGAAGGATATCATATTGGAAACTGCCTTTACTTTGGCAAAGGCAGAGGGGATAGAAAATGTTACAGCGAGAAAGCTGGCAGCACAGATTGGGTGTTCGACGCAGCCAATATTCAGGGTTTACACAAATATGAGTGAGCTCTATACAGAAATATATCAGAGAGCGATAGAGGCTTTTGGAAATTATTATGAAAATTACAGGTCGGATGTGGATACACCGTTTATACATCTCGGGCTTGCATATATAAATTACGCAAAAGAGGAGAGAAGGCTGTTTCAGCTTCTTTTTCAATCAGAATACAGGGGAGAGAGAGGGCTTTTCGAACTCCTGAATGGGAAATCCGGAGCAGTCAGCAGGGAAATCAACAAGGCGGCGGCGGCAGGATGCCAGAATCCAAGTGGCTTGTTTATGAAGATGTGGATTTTTATACATGGGTGTGCCTGTATGGTTCTTACTGGTGACTATGACCTCACGGAAGAGGAAACCATAGAATTATTGAAGGATATTTATAAAAGCTGTTCATAAGGAACTGTGTTGAGGTTTGTTGATGGATAATGTTAGGTATGATACCATATCAAGGATAAACGAGAGATTTCAAAAAATGAGCAAAAGTCATAAGAAGCTTGCAACCTTTGTCATAGACCACTATGAGCAGGCAGCTTTTATGACTGCGGCAAAACTGGGAAAAGCAGTGGGGATAAGCGAGGCGACGGTTGTCCGTTTTGCATATGCGCTTGACTATGAAGGGTATCCGGAATTTCAGGAAGCGTTGGCTGAGTGGGTCAAAACGAAACTGAATTCAGTACAGAATATTGGCGCCAAGTATGGAAAAAGCTCACAGTCCGAAATACTGACCTCTGTACTGCAATCAGATATAGAAAAGATTGAAGATACTTTGGAACATGTGGATTTGCAGGCATTTGAGACAGCTGTTGACATTATACTGGGGGCAAAGCACATCTATATTATCGGGCTTAGAAGCTGCAAGCCGCTTGCAGAATTTTTACATTTCTACTTAAACATGATTCGGGGGGATGTCTACCTGCTTGACTCTACAAGCACTTCGGAAACATTTGAACAGATGCTCAGAATTAATGAGAAGGATGCAGTGATAGGCATCAGCTTTCCACGGTATTCCATGCGGACGCTGAAGGCGATGGAGATGGCAAATGATAAAAATGCAAAGGTTATCACGGTTACGGATACGATACATTCGCCGATGTGCCTGTACTCGTCGTGCAATCTCCTGGCAAGAAGTGACATGGTTTCCATTGTGGATTCTCTCGTTGCGCCTCTGAGCCTTATTAATGCACTGGTAGTGGCACTCTGCCTGAAAAGGCCGGATGATGTGAAAAAGAGCCTGGAATCCCTTGAATACGCATGGGATAATTATCAGGTTTATCTGAAGGACGAGATTAATTTTATAGATGAAGATATGCTTAATACGCCCTTGCAGGCTCAGATGGGGCAGAGGAGAAAGCGGTAGATATGTCGGATATTGTTGTGATAGGCGGAGGCGCTGCCGGTATGATGGCGGCAGTTGCCGCGGCAGGTGTGGACGCAGGAAATAATGTCATATTAATAGAAAAAAATGAAAAACTGGGAAAAAAGGTATTTATCACAGGCAAAGGAAGATGCAATGTAACAAATGCCTGTGAGGTTCAGGAGCTTTTTGGGAATGTCATGGAGCATTCGAAGTTTCTTTATAGTGCAGTGTATGGTTTTGACAACCAGGCGGTCATGCGTTTTTTTGAAAGTGCGGGATGCCCGCTCAAAATTGAGAGGGGGCAAAGGGTATTTCCGGTTTCTGATCACAGTTCGGATATCATAAAGGCGCTTGAGCAGGAGCTCAAAAGACTTAAGGTACAGGTATATCTGAATACGGAAGTGAAAAATATACGGACAATGCAGCTTGAGAATATTTCTGAAGGCTCTGGTGCAGACGAAAATGATGACGAAAATAAGTATCTAAATGCGAAACGGCGCAAAAAAAAATCAGGAAAGAATAAAAACGTTTGTACAATGCAGACAGACAGCGTGGAACTGTACAACAAGGCGACAGGAAAAAGAACAGGGAGAAAAGCTGATAAAGTGATTGTTGCCACAGGTGGATGCTCCTATGTCCTTACAGGTTCCACCGGGGATGGTTACCGTTTTGCGGAAACATGCGGGCACAGTATCGTGCCGCCAGTGCCATCACTTGTCCCATTTTCTGTCAGGGAAAGCTGGTGCCATGAATTACAGGGATTGTCATTGCGGAATGTGCAGATATATGTCGAAGTGGATGGAAAACAGATTTACTCGGATTTTGGGGAAATGCTTTTTACGCATTATGGTGTCAGCGGGCCGCTTATACTTAGCGCAAGCAGCCATTATGTGCACAAGGTGAGCAGCGGGCAAGACATGGGGAAAGAGGCAAAGCTTTTCATTGATTTGAAGCCTGCACTTACCATTGAGCAGCTTGATAAGCGAATATTAAGGGAGTTTGACGACAATAAGAATAAACAGTTCAAAAATGTAATCGGGAGTCTTTTTCCGGCAAAATTAGTCCCAGTAATGCCGATGTTGTCAGGAATTGAGCCGGACAGGAAGGTAAACGAAATCACCAGGGAGGAGCGTGGTTGTTTTGTCCGTACAATAAAGCAGATGGAGCTTACAATAACAGGATTAAGGGGATTTGACGAGGCTGTCATCACAAAGGGGGGGGTTGCGACAAATGAAATTTCTCCTTCAACAATGGAGTCAAGGCTTGTCAAGGGTCTTTATTTTGCTGGGGAAGTGATGGATGTGGATGCACTTACGGGTGGATTCAATCTCCAGATAGCATGGTCGACAGGATATCTGGCCGGACTTAGCGCTGCGGCTTCCCATGAATGAAAAAATATATTTTGTTAAAACTATGTTGATAGGAGAATGAAAGAATGAACTGTAATATTGCAATTGACGGACCTGCCGGGGCAGGAAAAAGTACGATTGCGAAACTAATCGCAAAGAAAAAGGGATATATCTATGTCGACACAGGAGCGATGTACCGCGCCATGGCGCTTTATTTTACAGAACTGGGAATCGGGGCGGACGAACAGGACAGGATTAGTGCGGCGGCGCCTGATGCGGACGTGACGATAACTTATGAGAACGGTGAGCAGATTGTGTGGCTGAACGGAAGAAATGTAAATGGTCTTATCCGTACAGAGGCGGTGGGGAAAATGGCATCTTCCAGCAGTACCAATAAGGATGTACGAAAAAAGCTTGTGGAATTGCAGCAGGAACTTGCAAAGAAGGAAAGTGTCGTGATGGACGGAAGAGATATCGGAACGTGCGTTCTTCCGGACGCGGATGTGAAGATATATCTGACAGCTGACAGTCATGTAAGAGCAGTGCGCCGATATGAGGAGCTTAGGGCAAAGGGGCAGGAATGTGACCTTGATGTTATCGAAAAGGATATTATAGAACGCGATTACCAGGATATGCACAGGGCGCTCTCGCCGTTAAGGCAGGCGGAGGATGCCGTGCTCATTGATTCATCAGACATGACAATAGAGCAGGTGGCGGATGCTGTCATTGAGATGTGCAGAAAGTAAAAATGGTGCTGTGTGAGGTACATTATGGAAGTAATATTGGCAAAAACATCGGGGTTCTGTTTTGGCGTGCGGCGTGCTGTGGATACTGTCTACGAACAGACGGGCAGGAAGGACAAAATATATACCTATGGTCCCATTATTCACAATGAGGAAGTTGTGAAGGACTTGGAAGATAAAGGGGTAAAGGTTCTGAACAGCATGGAGGAACTGGAAACGCTTGATGAGGGAACAATTATTATCCGTTCCCATGGCGTCCCCAAAAGCATTTGTGAGCGGATAGCGGCGAAGGGACTGGAATGCATTGATGCAACCTGTCCGTTTGTAAAAAGGATTCATAAAATTGTCGAGAAGGAATCGGAGAACGGCCGACGGATTATTATTATTGGAAATGACGGACACCCTGAAGTGGAGGGAATCAAAGGCTGGTCAAAGACACCGGCTGTTGTCATAGAATCGTGGGAAGAAGCCACAGAATTTCGCGCAGAAATAGGCGAAAAGTTATGTATTGTGTCACAAACGACATTTAACTACAAGAAATTTAAAGATTTAGTTGAAATTTTTCAAAAAAAAGGTTATGATATAATTGTTGCGAATACCATATGCAACGCAACAGAAGAACGTCAGAAGGAAGCGCTTGAACTTGCAGCCAGAGCTGACGTGATGATTGTGATAGGTGGTACTCACAGTTCCAACACACGGAAACTTTATGAACTATGTAAAAGTGAATGTGAGAATACTTACTATATACAAACACTGGAAGACCTGCAATTAGAATTACCTAATTCTGTAGAACTGGTGGGCATCACAGCGGGGGCTTCTACCCCAAACA
>CARTDA010000057.1:0-22515 GCA_949066965.1 uncultured Lachnospiraceae bacterium
ATTGAGGATTTTATATAAATTGGAGAGTGATTTTTACAGAAATGACAGAAACAAATCTAACACAGGAAAAAATATTATTGAATATTAAAGAATTTTGTGATTATTTGGGAATAGGACAGACAAAAGCGAGAGAGTTATTAAAAACGCCTAGAAATGGATATGCTATAAAAATTGGATCAAAATGGTATGCACATAAACAACGATTAGATGCTTGGCTTTTGGAGCAGTGTGATAAATATTAATTAGAAACATAAGTTTTGGTTAAAATACAATAAGAAAACATAAAATAATTGGATTGATAATTTGACTTGATAATGGTATCATATATACTGTTATGTGAGTCATTTTTCATTCCATTTAGAAAGGAATGGATAAATGGGAAAGGATTTAAATGGAAAAGAATTAGGGACAGGATTAAGGCAAAAATCAAATGGTGTATATTCAGCAAGGTATGTTGACAGATTTGGAAATCGAAAAGAAATCTATGATAGAAATCTTGCGGAATTAAAAAGAAAGCTAAACACTGCTTTGTATGATGATGCCAAAGGCAATAGTGTTGAGGATAATTCTATTACATTGTCTCAGTGGTTCAAAAGCTGGATTGATATACATAAATATAAAGTGATTCGTAATAATACAAAAATGTATTATACGCAATTGTATACCAAACATATAGAGCCGTTTTTAGGCAAAAAGAAAATCAAAGACATTACACAATTGAATATCAAGGCATTATTAAAAGAACTGGATCAAAAGGGCTATCATTATGAAACAAAAAATAAGGTGAGAATAATGCTGCTAGACATGTTTGACAAGGCAATGGTTGACAATTATGTATTAAAGAATCCCTGTAGAGGAATCCGACTGGCAAGAGACGAAAAGAAAGACATGAGAGTATTTTCCAGAGAAGAGCAAACAGAGTTCTTTGAGTGTTCTAAAGGTACATTTTACGATAATTTGTTTGTAGTTGCTGTTTCTACAGGACTTAGACAGGGTGAAATATGTGCCTTGACATGGGATGATGTTGATTTTGAAAAGAAGGAAATCTGTGTAACTAAAACACTTTTGTATCAAAAATTAGAGGGAGATACTCAAAAAGAATTTCATTTTAATCCACCTAAAACAAGAACAAGTAAAAGAACAGTACCTATAAGCAGACAATGCGAAATAGCATTGAAAAAGCAGTATATCCAACGAAACAATGTGTTGGCAAGAAAATCTGCGAAACCATTAAAGGGATTTGAGAATCTATTATTTACTACAAAATACGGAACACCTATTTGCGATCAGATACTTCTTGATGCCATTAAGAGGATTATAGAGGAAATAAATCTTTGTCGGGATGGGCTTGAACAGTTTGAGCCATTTTCACCCCACTGCTTTAGGCATACTTTTGCTACGCGGTGTTTTGAAGCTGGAATACAGCCAAAGACCGTCCAGACATATTTAGGGCATGCCACATTGCAAATGACCATGGATTTGTATACATCTGTATTAGAAAACCATAGACAGGAAGAGATGCAGAAGTTGGAAAATGTGCTGAACGATGTCCTTGAATGCGGGGACATTAATATAGAAGAAAGATTCAAGCAGGAGCAGGCGAAGAAAGAAAAAGTCGTACCAATAAGAAGATTGGGGTAAAAATGGGGTATACCTGAAAGATGAGGGGGTAAGGAAGTCCTCAAATGCCTATAAATAAGGGATATTTCGATAAGCATGTGGTTATAATGATATTCCTACTACGTCTACCAGGCGACGCCATACGAGTGGTAGGGAATATCGTTTTCTGGCGGACAGTGTGTGGATGGGAACAATTTTTTTTCCTAATTTTAGGTGAATATATGACATTTCTTATGATACTATGATATAATAATCATAGCCATTGCATTTTATATGCATAATTTTAATGCGAGTATAAAATAACAAAGGAGAAGATTCATATGGGTAATCAATTAGTTTGGCAGGAGCGATATAATATCGGTGTAGAAGTAATTGATAAGGAGCATAAAAAGCTGTTTAGTGTGCTGAATAAGCTTTTTGATTTCGGCAAGCAGGATGAAAAAAGCCAGTGGGTCTGCCAGGAGGCGGTTAAATATTTCAGGGATCATGCATTGAAACATTTTGCAGAGGAGGAGGCATATATGCTTTCCATCAATTATGCAGGATTTGAGATGCATAGACGGATTCATAAGAACTTTCGGGAGAGGACACTTCCGACACTGGAAAGGGAATTGGAGCTGACGGGGTATTCAGCTGACGCGGTCAGCCATTTCCTTGGTGTTTGCGCTGGCTGGCTGATCGGACATACGCTGATAGAAGATCATGCAATTGTGGAGAAAGAATCGGTAAGTCAGTGGGTAAATCTGCTTCCAGAGGAGGAGCAGACAGTGATGGGACAGACGATTAACCGTCTCTTAAATGATATGTTTCGTCTCGAGCCGCGGTTGGTAAGCGACTGTTATGGTGGAGAGAAGTTCGGGGATGGAATATACTATCGTTTGATTTACTGTTCAAAAGAGGGCAAGAAGTGGGAATTTATACTGATTTTTGAGGAGAAACTGATTCTTGCCACGGTTGGCGGCATGATGGACAATCAGTCGGAGACTCTCAGCACAATGCTGATGAATGCTGCCCGGTATATTGCAAGACAGTTTGTGGATCAAATCAGGGCACACTTTCCTGACTCGGCTTCGTTTGAGATTAAGGAAGAGCAATTGCTGACATATGAGCAGTTTCAACATGTATTTGAGAAGCAGAGCCCCCAGTTCAGCCTTCTGTTTGATACCGGAAAGGGTTATTTTGGATACTGTATGATAGCGCCGCATATGACACTCAGGGAGGGCGGAACCGCAATTCTGACAGACAATGCCATGAATGAGGTCGAAAAATACCTGAATAAGAAAAAAGCAGAACAGGCTGTAGTAAGCCAGAAAAAGACAGTGCTTGTGGTAGATGACTCTGATTTTATGCTCAAAACAATGCAGGACCTGCTTTGTGATGATTATAATGTTGTGCTGGCAAAATCCGGAATGTCTGCAATTAGAACCATTACGCTGAACCGGCCGGATTTGGTTTTGCTTGATTATGAAATGCCTGTCTGCGATGGCGGACAGGTACTGGAAATGATTCGCTCGGAGGAAGAATGTGCAGATATTCCTGTTATTTTCCTGACCAGCAGGGTTGACAGGGAGAGTGTCAAGAAGGTTATTAACTTAAAGCCTGAGGGATATTTGTCCAAAACCTTACAGCCTTCCGATGTAAAGAGGGAAGTGGATCATTTCTTTGAAAGGAGAAGCCGCAGCAAAAAATAGAAAAGTATGAATATTTTTCCTTTCTTGTCCATATAATTTAATACATATAAAGAAAATAACAGTCTGGCTGTTATGGAAATTGTATTATGGTAAGGAGAATGAATATGGCAAGAGGAGTTAAAAAGACATTACAGGAAAAGATTGCACAGAAGGAAGAATTGATTGACGCGCTCTCTACCAGGGTGAAAAAGGAAAGGGATGAGCTCAATGAACTCTTAGAGATGCAGAAAATGGAAGAACTTAATGAGCTTAGGATGGTTGTCCAAAAATCCGGAATGGAGATATCAGACATCATCCAAATGGCACAGATGCAGGCTGCACAGTAGCCAAAAGATTAAAGTATGGTTAAAGGAAATTGTAAAAAATAGACAAAAATATAAATAAAAAGTCCAAACACAATTGCGTACATAGCCTGAAAAGGGTATAATGGAAAGCAAAGTGAATGGACTTTTTATGTGTTGACAGCCACATAAGGAAATATGCCGTTTTGCGGCTGTGGCTGGCGCAATACTCACATCAAATGTCATTTGTCGTGAGTATAAAATCAACAAGTATGAAAAAGGAAAGGAAAAGCAAAATGATAAACATACGCGAATTATATCATGATTATAAGGAGTATGCGGATAAGGAGGTAACAATCGGGGGATGGCTTAGAAGCAAAAGGGATTCCAAGACATTTGGCTTTCTGGTAATAAATGACGGGACTTTTTTTGAGCCGCTTCAGGTTGTATACAGTGATTCGCTGGATAATTTTGCAGCAATATCAAAACTGAATGTGGGTGCGGCAGTGATTGCCACGGGTGTTGTGACGCTTACGCCCGAGGCTAAGCAGCCGTTTGAGATACAGGCGGCAAAAATCGAGATAGAGGGTGATTCCGCACCGGATTACCCGCTGCAAAAAAAGAGACACAGTTTTGAGTACCTCAGGACGATATCGCATCTGAGACCACGAACCAATACGTTTCAGGCAGTGTTCAGGGTGCGTTCGCTCTGCGCATATGCGATTCACAAATTTTTCCAGGAGCGGGATTTTGTGTATGTCCATACGCCTCTTATTACGGGAAGCGACTGTGAGGGTGCCGGGGAGATGTTCCAGGTGACCACGCTTGATTTAAAAAATCTTCCGATGGTGGACGGTCAGGTGGATTTTAGCAAGGACTTTTTCAACAAACCCACAAACCTGACGGTCAGCGGTCAGCTCAACGGTGAGACCTATGCCATGGCATTTAAAAATATCTATACGTTTGGACCGACATTCCGCGCGGAGAATTCCAATACCACGCGTCATGCGGCAGAGTTTTGGATGATAGAGCCGGAAATCGCGTTTGCGGATCTTAAGGATGACATGATGCTTGCTGAAAATATGTTAAAGTACATCATCAATTATGTGCTGGAAAATGCGCCGGAGGAAATGGCATTTTTCAATCAGTTTGTAGATAAGGGGCTGATTGAAAGACTTCAGCATGTGGCGAATTCCGAATTCGGACATATCACGTACACGGATGCCATTGCGGAGCTTGAGAAGCAAAATGACACGTTTGAGTATAAGGTTTCCTGGGGATGTGATTTGCAGACGGAGCATGAGCGCTACCTGACGGAAAAGCTTTTTGGAAGACCAGTGTTTGTCACGGATTATCCGAAGGAGATAAAGGCGTTTTACATGAAACTGAATGATGACCAGAAGACCGTTGCGGCAATGGACTGCCTTGTGCCGGGAATCGGGGAGATTATCGGTGGAAGCCAGAGGGAGGATAAACTCGATGTGCTGGAAAGGAGAATGCAGGAATGTGGTCTGAAGCCGGAGGAGTATGATTTTTACCTCGATTTGAGACGATATGGAAGTGCAAGGCATGCCGGTTTTGGGCTGGGATTTGAGCGCTGCGTGATGTACCTGACAGGAATGGGCAATATTAGGGATGTCATACCGTTCCCGCGAACAGTCAATAACTGTGAATTATAAGATATTCTGACAGTATGAAAATATAAGGATTGGAGGTGGATTCCATGGAGTCAGGGAGGACAGGAGAATCTATC
This sequence comes from uncultured Lachnospiraceae bacterium, assembly GCA_949066965.1. GTDB lineage: Bacteria > Bacillota > Clostridia > Lachnospirales > Lachnospiraceae > COE1. The sequence continues at coordinate 5,346 of CARTDA010000057.1, forward strand.
ATTGCGTGTACCATTAAGCATTTAATGGAATCGGGGACAGTCACTTATGAGACTTCGGGGTGGGGAACCGGAGAAATATCAATAAGGTGTAAGTCAAATGCGAAGAGCGAGGAGGATATTACAGATAAGGAGTTTGCTGCACTGAAGGCAAGTGAGAACGAGGTAAGCAGGGAGAATGTGGACGAATATGTCGTTAAAATGCTTGAGAAAAAACTGACGGACAAAGAGATACACATTTTTGCCGTGAAAGACAAAAAGTATGGCAGGGCAGAGCGAAAGTTTCAGTTATGGAAGAACCTGTATAAAAAGAAACAAGGTTAAGTGTAATCAAAAATACAGAGCCGATGTGACGGCTCTGTATTTTTGTGTTTATCGTTTTTATGCTGATTTATTGTTCGCTTTTTCGTTCTTATTGCTGCCAGCAGCATTTTTGGACTTCTTTTTCTTGCTTGCTGCAGTATTCTTTGCCACATTTTCTGCCTGGTGCAGGTTTTGTTTTGCCGCTTCTTTTTCGGCTTCCACGGCCTTGTTCAGGTTCTTCTGGGCGGTTGAAAGCATCAGCTTGATACGGTTCAGCTGGTTGACTTCTGATGCGCCGGGGTCATAGTCGATAGCGACAATATTTGCCTCGGGATGGCGTTTCCGAAGTTCCTTGATGACTCCCTTGCCCACCACATGGTTTGGCAGGCAGCCAAAGGGCTGTGTACATACAATGTTCGGCGTATCTGTATGAATCAGTTCAAGCATTTCCCCGGTCAGGAACCAGCCCTCGCCCGTCTGGTTGCCGATGGAGACAATTTCTTCTGCACTCTTTGCCGTCTCGTAGATGTCGGCAGGCGGGATAAAGTGCCTGCTTGCGGCAAATGCCTCGCTCATGGGCTTTCGGAGCATCTGGATTGCCTTGATGCCAAGCCTGCTGATATCGGCGGCTTTCTTGCTGGTGCCAAGGTTCTCGGCCTTGTACAGCTGGTTATAGAAGCAGTAGAACATAAAATCCATCAAGTCAGGAACGACTGCCTCTGCGCCCTCATGCTCAAGAAGCTCCACGAGCTGGTTGTTTGCCGCCGGGGAGAATTTTACCAGAATCTCGCCAACGACTCCGACGCGCGGCTTTTTCACATCAAGCACAGGGATTGCATCAAATTCCGCAATCATCTCACGGCACATTTTTTTGTAAGTATGGAACGACAGATATTTGCGTCCCAGGAAGTCACAGCATTTCTGAATCCATTTCTGGTGGACTTCGTTTACAGAGCCGGGAACGGCTTCATAAGGGCGCATCCTGTATACACAGCGCATAAAGATATCGCCGAAATTGACGGCATACACAGCGCGCAGCAAAAGCATTGGCGTGAGCTTGAAGCCAGGATTGCTTTCCAGCTTTGAGAGGTTGATTGAAATGACAGGAATATGCTGGTAGCCTGCCTTTTCCAGTGCACGCCGGATAAAACCGATATAGTTGGTTGCACGGCATCCGCCGCCGGTCTGCGACATAACGACAGCAAGGTGGTCTGTGTCATATTTTCCGGAAAGCACAGCCTCCATAATCTGACCGACAACTAATAAGGACGGATAGCATGCGTCATTGTTCACATATTTGAGTCCCATGTCGATGCTGCCCCTGTTGTCATTGTTTAACACAACGAGGTTGTAACCGCATCTGCGGAATGTCGGCTCCAGAAGGTCAAAATGAATCGGAGACATCTGCGGACACAGAATCGTATAGTTTTTGCGCATCTCCTTTGTGAAGAGAACCCTGTTCATGCGGCTGGACTGTATGGTGCGTTCCTGGTGACGCTGTTCGCGCACACGGATGGCGGAGAGCAGGGAACGGATACGGATTCTTGCGGCACCAAGGTTGTTTACCTCGTCAATTTTCAGGCAGGTATAAATCTTGCCTGAACCGGTCAGGATATCATTTACCTGGTCGGTAGTGACGGCATCCAGGCCGCATCCAAAGGAGTTAAGCTGAATCAGGTCCAGATCCTCGCGTGTTTTGACATAGCTTGCAGCGGCGTAAAGTCTGGAGTGGTACATCCACTGGTCGGATACGATAAGCGGACGTTCCGGTTTTGCCAGATGCGATACGGAGTCCTCGGTAAGCACAGCAATGCCGTAGGAAGTAATCAGTTCAGGAATGCCATGGTTGATTTCCGGGTCAATGTGGTAGGGACGTCCGGCAAGCACAATGCCGCGCGCATGATTTTTTTCAAGGTACGCAATGACTTCCTCGCCTTTTTTGCACATGTCCCTGCGCACATTGGCAAGCTCCTCCCATGCCACATCCACGGCGTCCTTTAACTCCGCAGCAGGTATCTCGGGAAATTCTTTTGCAAGCGACTGCAGAATCAGCGAGGGCTCCCTGAAGGACATAAAGGGATTTTTGAATACTACCTCGCCACGGCCGATTGCCTCTACATTATTCTTAATATTTTCAGAATAGGAGGTGACGATGGGGCAGTTGTAGTGGTTGTTTGCCTCGTCGAACTCGTTTCGCTCATAGAACAGTGCAGGATAGAAGATAAAATCAACCTTCTGCTGAATCAGCCACTCCACATGTCCGTGCGCAAGCTTTGCAGGATAGCATTCCGACTCGCTGGGGATGGATTCAATGCCCATCTCATAAATCTTTCTGTTGGACAACGGAGAGAGCACGACCTGATATTTCAGCTTTGTGAACAGCGTGAACCAGAATGGGTAATTCTCGTACATGTTCAGCACTCTTGGAATACCGACGCGCCCGCGCACTGCCTCGGCATCAGGGAGCGGCTCATAGGCAAACATTCTTTTTAGCTTGTATTCAAAAAGGTTGGGCACCAGGCTGTCTGTCTTTGCCTTTCCAAGTCCGCGCTCACAACGGTTTCCGGATATGTAGCTTCTGCCGTCGGAAAACTTATTGACCGTCAGGCGGCAGGCGTTCGTGCAGCCTTTGCACTTTACAAGCGACGTGGTAAATGCAAGCGCATTAATCTGGTCAATTGTGAGCATGGTTGTCGTGTGTTCCGGAGCCGCCTGATAGCGTTCCCTGGCGATAAGGGCAGCGCCGAATGCGCCCATAATGCCAGCGATATCCGGACGGATAACCTCACAGCCGGCAATTTTTTCGAAACTACGCAGTACTGCATCATTGTAAAAAGTTCCGCCCTGTACAACGATATTTTTCCCAAGTTCGCTTGCATCAGAAACCTTGATGACCTTGAACAGGGCATTCTTGATGACGGAGTAGGCAAGACCGGCAGAGATGTCAGATACCTCGGCGCCTTCCTTCTGCGCCTGTTTTACCTTGGAGTTCATAAATACGGTACAGCGTGTCCCCAGGTCAATCGGGTGCTTTGCAAAAAGCGCCGCCGTGGCAAAATCCTGTACACTGTAATTTAGGGATTTCGCGAACGTCTCGATAAAGGAGCCGCATCCCGATGAACATGCCTCATTGAGCTGAACAGAATCGACTGTCTGGTTCTTGATTTTGATGCATTTCATGTCCTGCCCGCCGATGTCAATGATGCAGTCGACATCGGGATTGAAAAAGGCAGCCGCGTAGTAGTGGGCAACAGTTTCCACTTCACCCTCATCCAGCATAAACGCAGCTTTGAACAACGCCTCGCCATAGCCTGTTGAGCAGGAGTGCACAATGGTGGCATCCTCCGGAAGCACCCGGTAGATTTCCTGGATGGATGAAATTGCAGTCTTGAGCGGACTTCCGTTGTTATTGCTGTAAAATGAATACAGCAGTGTTCCATCCTCGGCAACGACGGCAATTTTTGTCGTGGTGGAGCCTGCATCAATTCCAAGAAAACATTTTCCGTGGTAATCTTCAAGCCTTGCATTTTTCACATGGTGGGAGCCATGCCTTGTCCGGAAGCTTTCGTATTCGTTTTCATCGGAAAACAGAGGCTCCATGCGGGCAACTTCAAACTCCATCTTAATGTCGGAAGAGAGTTTATCAACCATCTCGGACATGGTAAAAGAAACATCCTCCTTGGCGTTGAGGGCAGAACCGATTGCCGCAAAAAGATGGGAGTTTGCGGTATCGATAATATGCTCCTCGTCAAGCTTCAGGGTGCGGATAAATGCGGTTTTCAATTCTGACAGGAAATGAAGCGGCCCGCCCAGAAAGGCAACATGGCCACGGATAGGCTTACCGCAGGCAAGTCCGCTGATTGTCTGGTTTACAACCGCCTGAAAAATGGAAGCTGACAAGTCTTCTTTTGTGGCGCCTTCATTAATCAGCGGCTGGATATCAGTTTTGGCAAACACACCGCAGCGTGCGGCAATGGTATAGAGTGACTTATAATTTTTCGCATATTCATTGAGGCCGGAGGCATCTGTCTGAATCAGGGAAGCCATCTGGTCGATAAAAGAGCCTGTACCGCCTGCGCAGATGCCGTTCATGCGCTGCTCGACATTGCCACCCTCAAAATAGATAATCTTGGCATCCTCACCGCCAAGCTCGATAGCAACATCCGTCTTGGGAGCAAGCTCCTGCAAGGACGTGGATACGGCGATGACCTCCTGCACAAAGGGCACGCTGAGATGGTTGGCAAGTGTCAGGCCGCCGGAACCGGTAATCATAGGATGGAGTGCCAGGTTTCCAAGCTTTGTATATGCATCCTGTAAAAGGGAAGAGAGCGTTTCGCGGATATTTGCGTAATGTCTCTGGTAATCAGAAAAGAGAAGATTGTGTTTCGCATCCAGTATCGCCACCTTTACCGTGGTGGAACCGATATCAATTCCAAGTGTAAAGAATTCTTTATTTTTATTCATGTAAATAACCATACCTTTCTCAAAAACAAATACATGAGTCGATCTTTTTCACACATATCTGCTATTATACGACAGCGATTCCAAAAAGGCAATAAAACAGTTGATTAAAAGTTCTGGAAATGATTATACTTTTTTGGAAATATTAGCTAATAATATGTATATGTATGAGTCCGGAAATCTGTACAATCCGAAATTATTAAAAAAGTATTATATTTCAACTGGTTAAATTTCAATTGGTTTACATTTTTTGCCGTGAATGCTATACTGGATAAGCAGGCGAAAAAAGACCGCCTGAAAAATGGAAAGGCAGGAAGAAAACATGAATTTTTTGAATAAAATGGAGAGAAAGTTTGGAAAATATGCGATACCGAATCTTTCCCTGTATTTGATACTGGGGTATGTGCTTGGCTATATACTGCAATTTATCAGTCCGGCGGTCGTGGATTTTCTGACCCTGAATCCGTATCTGATTCTTCATGGCCAGATTTGGCGGCTTGTGACATGGATTATCATACCGCCGTCAAGCTTTGACCTGTTCACAATCATAATGCTGATGTTTTACTATTCGGTGGGGACAAACCTTGAGCGGACATGGGGAACCTTTTACTACAATGTCTACCTTTTCATGGGCATGATTTTTACGATACTTGGAAGCTTTCTGGTTATGGGTCTTAGCTATGTCCCTGCATTCAATATATTTGCGGTGAGGGAAGCGTACGGCGAGATGGCGTATTTCTTGCTTATAGCAAGAAGATTCAGCACATATTTCGTGAATATGTCCATCTTCCTTGGATTTGCAGCTACGTTTCCGGATGTACAGGTACTGCTGATGTTTATTATTCCCATAAAAGTCAAGTGGATGGGAATTGCATATGGCGTGCTTCTTGCAGTACAGTTTTTGCAGGGGGACATCAGTTCGAAAATTGTTATCGGGGCATCGCTGCTCAACTTTGTGGTATTTTTCATGATGACAAGAAGCGGAATCGGGATGCGCATTTCCCCGCGTCAGGTGAAAAGGCGGCATGACTATAACAGGGAAGTGCGGCGTGCGAAGCCTGCAAGTGTGGCAAAACATAAGTGTGCGATATGTGGTAAGAACAGCGAGGATAATCCCGAGGTGCAGTTCCGGTTTTGTTCCAAATGTAGTGGAAATTATGAGTACTGTCAGGATCATCTTTTTACGCATACACACGTGAAATAACAGCGAGGTATCAATATGGAGTTCAATCAGGCAAATTTTGCGCGTATTCTTGAGCAGCTCAAGGACAATGCAAGGCTTCAGGGGAATATGCTTACCAGCGGCGAGATAAGCGAGGCGTTTGACGCGTGGAAGCTCGAGGAGCCGCAGCTTTTACTAATACATGAGTACTTTCATAAAAATCATATCGGTATTGATGAGCCGGGAGATGCTGAGGAAAATCTGTCGGGGGACGACGTGAATTTTCTTGAGATGTATCTTGCGGAATTAAGGGAACTCCCGGATGCATCAGACGGGGAAAAGCGGGCTGTGATGATGTCTGCGCTTGCAGGTGACGGCTCCGCACAGGCACGGCTTGTCGAGATATTCCTGCCGCAGGTAGTGGAAATCTCAAAGCTCTATGCAGGGCAGGGCGCGCTGATAGAGGACTTAATCGGAGAGGGGAATGTTGCGGCGGCTTCGGCGGTGACGATGCTCGAGTGTGTGGAAAGCATTGATGAAGTGGAAGGTTTTATCGGACGCATGATAATGGATGCCATGGAGGAATTTATCCGAGAGGATGCGGACAGCCATCAGATAGATGAGAATGTTCTTGGCAGGGTCAATGATGTAAATGACAAGGCGAAGGAGCTCTATGACAGCCTTCTTCGGAAGGTTACCGTAAAGGAAGTGGCGGAGGAACTTGGAATTGCGGAGGAAAAAGTAAGGGAGGCAGTTAAATTTTCGGCGAATCATATTGATTATATCGAGAGTGAAGCGTGAATATGGATACACAAAATAAGGACGATTTCAAATATGTGATACAGGATGCGGGCTGCGTTTATTTTGGCAGGGAGCTGACCTACCGTGAAATGATGGACAAGGATGATGTGCCCTTTAAGTTCAAGGCAGTCATCAGCGCCCATATGGCAAAGGACACCAGCCTGGACAGCAGGCTGACAGACCATATATTAAAAATAACAGAGGAGGCTTTTTCCTTCCGAGTCTATGAACAGATAAGGCTGACAGTCAGGGTCTGCTATAAGGAGCAGAAGCGCTGTCTCGGCGGAAAAATAAAGGATAAGTGGGTTCACAAATCCTGTCTGCTTGGGCAGTTTTGCAGGGAGTACCGTGACAGGGTGAATGATGGCAGTGTGCTGATAGAGGATGTTTCCATATCCAAGCTGGCGCTCATGGCGCTCAGTATCTGAGAACCGGATGCATGATAATATGACGCAAAAAGAGGAGAATGAAATGAAAAAAATCGAGGATTTAAAAGCGTATGAAGTAATTGAGAAAAGACAGATTGACGACATCGGTTCCATGAGCTGGCTTTTGCGTCATAAAAAGACAGAGGCAAGAATTGCGCTCCTGAGCAATGATGATGAAAATAAGGTATTTTATATTGGGTTCCGTACACCGCCGACGGACTCCACGGGTGTTCCACACATTATAGAACATACCGTGCTCTGTGGTTCCAGGGAATTTCCGGTGAAGGATCCGTTTGTGGAGCTTGTCAAGGGTTCGCTGAATACGTTTTTAAATGCCATGACCTACAGCGACAAGACGGTATATCCTGTTGCGAGCTGTAATGACAAGGATTTCCAGAACCTGATGCATGTGTACCTGGATGCAGTTTTTTATCCCAATATATACAAGGAAAAGAAAATTTTCCAGCAGGAGGGCTGGCATTATGAAATGGATGACGAGGACAGCCCGATTACCATTAACGGTGTTGTTTATAATGAGATGAAAGGGGCTTTTTCTTCACCGGACGATGTAAATGACAGGGAGGTAGTCAATTCACTGTTTCCTGACACTGCATATGGCGTGGAGTCCGGTGGGGATCCCAAGGTAATTCCGGAACTCACGTATGAGGAGTTCCTTGAATTTCATGGAAGGTATTACCATCCGTCAAACAGCTATATTTATCTGTACGGCAATATGGATATGGCGGAGAAGCTTGCGTGGATAGACGAAAAGTATCTTTCCCATTTTGATAAAATTGAGATTGATTCGGCGATAAGGATGCAGAAGGCATTTGAAAAGCCTGCCATGGTTTACAAGGAATATCCCATTATAGAAGGGGAGTCGCTGGAAAATAGTACTTATCTTTCATATAATACTGTCGTGGGGACGAGCCTTGACAAGGAGCTTTATTATGCAATGCAGATACTGGAATATGCGATATGTTCTACTTCGGCAGCGCCTTTGAAGCTTGCACTGATACACAAAAATATCGGTACGGAAGTGTATACAATCTACAACAATGGCATCTGCCAGCCATATTTTTCGATTGTTGCCAAGAATGCGGATGCCGCGCAGAGGGATGAATTTGTCGCGACAGTCGAGGATGAGCTTTCACGCATTGTAAAGGAAGGGATTGACAAGAAATCACTGCTTGCAGGCTTGAATTTTTATGAGTTCCGATACAGGGAGGCGGATTTTGGCTCCTATCCCAAGGGGCTGATGTACGGGCTCCAGATGTTTGACTCATGGCTTTATGACGACAATATGCCGTTTGACATGATTGAGGCACTTGAAATATTCAAGGACTTACGGAAAAAAATAGACACAGATTATTTTGAAAAGCTGATAGAGAAATACCTGATCCACAACCAGCATAAATCAATTGTCGTCGTGGCGCCAAAAGAGGGGCTGGCTGCCATGGAGGAGAAAGCGCTTGCAGACCAGCTTGCCGCATATAAGGCTGGGCTGGCACCGGATGCGGTAAGGCAGATTGTGGCTGATACGAAGGCGCTGCACGCGTTTCAGGACGCGGAGGATGCGCCGGAGAATATTGCAAAAATACCGGTGCTTAAGAGGGAGGATATCAAAAAGAACGAAGAAGGCTTTGTGAATGAACTGCGCAGCATTGGCGACACGGAGGTTTTGTTCCATGATGTACAGACAAATGGAATTGCCTATATTAAACTGATATTTGATGCACGCAATATACCGGCTGATTTGTTTGCGTATATTGGAATCCTGAAAAATGTACTTGGTTTTGTGGATACGGACAAATATGACTTTGGCGAACTGTTTAACGAGATGAATATCCACACCGGGGGCATCGGCGGGACGGTCAATACCTATGTCAATGCAAAGAAGCTTAAGGAATACAGGCTTACTTTTGAGATGAAGACGAAGGCGATGTATGAGGAGCTTCCGGCGGCGTTTGAGATTATGACGGAGATTATGACAGCTTCGAAGCTTGATGATGAGGACAGGGTTCTTGAGATTCTTGAGGAGCTCAAATCAAGGAAACAGGCAAATATGATGGCGGCGGGGGACACGGTGGCAGCGCTCAGGGCGATGGCATATTTTAGTGAGACCGCCCAGATATCGGAGCTTACAGGAGGATTACCCTGCTATCGTATGCTGGAAGAATATACTGCTGATTATGAAGGAAAGAAGGAGGAGCTGATGCGGAAGCTTGCAGTGCTTGCAAAATGTATTTTCCGTCCGGAAAACCTTATGGTTGACATTACTGCGGGTGAGGAAGGCTTTGACAGGATAAAGGATCTTGTTCCAAAAATGAAAGCGAAATTGTTTACGGAGCCAGTAAAAAAGGAACCATTCAGGCTCGTGCCGGAAAAGCGAAACGAGGGATTTTCCACGTCTGCACAGGTACAGTATGTGTGCAGGGCGGGTGATTTTACCAAGGGTACAGATTATAAGTACACTGGGGCGTTAAAGGTGCTGAAGGTCATTCTTGGCTATGATTACTTTTGGCTCAATGTGCGCGTAAAAGGCGGGGCATATGGCTGTGCATGTAATTTTACGAGAATGGGGGACAGTTATTTTGTCTCATACAGGGATCCGAACCTTAGTAAGACGATTGACGTTTTTGAGCGTGCAAGCAGTTATCTGAGGGAATTTATAGCTGACGAGCGGACGATGACGAAATACATCATAGGCGCCATCAGCGACATGGATGTTCCGCTGACACCGGCCGGAAAGGGCGCACGTTCAGCGGCTGCATACCTGACGAATACGGATTTTGCAGAAGTACAGAAAGAGCGTGATGAGGTACTCTCATGCAGCCAGGAGGATATCAGGGCGCTTGCCGGCTATCTTGATGCCATTATCGGGCAGGATATTGTGTGTGTTGTGGGAAATAGTCAGGCAATAGAGGAAAACAAAGATATATTTATGAATGTGGAGAACCTCTTTCATTAAATTATGATACTTTCGGACAGGGCATTTTGAAAAAAAGCCCGAAATACATTCCAGAACGGAGTAGATGAAAATATATGAATGAAAAATATAAGTCAGGTTTTGCGGCACTGATAGGAAGACCCAATGTGGGGAAATCAACACTGATGAACTGTCTGATTGGGCAGAAGATAGCCATAACCTCCAAAAAGCCGCAGACCACGCGAAACCGTATACAGACCGTATATACTTCCGATGAGGGGCAGATTGTGTTTGTGGATACGCCCGGCATTCACAAGGCAAAAAATAAACTGGGCAGTTATATGGTCAATGTGGCGGAGCACAGCCTGCGGGAAGTGGATGTCATACTGTGGCTTGTGGAGCCGACAGACTATATTGGTGCAGGAGAACAGCATATTATCGAACAGCTGAAAAAAGTAAAGACACCAATTATTTTAGTAATCAATAAGATAGACACAGTGAAAAAGGAACAGCTTCTTGGATATATCGATACTTACCGGAAGAAGCTTGATTTTGCGGAGGTCGTTCCTGTGTCCGCGCTCAAAAGTGACAACACGGAAGTCCTGATTGAGCAGATTATGAAATACCTGCCGTACGGACCGGCATTTTATGATGAGGATACAATAACCGACCAGCCGACAAGGCAGATTGTGGCAGAGCTTATCCGGGAAAAAGTGCTCAGGAGCATTGACGAGGAGATTCCGCATGGCGTGGCGGTGACAATTGAATCCATGAAATATCGGAAAAAGATTGTGGATATTGATGCCTCGATTATCTGTGAACGGGATTCCCACAAGGGAATTATTATCGGAAAGGGCGGGTCCATGCTCAAAAAAATCGGTTCCATGGCACGCCCTGAGATTGAGGACTTGCTGGAACAGCATGTGAATCTGCAGCTGTGGGTAAAGGTCAAAAAAGACTGGCGGGACAGTGATTTCCTGATAAAGAATTTTGGCTATGACCCCAAAGATAATGAATAAAATTGCCCTATAAGCACACCCTATTCTTGGATACAGATTGAAAATTCATTATTTTTAATCTGCATATTCGCACGACAGATGAAGTCTGCCGTGCGTATCGCGCCAGCCGCAGCTGCGGAGCGGCATATTTCCTTATGCGGCTGTGTGCACAACTTTATACTGGGAGGTCAGTTCTTTCGACTGCCAGTATAATATGTAATACAGAAAGGGCAGGGACGTTAAATGCACGAGGATGGATGGAGCCGGTTTATGCAGACGGGACAGGTACACGATTATCTGGCTTACAAGGGGCATCCTGATATGGAAAAGGCCGAAAGTAAGGCAGGAGAGATACATGAGCATGGGGACGCAGGATTTCGTAATACTGACAGGGATGATTATAAAAGCAGAACCCTTGGGTGAATACGACAGGAGAGTAGTGATTCTCACAAAGGAAAGGGGAAAAATATCAGCCTTTGCCAAGGGCTCACGAAGGCCTGGCAACAGGCTGATGGCACCGACCAGCCCATTTTCGTTTGGGCAGTTTAAACTGTATGCAGGCAGGAGCTCGTACAATATGCTGGATGCAGACATATCCAACTATTTTGAGGAGCTCAGGCAGGATTATTCCGGCGCATACTATGGAATGTACTTTCTGGAAATATGTGATTACTATACAAGGGAGAACAATGACGAGACAGGAATGCTGAAACTGTTGTATCAGTCGCTCAGGGCGCTGGCATCCCAAAGCTTTGAGAACCGGCTTGTGCGGTATGTGTTTGAGATAAAAGCCATTGTGTTAAACGGAGAGTTTCCAGGAATCATGCAGATGGACAAGCTGTTGGAATCGACGGCGTACGCGATTGACTACATAGTGAAAACACCTGTTGAAAAGCTTTTCTCGTTTCAGGTAAAGCCCGGAGTGCTGCGGGAACTTGGTATTTTTAGTGGGAACTTGTGCAGGCGGGTGATGGATAAGAATTTTAAAAGTCTTGAAATACTTGAAAATATTGAATAAGTTGTTTATAATAAAACGCAGAACTTTTTATGCCTTTTGGTTGTCACAGTAGTATGGATATGGAGATGAAAATGAAGAAATCTATGGGAGCAGGAAAAACATTATTTTTGATAGTGTGTCTGTGCGTGATGGGAATTACGGCGTGCGGGGAACGGACACAGGAAGGTTCAGGCGATGATTCCGAGGTGTCGTCTATTTCAGTCAATAAGGACGGCAGCATATCGAGCAGGATTGTTGAGGATTTTAGTGAGAGCTATTATGATGCCGGTGGCTTAAAGTCCATGATTGAGACTGCAATCGCTGACTACAAGGGGCAGGATAGTACGGCGCAGGTCACGTTAAAGAAGTGTGAGGCTTCAGATGGGAGTGTAAATGTCCTGATGGAGTTTGCCGATTACAAATCTTATGCGGGATTTAACGGAGAGGAATTTTTTGCGGGGACGATACAGGCGGCAAACCAGGCAGGATTTGACTTGAATGTCACTTTGCAGGCAGTGTCGGACAAGGCAGACTTGTCCAGCGTTTCCAAGCCGGAACTCTTGGGAATGGGTGACAGCCATATTGTTATCTTTAAGGCAGCAGAATCGGATGGGGCGGAAGCGTCGCCCATGCGCATCAACTGCTATGGTGAGATACTGTACGTGGGAGAAGGTGTCACGGCTGTGGGAAAAAAGAGTGCTGACGTGACAGGTTCTGGCGGGTATGGAATGCTTGTATTTCAATAAAGGATTGGGATTTTAATAAAAATATATAAATGTTAGGAGAGTACGAAATGGAGAAGACATTAGACAAGATTGTAGCACTTTCAAAAAGCAGGGGATTTGTATATCCCGGTTCGGAGATTTATGGCGGACTAGCCAACACATGGGACTATGGAAATCTCGGGGTCGAGTTAAAGAATAACGTAAAGAAGGCATGGTGGCAGAAATTTATTATAGAAAACCCATATAATGTGGGTGTGGACTGTGCAATTCTCATGAATCCGCAGACATGGGTTGCATCAGGTCACCTTGGCGGCTTTTCGGATCCGCTTATGGACTGTAAGGAGTGCCACGAGAGATTCCGTGCGGACAAGCTGATTGAGGATTATGCAGGGGAGAACGGAATTGAGCTGGAGAAACCGATTGACGCGTTTTCACAGGAGGAAATGAAGCATTTCATTGAGGAAAAAAAGATTGCCTGCCCGACATGCGGCAAGCATAATTTTACGGATATCCGCCAGTTTAACCTGATGTTTAAGACGTTCCAGGGCGTGACGGAGGATGCGAAGAACACTGTCTATCTGCGGCCGGAGACGGCACAGGGAATCTTTGTCAATTTTAAGAATGTGCAGAGGACTTCAAGAAAAAAGATACCGTTCGGTATCGGCCAGATTGGAAAATCATTTCGAAATGAGATTACGCCGGGTAATTTCACGTTCCGGACAAGGGAATTTGAGCAGATGGAGCTTGAATTTTTCTGCGAGCCGGGCACAGACCTTGAGTGGTTCCAGTATTGGAGGGGCTTCTGCCGCGACTGGCTGATAAGCCTCGGCATTAAGGAGGAGGAGATGCGCCTGCGTGACCATGCGCCGGAGGAGCTTTGTTTTTACTCCAAGGGAACAACGGATATTGAGTTTTTATTCCCGTCAATCGGCTGGGGCGAGCTCTGGGGAATTGCCGACAGGACAGACTATGACCTTACACAGCACCAGAATACTTCTGGACAGGATATGTCTTACTTTGACGATGAGAAAAAGGAAAAATACATACCGTATGTCATTGAGCCGTCCCTTGGCGCAGACCGCGTAGTGCTCGCGTTTTTATGTGCAGCATATGATGAGGAAGAGTTTGGGGAGGGAGACATGCGAACCGTCCTTCACTTCCATCCTGCGATTGCACCGGTAAAAATCGGTGTCCTTCCACTGAGCAAGAAACTCAACGAGGGTGCAGAAAAAGTATTTGCGCAGCTTTCCAAGAAATATAACTGTGAGTTTGACGACAGGGGAAATATCGGCAAGAGATACCGCCGTCAGGATGAAATTGGTACGCCGTTCTGTGTTACATATGATTTTGATTCAGAGCAGGATCAGGCGGTGACTGTCCGCTTCCGCGATTCCATGGAGCAGGAGCGTATCAAAATTGACGAGCTGGACGCTTACTTTGCTGATAAGTTTGTGTTCTAATAAGGGATATCGTTTGATAAATGTATAGATAAAATTTGGAGGAATGATTGTGAAAAACTATGGAGTAAACGAGCTTCGGAGAATGTTTCTCGAATTCTTCGAGAGCAAAGAACATCTGGCGATGAAAAGCTTCTCGCTGGTGCCGCACAATGATAACAGCCTGCTGATTATCAATTCCGGCATGGCACCCTTGAAGCCATATTTTACAGGGCAGGAGATACCGCCGAGACGGCGTGTCACGACATGCCAGAAGTGTGTCCGGACAGGGGACATTGAAAATGTCGGCAAGACGGCAAGGCACCTTACCTTTTTTGAGATGCTAGGCAATTTCTCGTTCGGTGATTATTTTAAGCACGAGGCGCTTGCGTGGAGCTGGGAGTTCCTGACAAAGGTAGTCGGGCTTGACCCGGAGCGGCTGTATCCGTCCATTTACTGTGAGGATGAGGAAGCTTATGATATCTGGGTAAACGAGATTGGCGTGCCTGCTGAGAAGATTACACGCTTTTACCGTGACCCGGAGACAGGCGAATGTGACAATTTCTGGGAGCATGGGGCAGGCCCCTGCGGTCCCTGCTCGGAGATTTACTATGACAGGGGCATCAAGTATGGCTGCGGGAAACCCGACTGCAAGGTAGGGTGTGACTGTGACCGTTACATGGAAGTCTGGAATGATGTATTTACGCAGTTTGAGGGAGACGGCAAGGGGCATTACGAGGAGCTTGCACAGAAGAACATTGATACTGGCATGGGACTGGAAAGACTTGCGGTTGTCGTTCAGGATGTCGATACGGTGTTTGATATCAATACGATGAAAGCAATCCGTGACAAAATTTGTGCGGTTGCGGGTGTGGAATATCAGAGGGATGAAAAGAATGACGTTTCCATCAGGCTGATTACGGATCATATCCGTTCTGCAACCTTTATGGTTTCTGATGGCATTATGCCGACAAATGAAGGGCGCGGGTATGTGCTCAGACGAATTATCCGGCGTGCGGCGCGCCATGGAAGGATGCTTGGTATTGAGGGCACCTTTATGGCTGACTTTGCAAAGACGGTTATTGATGAGTGCAAGGACGGTTATCCCGAGCTTGATGAGAAAAAAGATTTTATCTTTAAGGTGCTGACACAGGAAGAGGAAAAATTTAATAAGACGATTGACCAGGGACTTGCGATTCTTGCCGACATGCAGGACAAGATGCAGGCGGCAGGGGAGAACGTTCTTTCCGGGGAGAGTGTCTTCAAACTGTATGACACATATGGATTTCCTGTGGACCTCACGCATGAAATCCTGGAGGAAAAAGGGTTTTCCATTGATGAGGACGGATTTCGTGCAGCCATGGAGGAGCAGCGCACCAAGGCAAGAAATGCGCGCAAGGAGACAAACTACATGGGTGCGGACGCGACCGTGTATGAGTCGATTGACCCTGCCATAACATCCTCATTTGTCGGATATGATACATTGACGGCAGCTTCGAGGATTTCCGTGCTGACGACAGAGAGTGAGCTTGTCGAGGCGCTTTCTGACGGGGAAATCGGAACGATTATTGTCGATGAGACACCATTTTATGCGACCATGGGCGGGCAGCAGGGTGACAAAGGTATTATCACTGCTGATTCCGGTGAATTTGCCGTGGAGGACACGATAAAACTGCTGGGCGGCAAAGTCGGACATATCGGCAGGGTGACACGCGGTATGATGAAAGTGGGTGATGCGGTTACCTTGCAGGTGGATGGGACACTGCGTGCAAAAATCTGCAAAAACCACTCTGCAACACACTTATTGCAGAAAGCGCTCCGCGAGGTGCTTGGAACACATGTACAGCAGAAAGGCTCCTATCAGGATGGGGAGCGTACAAGATTTGACTTCAGCCACTTTGAGGCAATGACCGCTGACGAGCTTGCGGCAGTTGAGAAGATGGTCAATGAAAAGATTGCGGAGAACATCGCTGTTGACACACAGGTCATGACGATGGATGAGGCGAAAAGGACAGGTGCCATGGCTTTGTTTGACGAAAAGTATGGTGAGACGGTGCGCGTTGTGTCAATGGGGGATTTCTCCAAGGAATTCTGTGGCGGCACGCATGTAAAAAGCACAGGGGATATCGCCGTGTTCAAGATTGCATCCGAAAGCGGCATTGCAGCTGGTGTGCGCCGTATTGAAGCACTGACAGGGGACAATGTGCTGGAATATTATAGGAATGTTGAGAACCAGCTGGAAGCGGCGGCAAAGGCGGCAAAGACATCCCCTGCAAACCTGATTGACAAAATCGAGCACATGATGGCAGAAATCAAGGCGCTTCAGGGTGAGAATGAGTCACTAAGGAGCAAGGCGGCAAAGGACGCGCTTGGTGATGTCATGAACCAGGTGACCGATGTAAAGGGCGTGAAGCTCCTTGCTGCGAGGGTTGACGGAGTGGACATGAATGGTCTGAGGGACCTGGGTGACCAGCTGAAGGCAAAGCTTGGAGAAGGCGTTGTGGTACTTGCATCAGGCGTCGACGGCAAGGTGAATCTTGTGGCGATGGCAACGGATGGCGCGATGGCAAAGGGCGCCCATTCAGGCAACCTTATCAAGGGAATTGCCGGACTTGTAGGCGGTGGCGGCGGCGGACGTCCCAACATGGCACAGGCCGGTGGAAAGAATCCGGAAGGAATTGACAAGGCGGTTGCGGAGGCAGAAACCATTCTTGAAGGACAGATAAAATAATATTTATGAAAAATAAGTAAAATTAATCCAAAAAAACTATTGACGTGTGCGCGATATGTGATATAATCATAAATGTGCAATTAAGTATACCCGAACAGTCTGGCACACAATAATAGGGCTGGAGGGAGGTTAGGTGTGATAGCATGTCAAATGTAATCGTTAAAGAAAACGAGACTTTGGATAGCGCTTTACGCAGATTTAA
>CARTDA010000058.1:0-21939 GCA_949066965.1 uncultured Lachnospiraceae bacterium
ACTTTTATAATACGATTGCGAACTTATGCTGATATAAGAGGGGGGCTGTCCATTGAATCCCCCAAGTAAAGTTACACTATCCCCCCAAAATAAATGAATTGATTTCTGTATATTTTTATGTTATATTGTAATTGAAAAGGCAATACCGATGAACGGTTGCCTGCATTTATAAGTTACTTATAAAAATAACCGTTAGTTTGCAGACTGGGCGGTTATTTTTATGCTCATTTTTTACTTTTCAGCACGACTGCAAAGCCTACCAAAAAGATACCAATCTGAATCAGTTCAGACAAGGTTATGTACATAAAGCCTTTTCCTTTCGTATATTTCCCATATAAGACCTCCTTTCGGGAGTTCTTGGAACTATAGTCCAGCGAGCAGGCAGCCGTCCACCGTTATGGTATTGCCCTTTGGAAGTATATCATATTGTATGCAATATCGCAACATCAAAAACGCTAATGCCTTCTCTTTTTGATGTAATGATGCATCATGGTATATATCTGTTTCAGGAACTTCAAATCAGCCTCCCCCATTAACTTAACTATTTCTATAATCCGGTTAATATAGTCTTTATCAGTCATCCGCTCCACCCCTCTTATTTTGGTCTTTCCGCCTAAGGATATGCTATCACACCATAAGCCATAAATTCTACCCTCACATTTTCATATCTTATCCGGAACATAATTTTTGTAAGATGTAGATAAAATACTAACCGTCATTTTTTCATATATGAAGCTGACGGAGGACTGCCGGGAAATCCCCCGGTACAAATACCTTGGATATTTTGAGCGAACGCCGCAGGGAAAGAAAGACGCACAGCTGCTGCTGGCACAGTACAATGCAGGCATGCCCGTGAAAACCTCCAATGTCAATTCCTGCCCGACCTTTGCGGAATGTTATGATTTATGGCTTGACCGGCACCTGAAACAGATTGAGAGCCGGAAGGGCACCGTGTCAAGGCAGCTGTCGTGTTCCTACAATGCCGCTTTTAAACGCTGCCACTCCATCCATACAAAGAAACTCAACTGCATCAAATTTCAGGACATACAGGACATTGCAGACAGCGCCACATCCATGTCCAGCTCCACGGTGAACAACCTCAGCACAGTACTTTACAGCGTCTTTGACTTTGCCAGGAAGCAGAAATATATTGATGAAAACTTCATAGGGGATGTCGAGTTCAATTATAAAAAGAGCGCCGAGTCCATCCATGACACATTTTCAGAAAGCGAGATTGCATCATTGTGGGAACATTCCAGTGACGGAAATATCCGGATTGTCCTGATAATGATTTATACCGGGCTGCGCATCGAGGAGCTGTTATCCATGAAATGCCAGAATGTCTTCCTTGAAAGCCGCCACATGACCGGAGGAATAAAAACGGATGCAGGCAGAGACCGCGTAATCCCAATTGCACACAAGATACTCCCCTTTGTTTCGGAATTATATTGCGAAAACGGCTATCTGCTGCGCCATGATGGCAGGCGCTACTCGCGCACCCTCTTCATGCAGGACATCTGGCAGCCAGCCATGGAAAGCCTGAACCTGAAGCACCTTCCGCACGATACGCGGTATACCTGTGCCACCATGATGGACAGGGCTGGCGTCAACCAGAACTGCATCAAGGAAATCCTCGGACACGCCAAGAAAGACGTGACAAACAAGGTATACATAAAAAAGAGCCTCGACGACCTTGTCAGGGCGATAGACATGATATGAATCTGTATATTATGTGTATATTATTATCAAATTTTTACTCATCTTAACACGTCCCAAGCCCGCAAAACTGCGCTTCCGCTTTTATCAAAAATTAATCTGCCCTTAATGAAACTCCGGTTAAAATGTGATATGCTGGGAATGCATTTAAAAATGACATGACACTGCCGAAAACGGAAGTGTTGCAGAAAATAGTGTGCCGGCAATCGTCCAGCATGAAAAGATAGGAGTATGAAAAAATGAACTGTCTCGGTAATTTATTGTGGTTTATCTTTGGCGGATGTATTAGCGGGCTGAGCTGGATGCTTGCCGGATGCCTGTGGTGCATTTCCATTATCGGAATCCCTTATGGCATCCAGTGCTTTAAATTTGCATCCATGTCCTTCTTCCCTTTTGGAAAGGAAATTGTTTATGGCGGCGGTGCCGTCTCATTCCTTGTCAATGTTATCTGGATTCTGATATCCGGAATCCCTCTCGCCGTGGAGCATCTCGTAATCGGATGCCTGCTTTGCATTACAGTAATCGGCATCCCATTCGGCCTACAGCAGTTTAAACTTGCAAAGCTGGCACTGATGCCTTTTGGCACAAGCATCGTTTACCATTAATCCACGCCATTCTTATGACCCGCATATCTGTTCTATTTTCTGCAGCTGGGAATCACTGAATGTAAGGTTGGACAGCATGCCGACATTGTCTGTAATCTGCGCGGGCTTTGATGCCCCGATCAGTACGCTTGTGATATCCCCATCCCGCAATATCCATGCGAGCGCCATCTGCGCAAGGCTCTGCCCGCGCTCCTGTGCAAGTGCGTTTAACTCCCGAATGCGCCCAAGTGTTCCTTCATCCAGCGCAGACTCCTTTAAAAACCTGCCGTCAGTGCGGATACGGCAGTCCTGCGGGATTCCGTCAATATAACGGTTCGTGAGGAGTCCCTGCGCCAGCGGGCAGAACGTAATGATACCAATGCCGTTGGCTGACGCATAGTCCTTCAGGCCGTCCTTTTCTATGGTTCTGTCAAACAGGGAATATTTGCGCTGGTTGATAATAAACGGCGTGCCCATCTCTTGAAAAAGCGCGGCGATTGCAATTGTTTCTTCCTTATTATAATTAGAAATTCCGACATAGAGCGCCTTTCGCTTCTCACGATGCCATCCAGCGCCCTTGCGGTCTCCTCAATGGGTGTTTCGCGGTCTGGCCTGTGGTGGTAAAAAATGTCGACATAGTCAAGCCCCATCCGTTTCAGGCTCTGGTCAAGGCTTGCAACCAAGTACTTTTTGCTGCCTCCGTCCCCATAGGGTTCCTGCCACATGTCATATCCTGCCTTGGTCGAAATCACCAGCTCGTCCCGATAGATGCCAAGTCCTTTCGCCAGTATGCGTCCGAAGTTTTCCTCCGCAGCCCCATAGATGTGTCCATAGTTGTTTGCAAGGTCAAAATGTGTGATGCCGTTGCCAAATGCGGTATGGCACATGGACTGCATATTGTCAAAGCTGCTTATCTACAGAATTATTTGACTGCGAAAATCCGATTAATTATGAAATACAACAGCTTACAACTAATTCCAGAACAGCTGACGCTCCATTTGATTGTAATGCAATTTTTGACACATCAGATGTCAAATGTATTGAAGGATGGAAAACAGGAACCATAAACTCTATTGCTGAATTAGAGTTTTTGCCAGCTATACAAGAAGAACTTCCCCCTAATACAGACCCTAATAATGCCTATGGTGTAAAACCCAACACAGAATACTCGGGTATACTTACCCAAGAAGGCGAAGCTCGTTGGTATGCATTTGATATATCTAATTTGACTAAAATATCCATTTTTATTAAATCTGATAAAAATGTTGATGCTGATGTATTCATGCTTAAACTAAATACTGATTTAATGCAACTTGAAAATACCAATTTAAGTGCAACAAATATGGGGGAAGAAGAATACTTCAGCTACGTGATTGAAGAAGGAATATATTTTATTGGGTGCATATATAATGGATTTTTTCTCAAATGCAAACTTTATTGACAGTGAAATAAATGATTCGATTGGTAATGCACAAATCATAGGAACTGAAAACGCATTTACAGGTGGTAGTGTCACTGGAATTATTGATACCATAAAGGATATGGATTATTATAAACTGAATATAACGTCTCCAATGATGATTCATATTAATTTTGACGCACCTGAAAATCATTCTATGGTATGGATTAATACCGATTCATCCCCGGAAAGACTGTATTACTCAAACGGAAACTGCATTTTATCAACAGGAGTCCATTACTTTGCAGTTTATGATACGAAAGGATATTCTTATACAAGTATACTGGAAGCCAGAAGGGTTTCAAGGGCATTTTATTTAAAGATGGGAAGCGCAGATGGACAGACGGTATTGGGAACAAGAGTACAGAGGAACAGGAATTAAAAATAAAGGCATTATCCACGCGGGGAAGCAGGAATACCATGTCAGTTGCAGGACAGGATACTGATATCCAAAACGCAGGGCAGGAATTTGTGCGGAATGCGCTGGCAGAAAAAATAAGAGGGGGATTGTCAGGTTAAAAATGCCTTTCGTGTTTTTTCTCCCACGATTCCATCCGGCACCAGCCCAAGCCTTGCCTGTGCCATTTTTAATAATCCCTACACAGAACCGACAAAAACATCGGACACGGCACAACCGGAAATGATGCGAAATGGGTGCAATGGTGCCTGTGGCGCTTTGGCCTTCTTGCGAAGACCGGAATCGACGGCGTTATCGGTTCGAAATCAGTGTCCGCCCATTTGATTTTTGTTTTGTTCTTTTACATCTTTTGCCATGTGTTGTTTCAAACTACCTCCTTCATGCTTTCATGGATGTTTCCACGGAAAGCTCCTCCATGACAGGGATGGGTTCTTTTCCTCCGTAAACAAACAAGTCGTAGTTTACATAAAAATCCATCATTCCATCCGCCATTTCCCATTTCATTTTTGTGCCACGCATGGCATCTCCGGAAACAATTACCTGTTCCAGGCAGCAGGAAAGCCTTTCGGCAGCTGCATTGCATTCCCTGTTTGCCTGTTCCCTGCTTTTCGGGACATACCGGATACAAAACCGGTTCTCCCTGAAATACTGGTTTCCCCGCTTCAGCTGATGCGTGGCGCCAACACAGCGCACAAAAAAACAAGGTCTTTCAAAACCTTGTTCAAGCGACTCTGTGTAAATGGTGAAGCTGTCACCAAATTCAGCACGTAAGGAGGTGCTGACTGATTCAATTATGAAATTTGTCATGTTACAATGCACAGCAAAAACGATTTTTGCACGCGATGAAGCATTTGCGGGAGAATGATTTCGACAGGGATGACGTCCAGGCGATTGAGACTGAGGCGCACCGGAAGGATCCGGCAGAAAATATTTGATTTTAAAAGCTTCCGGAATGTGGTATACTCAATAAAAAGATGTAAAGGCGTGATGGATAATGGCTACACTTTTTGACGAAAGAGTAGAAAAGGCAATTCAGATAATATGGTTTGACACACATTCAGGCAGGCGCGAGGAAGCGCTTGCCATGCTTCGTGATGCCGCAAATACGGGGGACGGGGATGCCTACTATTTTCTCGGACGCTGTTACCTGGGAAGAAGCTATGTGGATCCCATGGTCGGAATGCCCGAGGATAAAAAGTTTGCGTATGAGTGTTTTGACATGAGCCTGAACCTTGAAAGTGCGGTAGGCATGTTCGGAACCATGCACCAGGACGGCTACCAGCCGCCGCGCGGCAGCTGTGTCCAGCCGCCTTACCATTCCAAAAAAGAGATATGGGACGTCATTGCCCAAAAAGCAGATTCCGGTCAGATATTCTGCAAATTTTTGATTGCCAATGCGTATTATTACTGCACGGCTGCCGATTTTCTTGATATTTCCGCTGAAACGGTCGGAACCAAAAAAATGGAACGGCTTCAATATGAATGGACTGCGATGGCCGTGCGGCTCTATGAGGAGTGCGTGTCGCACGGTCTTGGCATTGCCATCCCAAATCTGGTTGACATACTCCGCAATGGCAGGCACGGCGCTCCGGTTCAGCGCCAGAAGGCAAGAAATTATATTCACATAGGCGCGGATATGGGTATCGGGGCTTACGAGCGCATCGTCGGAAACGAATACCGTGATGACAGCAAGCTGACCAAGGCAGTCGAACTCTACGAGCGCGCAGTGTCACACAATGATATCTACGCCTGCTACTGCCTGGGAAAACTGTACACTTATAACGGACTGCTGCCGCTTGACCTGAAAAAGGCTTTATTTTATCTGGAAAAAGGCTACGCCCAGCTGCCGGATGATGTCGATTTCTGTAACCTGCTGGGTGAAATTTACTTTCGCGGCGGGGATGGGATTGCGTGTGACTATACGCAGGCCTTTTTATTGCTGAGCAAGGCATACTTCAAGGGAAATACATGGGGCTCGGACATGCTCGGCACCTGTTACCTCAATGGGCTTGGCACGCCGCCAAACCCTGCGATGGCGCGCAGGCTTTTTGAGCTGAATCCCAGAAAGCCGCTCGCCATCGGAGGGTTACGGAGGCTTGATACCAGCCAGAAAATGCTTTGAATTTTAATCAATATATTCAAAAAAGTCAAAATCCGCCGGAATCCTTGTGCCGCAGCCTCCGTTGTTGGCGTAGATTCCCACCAGTGTCCCTGTGTGGCGCTTGGGGTCGTCAGGAACGCCCTCGTCACATAGGTAAATGCAGTTTTCCAACACGCCTGCAAGTGTCCAGCTCTCACCGTCGTAGCTATAGTAAAAGCTCCTGGTCAGCTTATCCACAACGACCTTCAGGTAAACACTGCGTTCTTCCAAGTCATCCACGGACGCCATCAGCTCCTCGCCATGGTTGCGGTTGATGACAAGCTGCAGCCTTCTGCCCTTCTCATAGCAGACGGAAAACCTTGCGTAGGTTGCCGTACTGTAATAGCACGTCAGCCCTGCCTGCTCCCCATTCCTTGACGGGTGGAAATCCAGCTTTGTCGACGCGGTATAGCAAAGCTCCTGTTCCCGGCGCACAAGCGTGTTCTTCGCGCGGATCTCAGAGAGCTGCCCGTCACGTGTCCAGATGCGGAAAAATCCCGGTCGCTCCGTGAGGGAGTAGCTTCCTTTTGCAGGGTTGCGCACAAACTCCCAGTTTACGTTCAGCTGTTCGTTGTCAAAATCGTCCCTTGTCCATTTCTCAAAGGGGTGCTGCGGCAGGTCAGGCGCGGTCTGCTCGGTGCTTGGACCTTTCCTGTCATTGATAATGAACCAGTCATCTGCAAGCCATGTGACAGGGTCTAATCCCGACTCCCTGCCAATGGTCGTGTAATGCCCCTGGTTGGGTCTGCCCATGAGATAATATACCCACCAGTCGCCATTCTGCGTTTCGATCAGCTTGCCATGGCCTGTCCGCTGAATCGGCGCGTCAGGGTCAAACTGGCGCATCAGCGGATTATATGGGCACGGCTCGTACGGTCCGAATAGATTCTCCGAACGCCCCACATTGATGCCATGTCCATATCCCGTGCCGCCCTCTGCGAGAATCGCATAATAATATTTTCCACGCCTTAACAGATGGGGACCCTCGGGACAGCGCTCGCCGGTTCCCGGCCAGACAGGAATCGTTTCCCCGACAACCCTTGTGCAGTCGTCGCTCAGCGGCACCAGATTGATGCCCGGGCTGATGACCATATAGTGCTTTCCGTCATCATCGATGAAATGGGACGGGTCAATACTGTCCACCTCAAGCCAGCCTGGCTTGCTGTATGGTCCCTCGGGCTTCTCCGAAGTGACGACAAGCTGCCTGCGCATCACGTTATTTTCACGTTTTCCATCCGCATTCAGGCGGAGTGTCGCCATAATGATAAATTTGCCGTTGTGATAGGAAATATCCGGCGCCCAGATACCATGGGAATCCCTGATATCCTGCAAGTCAAGATCAGCGGAATCCGTGATGGCATGTCCGATGACGTGCCAGTGCACCATATCCTTTGAGTGGCTGATGGCAATTGCCGGAAAATACTGGAACGTGGAATTCACCATATAATAGTCTTCACCGACACGCACAACAGACGGGTCTGGAAAAAAACCTCTTTGTACCGGATTCTGGTATGTATGACTCATATTTATCCTCCATTCTTATCGTTCATACTGAACATCCACAGCAATCGCATAGCCTTTGCCTGCTGTGTTCCTGGATGCACAGAAAACACCATTTTTCACGCCAACCCACCGTCCCGGAACCGCATGCATTTCTCCTGCTTTCTGATAAACGGCTCCGTCCGTGCTGTATTCGAATGTCACAAGCTCCAGCGGAAACCCTTTTTCACTGCTGCTCAAATCCTGCGTCCCAGCCCGCTTTACCGTATAC
The DNA here is from genome assembly GCA_949066965.1 of uncultured Lachnospiraceae bacterium. Classification (GTDB taxonomy): domain Bacteria; phylum Bacillota; class Clostridia; order Lachnospirales; family Lachnospiraceae; genus COE1. Next base: position 8,089 of record CARTDA010000058.1, read on the forward strand.
CTGACATGGAGCTCTTTCGCCTGGCTCCAGTCCAGTTCTGCAAGCGCGTGCCGCGTCTCCACGGTCGTCTCCGGCAGGATTTTTCCGTATTTCTGCTCTCCGGTCACAAAAGACGGCACAAGTCTGTCCCCATTTTTTTCAAACGTGACAAGTCCATAAGAGACACCCATGGAAATTACCCCCGCTTCATCACCCTCCGCAAGATGTGACAAGTCAAGCTTTGTGAGGCAGGTAAACTCCGGTGCCGGCCATTTCTGTAACAAAAGGTTGGGCATATCTCCATACACCGTCGCCTTATGCACCGCATTTAATTTTAAGTTGTCTCCTGTCAATTCATACCAGTCCTTCTGCGGATTTGCATTCCACTGCCACTGTAACCCCAGATGGTTTCCTTTGAAGTCGTCGGACGTTTCCGGCTCGCACACGCAGCATTTCACGCCGCCCACATCCGGCTTCCGGTAATCCGTGACAGGCTCACCGTAATCATTGCCCTCCTTTGCAATGCCAATGACCGACCAGTCCTCATGCCAGCTCATGGGCTGCAAGTGCGTGATGCGCCCAGCCCCATAAACATCCTGAAAATGCAGGAACCAGTCCTCGCCTGTGACCGTGTCAACCCATGCACCCTGATGTGGTCCGTTGACACTGGTGTCCCCCTGGCGCATCACAATCTTATATTCATAGGGTCCAAATACATTTCTGGAGCGGAGCACCGTCTGCCAGCCGGTCTTTACGCCGCCCGCCGGTGCGAAGATATAATACCACCCATTTTTCTTATACATTTTAGGTCCTTCAATGGTCACCTGGTCGTTCTCATTGCCGTCAAATACCTTATGTTCCTCGCCTATCAGCCCCATTCCGTCCGGCTGCAGCTCTACCATGTGGAGTACACTCTTGTAACCGATACGGCTTTTTGCAACCCCTGCGACGAGGTATGCTTTTCCGTCGTCATCCCAGAACGGACAGGGGTCAATCCATCCGGCGCCGGGTCTGATATTGACAGGCTTTGACCATTTTCCAAAAGGATCTGTCGCCGTGCTCATGTAAATGCCCTCATCCGGCATGGGAAAGCAGACATAGTAAGTGCCCTCATGATAGCGGATTGCGGGCGCCCACACGCCGCACCCATGTATCGGATCCTTGTAGCGTTCCTCCGGAATCTCGTCAATAATGTAATTGACCACCTTCCAGTTTACGAGGTCTTTTGAGTGGAGCAGCGGCAGCCCCGGCGCATTGCCAAAGCTTGACGCAATCATGAAATAATTTTCTCCGACACGGATTGCGTCCGGATCCGAATAATCCGCATAGAGTATCGGGTTGCGGTAGTTTCCGTTTCCCAAGTCCGCGTTCCATATACTGCCTGTAGCCATTTTTGTACCATCCTTTCATTTGACTGCCAATAACTGATTCTATGTTTCCATTGTCGAATCGAGCAGGGGAATGTCCCTCTACTCGCGTGCCGCGCGTCCGGCAGCTTGCTGACATAGTTCATTTGGACGCGCGTGTGCATAAAAACAGTATACTGTATCTCCTGCATTTTCTACAATGTCCGGGCGCAAGTTTTCTGTGCCAAATATTGCGGTCTGGTCAGATTATCTGCTATAATCATTTCATATCTATATTTGAAAGCATTTCAAAAAACGGGGGGGGGGATTCCGATGATTTACCAGAACTGGGACGAGAATCTGTTTGTAAAAGTGACAGAAAATAACAACTATCTGGCGCACATGCACCGCCAGGTCGAAATTTTCTATGTGCTTGACGGAGCTATCGAGATTACCATATCAGGCCAGAAAATGTGCCTGGAAAAGGGGATGGTATCCATCGCCTTCCCAAACATCGTCCATGAGACCCATACGCCCCTGCACTCCCGCGCCGTGATGATTATTTTCAGCCTTGATTTTCTGCCTGATTTTGCCACGGAATTTCATATGCAGCGTCCCCGGAGTCCCTTTATCACCGGTCTTGGCGAGCCGGAACAATTCTCCTCTCTGGTATCAGGCCTTCTGGAAAATGTGCAAAAAAATACAGATATCCGCATTGCAAAGGGATATCTGTATATTCTCACTGCGATGATTCTATCGCAGATGTCGCTTATCCGGCAGGAAAATGTCTCTGGCGGCATCTGCCAGGATATTTCCAATTATCTAAGCCAGCATTTTACCGAGGAAATCAGCCTGTCGCAGCTTGCCGATGCACTTGGCTACAGCAAGTACCACATCTCCCATATCTTTAAGGAGAACTTCGGCTGTTCCTACAGCGATTATCTGCGGCAAATCCGTGCGGAACACGCGATGGGTCTGCTGACACACTCTAATCTTTCCGTGACAGACATCTGCTTTTCCAGCGGATTTAGCAGTATGCGTTCTTTTTACAGGGCATTCCGTGCTGTTTATGGGACTGCACCCGGCGCTGTCAGGTAGACGGCTTATTATCTTGGTTGTGTTTCTGTGCTTTCTTTGCCTTGTGTGCTTCCATAAAACAGCGTATCTTTTTTCTGAGGAATACAAAGCAGAATACCGCAATAATCAATATGTACGGAGCCAGGTGAATCAGCAGAAACAGCAGTCCCTCCAGAAATGCAAGGAATCCCTTTCCGGTGGACAAAACAGTATTTTTCAGCCGGTCGGCAAAGGTGTTTCTCCGGACAGGCTCACTGTCCCGGCGGTACTCCATCACCTCGGTAACACTGATATTTACATAAGAATAGGCAACATCCATATCCATGTAGCGTCTGGAAGTCTGCAATTCACTCAGCTGGTACTGCACCTCGGAAAGCCTCTGCTCCACTGCTATCATATCCTCTATCGTCTCACACTTTTCCATCATGGCAAGCAGGTTTTTTTCCTGTATCTTTAACGCCTCTATCTGCGATGTGGTGTCATAGTACCGCTGACTGATATTGTCCACGCTTGTCGACTTGGAAATGATTTTGCCGACACCGTCGAGCGCTGACAGAAAGCTGTCATAATTTTCCGACGGAATCCGCACCTCAAGATAATTGTGCATTGTCGCGGTTGTCTTCCGGTAATTTTCATAATACCATTCTGCACCGCTGTCATTCTCGCTCTCTGACTGGACAATTCCGCCATATTTGGTGATGGTGTCCTTTACGGATGCCATGGTTGCCGGATAGTCCAGGGTCTCAATGTCCAGGTTGCAGTGGTACACAAGTTTTTCTTCCAAAAGCGTCAGTTCTTCCGGATTCTGCGTCTGGTTCGCCGTGGTGTCACCGCCTTTTGCAGACTTTTCCACGGCAATTTCCTCCGCCGCTGCCATGTCGTTCATTGCGTAACTGTCATAGGCAATGCCGGCATCATAATACTCCTGCGGCGCCGCACCGTTTTCCGCTGCCGCGGTGTCCGCGCTCATCATCGATTTCGTGCCGTCCCCCGCGCCGCATCCTGTCAGCAGCCCTGCAATAACGGCAAACACCGTCAGACCTCTCATCCATTTTCTTTTCATAACAATTCCCCACCCTTTCTCTCCTTTTCAGGAAGATATTTTCGTTCTTTTACAATAGATACGATACCACACACCATTTTTTGTGGGAAATGTTATAAGAAACTGCAAAAAATTTACACCCTGAATGAAGCAACCGTCTGGTTGAGCAGCGTACTCAGACGGAATAGCTCCTCCATCTGTTTCAGCACCGCGGATGCGTTTTCACTGGAATGTTCCGCGGAGGTTTCCACACGCTCCATAAACGCCGCAATCTCCCCTATCAGGCTTGTGATAGACCGGATGGATGCATTAATGCCCTCCATGCTGGCGCTCATCTCCTGCGACGAGGCACCCAGCTCTCCCGAAATGTCACTGTAAAATGCCGCGTCCTTCTGATACATTCCTGCAAGCTCCGTCATTTCACGGTAATCTTCCATAACCCTGCTATTCATGAAGTCCAGCAGCTTCTCTGAACTCTGGGACAGAAAATCCACATTCTGCACGACGTCTTCTGTAACCTTGCGTATCTTGTCAACGGCAAGCCGCGAATGGTCTGCAAGCTCCCTGATTTCCTCCGCCACGACAGAAAACCCTTTTCCGGCTTCCCCTGCCCTTGCCGCCTCTATGGATGCATTCAGTGCCAGAAGGTTCGTCTGTGTGCTGATATTGAGAATTTCCTCCGTCAGTGTATCAATCTCACGCACTCTCTGGCTGTCGGCAATTGCCTGTTCCAAATCCCCTCGCGTCTTCTGGTAAAGTGCAACCGCCTCGCCCGCAGACTGTCTGGAGGCCTCATGCTGCTTTCCCGCCCGCTCCATGATGCCGCCGGACTGCCCTGCCGCTTCGCTTGCTTTTATCGCAATCTGCTCAATCGCCTGGCCAAGCTCCTGTCCGTTGTTCATGATGCGCTCTGTCAGCTCCCTTGCCTGCAGCGTCTGCACCATGACACGGATGACCATCTCGGAAATGCCGGAAATGTCCTGGTTGAGCGTTGTCATTTTGGCGGACGTTCCCTCCGCTATTGTCCCGATATCCTCTGCCTCCCGCTTTGTGTTGCATATAATCTCTCTGATTTGCTTGCGCACCTCAACCGTTGCCGTCCGAATCTGCTCCGTTTCACTCCTGTATTCCTTTGGTATGGACTTGTCCTGCGAAATATTTTCCGAAAAGTCTCCGGACGCAAACTGTTTCAGCATCTGTATCGGCGCCAGCATCCGTCCGATAATGCCTGCCATAAACAGTACGACAAATACAATGACTGCCAGTGCCGTCACGACCGTTACCAGAACCATCGCGGCGATGGACTGCGTGACATTTGCCGTCGGCACCACGACACCCAGCTTCCAGCTGCTGCCTGCAATCGCTGACATTGCAAAATAACTTTCACTGCCATCGTAATCCGCAAGCTTTTTCACGTCGTTTTCCGTTCCATCTATCAGGGAATTCAGCGCCGGCAAAATATCTGCCGCCAGAACAGCTGTGTCTTCGGTCGGCTCATATTCCTTATTTTCATGTGCCACATACTGTCCGCTGCTATCCAGAAGAAATCCGTACACACCGTCCGCATAACTGATGCTTCCTGTCAGCTCCGTCACTGTCCCAAGTGTGACATCCAGGCCGATAACGCCAGCCAGCTCCCCATTGATGTATGATGGCGCAGCAATTGTCGCACACATCTGATTGGTCAGCACGTCCCAGTAAGGGTCAGTCACAACCACCGTTTTTTGCTGTGCTGCCTGCTGGTACCAGCCGCGCTGTACCGGGTCGTAGCCCGCGGGAATTTCCGCACTCGTGTTTGACTGGATAAACCGGCTGTCATTTGTGCCAAAATACAGATTCAGTATTTCGCTGCGCCCCTCTGCGTGGGCATTTACCACGGACTGGATAAGCTCCGTATCCGTTTTTTTCCCTGCCGCAATGCTGTCTGCCGCGCCGTCCGCAATCATCTTCTCTGTCGCAATCCAGGTGTCAATCTCTGCCGCATATTTATCCGCATTGAGCTGTAATGCCTGTGTCTGGTCATGAATCATACGCTTTCCGGCTATCGCAGTAATTCCCGCTGTCGTAAGCAGAATGCCCGCCACAACAATCACCGTTACGCTTGCCGTAAGCCGTCCCTTTATCGTCCTTAGCACACCCTTGTACCTCCTCATTTTTCCTTATGTGTCGGTCTGCCATAATGAACCTGCATGGCATAATTACCTTCATATATTATACAAAATAAGGGGTTCAAGAGAAATACGCCGGGTACACTTCGCATTTTTTCGGGTACACTTTGTTTGCCTATGCGCCTTTTAGGCACTGCGCCTGTACAATGACATCCACCGTGAAAAAGCCATCCTCCGTGTAACACATCATGTCGCCGCCAAGCCGTCCTGCTGCCTCAAGGATTGTCGGCAGCCCAAAGCCATGGTCAGATCCTTCTTTGCTCGTTTTGGGAATTGCGCCCTTCTCTACCTGAAGCCTGTCACCACAGCAATTTCTCATTCGGATTGTCAGGCAGCCGCGATTGTACTTCATCTGCACTGACGCCTTACGCCGCTCCCGCGAAAGTTCCGCCAGCGCCTCTTTTGCGTTCTCCAGTCCGTTTGATAGAATCTGACACAATTCCATATATGGAAGCTGCTCATCTCCAATCTGGACGTCAAGCACCAGCTCCATGCCAAGCTCCTGAAACTTCTGCGCATAGCTGCCCAGCACCGCATTGACATATGGGTTCGGGCAGTACTGTCCAAGGCAGCTGTCCATGTCACCCTGCACATTTTTTAAATACGCCATCGCTTCCTCGCTCTTTTCCGCTGCCAGCAGTCCTGCCACCGTAACCATGTGCCCTTTCATGTCGTGTTTCAGTCTCCGGATGCGCTGCTGGCTCTCGAGCTGCTCCTCAAGAAAGGCTTTCTGTTCCTGCAGGATACGCTCGCTCTGCTGCCTGCGGTAAAGCTGCTGCTGCCTGTATAGTGACGAAAACATCATTTCATAATTAAAAAACATCAGTGCCAGCACCAGAATACATACAGGCATATCTTCGGGTCTATTTGTGATATTATTGGGATACTGCACCACAAATATCAGCAGCAAGTAGTACAATGCCGTTGCACAGCTAAATGCACCCCACCCCTTTTGCACTGCATTTTGTAACTCCAGATAGGGCTTTCTCAGATAGCGGTATGCCGCATATTCTACCAGTGGAAATGCAACCAGCCTGCTGACGAACATCAAAATGCATTTGCCTCCGCCCAGGTAAAAATCCATCAGGTTTGTGACTGTCATAATCCAGAAGCTGACCGTGTCCGCTATGCAAAACGTAAACACAAACCGAAATTTCTTGTCGGCAGATAACGGGTACAAGAAGAGAAAGCTCGGGATGGTGCAGGTGAAAATCATGAGCCTTCCCGTCGCGTCAGCACCCAGCAGATACAGCAGAATAAGATTCAGCGCCATCAGCACGCCCATGCCACCGCCTGCAATCAGCAGGGTTTTTTTCGGGGAATAAATCGACCGAAACAACATCAAAAACAAAAAAATAATGTGAAGCAGTGCCCAGAATACAGACAGTCCCCTCAGCAATTCTGAATACATCCGTTCTCCTCCTCAAAGTTTTTATCCATGCTCCAATACGGATTTCAGGAAGTGCGCTGACTGCCCGATGCTTTCCATCTGGTCAATGTCGCCAAAGTGTTCGATTGACAGATAGCCGCAGTACCCTCCTGCCTTCAGCTTCCTGACAAGCTGTGCAATGGGAATATATCCGCTTCCTGTCGGGACGGATTTCAGCCCGTTCCCCTCGCTTCCCCTGTCCTTGCAGTGCACATGCACAATGTATTTTTTCAGCACCTCGTACGCATCCATAACGTTCTCATAACCAAACGCAAAATTTCCCATGTCAAATGTGCATTTCAGCCCGGACACATTTCTCATAAACCACAGCAGCGCATTCGTCCGTGAGCATGGGGACAGATTATTGTCGAAATCTTCAAGCGTCACATCCACTCCAAGCGGCTCTGCATACTGCACCAGTTCCTCCAGTGCCGTTTTTATCCCCTGTATGCGCAGATTCTGCTCCATAAACCGCTCGACAGCCCAATAGTCACCGCTTATGCCATTCAGCCCCCTCGCCTCATCCTCGTCCAGAAATCCAGGAACGATAAGGACACGCTTCGCCCCCAGCCTGTGCGCCAGGTCGATCTGCTCCTTTGCCGTGCTGACATCATATGTATTTTTGAAATCATACATCTGGTAAATGCTTGCCACTTCCATATAATGAAACCGCAGCGACTCCGTTATCCGGTCATAACCGGCGCAAAGCTGACTGTATTCGATGTCAATCCCGCGAATTCCGAAATCACTACAACGCCCCACCGCATCCTCCATGGAAAGTGTGCCCTCCGACTGTAGAACTGCCTGTGTAATATGGTCATAAAATACAGACAGCTTAATGGGATTGGCAAGCTCCTCCTCCAGCGTCACCTTTACCGCGGTGCAGTCAAGTGGTTTCTGCCGCCGTTTCATTTCCGCGCACCAATACACCGCATTGGAAAGAATCTGCCGGATTTCGGGCATATGGTAAATCGGGTACTCCTCATGCCCCGGCTGAAAGTAAAAGATTCTTCCCTGTCCGCGCTGGAACGTGCACCCGCTGCGAAATACCTCGCCGCCTGCAAACCATCCTGTAAACACAACATCATCCGGCTTTGGAATATCGAAGTACTCCCCATACATCTCCTCCACCGGAATGTCAAAATGCGCAGGAATGCCTTGCGCTATCGGGTGGTATGGCGCTGTTGTAAACAGCCTCTCCCTGTCGCCGTGTTTCCAGCGTAGTGTCATGCCCGTCCCCAGGAGGAGCCGCATAATCTTTGCAAAATGTGCAGAGTGAAGCGCTATCAGCCCCATCCCCTGCAGCACGTGCTTCTGTACACGCAGAGCCACTTCATCCGAAAAGTCCTGCTGAGCCATGTGTCCCCAGTAAATCAGGACATCCGTGTCCGCAAGAACCTCCTCGGTCAGTCCGTGTTCCGGCTCCTCCAGGGTTGCGGTACGCACAAAAATATTTTTGTCCGCCCTCAGGAAATCCGCGATGCAGCCATGGATTCCTTTCGGATAAATGGCACGCACCTCCTCCTGCTGCTTTTCGTGCAGAAATTCATTCCAAATTGTTACGTTTATCATCGCTGCCCCCATCTGCGTGTCCTAACGCGCATAATTCTCCCGCACAACATCCTCGGCGGGCTTTGCATACAACTCATAGTCACGTCTTTTTTCTATCTCATTCTTATCATACAGCCTGTCCGTCCACGACCACAGCGCAAAACCATTCACCCAGTCTCGCTTCCTGCATGCATCGAACATCGCCCTGTACCAGTCTGCCTGTCCGTCCAAGTCGCTTTTCCCCTCGACGGACCAGTCATTGGGCACATTCTTGGAACCTGCAGCAGACATACAGCCTGCCTCGGCAAAAAAGAATGGTTTCCGGAATTTCGCCACAACCGGCTCAATTCGGTCAAGCTGCCGTTCCCAGTCATCTATGGGATAATAGCCGCTCGACGATATCACGTCCACACAGTCCCACCATGTGACATTGTGCTCCTGGTATTTGTCTGTATTGTACGAGACCAGCCCCTTAAAATCCCTGCGAATCTCCGCGATGACCTGCCGCCATTCGTCAGCACGCCGCTCTGTCATGACCATCTCGCAGCCCGCAATATGCATCTCACACCCCATCTCCTGCGCAATGCGGGCATAATGGTTCTGGAATTCCATATAGGCAGGGAACCAATTGCTCCACTTGGGCTCGCATGGCACATCCTCATCAAAAAAGTTGATATGCGCGCGCCATGTTCCATTTTTGCAGTTGACCGTTGGTTTCAGCGCCACACGGAGTCCAAGCTCATGTGCATATGCAATCATCTCTTTGAGCTCGGTGTCGGTCATGGTTCTCTGCGAAGTGTAGTCTATTGTTTCCGACTGCGCCGTTTCCTGCAATCCGCCCGGTGCAAGAATAATAAAATTTGCGCCGGTGCGTTCCTTCATCAACGCGAGACTTTGCTTTGCCTCCTCCTCACCAAGCCTGCCCGCCGGAGCAAATGGGGCGAAGGTGATGCCTTTTATATATGGTATTTTGTTCATTTTGTTTTCCTTTCTAGAATTAAAATGATAGTGTGAAATTTTAATTTCACACTATCATTTTAACAGGAGACAGCAAGAATACAAGACTTTTATGTTATTTTGCATAAATAGTTTACATCCCGATTTATATTACTTTGCCGGTAATGGTATCTTTGGCGTGAGATGTGTCATTTACATTTTCCTTTTGTTTTTCTACAAAGAATGACTCCCATGAGTAACAGCACCGGAAAAACAATACCTGCCAAAATTCCCATCTTTAGGTTATCCCCCCAATGCTCCTGATACCATTCCAACCAGTGTAGGTTCTCCCGAACAGCCTATATCTCCGCAAATTTTTACCCTTCAGAAAGCAGAGCAGGATAATGAATTATGTACGGTACATCTTCTATTTCAGCTTTGGAACATACTGTTAAAAAATATAGACCCGGATTCCGGTTCTAACGGTATTCATCGTGTAAATCACAGGCAGGCAAGGTTACAGGCTATGATGCAGTACATTCATGACCACTACATGGAAGAAATTACCCTTGAGATGATTGCAGCATCTGCATCTATCAGCAAGAGTGGGGCTTTACACATTTTTCAGTCGGGTATCCATTCTTCTCCAGCAGCGTATCTCATCCAATACAGACTAGCGCAGGCTGCCGAACAGCTCTATGCCACCCAAAAATCTGTTTCTTCCATTGCAGAAGAAACGGGATTTGCAAGTTCCGGCTATTTCTGCCGGAAGTTTAGGCAGCATTATCATATGAGCCCAAATGAATACAGGCAGAAGAAAACTGAATGGTTTTCTTAATTTCGACTGAAAATGACGGACTGAAATCCGAAATCATCATTTCAATCCACACTCCCACGCAGGGCGTGACCCACTTCATATCCAAATAGGTGTAACAAAAAAATGATTGGCAAAACAACAGGAAATACCGCCAACAGTCAAGATTTGATTGATAAAAGACAATGTTTTTGATAGAATGGACGAAACAGATACAGAAAACGGGAAGGAAAAATTAGCCGAACAATGGAGGGTTGCTATGCGGAAAGTCAGTTACTTACCTCTGTGGCATTTGCTCTTAGAGAGAGGAATGACTAAGAGCCAAATGCGTATTGAAGCAGGGCTTACCACAAATGTACTTGCCAACATGAACAAGGGACAGCACATCTCTATGGAATCAATAATACGGATTTGTGATGCGCTGGACTGTGAACTGAAGGACGTGGTGGAACTGGTAAAAACAGAAGAGTAAGCTCTCACAGTTTTGAAAACAGGGAATTGCAGATGCTATGCAGTTCCTTTTGTTTTGCAGAAAATCAATCCTTTGTGCGTTTTCATTGATAAATCTCTCCTTTACGAAAAACAGAATATCACATAAAACGGCGGATTCCTATCACATTTTTCCAGCATGATAGAAATTTTCAATTTTGGGGCGGATTTCCGACATGATGGATATACGGGAAAGCAGGCTGTTTTGTTGGATAATGGCAGTACAATTAAATGACTGTCCAAGCTGACATATACCGCCAAGACCAATTTTGAAATAATTTGAGCGCCAATACTGGACGATACAGCGCCGACAAGGGTTGCCTGTCAGGAAACAGCAAGGGGAGAACAGCAGATTTATAAAACCGCCCAATTTTGGGCAGAAAAACTCGGCACCGACAGGGTGCTGTCAGATAAATTCGGAACTGGTTCGGAACCGGAGAAAGGGGTATGGAATGAAATTATCAAGATATGAGCAGGAGGTTGTCATCAATTTAAATGCCGATGAGGACGAGGCAACTGTTTACACAGCAAATCCAGTGTGGATACGAAAAATGGATAAACTGTGTAAAGAGTTTCCGGAAGTGATCCGCTTAAAGTCATGGACGGAAGTGAGCAAGACTTATGTTTTGCCCAAAAATCTTATTAGGATTGGGAAACCAAGAACATTGAGCGAAGCACAGCTTAGACATTTGCAGGAACTACAAAAGAAAATATAAAATCTTCTTGGATAGGAGAATTTTATTCTGAAATTATATTTTATTACTGATATAAATTTCATTGAGTAAATCACTCTATAAATTTTTCGATGACTGTGCTAATGTTAAATTGTGTTTATTCAATGGAGGGAATACTGTATGACAAGAAAAGAACAAAAAGAAGCCAGAAAAATACAAATTATTCAAGCTACGCTGGATTTATTTGTGGAGCGGGGATACTACGGAACCAAAACAAGCCAAATATCCAGACGGGCAGGGATCAGCGAAGGACTACTGTTTCATTATTTCCCTACAAAGGAAATGTTGTTAGAGGAATTGGTAAATATTGGTCTGGAAGGGATGCGCATGCCAATGCAGGTGAAAGCAAAAAATGGTTTGGATTTCTTTTATCAATTTACAAAAATGTTGTTTCTACAGATAGAAAAGAATCCTTTCATTGCAAAAATGTTTGTATTTATGGGACATATTGTACGGAGTGAAGACGTACCAAAAAAACTTCGTAAGCTGGCAGTTTCCGTAGATACGATTGCATTTTGCCAAAACTGGGTAAGAGCAGGACAGAAAGACGGAAGCATTCGCAAAGGAGATGCCATGTCGCTGTCAAATATGTATTGGTGTGCGGTACATGGAATTATGGAACAGTATACTTTGAATCCGGATATTCCATTGCCGGAACCGGAGTGGGTGGTGGGTATGCTACAAAATGGTAAAGAACAATTTAGTTTAAATAGTTTATTTATGGAGGAAAACAATGAGTGAAAACAAAAAGAGAATTGTAATTGTAGGTGGCGGCATTGCTGGATTGTCAGCAGGAATTTATGGAAAACTTGCAGGTTATGACGTGGATATTTATGAAAAAAATCCGGTTGCCGGCGGGGAATGCATGGGGTGGAACCGGAAAGGATGCCATATTGACAATTGCATTCATTGGCTTACCGGAACGAAAAAGGGGACAGCGCTCCGCAAAGTATGGGAAACAGTCGGAGCATTAGATGAACATACGGAATTTGCGGATTGTGACAGTTTTTATACAAGCATCAAAGGGGATTCGCAGGTAACATTATGGAAGGATTTGGAAAGGACGAAGTCGGAATTGCTCAAATTGTCCCCTGACGATGCGATGGAAATAGAAAAATTTATAGAGTATGTGAAATATGCGGCGGAATGTGAAATACCAGCCGAGAAACCTATGGATGCTATGGGAATCATGGATTATATCCATATGGGCGTTTCAATGGCGGATATGCCAAAGGTGATGAGGGAATACGGCTCCATTGATTTGGAGGAACTGTCCAAGAGGTTTAAACACCCTGCTTTAAAACAACTATTTACAGATTATTTGCCAAAAGAATATGTTGCAAGTTCATTTCTTGTTTCTTATGCCAGTATTACATCTGGTAATGGCGAGATTCCAATGGGCGGTTCTCTGGCAATGGTAAAACGTATGGTGAATCGGTTTTTACGGTTGGGTGGAAATTTGCACTGCAATGCGCCGGTTGTACGGATTCTTATAGAGAATAAAAAAGCAATAGGAATCGAAATGGAAGATAAAGAAAAGGTGTTAGCGGATTATATTATTTCATCAGTAGATACCATGGAGATGTTCGATAGGTTAATCGGGAAAAAGTATATGGATGCAAAATGGCAGTCCTGTTATGCTGATAATGAAAAATATCCTCTTTTTAGCGCTGTTCAGGCAGCATTCGTGGCAGACAAGACAGCGTATGACAGAAAAGGTACTATTTTCTTTGACTGTAGTCCTTTTGAAACAGGAGGAAGGAAAGTGGAGAGGATTTCGGTGAAAAGTTATGAATATGAACCGGAATTTGCTCCAACAGGGAAAATAGTGATTCAAGTAAATGTTCCGCAATTTGATAAGGAGTACTTATACTGGAAGGGGCTGACAAAGGAGGAATATGAGAGCCGGAAAAAGGAAGCGGTAAAGGCAATAGAAGAACGATTGCAGATGCAGTTCCCCAGTCTTTTGGGGCATATGGAGTTCCTTGATTGCTGGACACCGATTACTTATGAACGGTATTGCAACGCATATCACGGAGCATATATGGGATTCATTACAAGAAAAGGTGTAAAGTCCTTCCGCGTGAAAGGGCTATTAAAGGGGGTACAAAACCTGTATATTGCCAGTCAGTGGATTATGGCACCGGGAGGACTTCCAGTGGCAGTAACGGCAGGGAAATTCGCTGTGTGGCGGATTGCCTGCAAAGATAAAAGAATGATAGATTATAATAACACTACTTTACAACTTTATAAATGATACCCCTGTTTCTTAACTAGCTGTTTTAA
>CARTDA010000059.1:0-21930 GCA_949066965.1 uncultured Lachnospiraceae bacterium
ACATTGAAAAATATGGCTATTAAAAATGTCGATTTTTAATAGCCGTAGTAATAGTTGACTGGTGTAAAGCTAAAATCAATTCTGTAAATGCTGTAATCACAAGAAGCGGGAAGAACTGGTATGTGAATATAGATAACTGTATAATAACTGTAAATGCTTATAGTTATACGATTATTACGGCACATAAGGAAAAGAAATGAATTATACAATTCGTGAATTAGAAGTATTTTCAGTTATTGGGCAGGAAGTAGAGCTTACCAATTATCAGAAAAGAAACATTCAAATCAGTACACAGTTTTGGCGGAAATTTAACAGCAATTTGAAGAAATTATATTTTTCACAATCGGGAAACTGGATAAAATATGCTTTTATGGAAAGGAAAAATGGAAAACTATTTTATTTTTGCTCTATTCCAAAAAGGAATGTCATTCCAGACAGTTTTATCTATAAAGAAGTACCACCTTACAAATATCTCGTTGTAGAGCATATTGGTTCTTTGGGTAAAATATATGAAACGTATGGAAAGGTCTATCAAGAAATATTACCAAACACGAACTATATACCTTTACAAGAGAACTTCTTACACTTTGAAAGATACGATTATCGTTTTCATTGGAATAGAGAAAATTCAATTATTGAAATATGGATACCAATTAAGGGTTAGTGAAATTCCAGTTTGATGAACTGAATTAACTTTTGAATTATTCGACTATTAAGAGCAGGAAAGTGGAATGACGTATGATGAAATATATCGCAGGAGGATTTTTCATATTTTTTTTTACTGGATCTGCTTTATATTCTTTTCCGTCTCTGGCTGGAGAGCCGTCGGGAACGGATTGCTCCCGGCAAAGTCATCGGCGAGACACTTCCGACAGAGTTACGGGAGGATGCACTGCGGCCTCTGAAACAGCTAAACGCATACTACGAAAAGCGGAATACCGAACAGGCTGATACTTGTATCGACGAAACAATGCTGGCGGAAAACCTTCTGATTCTGGGCACCAACCCGCGGGAAATCTTTTATGGTCGCAAAGAAGCCAAACGCTTGCTGCAAGGCGATTGGAAATACTGGGGGCAGTTGTCACTGGATGTTGAACAAACTGCCCTCAGTCGGGCGTGCAACGCTCTATACTTTGTCATGCAGGGACAGATCAGACTGAATATCTGACGTTTTCGCATCCCGATTAGGATAACAGGCATACTGGAGAAACGGGACAACTTGTGGTATATCAGCAAACTACATTTTATCAATAATTTAAACACCAACTACGTGATAATAGATTGGGTTCTGGCACTTGCACTGACGGCAAGCCTATTGCTATTCGGTATTTCATGGCTGTCATCCATCTTTTAAGCTAGTGGATCACCGATAATCGCAATCTGTAAATCTTGTGTCGTGGAACTGATTTTCTCAATCGCCGAGGAGGGCGTGGGGCTTCACACTATCTGTAACCGCTTGCGCAAGGCAAAGGTCATAAAGCCGAGTTTCTACAAAAAGGAAATGTTTGAGCGGTACACTGATGAGGAAAAGATGTATGACTGGGACACCGCTTATGTCAGCAAGATATTGCATGACCCCGTTTATGCAGGAAACCTTACCGTAGCGGAAAGACCGACCAAGACCATGCGTTCCAAGAAAAGACAGTATATCCCGTATGCGGAGCGTGAAGTTATCTATGGCACACATGAGCCGATTATTGAACAGAACCGCTGGAACACCATACAGAAGATTTTGGAGAGCAGACCGCCCGTTATCGGGGAAAGTTCAAGCGGATATGACAACATTTTCCGAGGGATTATCAAATGTGCCGATTGTGGGAGTGCCATGCTTGCCAAAGTCGAGCAGAAAAGAAAGCGGAACAACGTACTGGACAAGACTTTCTACTGCTGTACCAAATACCGCAAGTTTGGGAAAGAGGGCTGTTCAGCACACACCATTGAGGCGAGGACGGTTCACGAAGTTGTGCTTGCGGACATTCAGAAACACGCAGGACAGGCACTGACGGACAGGAAAGCAATGGTAACGGAAATTGCGGAGCGTCTTAATCTCCAACTGTCGGCAGATAAGGAACAGCAGAAAAAGGAACTAAGGCAATGTAAACAGCGAGTGTCGGAAATAGAAAACCTGTATGCCAAACTGTACGAGGATTTGACAAGGGAACTGTTGACCGAAAAGCGTTTTCAGATGTTGTCGGCACGATTTGACAGCGAGCAGGAAGAACTGACAGCCAAGATAAAGGAACTTGAAAAAAGTGCCATAGCGGACAAAGAGCAGTTATCTTCCATTGAGCAGTTTGCGGAGCAGATAAGCGGTTATGCAGGAATAACGGAACTCAATTTTAAGATAATCAACCAACTTATAGAAAAAATTCTTGTTTCTGAACCCGTAGAAGTTGACGGGCAGAAAATTCAACGACTTACTATCCATTACAAATTCATAGGGGCATTGGAAACCCTTGAATAATGGATATTTTCTAAGTCACCTATTCCAACTATCCAACAGATTTGAGAAAAACCTCAATGTCTGATTCAAATTGTTTTTCTGTGGTAACTATTATGCTCATGTTTACCACCACAAACCAATTTAAAAAAATTGCTACATGTAGCGACTTTTACTCTTTTCGCTGTTCTAATTGTATTTTTGCTCTTTGAATTGCCAAACGCAGCTTTTCTTCCAGTTCTTCCCTGGGTGGCATATCTGTCAAGTATTGAGGTACCCTAATGTCTCCCTTATCCAATTCAAGTAATTCAATTACTTCATCTGACTTCTCTGCACATAATATTAATGCAATTGGCGCTTCTTCATTTTCCATCCGCTCATATTTGTTAAGCCACCGCAGATAAAGTTCTACCTGTGCTTTATGCTCTGGTTCAAATTCTCCAATTTTCAATTCCACAACAACAAGCCTTTTTAATTTTCTGTGAAAGAACAACAAGTCTATCTTATAATCTTTTCCATCTATAGTAACCTTTTTCTGCCGCGCCATAAAAGCAAAGTCTGTTCCCATCTCCAAAATAAATTTTTCCAATTCTGCCAAGATTGCGTTTTCTAAGTCTTTTTCACTATAAGTATCCTGTAAGCCCAAGAAATCTAATATCAAAATACGGTATTGCTGACTGTACTTCGTTTCTGCCATTCCCATATTTATAATAATATACTTCCGCGCCGTAATAATTACTGATTGTGTTTGGTGCATTATAAAGCGCTGTCAGCAGATATGCCTTGATATTCGCTATATAGGTTGTATTTTCCTCAATATATGATAAACATCTGAACAATAACGAAATGATACATGGAAATCATTTAAAATCTTCATATTAAATTCATACCAGTGTGCTATATTAATCCAGTAGGGAAGCTTTCTTCCCCTACCCGCGGAGCGTCCGTCAGTTTGCTGGCATTTTCACTTGGGCGCCCATGTACACAAAAATATCAAACAACCATATTGGAGGCTTACGATGAACCCATCACCCTACAAAGTCCTCTTCCTCGAGGACGAACCCACCATCCGGGAGGTATTAACTGAATATATGCTGGTTTCCGGATACGACGTGACAGCCGTGGAACGCGGCGACGACGCGATTGGACGCTTGCAGGCAGATACATATGACATCGCAGTGCTCGACATCATGGTGCCGGGCGTGGACGGTTTTGCGGTGCTTGACTATATCCAGCAGCACTGCGGCGAAACGGCAGTCATCATGCTGACGGCATTGGAGGACGAGAAGACACAGGTAAAGGCATTCAACCTCTACGCGGATGACTATGTCATAAAACCGGTATCGCCGATTATTTTGTTAAAGCGCATGGAAACCATCCTCCGGCGCACCACCAAAAGACAGACGGAAAAGGACATATACGAAAAAGACGGACATCAGAAAGGTCTTTACCTGAAGGAAGAAGCCTACTGTGCCTATTACGGAACCCGGAAGCTGCCGCTTACCCTGAGCGAGTATCTGCTGCTGCAGGCGCTTTTCAGGGAGCCAGACCGCGTGTTTACAAGGGAACAGCTCATCCTGCGGATTTTCAACGAGGACTATATCGGAAACGACCGGATTATTGACGCACATGTCAAAAATCTCCGCAAAAAGCTTCCGGTTCCATGCATCCGCACGGTAATCGGCGTGGGCTACCAGTTTGACAAGGAGGAAATGGAGCAATATGAAAATAAGACAAACGCTGGGGAATAAAAACCTTTTTTACAGTATGATACTGGCAGGCATCATGCTTCTGTTTCTCGTCGGCTATTTTGGGTATATGCTCCCCTCCCTTTATGTGGACTATCAGATGGAGCAGAACCTCAAATCAGTCCGGGAACAGCACCAGTCCTATGTAAGGGATGGAAATTACGACAGCGTGCAGGTAAAAAATCCGACTGCCTGTTTTTCTGTAAAGATACCGGACGCAGAGGACAGCATTTATCTCAATGCCAAATTTTTTTCCATTAAGATATCCGTGGTGGATGAACAGCTAAAGGAACTGTTTACGGAACTGCGCCGTGTCTTGAAAGCCTATTATGACGGCAGCGCCGACACCGACACTGTCAGGGAACTGTTCGCCGAAAAACAGGAAGAATGGGAATCCGTTTTTCAAAAATTGTCCGTGGAAAACATCCCCTCGTCCATTCAGGTTCAGGTACTGGAGCAACAAGATGCCGACACCGAGTACAGCGGAGAATACTGGAAAGTTCATCCGGTTTCCGATAAATATGCGGTATTTGAGATGGGGGTGCGGGATGAGAACAACCAGTATATCAACTACATTGCGGCACAGAAAACAGACGAGAGCCTGATACTGACCTTTCTTCCGGTCGTGACACCGGACATGAACGAAATCCGCCCCATCGTGTTCCAGAGCCTGCCAATGCTCGCAGCCGTCATTTTTCTGCTGGTGCTCCTGTTCTCGCAGGTTTATTCAAGAGGAATCGTGTCGCCAGTGGTGCGTCTCGTGCAGCACACACAGCAGATGAAAAACAGCCGTCATTTTCAAGTCATTCCCATGGATAGGAAATTGACAATGCGAAAGGACGAAATCGGCATCCTCGCTGCCGCAATTGAATCGCTGTACCACACCGTTCAGGCAGGCTATGAGGCGCTTGAGGAAAAAAATCAGGCGCTCGCGGAGGAAAACAAGCGTCAGGAGGTACTGTTAAAAGCTTCCTCCCACCAGCTCAAAACGCCGATTTCAGCCGCACTGCTGCTGGTGGACGGCATGGCAAACAAGGTTGGAAAATACCAGGACACGCAGACCTATCTGCCCAGGGTAAAAGAGCAGCTTCTGTCGATGAAAAAAATGGTAGAGGACATTTTATACTTAAACCACTGCGGCGAAACGCTCTACCCGCAGAAGCTGGAACTGCGCACAGTGCTGGAAAACCAGCTTTCCGCTTACCGCGTTGCCATCGCAGACAGACAGCTTCAATTATCCGTCACGGAAAATGACACTGTTGTCATTGAGACAGACGAGACACTGCTTGCCCATATTTTAGAAAATATATTGTCAAATGTGGTAAACTACACGCCCTGCGGCGGGCAGGTAGAAATTGTGCTGACACCAGATAAAATCCAGATAGAAAACTTTGGCGTCCAGATTGAGGACGATATCCTGCCCCATATTTTTGAGCCGTTTGTCAGCGGAAGCCATCACAAGGCAGACAGCGGAGCCTCCTGCCATGGTCTTGGCATGTATATCGCCGCATACTACGCCAGAAAAATCGGGATGAAAATTACGATTGGCAATGGCAGAAACTGTGTCATGACAGTGCTGTATTTTAACCAATAGACACACTTTTTCTACTGACAGACTTCATGGGAAATTTATACCACTCTGTTATAATATCTTTATCCGTTCTAAGAAAGAGAGGAAAATTATGGAACAATCCGCACTGCTATCAATTGAAAATCTGACCGTGCGTTACGGAAAGGACACCGCACTACAGATTGAATCACCCATCATAATTGAGGAAGGTGACAGGGTCGGCATCATTGGCTCCAACGGCGCAGGAAAGAGTACCCTGATAAAAAGTATCCTGGGGCTTGTGCACTATGAGGGAAGCATCCACACCAGACTGCAAATGGAACAGATTGCCACACACATGCAGTTTAACGAATACACAGATGCCATGCCGACAAAACACATTATGGAAGCCATATTACAGACGAAAATTTCCCGCAGACAGAAGCTGCGCGACTTAATCGACTATTTCGAGTTCGGGGACTGCCTGCGCAAGAAATACAGCAGGCTCTCGGGCGGACAAAGGCAGCGTTTTACAATCATTATGGTGATGATGCAGGATGCCCCGCTGACCTTTTACGACGAAGTGACTTCCGGGCTTGATTTCGAGACCAGGCAGAA
The DNA here is from genome assembly GCA_949066965.1 of uncultured Lachnospiraceae bacterium. GTDB lineage: Bacteria > Bacillota > Clostridia > Lachnospirales > Lachnospiraceae > COE1. The sequence continues at coordinate 6,356 of CARTDA010000059.1, forward strand.
GCTTGTCGAAAAACTCGCGTCCTGGTATCAGGACAGGGATTCCAGCCTGTGCATCGTCTCCCATTATTACGAGGAGCTTGAGCAGCTTGCCGACAAGCTGCTGATTCTGGACAAGGGGCATGTCATCGACTATGGGCAAAAAGAAGACCTTTTTCGCAAATACTGCGGCAGGGCGGTCATCGTACTGAACAATTCCACGGAAAATGAGCAGCTTTTCTGGTCCTATGAAAAGCTTGCCTCCCCGGCACACCTGATTGCGCTGCCCTGTGAGACAGAGGAAAAAGAAAAGGAGCTCACCGCGCTGCTGCTCGCGCACAATAAAAATTACACGAGAAGCAGCACAGACATTGAGATGATTTATGCCAATGCCAAAAAAGCTTTTTTGGAACGTCAGGGAAAGGAATGTGAATTATGAATGCGAACAAGAAAAAAATCATTACATGGCGTATGATGCTTTACGAGCTGCGCAATATTACAGGAAACCCATTTGTCCACATTTTTGGAATCGGGATGCCGCTGTTTATGGCAGTGTTCATCACACGGACTGCCGTCTCTGAAATGACGGATGCCGCCATGGTAAAAAATGTTTCCACATCTATCTTTCTGGGTATCGGCGCCCTGATTCCGATGGCGACAGTCCTGATGGGGTATGCCGTCTTACACGCACAGGAGCTGGAAAAAGGAATCCCAGAGAGACTGCGGTTATTCGGAATCAAAAATTATGTGACCATCTGCAACCGGGCACTCTCCGAACTCATCTTTCTGTCAGTGGCATTTGCACTCTATTTCCTGACAGGCATCCTTTTCATGGATCTGGAAGCGCCAGTGTTCTCAGGGTTTATCCTTTATGTCATCTGCATCGCGTGTTTCAGCGCCATATGTTTTGCAATCGGGCACGCAATCGCCGCACTCGCCAAGCGGTTCAGCGTCACGTACTGCATCACGATGCTGGTCTATTTTGCCTGCATGATGCTTGGCGGGATGATGGGCATTTCGTATGAAAATATGCCATCCGTTTTACAGGCAGCTGCAAAGCTCCTGCCAGTCACCTACTTTAGCAGGGACTTTTTCACCATATGGACCGGGGAGACATACAACTTCATATCCATGATACAGGCGTACTTATTCTTCGGCGCAGTGGCAGGAATCCTGCTGTTTGCCGCCATCAGGAAAAATACATGAACCGAGTAGGGGAAAAGCCTTTCCCCTACTTCCTGCTATTTTCCATCTTCAAAATACATTGTTGTTGTCGTCACCTTCGTACTGGATGTGGGACTCTCGTCATCCGTCTGGGTAAAGGAATACGTGCCGTCCGCATTTTTCGTGACTTCCACATAAACTGTCCGGTCACCCTTTTCCAGGTTAAATCCATAAACGCCGTTTTCGTCAAATAAATCCGTGATGTCCATCTTCTGGTCTTGGTAATATACCCATACCCTGCCGTCCGCATCCTCCTCGACGCTTACGGACTCATTAATCTGCCCGGCAAGCTCGTCTGCGGAAAGCCATGTCATGCCGCCGTCCTCGTCAATGGCGACGCCCCCATAACCCATTATTTCCTCCTCCCCGTCGCCGCGGTCATACGTAAACTGGTAACCGCCGCTTCCATTTTCTGTCACTTCCACTTCCATCTGCCTGCCATACAGCCACATGGTAATTTTCTCCTGAATGCCGCCGATGTCAGCCGCGTACACGGTTCCGGGAACGCCGATTACCAGTGCGCATGCAACTGCCGCCGCAACTGCCATATTTTTTTTGTGCTTTTTTTCAATCCTTGCCATTTCTTCTACCTCCAAACATAATTGCCGGGAGGACTGAACTGCTGAAAAAGCCTGTTTGTAACGTTCCTTATTTGTCATCATTCCAATCCTCCTTCAATGCCTTCCTGAGCATGCCACGCCCGCGCGACAGCCTGGTTTTCACGTTGCTCTCGCTCAGCTTCAGGATATCCGCAATCTCACTGACAGCGTAATCTTCATAATAATACAGATGAATGACAATGCGGTATTTCTCCGGAAGCTGCATCACGGTCTCAAAAAGGGTTTCTGCCTCCGGCGTCTCAAATGTCAGCGTCTCCATGTACTCCTCAATGGAAACCTTGTTGCGCCGCCAGAACGTGCGGTTAACGTTCTTCGCCTTGTTGACGGCAACCCGCATCAGCCACGCGCGGACATGCTGCTCACTCTCAAATTCTTTTTTTGTTGTATAATACTGGACAAACGTCTCCTGAACCACATCCTCTGCATCCTGCGTATTTTTGCACATGTTAAATGCCGCAGCAAAAAGGCTTCCCTGGTACAACGCCGCCAGTTCCTGTACGGACTGTCTCATGAGTGCTCCTTTTGTTGATTGTTTGAAAAGATCTTTCATTAATAGTACAACTCATCGGTACATATGGTTACACTTTTTTAAAAAATTTTGCCTTAAATTTTTTGATATGATATAATGTACATTATTTGCCTGAATTCTTGATACAACAGTAATTTTGTAATGATTTGGAGGAATATCATGAGTATTTTAAACGTTGAAAATCTGTCCCACGGATTTGGCAACCGCACAATCTTTTCGAATGTGTCCTTTCGTCTGTTAAAGGGCGAGCATATCGGTCTGGTTGGCGCCAACGGTGAGGGAAAATCCACTTTTATGAATATTATCACCGGCAAGCTGATGCCGGACGAGGGCAAGGTCGAATGGTCGAAAAATGTGCGTGTAGGTTATCTTGACCAGCACACAGTTCTCGAGAAAGGGATGTCCGTAAAGGATGTGCTTTCCTCTGCCTTTGATTTCTTATATGAGATGGAGAACCGCATGAATGAAATCTGCGACAAAATGGGCGAGGCATCGGAAACGGAACTCGAAGCCTATATGGAAGAGCTTGGCACGATACAGGAGCTGCTTGACCAGCATGACTTTTACATGATTGACGCAAAGGTCGAGGAGGTCGCAAGGGCACTTGGCATTCTGGAGGTCGGGCTTGACACGGATGTCACGGACTTAAGCGGCGGGCAGCGGACAAAAATCCTGCTCGGAAAGCTGCTGCTGGAAAAACCCGATATCCTGCTGCTCGACGAGCCGACAAACTATCTCGACGCCAACCACATTGAATGGCTGAAGCGCTATCTTCAGGACTATGAAAATGCGTTTATCCTGATTTCGCACGACATTCCTTTTCTGAACAGCGTCATCAATATCATCTATCACATGGACAATGCCGAGCTGACGCGCTATGTCGGGGACTATGACAAATTTCAGGAAGTGTACGCCATGAAAAAGTCACAGCTGGAAGCCGCTTACAACAGGCAGCAGAAAGAAATTGCAGACTTAAAAGATTTTGTGGCGCGCAACAAGGCGCGTGTGGCTACAAGGAACATGGCAATGTCACGCCAGAAAAAGCTTGACAAAATGGATGTCATTGAACTTGCCGCAGAGAAGCCAAAGCCGGAATTTCACTTTAAGGAGGCGCGCACAAGCGGAAGATATATTTTTACGGCAAAGAGCCTTGTCATTGGCTATGACGAAGCGCTGTCGAAGCCGCTTGACATCTCCATGGAACGCGGGCAGAAGATTGTCCTAACTGGCGCAAACGGTATTGGAAAAACAACGCTCCTGAAAAGCATCCTGGGACTTATCTGTCCGTTAAACGGCGGCGTGGAGCTTGGCGATTACCTGGAAATCGGGTATTTTGAGCAGGAGATGGACCAGTCCGTCAGCACGACCTGCATCGAGGAAATCTGGAACGAATTTCCCTCGCTGACACAGTATGAAGTGCGCTCGGCACTCGCAAAATGCGGACTTACGACCAAGCACATTGAGAGCAAGGTAAAGGTACTAAGCGGCGGCGAGCAGGCGAAAGTCCGGCTGTGCAAGCTGATTAACAAGCCCACAAACATCCTGCTGCTCGACGAGCCGACCAATCATCTCGATGTCGATGCGAAGGCTGAGCTGAGGCGTGCCCTGACAGACTACAAAGGAAGCATCCTGATGGTCTGCCATGAACCCGAATTTTATGACGGACTCGCCACCGATGTATGGGACTGCTCGCAGTGGAGCACGCGGATTTAACTTTACTTTTCAGAGTCTTCCTAATATACTGTAAGTAGATATAGCAATAACTATAACATAACACAATACATGTTTCAGTCGGAAAGGAGGCAGGACTATGTGGGGCGGCTTTAATTCATTTCGGGATCCCACGCGCAATGCAGTTCTCACATCCCGCTTTATGGAGGAGGACTTAAAACGCGGTGCAGGGAAAATGGTATCAAAGAGGGAACGCACGATGGCATATGTCATAATGGTACTGCTGACAGGAATGATAATTGGCATTGTGGCAATGTTCGGATTTATGTACTGACTATTTTTATCATCAAAACAGGGATATGGTATATCTGCCATATCCCTGTTTCTTTTTGTCTACTATGAAGGTGCTATCTATTAAAATGTAAACACTGCTGCCGTAAGTGGCGGAAGCGAAAATGCAATATGATAATCTCTCTTATCGCACAAGCCTTTCTTCGCCTTAATGACCTTGGGAATCTTATTCCCATTGCCGCCAAATTTCGTGTCGTCGGAATTGAGTAACAGCTTATACTGTGTATTCATCGGCACGCCTACCTTGAACTTCGGATATTCAACCGGTGTCATATTGATGACGAAAAGCATATGCTGTTTTCCGCTCTTGTTTCTCCTGACAAAGCTGTAAATACTGCGCTCTGTGTCATCAGCATTCATCCACTCAAATCCGAGCCAGTCATTGTCAATCTCATAGAGACAAGGGCTGCTCTTGTAAAGGGTGAGCAGCTCGCTCATGTAATCATGCATTCCTTTATTCAGAGGGTTCTGCAGCAGTCCCCAGTCAAGCTCCCTCTCCTCACTCCACTCGCGCTCCTGTGCAAACTCCTGTCCCATAAAGAGCAGTTTCTTTCCCTCATGGCCAAACATAAAGGTGTAGAGATTCCTGAGGTTTGCATACTTGTCAATCTCATATCCAGGCATTTTATTAACCATGGAGCACTTCAGGTGCACGACCTCGTCATGCGACAGCGGCAGGATATAATTCTCGGCATTGTTGTAGCTCATCGCAAATGTCAGCTTATAGTGGTTGTCTTTTCTGAAATAAGGGTCAAGCTTCATGTATTCACAGTAATCATGCATCCATCCCATATTCCACTTGAAGGAGAACCCAAGTCCTCCATCCTCCGGATTGGCTGTTACCTTCGGCCATGCCGTGGACTCCTCGGCAATCGTCATGACGCCGGGATGCGCGCCGTGAATGACGGAATTGAGGTGCTTGAAAAATTCAATCGCATCAAGGTTCTCGTTTCCGCCGTACTTATTTGCTACCCACTGGCCATCCCGCTTACCATAGTCAAGGTAAAGCATGGAAGCCACAGCATCCACCCTGAGACCGTCTATATGGAACTCGCGAATCCAGAACAGTGCATTGGCAATCAGGAAATTGCGAATCTCATTTTTGCTGTAGTTAAAAATCTTCGTGCCCCAGTCCGGATGCTCGCCAAGCCTGGTGTCCGGATGCTCGTACAGACATGTGCCGTCAAACTCACAGAGACCATGCGCATCCTTTGGAAAATGTGCAGGCACCCAGTCAAGAATGACACCAATGTCATTTTTATGCAGCAGGTCAATTAAGTATCTGAAGTCATCGGGATTTCCATATCTGGATGTCGGTGCATAGTATCCCGTTACCTGATACCCCCACGAACCGTCAAATGGGAACTCCGCGATACCCATAAGCTCAACGTGTGTGTACGGCATTTCTTTTAGATATTCCACAATCCTGTCCGCAAACTCACGGTAATTGTAAAATCCCTCCGCAGTTCCGTCAGGATGCTTCATCCATGAACCGATATGGCACTCGTAGATTGACATTGGCTCCTTGTTCATATCCTTTTTGTCGCGGTCTGTCATCCACTTCTTGTCCGACCATTTGAAATGGTTCAGGTCATATACCCTTGATGCCGTGCCCGGACGCATCTCCGCGTAATTTGCGTAAGGGTCTGCCTTGTACAGTCTTCTGCCGTCCGGAAGCACCAGCATATACTTGTACATCTGCCCTTCCACCACGCCTTCCACAAAAGTGGCAAATATTCCACCCTCGCCGAGACGTTCCATAGGTGTCGCGCCCTCGTTCCAGCCATTGAACTCACCGATTACATATACCTCTCTTGCATTCGGCGCCCACACTGCAAAAAACACACCGTCTGTTTTTCCTTTTTTGCAGAAATGCGCACCTAACTTTTTGTATATCTCGTAATGCGTACCCTGTCCGAATACATACTGGTCGGCATCAGAGATAAATACAGTTGTGTCTTGATTGTTCATAAAAATCCCCCATTCTGTTGTAGGGCACCCCCTACATAAAATCACGTTCCTTGAGGACAATCATGTCCTCGTTGTCATACCTTCTCGCGAATAGTACGTCAACAAAATTTTTGATTTTTGATTTTTTGGATTTCCAAATTGCCTCATCTATGATGTCCCTTACCTCATCCTTTGTCACTACATGGTTTCCGCTCTGCATGTTAGCTATTCTGGTGTAAAGGGCGAGTGTACCTAACTCATCAATGGAATATTCCAAAGCCAAGGCATAGTTTTTGGCGTATGCGACAAGTGCGTTGTTGTCCATCTCCATCAGGTCAATCCTGATGTTGAAATAGTCCGCAATCATTGCCTGCTTCTCCAAAAGCTTCGTAATCTCTTTCTTCGTGTCCTCCATGATGACAACGATTCCGAAATTTTCCTGGTTCAGGTTTAAAGCCATCTCGTAGAGCTTCTCCTCACTCATTCCGTTTGCCTTCTCTATTATGATACCACCATTATTCAATTTCTCAAATACATCTTTTACATTTCTTTGATTGAATTTTTCCCCGGTAATCTTGGCAAGCTTTCCGGAGAAATTGGCATCCGATGCCTGATACTCTTTCACAAGGTTTTTCGCCATCCGGACGGTATCAAGTCCCGCATCGCCTGTAATGATGATATTACCAGTATACGCGGCAAGCGTTATGTTATCAAGAGCAAAAACAATCTGTTTTTTGATTTTTTTGGTGACGGCAAAGTTTTCAAATAATGTCTGCTCCTCTGGTGTAAATTCGCGCACCTCCTCGCGCTTTGCACCTTTTGCCTCCTTTTTGGTTGTCGCCACTATTTTTTCGGAAAGCGAGCTCAGGTCAGCCGTATTCATCTTGATTTCCTGTGTCTTTAACGCATCCTCTTTTGCCATCTCGGCAATGCTTTCCGCATCCTCAGGGTCAAGCTCCCTGTGGTCATACTGATTTTGTTGTGCATCATGGATACTGTCCGGTGTCCCGCCTATATCTTCCGCGTGCTCCTCGTCCGCATAATACTCAAAATTATCCGATTCATTTTTCCCGGCATCCTGTTCATCTGTGTGCTTCGCATAATCTGCCGGATTCAGGGTCTGGAAATCAGTATTATCCGTTTCTATTTTCTGCGTATATGCAGCTTCTTCATCGTTTTCTTCGCTTTGCAGACTGCCTTCCGGTACGAATGTACCATCTTCATAATACGCTGGGCTCTCCGGACTGCTTTCCGGTGTATACGCAGATTCTCCATAATACGGTTCATTTTCCGGATTATCCTCCTGTATATAAGTGTCGTCTTCATAGTATGGCGCATCTTCCGGACTATCCTCCGGCGTGTATGCATCGTCCTCATAATATGACATATTTTCTACGCTGTCTTCCGGTATGTAGGTGTCATCTTCATAGTATGGCGCATCTTCCGAACCGCTTTCCGGCGTATATGCATCGTCCTCATAATAAGACGCGTCTTCCTCCCCGGTTTGTCCATTACTGATATATGCATCTTCCTCCGTATAATATGCTTCCGCAGACGGATTGTTTTCTGGCATGTCCGGTTCTGCAGTGCGCTGTCCTTCCGAAAAGGCATCAGCCGTCTGGCTTCCATCGACTGCCTGGCTGATAGTCTCGTGCGGAATGTCATTTGTCATGCCGCCAAGCTCCTGCGCTACAACGTGTTCAAGCTCTGAAAGATATTCCTCTTTATCGTCTGCTTCCGTTTTTTCCGGCTCTGTTTCCTCTATTTTTTCTGCTTTCCCAGCCGGCACATCACTCGTTATGTATGTCACCTCAAAGTCATCCTCCGATGCCGGACGGGCTTCATTTTGTGGAATGTCGCCTGTATCATCCGCCTCCAGGAACTTATTGCTGTTTCTTTTCTGTGCCGCGGCTTCTTCGCGCTCAAGCTCTCCCAAAATTCCGCTTTTGATGGAGTTGTCAAAGTTCGCAAAGATTTTTCCCGTCTGTGTCAATATATGCTGCTTGATTTCCTCCTGATGCTTTTTGGCATTGTCCTGCTTCATGCGCTCCCACTCAACCAGCACGTCATCAAGGTTCATCGATCCTGTTCCCTGATTTGGCGATATGTCGTCTGTCAACTCCATGTCTGTCATTTCCTGTTCACGGTATACGTTTTCATCATTATCTTCCATCCGGTTCTGCTCTTCCACCACTGTTTTTTCCGTGATGTCACGCAGCTCATCCATATCGGACTCTGCCTTTATAAGGCGCGCATCCTCTCCGGGTATCAGCACTTTTTTGATTGCCCCTGTGTGTGGTTCCGGCGCCGCTTCTGACACGCTTGTCACCATCTGGGCAATTTTCCCTGTCTGCGAGTACGGCTCTGTTCCCTCTGGTTCCAAGGCGTCTTGTTCATCGTCTGTTGCATTTACCGGTCCTGCTTTTGATGTATCCGCATCCGAAGATTCCGGTTTTTTTGCTTCTGAAAAATCTGTATCCTGCGGTTTTGTCCCATTCCCGGACTGCTCCACATTCGTATGTCTGGCTGTTTCCACCCGGGCGGACAAATTTTGTTCAGGCTTTTCTGCTTCACTTTCCGCATTGCCCGACTTCCCTTTTGCTGCTTCACTATAGTTGGTATTGGCAAAAATACGGGTATCACCCATCGCGCTGCCTAAGTCCTCGACAGAATTGTATTTTCCCCTGTCCTCTGCAAACACGTCATCATCATCCGCAAAAAGTTCCTTCATGCTCTCCGCAACTACTTTTTGGAGATTAATCGTATTATACTGACTCATATCTCCCGCACCCATGGACGCCGGCGCATTACTTTGCTGTGCGTAAGAAACATTATTGTGGCTGCTGTTCGCATAAGCATCCGCACGAGTATAGTCATCCGGCACATATTTGTCATCCGCGAGTGTCTCCTGCGGCGCACTGTCATTTTCATAATTTGTAAAATCTATCGGATTCCCATTCTCATCATAGGTCTGCTCCACATAAAATTCACCAGTGTAACTATTGTCCTGATACGGGCTGTTCACATAGCTTAAATTTCCATATCCGTCATCGACATAACCGGTCTGGTCATAGGATTCATTTCCATAGGCTTCCTCCGCATAACCGGTCTGACCATACGATTCATTCCCATAGGCTTCCTCTGCATAGCCAGTCTGACCATAGGACTCATTTTCATAAGTTTCCTCTGTGTAACCAGTCTGACCATACGGCTCATTCCCATAGGTTTCTTCTGTGTAGGCAGCCTGGTCATAGGATTCATTTTCATATGATTGTTCTGCATAACCCGACTGCTCATACGGTTCTTCCGGATAGCCAGTCTGTTCATAGGACTCATTTCCATACGGCTGCTGTGCATAACCCGACTGCTGGTTATAGTCCGTCTCATACGCTTCATCCTGAAATTCCTGATTCTGATAATCCTCGTCCTGATTATTGCTGTCAGCATAACTGCCTTCCGAAAATGCGAGCATGTTCTCGTATTTTTTCTGCTGCACCTCAGTAAGGGGCACATGAAGCGCTTTCAGCTCCATCGCTTTCATCACATAAGGACCGTCACCGAACCAGAGTATGATATCGTCACACTCCTCGACACATTTTGTTGACAGCCCTACCCTGTGATACAGATAAGCAAGCTCATAAGCCCACTCTTCCTGGTAATCTCTTTTTTTCAGCTCCTCAAGAATCTCAATACGTTCCTCAAGGCTTGCCTCCTGCGCTTCCAAAATACGGTAACGGAGCGTATAGACACCATTATCCCTGGGCGCCAGCTTTGCAAACTGTTTATAATATTCTATCGCTGCCACTACATCATCTAATTCAATTGATAACTCACATAGGGAATACACAACCGAACGGTTTGTAGGATAACGTTCGTAAGCCAGCATTAATAAGTCCCTGCTGTCCTCGTTTCGTCTGTTGATTCTGTACAATGCTGCAATTTTTAAAAGCATTCCCGCGCTCTTGACCCTTCTCCAGTCAATCGTGTCGGCTATTTTCACAGCTTCTGCATATTTTTCCTTATCGATTAAGTTCGATATTTCTTCTGAACGAACTTTATACTCGTATTTATCCAAGTCCTATCACCTCTGACGCCACTGCCCCTTGTCATTCACCTGAGTCAAAAGCGTGTAATTTGGGCAAAATAATAAATCCGTGTCCAGCATACCTTTACGCATGGCAAAATGACACACATAACATTAATTATCCACTCCCACAGTCAGTTTAGCATACAGTTATCCACATGTCAACTTTTACAGCCCTTAATATTGTGGATATCTGTACATTTTTTCTGTCTTTATGTGAAAAAATCACCCTGCTGTCAGCGGAGTACGTCTGCAAGCGACGCAAACTGTTCCAGTGTGAGCGCCTCCCCGCGCACTGTAGGCGAGAGTCCCGTTTTTTCAAGCGCGGACAGGATATTTTCCTTTGTGAGGTTCAGCTCCGGCGCATTGCCAAGTCCGTTTACCAGTGTTTTTCTGCGCTGGTTAAAGGATGCCCTGATAATGTCAAACATCCATTTTTCGTCGGAAACTGACACGCATGGCTTCTCATGGCGCGTCAATTTTATGACACTGCTGTCAACATTTGGGCGCGGCATGAAGCAGCCTGCGGGCACAGTCAGCATGACTTCTGGTTTCGCATAATACTGCACTGCCAGCGACAATGCGCCGTAATCCTTGGTGCCCGGACCTACCTGCATCCGTTCCGCGACCTCTTTCTGTACCATTATGGTGATGCTTTCCAGCGGAACGTGGCTTTCAAAAAGCCCCATGATAATCGGTGTCGTAATGTAATAAGGAAGATTTGCCACAACCTTTATCGGTTTTCCGTTATTTTTTTCCTGAACAATGGCATTGATGTCGACTTTTAAAATATCTTCATTGATAATGGTGACATTTTTATAAGCAGAAAGTGTGTCCTGCTCAAGAATCGGTATCAGTTTTTTATCAATTTCCACTGCGACTACTTCCCGCGCATGCTCGCACAAATACTGTGTCATCGTGCCAATTCCCGGTCCGATTTCAAGCACACAGTCATCCCGGTCCACATCTGCCGCGCGGATGATTTTATCAAGAATATTGGAATCTATCAGAAAGTTTTGTCCATATTTTTTTTGAAAATGAAAACCGTATTTCTGAAGAACTGCTATTGTATTTTTTGGGTTGCCAAGATATGCCATACGTTATCCTCTCTTAATTAAAAATGGTTATCAAATCCGGTACATGCGTCTTGCATTTTCTTCTGTTATATGCACGACTTCGTCATAATCCAGTCCTTTTATTTCTGCGATTTTTTGTGCAATAAAGGGAATGTTGAGCGACGTGTTTCGTTTTCCCCTGTTGGGCTCAGGAGCGAGGTAGGGACTGTCTGTCTCAAGAAGAATTTTTTCTATGGGGACTGCCTCCACAACCTCTTTCATCTTCCTGCCATTTTTAAATGTCACCACGCCGCCTACGCCAATATACAAGCCCATCTCCACATAGCGCAGTGCAAAATCCACGCCGTAGGAAAAGCAGTGGATGACCCCGCCAACTGCTCCTGCATTGTTTGCCGCAAGGATGTTAAATGTATCTTTCGCCGCATCCCTTGAATGGATAATGACAGGCTTATTGATTTTATGCGCAAGCGCAAGCTGCCGCTGAAACCAGAATTTCTGTATCTCATGTTCCGGCTCGTCCCAGTAATAGTCAAGACCGATTTCGCCTATGGCAACAACCTTTTTATTACTACACTGTTCCTCCAGCCATTTGAAATTTTCTTCATTCAATTCTGCCGTCTCGCTTGGGTGCACGCCTGCTGCCGCGTAAACAAAGTCATATTTTTCTGCCAGCCTGATGCCAGCCTGGGTACTATTGATACTGGCACCGACATTGATAATCGTCCCTATTCCGCTATCGGGCATGGCAGACAAAAGCTCCTCCCTGTCCGGGTCAAACGCTTCGTCATCATAGTGGGCATGTGTTTCAAATATCATGGATTGTGTCCGTTCCTTTCTTTTTGATTCATTCTACCACAAATAATTCTTTTTTTACACTTTTTTTAAAAAATTTTAAAAAAGGTGTTGACACTTTATTTGTTGAGTGGTATAGTATCTATTGTTCGGTAAACAACCGATATCAATAATATGCACCGCTAGCTCAGTTGGTAGAGCACCTGACTCTTAATCAGGGTGTCCAGGGTTCGAGCCCCTGGCGGTGCACGAAGGCACTATTTTTGAAGCGTAGGCTTTGGGGATGGTGTTTTTATTTTGTCCAGGGGGATTTTGTCATACAAATCTGCTGAAGCATGGCGTGCTGCCGTTCTGTTTTGTCATACAAATCCTGATTTTGGACACCCTGATTTTTGGTTAGGGTGTCCTGAATCAGATCTACTCGAAACACTGCGGGCAGAATGCGGGGCAGTAAAGGCATTCCGCCCAATGGATGCAGCGGAATGTCCCGTTTTCGTCGTATGCCTTCCTGGCATCTTCCTCCGTCCCGAGCATGGAATGCACGTAATAATAATAGTCATCCTTCTCCCTGTCTTCATACTGTTTTTCCAGTTCTGCTTTTGTCATGGTCAGTACCCCTTCCTGAAGAATACCGGATCCAGGCGGTAGACGTCGACGCCCAGCATCTTGCTCTCCGCCGCAAGCTGGCTGTAAATCCTGGTCACGTTGTAATCGCCGTGCCCCATGAACACGCGCAGGAATTCCAGGTTGCCGCCCCCGATGAGGTAGCTCGTCGCAAACGTGTGCCGGAGCAGGTGCGCATGCAGCCTCTCGATTCCGGATTCCCTCTTGAGTTTTGTGAAAATCTGCTTCAGCGCATTTGCGGTCAGCGGTTTTCCGGAACGCAGGGACGCAAAGAGGTATCCGGAGGTGTGTCCGTAGAATTTCGTGTAACCGTCAATCTCCCTTACCAGGAAGTCGGGCACCGGCGTGATCCTGCTCTTGCATCCCTTGCTGTTCAGGATATGTATGATGTTCCTGTCCCGGTCAATGTCCCCCGGCTTCAGGTGCCGGACTTCCTGTGACCGCAGCCCGCAGTCCAGCATCAGGTGGAAGATGCAGTAGTTGCGCCGCCCCTTTTCCGTGTGCATGTCAAAACAGGCGTCTATCCTTTTCACCTCGTCGGCATAAAGGACGACCTTCGGATGCGCGTCGTCAGGGGGAAGCCGGATGCCCTTGAGGTAATCCCGGCACATGTCATTCTGGTAGCAGTACCTCAGGTATGCCTTCACGATGCGGCAGTAGCTGCGGATCGTGACGTTCCTGGTACCCTTTTCACGCAGATGGATGATGAACCCGCTGTACGGCTGGATGTCCGGGAAGTCATCAAACGTCAGGTTTTCCATGTCTTTTCCACTGACGTCTTCCAGGTACCTGAAAAACACCTTCAGGTGTCCCTCATACAGGCGCAGCGTTTCGGGGGAACAGTAGACCGACCTGCTGCGGATGAACATTTCATAGGTTTCCTTTATATTCATTTTCAAGCTCTCCGTTCGTCAGTGTCTTCAGGGAATCATAGTCAAATACTTCCCCTGTCTCCTCATCCAGAAGCATGAAGCCGTGTACCTCGTCGCCCTCATAGACACTGGCAAGCTCCTCCGGGTTGAACTGGCGGAGCTTCCTGGTCTTGTAACGCACCGCGTTGTAAATGTCGTTGTCATTGAAACGCATGAGTGCCTCGAATGCATCCTGCATCGGGCTATCCTCATTGAGTCCCCTTGTATAGACGCCCAGGGTCACGGCAGAACAGAGGACACGCTTCTTCATGGCGTCTATGTTCAGCTTCCGGTTGTAGTTGCGGACAAGCCTCGCCTGCTCCGGGGTCATGCGCATGTCAATGCACCGCGTGCTGCGCAGCGCCTTCCAGAACCCGCACAGCGGGCGGTGCGCCTTTGTTTCCGTGCCGGTCTTTTCCACCATGCGGAAAACCCTGTCGGTCAGGTAGTCGGATACCAGCTTCCTGTTGTCAAGGTACTGGTAGACGCGGGCGGCTTCCCCATACCCTGAATAATCCCTGAAGGGTATCAGTTCATAACTCTTGCTGTGCCTGCGCATCGTCTGGTACTCGACATTTACGACCAGGTTGATTTTCGGCGTCAGTTCGTCGGCAAGCCGGATCAGGGCATCCTCCGCAATGTTTTCCTTTCCGTCAAGTATCCCTGCAACCCTTGCGAGCTTTTCCGGATCCGTGCCATGTTCCCTGTAGAATTCCAGGCGGGCGTAAAAACGGTAGAACCAGCTGCGGCGTTCGTAACATTTTTCGTACACGTACAGGTCATAACTGTTAATCATCCCGTACATGTGCCATACCTGGAAAAACCACGGCTTGTAGTTCTGCTCGATGACCTCGCGCGTCTTCAGGTAGATGCGGACGAATACCTTGTCGGAACGTTTGCCGAGCGCGACATAGTCAATTTCGTAATCCTCGCTTCCGACCTTGTTTGTAACGTAGGTTGCATTCTTGAAACGGTCCACGCGCATCCTGTAGAAGCTTTCCGGGGCAAAGAACTTCTCGGGGTTGCTCAGGTAGTTCGTGTGCCAGCAGTAGTCTATCCTGTTTTCCTGGACATGGTCAACCTGGAGGCCGAAATGGTCCGCCACCGCCTTCACGTAACGGTAGCTGTTTTCAAAACTGTCCCGCACGCCGTACTGCCAGAGCATGTAGGAACGTATCTGCACGATGCATTCGCTCGTCACGGATTCGCCGCCGTCGGCTGCCTTTGGGACGACCGGAGCCAGGAAGATGTCGAAATATTCCGGGTAGCTCAGGCATGTGCTGTAAAAACGTGAAAATGTCACGGGACGCAGCACAAGGCTCCTGTCCATCCCCTTCAGGCAGAGATCGGCCGCATCAGTGTCACCGTCAGCCATATAGTCATATTTCAGGCGGAAGTACTTCCGGAGTTTTATGACACTGCCGTCATGGGTCTTCAGCCGGAAGTCGTTCTTAAATTTCACGCTGTAGTAGAACGTGTCTATGTTGTGCATGAATGATTTTTGACGAAAGGCAAAATATTCTTCCTGTTCCTCAATGGACATTTCCTTAAATAGTAAATTGTCCGTAGTATTGTGTTTTTCAATCATATGTAACACCTCATCAATCTCTGTTTTTGTCATTATATTTCTGCATTATTGAATCGAAATTTTGTTCGTAATACATTTAGTTGACATAATTATTTTTTCGGGAAAATGCAATTTCCCGAAACAGATTATCCGCAATTTTTCCCAGTATTTACAAGGCTTTGAACCCTGTAATACAATGT
>CARTDA010000060.1:0-21188 GCA_949066965.1 uncultured Lachnospiraceae bacterium
TATGATGCCTCTCATTAGAATTTTCAGGGTTGCATTACTGTTTATTTGTCAAAGTACATTGTTTTGTGCTTGTCTCGTTTGCGACAGCTTATTTAGTCTACCACAACTATTTTATCATGTCAAGCACTTTTTTATATTTTTTTCTTTGTCTGTCGCGTTTTGCATTTCTGTTTTCCTTAGCGACGTGTTTTATCTTATCACGCAATAATGCAGATGTCAACATCTTTTTTTCATATTTTTCATTTTTTTCCAAACCCATTTCAGGCTATTTAGAATTGTCAAGAAACAACTTGTGTTTCGTAGCGTTTTTGTAACAGGAGGCTGAAGGCTGAGCTGTTACAATTTTTTCATTCGGTCAGTACAGCACTGCCTTTAGCAATTCTATCAGATAATTGGAATAGTACAGCATTGTCAAAAAGGAGCTTTGGTTTATCTGGGTCAACATCCATGCCTTTAATCCCATGATGTCAAAAACCCCGACAACCAGGAACATGAGCCAGATGATTATGACGGCTTCTGCCAGTCCCAGTATGGTTCCGGCAAGCTTGTCCGCGAGTTTTCCTATCGGTACCGCCCTGACAAGCTTAAACGTATCTGTCAGGAACTTGACCGCCCTATGAATCATCCGGATGGCAAGAAGCAGTATTACGGCCATTATCACTTTGACATAGCTTTTCTGAATAAAATTTCCGACGCCTTTTGCTACAATTACCAGGACAAGAATCCCCAAAATGCAGGATATTATTCGTATTACACTTTCCAGCAATCCTCTTTTCCATCCCCACACTGCCCCTATGACCAGTATGGATGCCACTATAATGAAAAGTATATTGATATCCCAGCTGGCAGGATTTCCTGCGCTGTTTAGTATATTTGTATCCAAGTATATTCCCTCCAGTGCTTTAGAAACAGCAGAAAGCGACCAGTGTTATTGAAGCTCTATGGTCTGTATCGTGTCATCTGTTACAATTGTGTGCCTTGAAATATTCCCTCCTGGTATCAGGCAGACAACCCTGTCCTGAAAGGCTCCTTCGTATTTCAGCCGTCCGCCCCAGTCGTATATCAGGCATTCATTTTCATTATATATAAAAATTCCTGCCGTACTGAATAGTATGTCCTTATATTCCAGATTAAATGCAATTTCCCTGACCATTTTCGCATTTGTGTCATAAATTTCAACACGGTATGTTGACTCTGCCGACGTATTGTAAAACACAAGCCCGACATGGTCTTCATCATGGAATACGCTTTGTATTTCTTCTGATATCATGTTTTCCAGAAGGCTTTCTGGTTTCTGCCTTCCTTTAAAGAACATAATCCGGTTGTCTGCAACGGCAAACACCGTGTCGTTTCCCATAAATTGTATCATCGGGACGACTGCTTCCGGATAGCCGTAGCCGCTCACAAGGTTATCCGTGTAATTTTGTCCTACCGAGGCAAAGTTATAGAATCCGATGCTTGATTCTATTTTTCCCTTTTCTGCTTTCAGATAGGACACTGCCACCAGGCTGCCGTCACTTGATATGTCTATGGCTGCCGGATACCCGGAATTGCTCATTGTTGTCTTAAAGTAGGCAAGCGGCTTCCCTGGTTCCCCTTTTGGGCTGTACAGGTAGATGCCTGTCACTGTCGAGTCATCCAGAACGGCTGCCACAATTCCGTTTGCCGAAACGCAAAAGTCCCTGATCGGCATTGTGGTTTCCACTACGCCGAGTGTCCCCTGTGTGTCGGCTATGTATATTTTCCTGCCATTGTAATCGCCCACTGCCGCTGTCTTACCGCAAGTTCTTACCACCGGGTTCTGCATTTCATATGTCTGATTCCATATTGTCTTTCCTTTTATGTCGGTACAGCTCATTCCGTCATTGCTGTACGTGAAAAGGGTTCCTTTCAGGTTCCTGCTTTTCGACTCGGATGCCCGGAACCATTCGCTTTGCTGGATTACCTCGTAGTCAATATACAGCTTGTTTTTCCAGCTGACATACGAGCCGGCTGACGCTGCCGCAACAACGATAAGCACGACAAGCACTGTGTAAAATTTCATCTGACGGTGCCTTGCCAGCTTGTTGTCCATTGTTTTTTTGTCTCTTTCGTCTTCCTTATTTTCAGTTGCTTTCTTTTTTCCGCCTTTCAGCAAATATTGATTTCTGTTAAAGTCCCTTATTTCCGCCATCGTATACCTCATTTATTGATTCCGTTGTAACAGTTCAGCCTTCGGCTTCCTGTTACAGGCATCAAGCCATGCAAAACCACTTCGTTGGCGTCAAAGCCACGTTCCGTGGCTTGATGCATCTCAGCCACTACGCTGTTTCACGCGGCTTGTAAGCCATAATTTGCAGCAGGTGCAAAGTCCTGGGCTGAACTGTTACATTCCGTTCTGCGCACTGAGGCAATTTCATTCCACGGTGCCTTATTAGTATACCATTATTTTCAGGGAAGTAAAAGCTTTTGTCCATAAAGAATATTGTCGGGGTCGTCTATGTTGTTCCATCTGCATATTTCATCCACGCGGGAATAGTCCCCGTAAATGTCATAGCATATGGTTCTGAGGGTATCACCGCGCCGCACAACATAGTACTGTGGTATTGATGCCTGTCCATCGTCCGGCTGCTGCCCCATGTCTGCTGCCTGCACTGCGTCCGGCTGCTGTACCGCGTCCGCCGCCTGCGCTGCATCCGGCTGCTGCGGAATTGTCTCCGGGGGAAGCTCGTCTACATTTGTTTCTGACGGATTTTCCGGTATTGTCTGTGGTTCTCCGCCATCCGCAGTTTCCGGTATTTCTTCCTTTTCTGTCTTGTTCACGTCTGTTTCTTCAACATCTGTCCGCACGCCGCCTGCTTTTTCATTTTCCTTCTGCACATTTTGTTGGATTACAGCAACTGTATTGTCCGCATCGCTCTCTGTGCCTGGCAATAGAAAAGCCGTATTCTCCTCGATAAATGCCATGCAGTAGTCAATGCTCTCCTGCATGCTCTGCATTTTGCTGTAATTATTGATGGAAATAATGCCATATGCCATAACCCCGACGACAAATCCCAGGCAGAGGACGTTCATGACATTCCACATAAAGCTTACTTTCGCTTCCTCGCGGTTGTATGCCTGCGCAATCCTTCCCAGACGTGCCGCGTCATCCGCTTTTTTCCGAACATATCCATCGTGCTCTGTCGGCGACAGTGGCGCCTTGTTCCACTCCACGAGATAATTCTGCATTTCCTCGTTCTGGTCGTAATATATGTAAAAATCATCCAGGATTACTTTTGTATTCTGAAGCGTCAGTTCAAGGCGCAGGCTGGAATCCTTGGTGAGGCTTACATATGCGGAACCGATGTAGGTGCACGATGGAAAATAGGTGTCATTGTACTGCTGCACTTTATTCATGTTTTCCTGTAAAAGCGCTGCCCCTGACACAACAATCCGATATCTGCCATGCTCTTCCACGGAGCGCCCATACAGCGCAATGTCCGGCTGCGTGCTGTCCAGAATTTCTTCCATGGACGCACTTTTCTTTCTTTTTTCTGTAAGCACCTTTTTCAAGAATGTATGTACGTAGTCCTCAAGGTACAGTATGTAAATCCCTTCGGGTGTTCCTATTGTGCGCGTATTCACCGGCAGGATTGCGGACGCCCTGGCTGGCATTCTGGTGACCGGGCCGCCCTGTATTTCACTGGCGGAAGACTGATTTTCTTCCTGTTTACTGGTGTTTAATAATATATTCATTTGCTTGTCCATTTTGGCATCACCTTTCCTAAATCACAATGACATTGCGTTCCACTGTTATGCTGGTGTCCGAAAAGACTGACTGCCAGCATAATGTGATACTCACGGCAAATGAAATCTGCCGTGAGTATATCATATCACTCCTGTCTTAAAGATTTTGTCGAAACGCGTCAGCGCAAAAAAAAATCGAGCAGGGGAATGGATTCCCCCTGCCCGCATCCGGTCACGAGTAGGAAAGATGAATCTTCTCTACTCGGTTATATTAAATTTGTATATGGTTGTTGTCCTGTATGGTCTTTCCGGTCCATATATGACATCCTGGAACTGCGGCTGGTTCACTGCGTCCGGGAAGCATTGTGTCTCAAGGCAGAGTCCGCTTCTTTTTCCGTATACTGCACCCTCCTTGCCATTTTCCGGCACAATGCAGTTGCCTGCATAAAACTGGATTCCAGGCTGGTCTGTATATACGTCCATCTTCCTTCCTGATACCGGCTCTTCCACGCTGGCAGCTTTCCGGAGCGTACCGTCAAATCCGTCCAGCGCAAAGTTATGGTCATATCCCTGCCCATACTTTAACTGGATATCATCAGCCTCTATGTCGTCACCGACTGCTTTCATCGTCCGGAAGTCAAACGGTGTTCCTGTGACATCCACCAGCTCTCCTGTGGGAATCAGACGCTCAAATACGGGTGTGTAATGTGACGCGTTGATGCTGAGCCTGTGTGCCTCGATATTGCCGGAATTATGTCCTGCGAGATTGAAATAAGAATGGTTTGTCATATTTATGAGTGTCTTTTTGTCGCTTGTCACGTCATAGTCTATTTTCAGCGCGTTATCGTCAGTGACCGTATAGGTCACCTGCACCTTCTTATTTCCCGGAAACCCCATGCACCCATCTTCGTCATCAATGGAAAAGGTGATGCTGTTCTCCCCGGGCGCTGCATTCCACACGCGTTTATGGTATCCCTTGTCCGCGTCACTGTGAAGATTGTTTGTGCCATCGTTTACCGCAAGCTGATACTTTACGCCGTCAATGGTAAAGCACGCATTGTCAATACGGTTCGCGCTTGGTCCCACAGTCGCGCCAAAAAAAGAGCCATTTGCAAAATATCCCTCGACGCTGTCATGTCCCAGGACCACATCCACTGTTTTTCCTTCCCTGTCCGGCACGAAAAGCTTTACGAGGATTGCGCCGAAATTTGTGACGGATGCCGAGAAGCCGTTCTTATTCGTGATGGTGTAGAGGCTTACCTGAGTCCCATCCGCCGTTTTTCCAAAATTATCTGTTGTGATTGTCATTTTTATTCCTCCATTCTACGCAGCCCGCAATGCCGCTGCCTGTTATTTTTATCATAACAAATCATTCCGCACTTATCTACACTACTTTTTATAGCTTTTCACCCATTATAATTCGTTAATCACAGTTCATCCCAGATCAGCAAATGCTAAAAATCCATGCAAAAAACTATAATTCTGTCCTTCCCTCCAGGGCGCGCAGCAGCGTCATCTCGTCAATGCACTCCAAATCCCCGCCCACGGGCACGCCGCTTGCAATGCGTGTCACCCTGACGCCAATCGGCTTTATCAGTTTTGATATGTACATTGCCGTCGTTTCGCCCTCAAGGCTGGAGTTGGTTGCGATGATGACCTCACTGGCATCCTCCCCAAGACGCTTTACGAGTTCTTTCAGCTTGATGTCATTTGGCCCGATTCCGAGCATGGGAGAAATCGCCCCATGCAGGACATGGTAAACACCGTTGTACTTGCCAGTCTTTTCGTAGGCTGCCAAATCCCTGATGTTCTCGACTACCATAATTGTCTTATGATCCCGGTTCGCATTCGCACAAATCGGACAGATCTCTTTGTCCGTAAGGGTATAACAGATGTTGCAGTAGTGGATGTTTTTTTTTGCATCCACCATAATCTGCGCAAAGCGCTCCACATGTTCTGACGGCATATTGATGACATGCAGCGCGAGCCGCTGCGCCGATTTGTTTCCCACTCCGGGAAGCTTTGCAAACTGTTCAATAAGCTTGTTGATATATCCGCTGTAAAGTTCCATCAGAAAGGTAGTCCTCCGCCAAGTCCGCCGAACCCGCCTGCCATTTTTCCCATCATTTCATTGTTTGCCTCCTCTGCCTGGCGGAGCGCTTCGTTTGCCGCCGCCATAATCATATCCTGGAGGGTTTCAATGTCATCAGGGTCTACTGCCTCCTCCGAAAGCGTGACCCTGACGATTTCTTTCTTGCCTGTTACGACCACTTCCACGGCACCGCCGCCTGCCTTTGCCGAAAATTCCTTGGTCTCAAGCTCCTTCTGCCCTTCCTCCATCTGTCTCTGCATGCGCTGTGCCTGCTTCATCAGATTGCTCATGTTCCCAGGCATTCCTCCCGGAAATCCTCCTCTTTTTGCCATGATGCCATTCTCCTTCCATAACCTATTGTCCGCACCATTCCATGCCGACTTAATCTTCAATTTCTATTTCCATGTTGATTACTTTTTCAAGGTCAACATAGCTTTCGTCAAAATGTCTTCCCGGCGCGAGATTGTGTACCTGGACGGTTACCTCTTTTTGCAGAAAATTGGATATCATGTCTTCTACGTGCCTGTGGTTTCCCTCGTCGGCCAGGTAATCATATGCCACACCGTCCTCCACGACTATCAGCAGCCTGTTATCGCCGCCAAGGCTCAGATGCGCATTTTTGAGATGTGTTTTCAGCGGCTGGCTCGTCTCTGCCACAATTCCATGCCAGTTTGACACAATCTGTTTGATGTCGTCCGGAATCGCCTTGGGCAGTTCCGGTTTCGGCGCCGCCTCCGGGACTGTCTCTGTTGATTGTACCGCAGGCGGCGCTGCCTGCACAATACCTTTTTCGATTTTTTCCTCTAAATCTTTCACGCGCGCCACAACCGCATCATTAGAAGTCTCCATGGCAGGCCTGCAGAGCTTTATGAGCGTCATTTCTATGAGGATGCGTTTCTGTGTGGCATATTTGATTTGTCCGGAAAGCTCGGAAAAAATTCGGATATACCGCATAATTTCCTCTGCGTCCATCGTTTCTGCCTCTGCCTTGAGCCGTGCGAGGTTGTCGCTGGAAACATCGATGACATCCTCAATATTGTTGTCCGATGTCTTTGCAAGCAGCAGGTTTCTGAGATACCATGTGATGTCCGTGACAAACTGTGTCAGTTCGCGTCCCTGTATGACAACCTCCTCCAGGAGGGAAATGCATCCTGTGACATCCCTTGCCAGTATCAGGTCCAAAAGCCTGGCAAAAACCTCTGTATCCACTGCGCCAAGCACATCGAGCACCTTGTCATAGGTCAGTTCTTCCCCAAAATGAAATGCGATGCACTGGTCAAGCAGGCTTAACGCGTCACGCATGGAGCCGTCCGCTGTCTTGGCAATGTATTTCAGCGCCCGCTCCTCGACCAGAACCTGCTCTTTGTGCATGAGGTCACGGAGGCGGTCTGCAATTGTATCGATTGTGATGCGCTTGAAGTCATAGCGCTGGCAGCGCGACAGTATTGTTATCGGGATTTTGTGCACTTCGGTTGTCGCCAGTATAAATATCACATAGGATGGCGGTTCCTCCAGCGTTTTGAGCAGTGCGTTAAAGGCTCCTATTGAGAGCATATGCACCTCGTCTATGATATAAACCTTGAACCTTCCCTCCACCGGGGAATACGATACCTCGTCTATGATTTCCCGAATATTATCAACGCCGTTGTTGGAGGCGGCATCGATTTCTATCACATTGACGCTCGCCCCTGAGGCAATGGTCTGGCAGCTCCTGCATGTTCCGCAGGGGCTGCCGTCCACGGGATTTTCGCAGTTGACGGACTTGGCAAAGAGCTTGGCAATTGTCGTCTTGCCGGTTCCCCGCGTGCCTGTGAAAAGATAGGCGTGCCCGATGCGGTCCGCCTTTATCTGGTTTCTGAGTGTCGTGACAATGTGGTCCTGGCCTTTAACGTCCTCGAACACATCAGGACGGAATTTTCTGTATAATGCGGTGTATGACATATTGTCCTCCCTAATGCAGACAGATAGTTACAATTCACACCTACGCCAATTATTATCAAAATATAAGTTATTGAGGTGTGAATTATAACAGATTTTGCACACAAAATGCTAAAGGGCAAGCATTTTGGCGCATGATTCCCACTACTTTGGCGTGGGTGTGAAAAGTCACGACAGATACATTCCCAGAGCGTTATGGTCTCTGTCCCATGCCGCCCTCGAGCGTAAGCGTTTCGCCTGTCATGTACTTGAAGTCCGGAGACGCCAGCTGTACGCACACGCGTCCGATTTCCAGCTCGGCATCGCCGTAGTGCCCTGCAGGAGGCATCTTGACATTTTCCTTAAATGCCTCCGGATACGCCTTCTCAAACTGTTCGAGCTGTGCCGTCCACGCCAGCGGGCAGACAATATTGACATTGATGCCGTCCTTTGCCCACTCGGTCGCCGCCACACGGGTCAGTCCGCGAATGCCTTCTTTTGCCGCCGCATACGCACACTGCCCGAAATTGCCAAAAAGCCCGGCGCCGGAAGCAAAATTGATGACGGAGCCTTTTGCCTTTGCAAGGTGCGGGTAGCAGGCTTTCATATAGTAAAATGCAGCATACAGTCCGGAGTACAGTGCAAGGTTAAACTGGTCTGTGGTATGTTCTGCAAGCGGAACGCCTGATGCCGATGCCTGCGCGTTGTTAATCAGCACATCGATGCTTCCGAATGTATCGATGGTCTGCTGCACGACATTCGCCACCACTGCCTCATTGTCCGCACCTGCGTTCACATCCGCCTGGACAATGAGCACCCTGATGCCGTAAAGGCGCTCAAGCTCCTCCTTGGCATCCTCAAGCTTCTTCACATTTCGCCCTGTTATGACAAGGTTTGCACCCTCCTTGGCATACGCTGTCGCGATACCGTAACCGATGGAGCCGCATCTTCCATCACTTAAGACTGCCCTGCCTGCCCCTGTGATAATTGCTGTTTTTCCAGTTAAAAATCCCATATCCGTAAAACCTCCTTTATATTTTTTTACCGATATTTTTATTATAACCCAATCTTTGGAAAATGAATAGCGTTACTTCTTTTTTCATTCTTTTCATTCTATTCCTCTTTCGCCCAGCCATAGGCGTACTTGACTGCCTTGTGCCAGCCGGCAATTCCTTTTTTCCGGTCGGCGTCTGTTGCTGCCGGCGCAAAGGTCTGGTCTCTTTCCCAGTTTTGCATGACTTCTTCCTTGTCTGCCCAGTAGCCTGTCGCAAGCCCTGCCAGGTATGCGGCTCCCATGGCGGTGGTCTCCACACACTGCGGGCGGATGACGGGGACATTGACGATATCTGCCTGTGCCTGCATGAGGAAATTGTTTGCACTTGCCCCGCCGTCGACCTTGAGCGTGGTGAGTGCCATCCCAGAATCTGCCTCCATCGCCGCAAGGACATCATTTACCTGATATGCGATGGACTCGAGCGTGGCGCGTATGATATGGCACTTGTTTACGCCGCGCGTGATTCCGACAATGGTTCCCCGCGCGTACTGGTCCCAGTATGGGGCGCCAAGCCCGGTAAATGCCGGCACGACGTAACAGCCGTTTGTGTCCTCGACTTTTTTCGCCATGTACTCGGAGTCCTCGGAGGAGTCGATAATCCGCAGTTCGTCACGCAGCCACTGGATTGCCGCGCCCGCGACGAAAATGGAGCCTTCCAGCGCATAGTTTACCTTTCCGTCAAGCCCCCACGCAATTGTGGTCACAAGCCCGTTCTCGGAAAAGACAGGCTTTTCCCCGGTGTTCATAAGCAGGAAGCACCCGGTACCGTATGTATTTTTTGCCGCGCCTGCCGTGAAACAGGTCTGCCCGAACAACGCCGCCTGCTGGTCCCCTGCCGCCCCTGCAATGGGGATTGCGCCGCCGAGATAGGATGGGTCTGCCTCCCCATAAATGCAGCTTGACGGCTTCGCTTCGGGAAGCATACACTTTGGGATGCCCAGCTCTGCGAGGATTTCGTCATCCCACGCAAGCGTATTGATGTTAAACAGCATTGTCCGCGAGGCATTGGAATAGTCCGTGACGTGGACTGCGCCTTTTGTCAGCTTCCAGATCAGCCATGTCTCAACCGTGCCGAATAAAAGGTCTCCATTCTCGGCTTTCTGCCGCGCCCCGGGAACATTATCCAATATCCATTTCACCTTTGTCGCCGAAAAGTATGCGTCAATGACGAGACCCGTTTTTTTCTTAAATGTTTCCGTCAGTCCCTTTGCCTTCAGGGCATCGCATATGTCGGAAGTCCGCCTGCACTGCCATACGATGGCGCGATGGACCGGCTCGCCCGTATGCCTGTCCCAGACAATTGCCGTCTCCCTCTGGTTGGTGATACCGATTGCCGCAATGTCCTTTGCCGTCGCCCCTATCATATTCATCGCCTCTACCGCGACGCCAAGCTGGCTTGCCCAGATTTCATCAGCGTCATGCTCTACCCAGCCCGGCTGCGGGAAATACTGTGTAAATTCCCGCTGCGCCATACTGCAGCGCCCGCCCTTTTTGTTGAATAAAATGCATCTGTTGCTTGTCGTTCCCGCATCCAGCGCCATAATGTATTTTGACATATGTTCCTCCTCCGTTCCTGCCCTTCTACTGCTTTTATGACAGCGGCATTTTTCATGGATTGTGTTTTTCCCTATTGCTGTCCCTTTAGCCAGCGGGAGAACTGTCTGAGCACATTCGTGTACAGTTCATTGTCGTCCGCCCTCTCCAAATCCTTCATATTGGAAAAGCCTGTGTTATCCCGCTTCCTGCCGCACATGTCATCGAGCTGCTGCAGATACCAGAACTGGTAATTTCCGATTCCGATAAACTGGATAAACACATTCATGCCGGATGACTTGAGGATAATTCTGTCCGTTTCACCCTTGTCGGCGTTTTCTCCATCCGTGATAAAAAGAATAAATGTCGGCTCTTTGTCATCCACAATTGCCTCAGCCCTCACTGCCTTTCTGCCAAATCCAAGAAATCCGCCCTGATAATTGACACCGCCCTCTATAATTGCATTTAATACAGGAGCGTAATTTGTCCCGCCCATGGAATAACCGGAGGCGGAAATCACGCCTTTTACATAATTCTCATAATTGGACAGTGTTAAATCCGCCATTTTCCTATAATCACTCTGGAACAGATACACATCAATGGAACCATTGTCGTCAAAGGTAAGTCCCAGCGGAACAAGCCTGTTGATGGTATGCTGAACGGTCCCGTTTGCGTAGAGCATGTTCATTGACCCGCTGTAATCGAGGACGACGACAACCTTTGCCCTTGCGGATCCGAGGTTCACGCCGCTTTCCTTGCTGAGGCTGACGACACATTTGCTCAGGTTGACAACATGTTTTTCGAGGTTCGCCTTGTCCTTTGACAGCGTAATTTTTCCCATAATCTTCTGTGCCAGTTGCGCTTCGGCATTTTCGGGAGCCAAATGCTCCGGCACAGGCGGTTCCGGCATGGAAGGCTCTGGCATAAAAGGTTCTGGCGCAGGCGGCTCTGAGAGCAGCTCCGTTCCGCCGTATGCCGCCAGCAGCGCTGACAGCCCGCCGTTAAAGCCATTGGCAACAGCGGAAATGCGCCATTCGTCCTTCCGATAAATTTCAACGGCGATGATTGCCTTTTCCTGCCTGAAATCCGTGCCGGAAAGTTCCATCGTCATCTGTGTGACGTTGTTTTGCGACAGGTTCAGGCAGTGTCTGGAAATTTCTCCCATCGTGCCGTCACCGTCAATGCTGGCGGTAAATACAAGCTTATCGATGCCTGGCGGGAGTTTTGACAGATTTACCATAAATTTTGCAGCGTTGTCCGCGGGCATAAGGCGGATTTCATTTGCCGGGGAGGCCGTCTGGTTATAGAATATCATATATCTGTCGTCAGAGAGCATGCCCAGCTTGTCAATTCCGAAGCAGCAAAAATCATAGACTGCCGAACCGGTTATGCTCATTTCTATGGTAAATTCAGAATCTGTATGAATATAGCCTGCGATTTTTTCACGCATACCGCGTTGTAGGTTCATTGTTTGCCTCCTTGGTAGTATTTTCTGCTTCATTATATCTGTTTTTGGATACCAATACAATGCTTTTTGTATCTGTTCCATAAATTCATGTTGGTTTCCGGCGGTAATCGTCTATCCCAGGCTTTCAATTTGCGGTGCAGGGATTTTTCTTTCGCATATTGACACGCCCCCCTGGCTGCGTTATAATGGTTTCACTTTATCACGCAAAAGCGTTGAAGTCCTAAAGTGTTTGTGTGAAAACTATTTTTTACTGAGGAAGGGGCATTGATTATGCTGGTTAAAATTATTTTACTGCTTTTATTTTTTGGATGTATGATTGCAGTCGGGCTGTATGCGCGCAAGAGCGCGAACAGCATGACGGATTTCGTGCTTGGCGGGCGCAGTGTCGGCCCATGGCTTTCGGCTTTTGCCTATGGCACATCTTATTTTTCCGCGGTTGTATTTGTGGGGTATGCGGGACAGTTTGGCTGGAAGTATGGCCTTGCTTCCACCTGGATTGGTCTGGGAAATGCGGTGATTGGCTCACTGCTTGCATGGGTTGCAATGGGCAGGCGCACAAGGGTCATGACACACCATCTTGAGGTGGCGACAATGCCGGACTTTTTCGGGCGGCGTTATGACAGTAATGTCATAAAAATTGTTGCCTCGGCGATTGCGTTCGTGTTTATGATTCCGTATACGGCATCTGTCTATAACGGACTTTCGCGCCTGTTTGGCATGGCGTTTGACATTCCTTATACCGTCTGTGTTATCACGATGGCGGTTCTGACCGGGGTGTATGTCATCCTCGGCGGTTATATGGCAACTGCCATCAATGACTTTATCCAGGGTATCATTATGCTGTTTGGCATTGTGGCGGTAATCGGTGCGGTGCTCTCTGGTCAGGGGGGCTTTATCGAGGCGGTCAGAAAGCTTTCGGAGCTTCCGTCCGATGTACCGGTCACACTGGGACAGCAGGGCGCTTTTGCCTCCTTTTTCGGGACAGACCCGCTGAACCTGCTGGGCGTCATCATTCTGACATCGCTTGGCACATGGGGGCTTCCTCAGATGGTCCACAAGTTTTATGCCATCAAGAGCGAGAAGGCGATTAAGACCGGAACGATTGTGTCTACCTTTTTTGCGGTGATTGTGTCAGGCGGCTGCTATTTCCTTGGCGGCTTCGGGCGGCTGTTTGACTCGCCTGCGCTGTACAAGGCGAACGGCTCTGTGATGTACGATGCGATTGTTCCGTCCATGCTGTCCACGCTGCCGGATATCCTGATTGGCGTCGTGATTATCCTGGTGCTTTCGGCCTCCATGTCAACACTTTCGTCGCTGGTGCTGACCTCGGCTTCAACGCTGACGCTGGACTTTATCAAGGGAAACATTGTGAAAGATATGGATGACAAGAAACAGCTGATTTACATACGTGTGCTGATTGTATTCTTTATTGTGGTTTCTGTTGTGCTGGCGCTCAATCCGCCGACCTTTATCGCGCAGCTGATGGGTATTTCATGGGGCGCCCTCGCGGGTGCGTTCCTCGCTCCGTTTCTGTATGGGTTATACTGGAAGGGCGTGACCAGGGCTGGCGTGTGGGCGAGCTTTATCTGCGGCGTCGGCATCACGGTCTCAAATATGTTCCTAAAGTTTATCTCCTCGCCCATCAACGCGGGCGCGGCGGCAATGATTGTGGGGCTGGTTGTCACGCCGGTTGTGAGCCTGGTGACGCCTAAGCTGGACAGCGGGCTTCTGACCCGGATTTTTAAGTGCTACGACAACACCGCGAAGGTGTCCAGCAAGGAATATCTGAAAGAGGAGGATGCGTAAGCATACCTCCTCTGCCAGATGGCATATTTCATTCGGACGCCCATGTCATAAAAAAGTAACCTGTGCATCGGCGTCATAGGTGTGCGGCTCCTTGGAAACTGCCTTGTGTCCAAATGCAATCGCAATTTCGTACTCATAATTTTCGGGAAATTTCAGCGCCTTTGAAAAATATGCTTTCTTCTCTCCCCGCATGGCATCATAAATGCAGCCGATAATTAAATTCCCTAGCCCAAGCTCCTCCGCTGCAAGCGCCATGTTCTCAACGGCAATTCCGGCATCCAGTGCACTCCACCGGAATTCGCTGTCAGCACTCAGTATCACGACAGTGGGCGCCTCGTAGTAAAAATTATGCGGCGGCTCTGAAATGTCGCGAAGCCGGTTCTTTTCCTCCTCCAGTTCTGCAAGGATTGAATTGTCTCCTTTTAATACTGTAAAATGAATCTCCTGTTTATTTGCGGCTGTCGGTGCCTGCAAGCCGGCATGAATCAGGGTGTTGAGTTCCTCGTCCGTCAGCGGCTCGTCTGTGTAGCCCCTTGTCGAACTCCGTTTTTTTATCACTTCTGTCACATTGCTCATTGTTGTCTGCCTCCTGTTATAATATTGTGCGCTATATCTTATCTGCTGCCATTTTGTAACACTGGATGGTGTAATTCTGAAACGAATGAATATCCTTTAGCAGCCCATTTTTTAATGTATCTGCCGTATGAACCGCGAGGTCAAACTGTTCCTGCGTAATATCTGCCTGGCGCAGCGCCTCCTCCAGTTCATCCATATCGTCAACCTTGATTTCGCCATTTGGATAGACTACCAGGTCCAGATACAAATCATCAAAATAAGGAATTCCGTCTGCGTCCGTCCCCTGTGCCGCAATCATGTCTATGTACCACACAAGAACATTGTTATCCTGGTTCATCATGGCTGTAATGCAGTAAAAATCATCCTTCGGCAAAATGGACAGCCATTTTAGCCCGGCATCGCACACCACAAACTCATTACCATTGAACTTCCATTTTTGCGCTTCGCTGACCTGCTGGATTTCCATAAGCCCGACATAGCCTGTGAAAAAATCTGACTGAACCTGTCTGCCGGATAACCTTTTTGCAGTAATGCACTTCCACTCGTCATAGGACAATCTGCTTCTTTTCATCTGTGTTATCCCTTTCTTTTTCGCCGATTGTACCACATTTCACCGTACCTGTCAACAAATGCAGGACACACTAAATTTTTATAAAATTAAGGAATCCTTAATGGTTTCTTTGATATGTTTGTGCTAGAATAGGATTTTAGACAGCATACATACAAGGAGGATTTTTATGAAATACACAGCGTCGGCATATCTACTGACCATTACGATTATTTCGTTTCTGGGATATTGTGTTGAGAGTATCTGGCTTGCACTGACACAGCAGTATATTGACAACAGGAATATGTTTTTCCCTTTTCTGCTCGGATACGGACTGACTGTCGTAGGGATTTACCTGATTTTCGGAACGCCGAAAAAGTGGCTGAAGAAAAGGACTGCCAGTAAGGCGCTGGTATATCTTGCGTACTTTGCCCTGATGATTGTGATTGTCAGCATCGGGGAAATCATTCTGGGAAAAGCGGTGGAATACTTCTGCGGATTTGCATACTGGAATTATGAGAAAGTGCCGTTTCATTTTACAAAATACACATCCGTACCTACCAGCATGGGATTTGCCGGAATCATTGAATTTTTTATGGAATTTCTCATGGAGCCCATTTTGTATCATGTCCAGCAGCTTCCGAAAACGACTTTGCAGATTTTGGCCATCGGCTTCATCATCCTGCTGGTCAGCGACTACCTTATCAGTTTCCAAATCATGTACTACAATAAAAAGCCTAACCGTCTGTGGAAGTATCAGCTTGTGCAGAAACAGTTTATCCGATATCGTATTTAAAAAATCGAGCGCCAACGCGCTCGATTTTTTATTTTGGTCTAACGGTAAGTCTCCTGATGAATCCGTCCCCATCCGCTTCGCGGACTGTTGCGATTGCCATGATATGATAATCCCCGAAGCTGGCTATGAATTCCGCCTGTTCGTCGTTGACCACTTCCGCGCTCATAATCGAATACTCCCTTCTCACCCAGCTTTGTGGCTTCCCTTGGGACGAACAGCCGCCAGTGCCGCCACCAGAACCATGTGCCGGGCGGCGCCGGATGCTGCTGGGATGGGCGGAGGACAAGCCGGAACGGTATATTATCGAGGATGACTATGACAGTGAATTCCGCTTCAGCCACAGACCTGTTCCGGTTTACTGATTAATCGCCGAAACTGATGCCGAGCATCTTTGCTTCCTTGATGATGGTGGAATCCGGGTCAACCATCTTGAGCTTGCCGGCAACATCCTCGAGAGGTACTTTTACGACTTCCCTGTTCTGGTAGCCTACCATATAGCCGTACTCGCCCTTAAGAATGAGCTTGGATGCCTCTGCGCCAAGCCTGCTAGCAAATACCCTGTCATATGGGTCGGGGCTGCCGCCTCTCTGTGTGTGTCCCGGTACGGTAACACGCACTTCCATGCCGCTCTTTTCCTTGATTTTCTCTGCTATTTCATAGGAAACGCTCGGGTATTTGTACTCTGCCATGTATTTCTTGAATTCCTTTTTGGAGAGTGCTGCCACTTCCTTGGAGACAGCGCCCTCGGCAACCGCAAGAATCGTGAATTTGCTGCCTCTGTCGGAGCGCTTCTGGATTGCCTTGATAATCTTGTTGATGTCATATGGTATCTCGGGTATCAGGATAATGTCAGCCCCGCCTGCAATACCTGCATTTAACGTGAGGTATCCTACCTTGTGTCCCATTACTTCGACGATAAATACACGTCCGTGTGATGCCGCGGTGGTGTGAATCTGGTCAATGCACTGCGTTGCAATGTCAACCGCACTCTGGAAACCGAACGTCATATCCGTTCCCCAGAGGTCATTGTCAATGGTCTTTGGCAGCGTCACGACATTTAAGCCTTCCTCGCGGAGGAGATTCGCTGTCTTGTGTGTTCCGTTTCCGCCGAGGATTACCAGGCAGTCAAGGCTGAGCTTGTAATAATTGTGCTTCATTGCCTCCACCTTGTCCAGCCCGTTTTCATCCGGGTCTCGCATATTCTTGAATGGCATGCGTGAGCTTCCGAGGATTGTGCCACCCTTTGTCAGGATTCCTGAAAAGTCTGACGGGGAGAGCATTTTGTACTTGCCATAAATCAGTCCCTTATAGCCGTCAAGGAAACCGAACAGCTCTACTTCCTTGCCCGCGTTGAACAATCCCTTTGCCACGCCGCGCATTGCCGCGTTGAGCGCCTGGCAGTCGCCGCCGCTTGTTAACATTCCGATTCTTATCATGGGAATCTCCTCCTTTTTTTCGCAGGATATGTCTGCGTATTTTTTATTTTAGCTTTTGCCATGCCAAGTGATAATCTGCCGAAGGCAGATTATCACTTATGGGCGTTCGCCCTATAGCGCCAAGCCATGATATGCCTTTGTAAGCAAGCTTACAGGCATATCATAACTTGTCTCCGCATGGCTCTCTTTAAATAACATTATAATCCTTTTTTTGGGTATGAACAACTTTCTTGCTATAAAATATTTCAATTTTGGTAAAAAAGTACAAAAAAAGCTCCGATATGATATTGTTCAAAGTCCTACGGCTTTCTTTGATCTTTTTTCCTGATAATGTGTCGCAGCTGATAGTTTATGTATATCTTTTCACAGATTTTTAAAATCATTTCCTGCGAATAATTTTTTATGTTTTCCACAAACAAGTCAACAATGTAATTGGAGTATCTATTTTTATGTCTGTTATATTTCCCATCTGCCTCTATTGTATCTTCGATGAATTCTAACAGCGCCTGCGTTTTATATTCCGCATCATTCAGTTTAAACTGCCTGATATGATGTTATCGATATTCCTCAATTTTGTACCCGGTACTTGAATAGGTAACATACGTCTTTAAGGCAGCGAACCGATACAGCATTTCCACGTCTTTACCATCATCACTAATGGTGCCCCATAAAGTTCTCCATCTTCTGTTATTTTTGTTGATTTTATTGATGGCACGGTTAAATGCACATGGGTAAATGCCATTTCTTAATTCCTGATTGGATAGCTGTTTTCCACCATTATTCAAGTTGGCAAATATCTTATGTAAAATTTCATCTTTCTTATTTTGGTCGGAAATCTTAATTTCTATAACTGTAATAGTCGAATAATCTACTTTTCTCCTTAACTGAATCGGCAGATTTTTATAACTGATGTCACATTGTTCATCACCTATCTGAATATAAAAACCAGCAGGAACAATATCATACTTTTGTTCAAGCGCTGCGACAAAATTTCCTGCTGAATCAACATCCATTTCCTGATAATCAAATACACTCATTTTTTCACTTTTGAAAAACTTGCCAATATAATAAAAATAGAGACTCATTACCCTCTGTTGTCCGTCCAATATTTCCAACTGTCCTTTTTCATTTCGGTATGTATAAATCGGCGGAATCGGAAGCCCCCTTACCAAGGAAGCCGCCAGTTCTTCTACCTGCACTTTGCTCCAACGGTATTTTCTCTGGTATTCCGGAATGACAAACATATTCTCATGCACCCCTTCAACCAGTGCCTTGAATCCCATATCCGTTTTATACTGCTGCACGCTGATATTATTATAAATTTCGAGAATTGACTTACCCATAGCATATCTCCTTGTCCCACACTCTAACAACATTTTAAATGTTTCCGATAAATCTGTCAATTCCATCAGCCATAATCGAGCAGGGCATCTGTTAGATCTGCTGACATATTTCATCCGGACATCTGTATGCACAAAAAAGGATACCATCATCTGGTATCCTTTTGTATCCCTAAATGGGTGGAGGTGGATTCGAACCACCGAAGCATAAAGCAGCAGATTTACAGTCTGTCCCCTTTGGCCACTCGGGAATCCACCCATATGTCAGGTTCGCCCTGACATTTATCATTAAATCATAAAACAGTGCAAAAAGCAAGAATTTTTTATGATTCTTTTGCTTCCTCGGCAATGCGGATATGGACGTCTCGCAGCTGTTTTTCGTCCACTGTCGCGGGGGCACCCATCATCACGTCCTGTGCGGTCTTATTCATCGGGAACGGAATAATCTCACGGATGCTTTCCTCGCCGGCAATAAGCATGACCATGCGGTCTACGCCGGGGGCAATGCCTGCGTGTGGCGGCGCGCCGTAGCAGAATGCATTGTACATTGCTGGGAATTTCGCTTTCACGTCCTCCTCGCCCAGCCCGACAATCTGGAATGCCTTGACCATGATTTCCGGGGCATGGTTACGGACAGCGCCTGACGAGAGTTCGACGCCGTTGCACACAAGGTCATACTGGTATGCGAGAATCTCCAACGGCTCTTTTGTCTCCAGCGCTTCCATGCCTCCCTGCGGCATTGAGAACGGATTATGGCAGAATTCGAGCTCGCCTGATTCCTCACCGATTTCATACATCGGAAAATCGACAATCCAGCAGAATTCGTAGCTGTCTTTTTTCATATATCCTTCAAATGCATTGGCAAGCGTTTTCCGGATGACGCCGGATGTCTTCTGCGCCGTCCGTAGGTCACCTGTGGAGAGTGCGACAAAGCTGCCATTTTTTAACCGGAGCGCTTCGACTACGGCTGCTTTCTTTTCCTGTACAAACTTGGCGATACCGCCGACAAGCTCGCCGTTTTCATCAAGGCGGAACCAGTAGGTCTTCTGTCCGCTCACCACCTCGACATCGGCGCACATTTTGTCAATCTGCTTTCTCGTGCCTGTAAAATTGTCCGCGACAACAGCTTTTACAACATTGCCTGCAAATGGCTCAAACCCGCAGTCCGCGAGCACCTGTGTCGCATCCTGCACAACAAGGTCTATACGCAAATCGGGCTTGTCCGAGCCGTACTGTTCCATCGCCTCCCGATAAGGAATCCGCTTGAATGGCGGTCTGGATGCCTCATGGTAAATGCCATACTTCGCGAAAATGGGCGGCAGCACGTCCTCCAAAACGGCAAACACATCATCCTGGCTGGCAAATGCCATCTCCATGTCCAGCTGGTAAAACTCTCCCGGCGAGCGGTCTGCCCTGGCGTCCTCGTCACGGAAACACGGCGCAATCTGAAAATAGCGGTCAAAACCGGAAGCCATCAATAGCTGCTTGAACTGCTGCGGCGCCTGCGGCAGCGCATAAAATTTCCCGGGGTGGTTTCTTGACGGCACGAGGTAGTCCCGTGCGCCTTCCGGTGAGGAGCATGTCAGTATCGGCGTTGTTATCTCCATAAAGTCATGTCCTATCATTGCCGCGCGCAAGTCTGCGACAATCTTGCTGCGGAGCACAATCTTGGACTTGACGGCAGGATTGCGCAAATCCAGATAGCGGTATTTTAACCGTGTATTCTCGTCCGCCTCCTTGGAGTGGTCAATCTGAAACGGCAGTTCATTGTACTGGCATTTGCCTAACACGGTGACCTTTGACGGCACTATCTCGATATCGCCTGTTTCCATCTTGGGATTTTTGGCGCTGCGCTCGCGCACTGTCCCGATTACCTCGAGCGTCGATTCGTTGTTGATGGCACTGAGCTGCTCCATGATGTCTTCTGTCTCGATGACAATCTGTGTCTTACCATAGAAATCCCTCAAGACCAGAAAGCCTAAATTTTTGCTGACCTTGCGCAGATTGTCAAACCATCCGACAAGCTTTACTTCCTCTCCGGCATTTTCCAGCCGGAGCTGGTTACAATTATGTGTACGTCCCTGCATTTTCTTTTATCCTTTTCTATCCTTTATTAGCACCTGTATCCGTATGTGCCTGCTTGCTGTTTTTAATACTAGCATTATTAAAAAACAGTGTCAAGGATAAAACATTTTGAGTTTCCCCATTTTTTATATTCACCACAAGTACCGTTGTCCAAGTAAAAATGCAAAAACACTTGATCTTTGTTATAATTGTTACAATTCATTTTAGATACCTCTCTGTTCAATAAGATTTTTACTAACCGTCCAAAGTCAGTAATCTTATTTTACTCTGAGGTATTTTTTTCTCAACCTTCTTTCTTGGAATTTCCTATATTTGAATTATACAGGAAGCTCCTATAGATTTATTAAAAGCACTAGGCTTTCTATCAAAATCTATAGGAGATCCTATATAAAATCAAATATCAAAGACCACTAGATGTTGTGGTGGCTCTCAAGCATTAGAATACCAAAATCAGATGGCTCTCAAGTGATAAAACGGTAGCTCCGAAGCGTTAGAATATTCATATATGCTCAAATCAATCTGTCGCGAATTCGGATATCGCGAAGAATGGCTGCGAGACGGAATTGAGCCCAAACAGCCTCCCAAATTAGAGGAAGATGAACTCGCTGAATACATAGAGGATTTACTCTCAACTGAAAATCCTGCCTATACCTTAATCAAAAGCATTTTGAAAACCTATTGCAAACTTGATGATAAGTCTAAACAGGTCATTAATGAAACCATAGACGGACTAATTGCTGAAATAAAAAAGGAAGGCTGACTCCTTCCCCCAAAATGATAGTGTAACTTTACTTGGGGAATTTTTCCAGAAAATAAAACGGAGCACCTGC
>CARTDA010000061.1:0-18801 GCA_949066965.1 uncultured Lachnospiraceae bacterium
AAAAGGAGCTAAAGGAATATTTTTTTGCACCGATATATATAACAGAAGTTAAGATTAATACCACTTCAAAAAACTAAATAATGATGTTGTATATGATACATGGTAAACGAGAAGGCTGCAGACTGTCCGGGAATCAGTATCATGACCCTGGGGCTGTCCGTACAGAGGAGTAAAGGATGGACGGACAAAAGGGGAGAAACAATACGGCAGGGAAGCCGTATATCACCAGACGGAGGGAAACCTCAAAGTCATATTTCAAGGAGGAAATAATATGGTAGTACAGCACAATCTCAAAGCAATGAATTCTAACAGGATGTTGGGCATCACACAGAAGACAGTGGCAGGCTCAACGGAGAAGTTATCTTCTGGTTACAAAATCAATCGTGCAGCAGACAATGCAGCAGGTCTTTCAATTTCCGAGAAAATGAGAAAACAGATACGCGGACTGACACAGGCATCAGCAAACGCAGAGGATGGTATTTCATCCGTGCAGACAGCTGAGGGCGCTTTGCAGGAAGTTACCGATATGTTACAGAGAATGAACGAGCTGGCAGTACAGGCAGCAAACGGCACAAACTCTACAACAGACCGTCAGTACATCCAGGACGAGGTTGACCAGCTCATCACGGAAATCGACCGTGTTGCCGAGACGACCAAGTTCAATGAGACATACCTGTTGAAGGGTGACACAACAAAGGATACCAGCAAGGTTTATACCATGAATTTCTCTGTTACTTATACGAAGAACACCGGAAGCAATGGCGGGGCAGGAAAGGTAGAATGTAAGATTGACTATAACAAAGATGAGAATCTTTATATGGTATCTGCATCAATTGCTGGCGCAACACTTACTTCTCCATTAACAGCAAATGTTATTGCAAAGGGTGATGATGTTACGAAATATCTGGCTACGGCACAGGCTGGCGATAATGCAACAGTACAGGCGGGCATGACATTTTCTGATAAGTATGTTGGATTCCAGAATATTGCATTGACAAATGATATGCTGAAGAATGATGCAGCTTCAGGAAATATTACAGCCGCAGGTACGGCTAATAACGATGTATACATTCTTGATACAGAGACAAATGAGATTACAAGAGTGGCAGGCGGAACAAAATTAAATGATTATTTAAAGAATGTAGAGATTAATGCGGATGGAACCACTGTTGATTTTGCAGAGATGAAGGATCAGTACAGATTACTTCAGGTAGTTGCGGATGCAGGTGGTGTAATGACAACTGACACATTGGCAGCAACACAGGGAACTGCGCTTGATCAGGATAGCTTCAAGGCAAACGAGTCCATGCAGAAGCTCTATGACGCAGACGGCAAAGAAGTATCTGGTGTGGCACTCAATAAGTACTTCGACGATAAGGGCGAGTACAAGGGAGGATTATTCTCTGACTCACAGGCTACAACGGCTGTTACGAATGATAAGACACAGGCAGATACATGGATTGGCAGCTTCATCACCAAGAACACAGCCGAAGTGACACAGGATTTGAGCTTCAGTCTCCATGTAGGTGCAGACTCAGCAAGAACCAACAAGATTGCAACAAATATCCAGTCAATGTCAGCAGCAGCGCTCGGCATCAACAAGTTAAAGAGTACGGCAGTAGGCATGGTAGACACATCAGGCGACAATGCAACAGACGCAATTGATGTGATTGCAAACGCATTACAGAAGGTATCGACACAGCGTTCCGCACTCGGTGCAGTTCAGAACCGCTTGGAGCACACAATCAAGAACCTGGATAACGTTGTAGAGAATACAACAAGTGCAGAGTCTGCAATCCGTGATACCGATATGGCAACAGAGATGGTAAAATACTCGAATGCAAATATCCTCTCACAGGCAGGGCAGTCCATGCTCGCACAGGCAAACCAGTCTAACCAGGGTGTACTTTCACTCTTAGGTTAATCTATAAACAAGGGAAAGTCTTATCCTTGTTTGTAAACCACTGATGCGCTATGTAATGGATTTTCCCCATATCTGGGTGTATAAATACAAATTTTCTTTGGCACATATGTGCATAATACAGGAGCTGGTCAGAAATTATCTGACCGGCTCCTGCTTTATGTACATCCGGATGCAGGGGAAGCATGCTGCTGAAGCGGCGCATGGTTTGATGCCCATAACAGGAATCCGAAAGCAGAGCTACTGTTCACCCCTCATCTGATATTGGCACACTTTTGGCTGTCAAAGGCGTGAACAGCAGCAGTTTATGCACACAAATTGATAAAGGACATCAATTTGGCATATGATTTCCGCTACTTTGATGAACATCTGAACAGTAACAAGGCAGAACTATTACGCTATAACAAATATATAAAGGTATAGATATCACAGCAGACATGTGATATACTAAAAGCATAGCAAAAATACTTTTCTTTAAACGAAGGAGGTGAAACATTGTGCCGATAAATGAAAAGGAATATAATGGCAATCTTTTTGATCAGCTTTCTATCTTAGAACGGATTGAAGCTGTTGCAAAAGAGGAAGCAGTGTTGAAACAGATTGAAATTGAAAGGCGGCAGATTAATCGGAAATTGTATCAGCAGCCACCGCTTAAAACGGAATAGCCTTAAGGGAGTGTCAAAATGGCACTCTTCTTTTTTCATCAAAACGGGACAGCCAAACAAAAAATCCTGAAATTTATGAGGGCGCTTGGGGAAAAATTAAGTTAGGGTCAGGGATTCAGACAGTTGCAGATTCAGGCAGTGCAATTCAAAGTAATGATTATGATAACATGGCAAATTATACAGCGATAACTCCAAGGGCAATGAGTCCATGCAGAAACGCTACGACACGGATGGCAAAGAGGTATCCGGTGTGGTACCCAATAAGTATTTCGATGAGAAGGATGAGTACAAGGGTCGCAAACGCGTTGCAGAGGGTATCGACGCAGCGTTCCGCGCTCGGGGCAGTCCAGAACCGTCTGGAACATGCAATCAGAAATCTGGATAACGTTGTGGAGAACACGACTGGTGCAGAATCTGTGATTCGAGATACAGACATGGCTATGGAGATGGTGAAATATTCCGCATAACAACTGAAATATAAATTGAAAATTATGCCCTATTAGTCTGCAAATAAGAAAAACAATCTTAATTTTCGCACAATTTGAAGGGCAGAGTTGACATATTCAGATAACTTTGCTATTATTAACATAGAAGTAAAGTTATTACGTTACCCAAAAGGAAGGAGTATGGATATGGATATCAAAAATAATGTTGCAATCGGAAACGGAAGGGTCAAGGAGACGTATGCGGACAGGAAACAGGAAAAAACTGTGCCTCAGCAGAGTATGGCAGAACCGCAGGAAAGTGATGCGGCATCATTAAAGCTATCTGCGCAGGCGCTTGACAATCTGGATAAGGCAGTCAGGGCGGCATCAGAATCAGGCAGCACATCAATCAGTGCGGAACGGGCGGATGAGATGATAAGCGCGTCAAACAGACGGATACTGGAACAGGCAGACGATGCACTTCTTGCACAGGCAAACCAGATTGCGGAGACCGTGGCAGGGCTGCTCGCTTCCTAGGTTAAATGTGAAATGGTGGAGATAGATGGCAGCATTACCAGTTTCAGTTTGCATTATAGCAAAGAATGAAGAGAAGTACATAGAGCAGTGCCTGAAAAGCGTTTCGCGGTACGGATTTGAAATCGTCGTTGCCGACACCGGTTCTTCTGACAGGACAAAGGAACTGGCAGAAAAATACACCGACAGATTGTTTGACTTTGCGTGGTGCGCCGATTTTAGTAAGGCGAGGAACTTTTGTGCAGGAAAGGCGTCCAATGACTGGATTCTGGCGATTGACTGTGACGAGCAGGTTCAGGAACTGGACATGGACCGGTTCGGAGAACTGATAGGACAGTTCCCGCACTCGGTTGGAAGGCTGGTTGTTAAAAATGTAAAGCGGTCGGCAGATGGCGGCATGGATTATGAGACTGATGAAATCGTGCGCCTGTATAACAGGAAGGAGTATGAGTTTGCGGCGCCAATTCATGAGCAGATTAGAAGAATAGGCGCACCGGATGGGGAAGCGCTCCAGGGATTTGACATTCCGATGGAGCTGATACATTACGGTTATGCGCTTTCCGGGGAAAAGATGGCAGAAAAGCAACGCCGGAACCTTGAACTTCTGTACCGCCAGGCTGAAAGCGAGCCGGAAAATGCGTATATATATTTTCAGATAGGACAGTCCCAGGCGGTTATCGGAAACCATACAGAGGCAATCACGGCATATGAAAAGTCGCTGGCTATGGATGGAGAAACCACAAAGCCATATGTGCAGCTGATGCTTGTGTCACTTATGAAAACCTATAGAAATGCAGGCCGCATGGAAGACGCACTGGCACTGGCTCAGAAATATGCATCGCGATGCGCAACTTCCAGATTTGTAGAGGCGTACGCAGAGCTGCTTTGGAACTGCGGCCAGCGCCTGAAGGCGATGGTATTGTACCTGAAAGCTACCCTGATGCCGGATGCGGATACGCTTGGCGAGGGATTGCTGCGCTGTTATGCGCACCTGATTCAGGGATATTATGATACTGGAGACATCAAGATGGCAGAACTGTTCAAACAAAAATTTGCAGAATGTAAGGAACAGCAGGAAAATCAGTTGTTCCACACATAAATGAATATACAGACAAAAGAATTGCCGCCGCCTGGCGGCTTTTTTTGCTTAGGAACTGTTCAGAAATTACTTGTCATGAGTAATTTCTGAACAGTTCCTTATGCACATGGGCGTCCAAATGAAATATGTCAGCAAGCTGACGGACGCCCGGCGCGCAAGTAGGGAAATTGCAATAGGGTAGAATTATAGTTATGGACTTTTTATCGTGGAATTGCACAAAATGTATATATTTTTGCGAAAATACATAATATTTACATAATTGTTTGACGATATATTAAATATGGTACAGTTGTTATGTCAATGGGGCGAGAAGTGGTAATTTCACATAATATATCTGCAATCAATGCGCAAAGACAATCTGGAATTATCACTAGGAAGGGAGACGGCATTACAGAGAAGCTGTCTTCGGGCTACCGTGTGAACCGTGCGGCAGATGATGCGGCAGGGTTGTCCATATGTGAAAAGATGAGAAAGCAGATAAGGGGGCTTGACAGGGCAGCACAAAATGCACAGTCGGACCGTTTATGCCGGATCCGAACAACAGCGATGTTGCAAACCAGTATCCACAGGGGTATCTTCACAGCGGTCGATACAGGGGGCATATCAGAACCGGCTTGAGCGTATCATCCGGAACCTGGACAATGTGGTGCAAAATACACAGCCATCGGAGTCAGGGATTCGGGATACGGATATGGCGGAGGAGATGGTGAAGTATTCCGATAACCAGATTCTGCAGCAGGCTGGACAGTCTGTCCTTGTTCAGGCGGCACAGGCGGCGAATGGCGTTATGAAGCTACTAACATAGAAAAATGCTAGGAGGATATAAGGGTGGTAATCAAAAATAATTTGGAGGCAATGAATGCCGGAAGGCATATGGGCATTGTGGCTTCCGGCAGGGCGAAAAGTACGGAAAAGCTGTCGTCAGGTTACCAGATTAACAGGGCGGCTGACAATGCGGCGGGGCTTGCAATATCCGAGAAGATGCGCAAACAGGTGCGGGGGCTGGACCGGGCGGCGAGGAACATAGAGGACGGAATCGGATATGTCCAGGTTGCAGATGGGGCGTTGAGTGAAGTGCATGATATGCTGCAGCGTGTGAATGAGCTTGCAGTACAGGCGGCAAACGGAACAAATTCACCGTCCGACAGGGAGCATATCAACCGTGAGGTGCAGCAGATTAAAAGTGAAATGGAGCGCATTTTTGTCACGACTTCATTTAATGAGCGTAAGATTTGGGAGGACACGGAACACCCGGTAATAAATGTCATGGGGGATTTGATGATCCAGTCGGCAACCCCGTCGACGCCTTATCTGAACCGCACAGTCACAAATGATAATTATGATAAAATTTCTTTAAACAATTATGCAATCCAGTTAGATGAAACAGGAATGGTGCTTTCGTGGACAGGATACAATGGAACGGATTACCAGACTTCCGTGATCGGCTGGGATAAGTTTAATGCAAAAAATAACTGGTCGTTCCAGATTGCAGATTATTTCAGACCCGAGGATAAGGATTTGTTTGACAGTGCGGGCAATCCGGTATTTGATTTCCCGGTATCTTTTTCAGTATCTTCCGATTCCCGGCAGCCGGATATTATAAAAGCGTTGAATGGAACATATGTATACTCGCATCCGTACAGTTCGATTTCGGCTTCATTTGAGGAGCCAAATAAGGGAGGGGCGATGCATATGGGAAGTGCAAGCATTGTATACACAGCAGCGTATGCATCCCGGACGAATGCCACGAATAATACACCATTTGATTTTAATAATGGGAGTGATAGTTATATAGAACCGTCCAGCCGGAATGGAAATATGATAGCCGGACCTTCGGCGACTACTGTGGCTGCGGCGAGAAATGACACACAACCCTGGGTTTTTGAATTTGAAATGGATGGGATTGGGACGGTGACGGGGACATCTTCGTCAATATCGTACTGGGCACCAAGTGACCGTGACGATGATGACTATGGCTATTGGTGGGACTGGTCATACTATTCTGACGGAAGCCGCAGGAAGAGCACGATAACACACTCCGCAAGCGGAGATTTGAAAGGGCTTATGGGGGCACTGACCGGAAAGAAAGGCTCGGCGGATGTGGCAGGTCTGCTGACGGCGGCAAATGGCGGTGATTGTGACCACGGTGGAACCATACAGATTAGTTTTGATTTGCGGTCAAAAAATGATTATACTTATGGAAAAGGACAGACAAGCAATGCAGTCGGTTCTTTCTACATGTCAATAAGCGTAAGTCCAAGTGACACGGAGCAGACAATATTTAACAAGGTTCGGGATGCGCTGAACAGCAGAACAGTTGTTGACTTGCAGACGAATAGTACGAATAACAGCTATTTTTATAACCAGCATTATAGTTTCAACAATTCACCCATACAGGTTAAGCGGTATTTGATTGACTATGATTATGATGACATTGATTTATCCATCCATAGCGGTGCAAATGTGATAGATAAGATACCGATGAAGTATGAATGTCTCCGTCTGGCGACGCTTGGAATGACAGACACCAATGTGCTGACAGAGGAGGAGGCAGGAAAGACACTGGATACGCTTACCGGTGCCCTCCGGATTGTGAGCCACCAGCGTTCCGTTTTCGGCGCGTACCAGAACAGGCTGGAACACGCATTTGCCGTTGACAAGAACGCGTCGGAAAATACACAGTCTGCGGAGTCCCGGATACGCGATACGGATATGGCGAAGGAAATGATTCAATATAGCAATTTCAATATATTGGAACAGTCAGGAACTGCGATGCTTGCGCAGGCAAACCAGTCGAATAACCTGGCACTGTCATTGCTGGGATAGCATAGTAAAGGTTCTGCAAAAGTATTCCTTAATAAGCGCAATTGCGGAAATTGTTGGCAGGATATGGTGCAATATTTAAAAAAATTCAAAAAAAATGCACACATAACTAAGTTTTCAGAAAATTCAGACGATATATATACTGTAAATGGAGTTACAGAAAATATTGACAATAACTTTGATTGATTCAAGGGGAAAAAGATAATAATCAAAAGAATAATTGTATAGGAAGGTTGCTTGGCGAAACGGATGTCCTGGGCTGCTGAAGGAGGAGAAAAATATGGTAGTACAGCACAATCTCAAAGCTATGAATGCAAACAGAATGTTGAACATTAATACAAAAGCTTCATCACATTCTACAGAGAAACTTTCAAGCGGTTATCGCGTAAACAGGGCAGCAGATGACGCTGCAGGACTTGCTATATCAGAGAAGATGAGAAAACAGATCCGTGGTCTCGGCCAGGCTTCCAGAAATGCGGAGGATGGA
The DNA here is from genome assembly GCA_949066965.1 of uncultured Lachnospiraceae bacterium. Classification (GTDB taxonomy): domain Bacteria; phylum Bacillota; class Clostridia; order Lachnospirales; family Lachnospiraceae; genus COE1. The sequence goes on from CARTDA010000061.1 coordinate 7,955, forward strand.
ATCTCGTGTGTACAGACAGCGGAAGGTGCACTTGCGGAAGTGCAGGATATGCTTCAGAGAATGAACGAGCTTTGCGTACAGGCGGCAAACGGTACGAACTCCTTGACAGACCGTCAGTACATTCAGGACGAGATAGACCAGCTCGTGACGGAGGTTGACAGAATTTCAGAGACGACAAAGTTCAATGAGCTCTATCTCTTAAAGGGTGATGAAACACTCCCCAAGGAGCTGTCACATACATTCAGCCTTATTGAGGATGATAAGATTGACCAGACAGGAACTTCACTGGTTAAAAGTGATGTGCTTCCTTCAACCTCTCCGGTAAGACTTAAGGTGGACTATGACAGTACGGAGAATGTCTATGTGGTAGGCGCGGATATTAAAGATTCCAATTCAAGCAGCCCTATGACTGCAGACGTTATAACAAAGGGCAGCGATTATACAAAGTATCTTGCAGATGGTACTACAGTTGGCACAAGCTCTTCAGTTACGGCTGCTGTATTCAACAATAAGTATGTCGCATTCAAGAATACAAATCTGAGCGCTGCTGATGCAGATGTTGCGACATCAACATTGAAGAAGGATGACAAGGGAAATATTACACATTCCACAAATGATACTTATATGTATGATACAGAGACAAAGAATATTATCCATCTGTCAAAGCAGGAAGACTTGTCAGATTATATCGAAATCAAAGACGGAAAGTATGTAGTAAAGGATCGTTACAGAATGCTTTCGGAAGCAGATGGGGCAACAACGGCAGGTGCCACTGTGCTTGGGGAAGCCATTACAGGCGACAGGGTTCTGACCAAGAATGATTTTGTAGGTGCAACGGCAGAGCGTGAGCTTTATGATTCGAACGGTAATCGTGTATCCAGCATGGCTCTCTACAAATATTTTAATGATAATGGTGATTACACAGGAGGCTTGTTCAGCGATAAGGCGGCAACCATGGAAGTGGAGCAGGGAGCCGGAACACCTGATGACAAGAAGGATTCCACAAAGATTGAATTCTATGTCAAGACGGTATCCGAGCCTTTGATCGCAGCATTGACATTCACGGTTCATGCGGGTTCAGATTCTGACCTTGAGAACAAGATTAGCGGAACAATTGACACGATGTCAGCAGCGGGTCTTGGCATCAACAAGTTAAAGAGCAAGTCCATCGGTATCGTGGATGCGACAGGTGATAATGCGACAGCAGCAATTGACGTCGTTGCAGAGGGACTTAAGGTTGTTTCTACACAGCGTTCCATCCTCGGTGCAATGCAGAACCGTCTGGAGCACACCATCGCAAACCTGGATAACGTTGTAGAGAACACGACGGCGGCAGAGTCAGCAATCCGTGATACAGATATGGCTGAGGAGATGGTAAGCTACTCCAATAACCAGGTACTCCTGCAGGCAGGACAGTCAATCCTTGCACAGGCAAATCAGGCAAACCAGGGTGTACTTTCACTCTTGCAGTAAATTACGATCACGCTAACCTAATCTAATATATACGAAAAAGACCGACCAGATAACCTGGCGGTCTTTTTCGCATGTATTTTTTGTATATTAACTATACTACTGCCTCTATAATTGTTTTATTGCCAATGGGATATTCCATGGGCTGTTGTACTGGTGCTCCGATTCAGGACGCAGTTTTAGTTTCAGGTTTTTAATATCATAAACCCCCGCCAGTGGCTCAAGCAGTTCCATGGTATCGCTTAACTGGCTGGTTCTGGCTGAGCGCATAAATACTTTTGCAAAAGCACATGCAAACTTTGACTGGTCTGCAAATTCCGCAGAACCAAGCTCCTGAAAATCCAGTGATATAACAGTATATTCTTCCGATAAGTATTTTTTTAAAGCCTTTAACGTCGTCGTCTTCCCATACTGGCGTCCCCTGTTGATGACAAAATAGCTGCCATAATCAACATAATCGTCCTTTATCTTCTTCAGCCGGTCATCGAGCCGTACCATATAATGTTTGTCCACACTGAATGAACCTGTTGTGTTAAATCTGCGTCTCATCGCCATATCCTCCTATCAGCCAATGCCTCCCTGCATAATCCTATTATATGGGAGGCAGGACAAATTAACAATAAGCAATAGGTAAAAATCCCTGCAAAAAGGTATAAAACCCGCTGTACTTTTTTGCCTTTTGTGTTATACTAATAATAAAATAGTATAGTTTTAGGATTGGGAGGTGGTACATAATGCCTCATGCAGATTTAGAGATAACGCAAAAGGCGATGGAGGACTTTATCAAAATCCAAAGACATATGTTAATCGCGCGGAAAGAAAACGCAACAGAAACATATGGCAGTTTAAAGAAAGAATATTTATATCTGAAAAGTTTTTTGAATGTGGCAGGGGTAAATCTTACGGATATCGATGAAATAAAAGAATAACAGGGAATCATGAAGGGTGCCGGCAGCGGCGTCCTTTTTGTATCATGTAATTTCACCGTGTTTCTGTTATGATTGAGAAAAGAAAGATTCTGGTGAAACCTTGGAGGATGGTCAGGGATGGGAAAAGAGAGAGAAAATTCAGCCGGACAGGAAAAAAATAACCTGACGGAGGGGGCAATATGGAAGAAAATATTATTTTTTGCGTTGCCGATTTTTCTGGGACAGGTGTTCCAGCAGCTCTATAACACGTTTGATTCGCTGATTGTAGGGAAATATTTGGGGGATGAGGCGCTTGCGGCAGTCAGCTCCTCGGGAAGCCTGATTTTTATGATGGTCGGGTTTTTCGGCGGCGTTGCCATGGGTGCCGGTGTCATGATAGCCAAGGAATACGGCGCGAAGGATTACAGGGCGATGCGGCTTTCCATCCATACGGATGTGGCTTTTGGTCTTGCAGCGGGCATTCTGCTGACCGTTCTGGGGGTATGTTTTACGCCGACTATCCTTCGGTGGATGCGGACTCCGGAAAATGTGCTTCCCCAGTCGGTGGAGTATTTCCGGTTTTATTTCTGCGGGGCTGTTTTTACAGTAATGTACAATATTTTTGTCGGCATTTTGCAGGCTGTGGGGGACAGCAGGCACCCGCTCTATTATCTGATTATATCCTCCGTGGTCAATGTGGTGCTGGATTTGGTGCTGGTAGGCGGTTTCCATTTCGGCGTGGGTGCGGCGGCGATTGCGACCACCATATCACAGGGAATCAGCGTGCTGCTCTGTCTGATACAGCTGATCCGGTGCAGGACGGAATACCGGCTTCAGCTGAAGGCAGTCAGGTTCCACTGGGAGAGCCTGAAAAACATTATCCGCTTCGGTCTGCCGTCAGGCGTGCAGAATTCCGTAATTGCCATGGCAAATCTGGTCGTGCAGACCAATATCAACACGTTTGGCCCATCCGCGATGGCAGGATGCGGTTCCTACGCGAAAATAGAAGGGTTCGCATTCCTGCCGATTACATGTTTTGCGCAGGCACTGTCCACCTTTGTGGGGCAGAACCTGGGTGCAAAGAAATATGACCGGGTAAAAAAAGGGGTGCGTTTTGGCATTCTTTGTTCAGTCTCCATGGCAGAGTTAATCGGGGTGGTCTTTTGGATGTGCGCGCCGGTATTCATCGGGATATTCAGCGACTCTCCGGATGTGATTGCATTTGGCGTGCGGCAGGCACGCGTCGAGGCGCTTTTTTACTGTATGCTGGCGCTGGCACACTGCATTGCGGGAATAATGCGTGGCGCGGGGAAAGCCACGGTTCCGATGTTCACCATGCTGGGGTTCTGGTGTGTGCTGCGTGTGGCATATATCACACTGATGCTGCATTTTTACCCTTACATTGAGGTCGTGTTCACCGCATACCCGCTGACCTGGGGGACAAGCTGCGTCGTGTTCCTGTTATATTTTTTCAAGGCAGACTGGATACATAATTTCGAGCGAATCGACAGGCAGAAAGGTGGCGGCTGAAATGTGTTATATTGAAAGAAGCATGGAATTTATTTGTTTTTGGATTATAATAAAGTAAAAGGATTTAAAATGAGCGCTACTTTAAAGAAAAAAGGGATTGTATGATTACAGCAGAGCTTACGCAGAAGATAGATACCTTGTCGAATGAGGAATACCATTTGGTTGAAATCTATGTTGATAATGTATTGAAATATTCAAAGAGGAAAAAAGGAAGCAGCATGGGATAGAATAAAATCTGATTTGACAGAATCAGAGAAACGAATGAGACTTGAGGGGGGATTCCTTCGGGGCAGCTTCGGGAAAAGCTGGGGGTATGATATGTATGGAATTATTTATTCTCCAATTGTCCAAGAAAAGTTAGGAATTGTAGGAAAATAAGTGATGCAACTTGCTCAGTATATTTCTTCGAGGTGAAATTGCTAAAGCAATTGTCAAAAAACGCAGACGTAGCGAGCTACGGCGAGGCTTTTTGACATGCATAATCGGAGAAATAGACAAGTCAAGATGCGTCAGTTATTTTTCTACAGTTCCTTAGCTGAATTAAAAGTCAAACTGATAGAATTATGTGGAGAAAATATTGGAAAAAAGCGATTTTCAGTAGTTATAGACGGTTTTGAAACTAGTACAATCCGCGCTAAATACCTTAATGTTTGGCGCGGATTATACTAGGCTTGTCTTTTCTAATACTGGAATACCTGTAAAAACAATGTATGATGTGGAGAAAAAAATATTATGTTATTTATTCACACAAAAATTATTTTCTGTATTATATAGAGGATGAACAGGTGAATGTTATGGAAATGTATGATGAACGTGAGGATTTCGCAAGGACGATGTTTGGAATAATTTCAACTGCACAGGAAATGTTGGATTATTGGGATGAATAATATATGAAGGGCCTTTGCCGGACTGCCGTCAAGGAAAGGTTAATATAATACTATAAATGAGCAAATTTGAATTTTTACCAAATGTCAAAAAGTAAAGACATCATACCTTTTAGGGTGTATACTGTTTTCGTCACCAAAACAAATACCCAGCAAAGGATGGTGCCTTATGGAAAACAGTATATACCATTCAGACTTGCTTTACAACTGCTTTAAAAAATTAAATTTGTGCCGGGTCTTTCCGCAGACAGCCATGAAGCATGTAATGGCGAATTAAATGTAAAAAAGCAGAAAGGAAAAGCACAGTCCAGACGAAAACGGCTAAGTCAAGAAATATTTGTGAAATAACAAGAATGATGTTATAATAAAAGCCAAGCTTTAAGGCTTATTTAAAAATATTCCCGACAGTGGAGAAAGGCAGGGAAACAGATATGCACATCAGCTACAAACCGCTCTGGCATACACTGGTGGAGCGTGACATGAGGAAAGAGGATTTAAGACTTGCCGCCGGTCTGACTACAAACATGATTGCCAACATGAGTAAAGAAGGGAAAAATATCAGCATGGATACATTAGTCCGCATTTGTGAAACGCTGGACTGTGGCATTCTGGATGTGATTGAATTAGCCAGTGACGAGCCTTCGGTCACAGAAAAGAGAAAACAACAGAAAGAATAATTAAGAAGCGGGAATAAGCAGATACCTGAATGGGATAATCAACAGATATTGATATTTTATGGAAAATTTTTGTGAAAACTTATTCCAGCTGGAAAGACAATGCAATATAATAGAACCAACGAAAAATGGAAATTTTGCGAGGTGAATGAATGGAACATATAGCAGAGTTGGGTGCAATTGTAACAGGTTTTAATATTACAGAGCAGTGTATCGACTGTATGTGCGGAAAAGAATTAATTAAAATTGATAAACACTCTCGTGACATCATCTATAAACAGACAGTTTTTGAAAAAGAGGGCTTATCAAGGAAATTGATTTCAGACGATAAACAGATTTTTGTATATGATTTTTGCACACTGTATGTATTAAACCAAAAGAATTATGAGTTGCTTGGTAAATGGCAATTAGGCAATGATTTGAGTTCCGATATATGCGGAATAGCAGTTGATGATGATACTATTTTTTGCTCCATTCGCAATGGGAAAATTATTACCCTTGACAGACAGTCGTATTTGTTAAAGGAATTTGTTGTTTCCGAAAGCAGTATGTGGAGTATTAAAATATATGACAACTACATGATTTGTGGAACAGTAGATGGGGAGTTACTGTTATTGGATAAAACTGCTTTTTCCATTGAAAAAAGGCTTGTTTTAGGAAAGAAAAACATTGGTAGTTTGTATATTGATGGAGAAACCATATATGTCGCAAGTCACGATGGAAGGCTTTTCAAAATTGACATAAAAAGCTTTGAAATAGAATCTTTGACAAAAAATGCCCACAAAAAAATGTTTCATTGTGCCGGGGTATATGGGGATATGCTGGTGACAGTTTCCTTCCCCTGCTCGGAAATCACCCTTTGGAATAAAGATACATTAGAAAAAACAAGAGAAATTAATACACCATTAAAGCTATCCGGGTGTATACATATAGAAAATGATTTTATGTATATTTGTTCTCGTAATATCTTAGGAATTGATAGGATTAAATTAAATGAGTAGCAAATTTCGCTTTGCAAAACTGGGAAATAGACATTTGTTAATTGGGATGGATAACAGGAGGCATAAATAATGGATTTTTGTGTTGAATGGCTTAATCATTTATTGAATTCGCTAGATGAAAATTGTGATAGCTGTTTATTTGAAAATTGTGCAAAGTTACATTATCAAGTAAATGGAATGGATAATATATTGGAGAAATATGTGGGGAATTTGCCCTCATTTATTTCATTTTTGGAAAAAGAATGGGGCTGGGAGATTACATATAGTGAAGATGGACAGCAACTATTAGTTGATGAAAACAAAGATTTTTGTGTATGTCCTATTGCAAATAATATACAAGGGAAAGCTTCGGGTAAACTTTGTAATTGTTCTGAAAAATTTGCGGAGCAAATATTTTCAAGAGTTTGTCAAAAAAATATAAATGCAAAAGTAAAACGTTCTGTTTTGCGTGATGGGCAATCCTGTATTTATGAGATAAGTGGTTTATAGATAAGTGATGTGAAGAAAAATCGGGAATTATGGAGGTAGAAAAATGAGAATAATAATGACAAGCTCTATAGGTGGCTCGATAAAGGAAAATGGTAAAAAAATACCAGCACCATTATTGGGGGATAACAATTTTTTAGAAAAAATTCAAAATGAGTGGATTCACAATTCTAAAGTGATGATTATCGCAGCTTCGCCTGATGACTATGAAAGAAATGATATGATTTGTGAATGTTTTACACAATCATTCCCTATGAGTGGACTAAGTATTTCTTGTATGGAGATATGCGATAATAGAAATGAAAAATTAGCAGACGAAATTAAAGAAATGGATGTTGTGCTGTTAGCAGGAGGACATGTGCCAACACAAAATAACTTCTTTCATAGAATTGGTTTGAAAAACAGACTGGAAGATTTTAATGGACTTCTAATTTCTTGGAGTGCAGGTTCTATGAATTGTGCTGACATTGTGTATGCTGGACCTGAAATGGAAGGAGAAGCAATCGACCCTAATTATACAAGATGGATTCAGGGACTTGGTATCACTAATATAAATATACTTCCTCATTTTCAAAGCCTGAGAGAGGAATGGCTTGACGGGTTTCGTTTGATTGAAGATATCACATTTGAAGATAGTATGGGACATGAGATAATTGCTTTGAATGATGGAAGCTATATAACTATTGAAGATGGTGTTACTAGACTTTTTGGAGAAGCATATAAAATTATAGATGGAAAGATTGAAATAATTTGCCAAAATGGAATGTCAATTGTTTTGAAAGAATAAGAACAAATTCCTGTTTGCGGAACTGGAAATCAGGCATTGATTAATCTAAAAGCATCATCATGGAAGAATTAAAAACGATTATGGAGGAATTCGCTGCATCTGGCTGGGATTAATATCTGTCCCCGCCCAACAATGGTTAGACGGAAAGGCTGATAAAGATACCTTAGTATCAGCAATCAAACAGGCAGACAAAGAATGTGGAAGCTGTGGCTGTAATTTAGACCCACTGTATAAAAGAACTTTAGAACTGCTTTGACAGCACTATCAATTCAATCTGCCATCTGAAAACTACATAAGCACCCCCAAAATGCCGCTGCATGGACAAAATCCAGACAGTGGCATTTCCTTGTCAGCGCTTCCGGCTTCCTAAAGGCGAATCCTTGTAGATGCCGGATTTTTTCATAATGTTTTTCAAGTCCGTTCGTTCTTTTTCGGTCAGCTTTTCATAGCTGATTTGAAGCTGTGAACACATGACATAACAGAATTTATCAAGGGCGTTCCCCGGAAAGCGCATGGCTTTTTCTACATCTGCAATTATTTTCAGCGTGCTGGAATCATCCGGCGCACTCTCCGCATCAGCTTGATGCGCCAGCCGGATATCGTGGAGAATTGCGTCCCACTCCTTATGTGTGACATGGCAGAAATAATCTTCTTCCTGTATCTGCGAAGCCTGCAATGCCTTCAATGTTGTATCTTCTTCCTCCGGCTGGTATTTCTGCTGGATTTCTGCCCTCACAGCCTCAAGGGAGGCATTGATATCCTGAAAACGCATGGTGGCGATACCGTCCACATATATCTCTGCATCTGTCATAAAGGTGGTGAAATTTTCATGCGTGGCAATCTCGCAAAGCAGGCGGTTGTTGATGCGCCCGCTTTTTAACAGTTCCACCATATCATCATTGATATGTAGTTCCGTAAATCCGGCATCTGGACGGTTTCTGTTTTCAGTGGCACATAAAAGGTAATCCGTGGAAACATCATAAAATTCTGCAAGCTTCAGGATGGATTTGTGGCTGATTTCTTTTTTTACATCATTTTCATAGCTGCCGAGGGCGGACTTTGAAATTAGTGTCAGCTCCGCAAGTTCTTCCAGTTTTAAATGCCGCTCTGTCCGTAAGTCTTTGAGCCGCTCCTGTATGGTTATGCCCTGCTTCATGGTTTTATCCCCTTTCCGGCGGCTTGTTACCCGCCGCCATACTGATTATACCACACCATTCCGCAAACGTGGAATTTTTTGATTTTTATATTCCATTCCTGATTTATGGATATACGGGAATGGGAACAAAAATGTTCTATGATAGTATCAGTTCATCGATGGATTACTCAAGTGAGCGACAGCTCACTTTATCGCAATGACCGGGCTGATGGGATATGCTCCCCAGACGAAGTGACGCCATGAACTGTGAAAGGAATGAAAATCCCTGCCGCAGCAAGCGCACCAGAGGGAACAAAACGCTGCCGGAGAAACCGGGGGCAGGAACGGCATCAGGAAGAACCGGCTGGACTGTACTAAAATATGAATAACACAGTATGCAGGCAGAGGCATTACTCTGCCCTGCCTGCATTGACAGGGGCTTAAAGCGGCATGAAAAGACAGGCTCTGTCCTGAATGTTTCTGCCCAAAACAGCCCCAAAATAATACACAAAATGAAAGGAGAAAACAGACAAATGGAATATGAATTTATGACAGCAGCCACGCCGCTGCCGCCCTGTATGCCATTCCCAAAAGCATTGGCAGGACTTCCAATCAGCAGCACGGCAAAGGTGATGTATTGTAAGATGCTGGATGCCATGATTACAAAAAAGCTGGAGGACGAGAACGGAATCTTGTTTGTATATTTTCCTGTCAGGCAGCTTGCCGCTGAACTCTCCCGGTGTGAGATGACAGTTAAGCGTTCCCTGAACGAACTGGAAAATGCAGGGCTGGTTATGCGGGTAAGGCAGAGGGGATTTGCGGAGCTGAACCGCATATACATTCTCATACCGAAAGTATAATCAAGTATTCCCAAAAATGGTGAATAGATGTATAATAAATCCGAAAATAAACTGGGATTTAGCAGAGGAGATTATAATGAAAACTTTGATATTAAATGGCTCTCCAAGAAAAAATGGTGATACTGCCAGTCTTATTGAGAAAATTACTGAAAAAATTGTAGGAGAATATAGAATTGTAGATGCTTATAGGTGCAATATTTCGCCCTGTTTTGATTGCAGGTATTGTTGGGAAAATAGTGGGTGTGTTATAAATGATGAAATGCAAGGGATATATAAATACATACAAGAATGTGACAACATTATGATTGCTTCGCCGCTTTATTTTTCGGAATTGACTGGAAAATTATTAGATGTTGGAAGTAGACTTCAAACATATTTTTGTGCCAGATTTTTTAGAAAAGAAGAACCTATTATAAAATCTAAAAAGGGTGCAATTGTATTAGTTGGTGGAGGCGATGGTCATATAGACACTGCTTATAGTACAGCTTGTACGCTTTTGCATCATATGAACTGCTATAACATTCATGAGGTGGTATATAGCCATAATACTAATGAAAAACCTGCAATTGATGATGAAAACGCACTTTTGGGACTAAATAGTATTTTAGATTTTTTCGGAAATAAAGAATAAGGCGAATTCCCATTTATCGGGATGACATAAAACATTTTACACAAATATTTTGGGCAGTGGCAGCATAAAAAATGCCGCTGCTTTTTCATTGTAAAACTGAATATGATACAGGATAAACAAAACAGCCAGTTATCGAAAAACTTTCAGTGAAAGCGTATCGCAGACTGGCTTTTCTTTTGCAAAAATTTCTGACAGGGAATTTGCAAGACCGCAGGAATTTTGAGCGAGCCATTTCCTGAAATGATGAAGGAAATTATCCTGTGGCGGGAGTACAGAGGGCGTATGCCTTTTGTGCAAGGGTACAGGGAGTGCAACATCCCTGTGCGGGTTAAGGGCGGCAAGCCCTTATCGGGTCAAGGGTGAAACGCCTTGGCAGGTCAAGGGCGGCAGCCATTGCCCAGTAGAGTTGATGCTTGCGTCGGCTCATACTGGGTATTGCCTGACGCTGAAACCGGCAGGACTGGCAGCAAAGCTGCCTTTC
>CARTDA010000062.1:0-18709 GCA_949066965.1 uncultured Lachnospiraceae bacterium
ACATGAGAAAGTGCCTTGTGCGTTATTTTATTTTTCAAAAAGTTGTAAAGTGGTGATAAGCGAATTGTGAGCGAATTAATGAGCGGAAAAATGAAAGAGCCGATACAGCAGATACTTGAGTATCTAAAATACAACAATACAATTACTACGACAAAAGGAATGGAAATAACTGGAAAATCAGAGGCTCAAGTACGCCGATATTTAAAAGTGTTAACTGATTGCGGAGTGATTGCAAGTAAAAAAACAACAAAAGGAAATAAGTATACAATGCTTTTATAATTCGCTCATTTGAAATGAGCGAATTATGAGTGAAAACAATTCTAAATTATTCTATTCATGGCTATAAAATAGAGCGTGTCTGAATTTCTGGGCATGCTTTGGCTTATGCAATTTGTTATAGATAATGGGGGCATGGAATAAAATGGGAAGTTCAAATTGCGACACTTGTGCATATAATGTATATGACGAGGACGACGAGTGTTATTATTGCGAGGCAAATATGGACGAGGACGACATGGTGCGCGTGATGGAGCGGCAGTACAAGGAGTGTCCTTTTTACAGAAACGGGGACGAGTATGCGGTGGTTCGGAAACAGATTTAAGGCATTTGGCAGACTGCGGGACAAAAAGACAGACGTACCGGAAAAGACAGATGCAGCGACCGAGACAGAAATAGAGACAAAAGTAAAGACAGGTCAGGATTCAGATACACAGGGACGGGGAGTGAAGATGGTTATCATAGCAGGGCTTGGAAATCCCACAAGGGAATACGAAAATACGCGCCATAATATCGGATTTATGGCGATTGACGCGCTTGCGGACAAATATAATATCAGCGTGATGGACTGTAAGCACAAGGCACTGACAGGAAAAGGCATAATAAACGGAGTCAAGGTGGTGCTGGTGAAGCCGCTCACCTATATGAATTTAAGCGGTGAGGCAGTCCGCGCCGTGGCGGATTACTATAAGGTGGATACAGAGAGTGAGCTGATTGTCATATACGACGATGTCAGCCTTGATGTGGGACAACTGCGCATCCGCAAGAAGGGCAGCGCGGGCGGACATAACGGCATCAAGAATATTATTGCCAGCCTGAATGACGACACGTTCCTGCGCATCAAGATTGGTGTCGGCGAGAAGCCCAGGGGATATGATCTGGCGGACTATGTGCTCGGACATTTCAGCAAGGAGGAGCTGGAAGTGATGCGTGAGAGCCTTGAGAAAGTGGACGGGGCAGTGAACCTGATGCTTGCGGACAAGGTGGACGAGGCAATGAATCAGTACAACAAAAAGCCAAAAGTTGAATAGTGTGAGAAGAACTTCTAGCCACTCACAGCAAAGGCTGTTTCGTGGAGAAGTTCTATGTCTCACACAGGAAAAACGCCAAAAACGGGCGTTTTTCATCCGGATATGAGATTCCGCAAAGCGAAATCTCGGAGAATAGATTGGAAGCTGCATGGGGGAATAAAATGAATACATTATTGGCACCGCTTAAGGAGCTTGGAGAGTACGATGAAATTGTAAAGGTTCTGGCTAAGAAGAGTGGAAAAGTAAGCGTCAGCGGCTGTGTGGATTCGCAGAAGCTTCATATGGTATTCGGCACCGACAGGGACTATGATGTAAAGCTGATAGTGACATACAGTGATATCAGGGCGCGGGAGCTTCTTAAGGACTGCCGCCTGTACTGCCGGGAATCGTATTTTTATCCGGCAAAGGACTTGATATTCTATCAGGCGGACGTGCATGGCAACCAGCTGGTGAAGGAGCGAATCGAGGTGCAGCGCAGGATTCTCGAGGGCAATCCGGTCACGATTGTCACCACGTTTGCCGCCCTGATGGCACACCAGCTCCCATTGTCCATCCTGGAGGACAACATTGTCTGCATTGGCAGGGACAGCGTCATCGAGGAGCGTGCGCTTGCGCGGAAATTGGTGGCAATGGGATATGAGAAAAATTATCAGGTCGAGGCACCGGGGCAGTTTTCGGTGCGCGGCGGTATTTTTGATATTTTTGACCTCACGTCCGAGAATCCTGTCCGTATCGAACTGTGGGGGGACGAGATTGAGTCCATCCGTACATTTGATGTGCTGAGCCAGCGTTCCATTGAAGAAAACATGACACAGGTGTCAGTTTATCCGGCGGCGGAGCTGATATTGAGCCAGTCTGTGCTGGATGCGGGATTTCGCAGGATTGAGAAGGACTGTAAGGAACAGGCGAAAAGGTTCAGGGAGCGGACGATGCCGGAAGAGGCGCACAGGCTGGAAACGGCAGTGCGGGATTTGACGGAGCAGGTGACACAGTTCCAGAGCCTTGTCAACCTGGACAGCTATATCAATTATTTTTATGAGGATACCATGTCGTTTCTTGACCTGTTCCGGAACAGGCAGTGCTGCGTCTATCTTGACGAGCCGCTGCGCATCGAGGAGCATGCAAGGGCTGTGGAGCTGGAATTTCGGGAGAGCATGACCAGCCGCGCGGAAAAGGGATATATCCTGCCGCGGCAGATGGAGGTGCTTTTTCCGGTGCAGGAAATTATGGCAAGGCTTGAGAAAGAGCGCATTCTTGCACTTTCTGCCATGGAGTTTAAGGGATTTGGCATCAAGTTCGCGAACCGGTTCGGCATCAATGCGAGAAATATTTCTTCCTACAACAGCAGCTTTGCAGAGCTGGTAAAGGATTTGAAGCATTTTAAGAAGCACGGTTACCGGGTGCTGGTACTGTCCGCGTCGGCGACGCGCGCGAAGCGGCTTGCCACGGACTTTATGGATGAGGGGCTTGTCTCCTTTTACTCGGAGGATTCGGACAGGACATTGCAGGCGGGGGAAATCATGACCTATCACGGCTCTGTCCTGAAAGGGTTTGAGTACCCCTTGTTAAAGTTTGTCGTGATTTCCGAGACGGACATTTTTGGGAAACAGCAGCGCAAAAAGAAGAAAAAGACGTATGAGGGGCAGAAAATCCGTGACTTTTCGGACCTTAAGGTGGGGGATTATGTCGTGCATGAAAACCATGGCCTCGGTGTTTATAAGGGAATCGAAAAGGTTGAGGTTGACAAGGTCGTCAAGGATTACATCAAGATTGAGTACCGCGATGGCGGTAATCTGTACGTCCTTGCGACCGGGCTGGATGTCATTCAGAAATATGCCTCGTCCGACGCGGCGAAGAAACCGAAGCTGAACAAGCTTGGCACGCAGGAGTGGGTGAAGACAAAGTCAAGGGTAAAGACTGCCGTCAACGAGGTGGCAAGGGATCTTGTGGAGCTGTATGCCGTCCGCCAGCAGAAGCAGGGATTTATCTTTAGCAGGGACACGGTATGGCAGCAGGAGTTTGAGGAGATGTTTCCGTTTGAGGAGACGGGAGACCAGCTGCTTGCCATCGAGGCGACAAAAAGCGACATGGAGAGTCCGCGCATCATGGACCGCCTGATTTGCGGCGATGTGGGCTATGGCAAGACGGAGATTGCCATACGTGCCGCGTTCAAGGCGGTTCAGGACGGCAAACAGGTCGCATATCTCGTGCCGACCACTATTTTGGCGCAGCAGCATTACAATACGTTTGTGCAGCGCATGAAGGATTTTCCGGTGCGCATTGAGATGATGTCGCGCTTCCGGACGGCGGGCGAGATGAAAAAGACCATCGAGGGACTGAAAAAGGGGCTGGTGGACATTGTTATCGGCACGCACAGGCTTTTGTCGGCAGACGTCGTTTACAAGGATCTGGGGCTGCTTGTGATTGACGAGGAGCAGCGGTTTGGCGTGCGCCATAAGGAAAAGATGAAGCAGATGAAGGATGATGTGGATGTGCTGACGCTGACCGCGACACCAATTCCGCGGACACTGCACATGAGCCTTGTGGGAATCCGCGACATGAGCGTGCTCGAGGAGGCGCCGGGTGAGCGGCAGCCGATACAGACCTATGTCATGGAGTACAATGAGGAAATGGTGCGCGAGGCAATCGTGCGCGAGCTGTCCAGGCAGGGGCAGGTGTACTATGTATACAACCGCGTAAACAACATCGAGGACATCACGAACCAGGTGGCGAACCTGGTGCCGGAGGCGAGTGTGGCATACGCGCATGGGCAGATGAAGGAGCATGAGCTTGAGAAAATTATGCTTGACTTTATCAATGGTGACATCGATGTCCTGGTGGCGACGACCATCATAGAGACCGGCCTGGATATCTCCAATGTCAACACCATGATTATCCATGACTCGGATGCGATGGGGCTATCCCAGCTCTACCAGCTGCGGGGACGTGTGGGGCGTTCCAACCGCACGTCCTATGCTTTCCTGATGTATAAAAAAGACAAGATGCTCAAGGAAGTGGCGGAGAAACGACTACAGGCAATCCGCGAGTTCACGGATCTGGGCAGCGGCTTCAAGATTGCCATGCGCGACCTGGAAATCAGGGGGGCGGGCAACCTTCTGGGCGAACGCCAGCATGGGCACATGGAGGCAGTCGGCTATGACCTGTACTGCAAAATGCTCAACGAGGCAGTCAAGACACTCAAGGGGACGAAAAAGGTGGATGCGGACTTCGGCACGTATGTGGATATGGATGTCGATGCGTTTATCCCCCCGGAGTATATCGTAAATGAAGTCCAGAAGCTTGACATTTACAAGCGTATAGCGAGCCTTGAGAATGAGGCAGAGTGCGACGACATGAGAAAGGAACTCAAGGACCGTTTTGGGGCAGTGCCGAAATCGGTCGAGAACCTGATTCAGATATCGCTGATACGCGTCACGGCGCACAGACGGTATGTGACGGAAATCAAGGGAAAGGTCGGTCAGATTACATTCTTGATGGAGCCGTATGCGCCCGTGCACGTCGAGCGGCTTCCGGGGCTGATGGCAAAGTACAAGGGGGTTCTGGAATTTTCTGCAAAGGGTACGCCGAATTTCGTGCTGCGGTACAAAAAAAACGGCCTGATAGAGAAAGAGGCGGAGCTGATGATGGCATACACGGACAGGGTTCTTGCGGACATGGCAGTGCTGTATGACGATGGCAGCGGGGCATCACCGTAAAGCGTGGGCAGATAGAATATGTGTAGAAAATACGAAAAAGGAGGATTTTATATGGAATACAGAAAAATGGAGAATCTGGGAATCAGCACCTCGCTGCTTGGCTTTGGGTGTATGCGTTTCCCGACAAACACGGATGGCAGTATCAATGAGGAAGAAGCCCTTGCCATGATTGACAGGGCATACCAGGCAGGGGTTACATATTTTGACACGGCATATCCCTACCACAACGGAAGGAGCGAGGTCGTGACCGGAAAGGCGCTTGCGCGCTATCCAAGGGATTCCTACTATCTGGCGACAAAGCTTCCGGTCTGGGCGGTAAAGACGATTGACGATGTGGAGCGCATCTTTCAGGAACAGTTGCAGCGCCTTGAGAAAGAATATGTAGACTTTTACCTGATGCACGCGCTGGACAGCGAGCGGTGGAAGGGTGTGAAGGAGCTTGACATTCTCGGGTACTGCGAGAAGCTGCGCGCGGAGGGTAAGATAAAATACATCGGTTTTTCGTTTCATGATGATTATGAGGTGTTTGAGGAAATCATCACTTCGTACAAATGGGATTTCTGCCAGATACAGTTAAACTATATGGACAAAGACGCACAGGCGACCCTGAAGGGGGTGGCGCTTGCAGAAAAGCTTGGCATTCCGCTGGTGGTCATGGAGCCGGTGAAGGGCGGCTCGCTTGCAAGGCTTCCGCATGACGGCATTGATGAACTGCTCAAGGCGGCGCGTCCCGATGCGTCAACGTCGTCGTGGGCGCTGCGCTACGTCGGAAGCTTCGACAATGTCAAGGTTATTCTGAGCGGGATGACGACAATGGAGCAGGTTGAGGACAATCTCGCGACCTTTGACAAATTTGAACCATTGAGCAGTGCGGAGCAGGAGATAATCGCGCGGGTAGCGGATGCGCTGCGCAGCAGGGTGCAGAATGGCTGCACAGGATGCCGGTACTGTATGCCGTGTCCGGCGGGCGTGGATATCCCGCAGTGTTTCCGCATCTGGAACCAGTACCACATTTATGAAAATATAAATGAGGCAAAATGGAACTGGACACAGGCGATGGATGACGCGAAAAAGGCAAAGAACTGTGTCAAATGCGGAAAGTGCGAACAGTCATGTCCGCAGCACATTGCCATCAGGGCGGATTTGGAGCGGCTTCAAAAAGAACTGGATGACATAACATTGTAGTAAATAATTGGAAAAAAGCAAAGTTATGTAAATTTTAGCGGCGGTTTTCTGCAGCTGTCAGACAATTGAATGACGCACTTCGACAGGGGAGAAATATGTGTAATGTGACAATTTTCTCCTCTGTTTTATGCCTGTTTTTCCAGGAGGTCAAGACACTTTTCACAAAATTAGAAGAAAATTAAACAAATTGTAGAAATTATTGAAATAATATATTATAATAAATCTCGAACAGATTAACATAACAGGTTAACGTTCAAAGTGTGAAAGGGTGGTTGTTGCGATGAGCGAGGGAAGGTATAATATTCCAAAGCAGTACAAAGTCGATAAGGGAATGCCTCTGGATGCACTGTTTCAGAAAATTGACAATCTGAAGTGCCGTCGTGTCTTTGAGGCTGGTGTCGTGAGCGTTGAGTGGAGCTATCATCTGGTGGACAAAAAAGGAATCCGGGACATGATGGAGCTTGTCAGGGAGCGCGGACTGTCGATATTCGAAGTAAATCTCAAACAGAAAATTTCACCGGATTTGCTTACGGATGTGTTCGCGGGGCTGCTGCAAAGACCGATGGTCATGGTTTATCTATGCGGCGGCGAGTTGTCCATGGGAACATTTTTTCCTACAGGAAAAGGGGCTGTAGGCAGGATGTGTTCGACAGATTTTTATCCGTATGACGCAGACAGGATGATCGAGCTGCTCGACTATGAGACGGATTATGACAAAACGATCGACCAGATACACAAAAGGATTTATGCCACACTTCGCCAGCAGAAGCGTGTTATCATGATTGAGAAGGCTTTTGAGAGGCTTAACAGGGAGAATGAGAGGGAGTCGTTAGCCTTTGAGTTTAGCCTTGAGAACCTTGAGCGCATCAGGGCGGATGCGGATTTTGTGCAGTCACAGCTCAGGGTTGTATGAAATGAGAGCTTGATGAAAGAGACGTAGTCAGCGATTGGCAGCAGGGAGGATTTGCATGGACAACGGAATATCAAGGGCGACTGCAGCCACAGTGTTAAATTCCTTAAAGAGCGGGGTCGTTCCCAGAACAGGACTTGAATACATCACGGTGGGGAGAAAGAGTGAGATTCAGGCGCTTTTGCAGGACGTATCCATCATAGAACAGGGAGGGGCGGCGTTTCGTTTTATAGAAGGAAAGTACGGAAGCGGTAAGACCTTTCTCATGCATGCGCTCAGAAACCATGTGATGGAAAAAAACTTTGTGGTAACGGATGTGGAGCTCTCTGTAGACAAACGCTTTGTCGGAAACAAGGGACAGGGACTGGCGACATACAGGGAACTGATACGGAATATGGCGACACATGCATGCCCTGATAATGGAGCGCTGCAGCTTATTCTCGACAAGTGGATAGGCACTCTGGAAAACGAAGTGGTACAATTTGAGGGACTTGTACCGGGACATGAGGTCTTCGATGTCAGGGTCAGCCAGAAGATTTACAAGATTACGTCCTCGATGGAAGAGCGTGTAAACGGTTTTGATTTCGGTAAAGTGCTGGCTTCCTATTATAAGGGGCACCGGAAGGGTGACGTGGACCAGCAGAAAAAAGCACTGCGATGGCTCTGTGGGGAGTACAGGACCAGAACAGAGGCAAAGACGGATTTAGGGGTGAATCTGATTATTACCGATGACAACTGGTATGATTTTATCAAGCTGTTTGCTGATTTTGTGGTGAAGGCAGGATATGCGGGATTGTATGTGTGCATGGATGAGCTTGCGTCGCTGTACGAGATTCCAAGCCGTGTGGGCAGGGAGTACAACTACAACAAGCTTCTGTCCATCTACAATGATGCACTGCAGGGGAAGGCATCCCATCTTGGCATCATCATCAGCGTGACAAGGGAAGCGATGGAGGATCCTGTGCGTGGGGTGTACAGTTTTGCGCCGCTGAAGTCACGCCTGATAGAAACCAGCATTGAGCAGGAGGGTGTCATCAAAATGAGGGACATGGCATCCCCCGTGATAAGACTGGACGCGTTAAATCCGGGCGAAATGTATGTGCTGCTTGAGAAGCTTGCGGCAATACATGGAAAATTGTATGATTACACGCCGGGACTTGAGCATGATGACTACATTTATTTCCTGAAGCAGCAGTACGGTAAGGCTCTGGATGGGGAGGAGGCAACCGTAAGGGAAATGATTCGCAACTATATCACGCTGCTGAACCTGATTCAGCAGAATCAGGAAGTATCAAAAGATGAAATTCTCCATGCCGGGCAGGCATAGGGGGAAAGCAGGCGCTGCGGACAGAATGGGGCTGTCCGGGGCAAATCACATAAGGGTTGTGAGATATGGGGTTCAATATGGTTAAGGCAGTAATATTTGACATGGATGGAGTACTTATTGACACGGAAAAGCACTATAATGCAGCATGGTGCGAGGCAGCACGCATGGCAGGCTTTGATTTCAAAAGAGAACATGCGCTGATGCTTCGCAGCTGTGATGCACAGCTTGCGGCAAAAATGATGAAGGACATTTTTGGCGAAGGCTTTGATTATTTTGCCATACGTGAGGTTCGGCGCGGACTTGTGGCAGAACGGATTAAAAAATATGGATTGGAGAAAAAGCCCGGTATTGATGAGATACTGGCTTTTTTGCATGAAAAGGGCATTAAGACGGCAGTTGCCACGGCGACACCGATAGCGCTGACCCTGCAGCACCTCGAGAAAATCGGCGTCAGGGGACAGTTTGACAAGATTGTGAGTGCAAAGCAGGTCGCGCACGGAAAACCGGCGCCGGATGTCTACCTCCATGCCTGTGCGCAGATTGGGGAGGAGCCGTCGGACTGCATCGCCGTGGAGGATTCGCCAAACGGCATCAAGGCTGCGTATGCGGCAGGCTGCAAGCCGGTGATGGTACCTGATTTGACACAGCCCGATGAGGAAATTGCGCCATTGCTGTATGCAGTGGCAGAGACATTGCTTGACATCAGGAAAATTGTATGAATAGTGATTGTAAAAAAAGTGACTGATTTGGTAAGGAAAAGGTTTTCCATTACTTGGTTATGGCATATTGACAGTGAAAATAGAATGTACTATAATTAATTTGTGCATTTTATACAATAAAACAGGTGGAAGTTGGGATTGAAAGGAGAAAAGTTATGAAAGGCAAGATGGGACCAAGAATAATTGCACTGTTGGTTATGCTGACGGCTATTTTTACAGTCACTTCAGTATTAAGTATACGGGCGCTTCAGAATGCAGGAGCCGCGGTAAAACGTACCGCGGATATTTATATGGCACTGCAGGAACAGAGCAAAAATCTGGTGAGCATTGTGGATGATGACAAGTCGTCAGCGAACCTGATTACCATGATTCCGAGTAAGGAGGCTGCGGAGTCCATTGCGCAGGATGTGCAGGGGCGCAAAGGGCAGGTTGAGGCGGTTATCAGTACGATGCGTCTGCTGTGTGAGCAGGAGGGGGATGAAGAACTGACTTCCTGGGTAAATGATTATGGCAGGGAAGCGCAGGTCATTGAGGATAAGACAATTGAGATTGGCGCATGTTTCCTTGCGGGGGATGTCGAGAAGGCAAGTGCGCTTTCCGGTGAGATTCGTCCGCAGTCCCTTGTGCTTGCGGATGTGGAGGAAAAGTTTGACACACTGCTTGCAGAACGTTCACAGGCGGCGGTTACCGATACGATTGGCTCCATGCGCAGTTACACAGGAACTGTTCTTTTATTTCTTGCCATATTTTTGGTCATGATGGTGATTGCAAGTGTGTTCAGCATCACGCATATTGCGCTTCCGGCGTCCAGTGCAGGAACACAGCTTGAAGATATCATATCCAAGATACATAACAATGAGGGGGATCTGACAAAACGTATTCAAATTCAATCAAAAAATGAAGTCGGACAGCTTGTTGACGGTATCAATAATTTTATCGAGCAGCTCCAGGGTATCATGAATATCATAAAGACACAGTCGGAGCATATGGATGAACTGACCTCCAAAATCGGTGCAAATGTGCAGGATTCCAATGAAAGTGCGGGAAACATTTCGGCGACGATGGAACAGATGTCGGCAAGCATGGAGGAGATCGCAGCCACGATCGGCCAGATTGCCGAAGGAAGCGACACGGTACTGCGGGAAGTCCAGAATATGAACAGCAGTGTGGATAACGGTGTCGAACTGGTTCAGAAGATTAAAAACCGCGCCGGAAGGATGCACCAGAATACAATTGCCGGAAAGGACAGAACGAGCAGCAAGATTATTGAGATACGGGAAATGCTCAATGAGGCGCTTGAGGAGAGCCGGAGCGTGGAGAAGATTAAGCAGCTGACAGGCGAGATTCTCGACATCACAAGCCAGACAAACCTGCTCTCCCTGAATGCATCCATCGAGGCAGCGCGGGCCGGCGAGGCAGGGAAGGGATTTGCAGTCGTCGCGGACGAAATCAGGGCGCTTGCAGACAGCAGTGCAAACACGGCAAACAATATCCAGAATATCAGCAACCTGGTAATCGGCGCCGTGGAGAAGCTGGCAGGAAATGCGGAAACCATGCTTCAGTTTGTCGATGAAAAGGTGTTGCAGGACTATGATGAGTTTGTGGTGGTTGTGGAGAAATATGAGCGGGATGCCGACAGCATGAACAGCCTGATTGAAAACTTCTCCCAGAACACAGGGGAAATCCATGAGACAATCAGCGCGATGACGAGCGGACTCAATGACATTTCCGTTGCGGTGGATGAGAGCGCCAAGGGTGTCACCAACGTTGCGGAGAGCGCCGTGAGCCTGGTCGCATCCATGTCGCAGATTCAGCAGCAGAGCATCAGCAACCAGGAAATCTCGGAGCAGCTCAGCAACGAGGTCGGACGGTTTAAGCATGTATAGTGACAGATAACGGCAGATTGTTTTTTACATAAAAGATGATTCGCCCAGGAGGTTTTGGAAATAATTATCCCTTTTCGGAATTGTGTACCCACTGAAAACGAGCCTACAAATATACATTTCCAATGAATAAAACTGCATTTTCTAATCAGAATTGTTCATAAGGTTTGAAATTACACGATAATTTGAATAAGCCTATCCGCGGTCTGGTGGCGGGCAGACCATTACCAATAGACTCAAAAAGATTGTTTTAGACAGAACTGTCAGGCAATTGTAAATAGTCGGAAACAATTCCGGCTATTTACCCTGCATTGAAATATGCAGTAAAATATAGTATGATATAAAATATATTTTCAGTGGAGGTTAATTATGAAAAAGAAATTATGCAGTATCATTTGCTTATGCAGCCTTGTTTCAATTATGTTGTGTGCATGTGGAAAGAAAGAACAGGGAAATCCCATTAGATTACCAGCCAGAGAAGATATTGTATCTATCGGTGTTTCTGATAGTGATAAATATGCTATGTCACCTGACACAGAGGCTGAAGCTACGGAGTTTATTGATGAATTTTTATCTATGCTAATGGAAATGGAAACAACCGGTCAGCAGTCGATCAATGATGTACCGGTCAACAAAGATTCTATTACGATCAATATAAATTGTGATGGAGTGGCAGGAACTACTCTTTTTTACTACGTAGATAACGGAACCGAATATGTAGAACAGCCATATCAGGGAATTTATAAACCGGCACCTGCTTTAGGTAATTGCATAATGGAGATGCTTTCTTCAGCAGACAATACACTGGCGGCGATAACATTTCAGGCATCAGTAATTGAGAAAAACAAAGATTCAATAATAGTAAAACCGGTAGAGGGATCTTTGGAACTTGATTCAGCAGATGAGTTTTACCTGTCAAACAGGGATAACCTTGAATTACAAATTGGCGATATAGTAGAAATTAGTTATAACGGAGAAATAATGGAATCTTATCCTGCACAATTAGGTGAGGTCTATAAAATTACGGTAATAGAACAAGCAGGCGCTGATGCAATGTATGACAGAATCCCTATGGTAAGAGTGAATGGTAAATTATATTATGATACAGGGAGAGAAAGCATCATGGATGCACGCTGTGGTACCATGGATGGAGAAATAACGTCAACTGTCGATGGAACTGAAATTCCAACAGAAGATGATCAATCTAATTTTGGAAGTGGATTTGGCTATCAGTATGGAGCAGACGATACAATAGAGGTTTATATGAATGAAAAGTGGTTTGTCTTTGAATACAGAGAAGAATCTGAATGAGAAAAAACGATAGATAGGTCAGATTAAAAAGGCTGTCCAATCAAACGGATAGCCTTTTTTCAATTCTCAGCCCCAATTTACTCAATATGCAGTAGACAAAACTCAAAATACCGTTGCTTAAATTGCGCAAAAAATTTAGAAATGTATGAATATACATCAAAATTTGGAAAACAAACAGTGGGAACACTTTTCCGAAAAGGGAGAAATAATTTAAATATAGAAGGGCGATGTTATTTTGGAAAATGAAATTTTAAACGAACCGAACTATATCGAGGAGCTGGTCGCTTTAATCCGCAATGGAGACAGCAGGGATAAGCTTGCGGAGGAGCTGACCAATTACCATGACAATGATATTTCAAACGCACTTGACGAGCTGGACGAGGGTGAGCGAAGGGTACTTTACCATATTCTCGACGACGAGAGGATATCGGAGATATTTGCCTACCTGGAAGACCCTGGCAAGTATCTTGGGGAGCTGGAACTCGAACGTGCCGCCGATATCATTGAGAACATGGACGCCGATGACGCGGTGGATGTTCTCGAGGAAGTCGACGAGGAGACGCGAAAACAGTTAATCGAACTGATTGACGAGGAGTCAATAGAGGATATCAAGCTGATTTGTTCCTACGAGGAGGATGAAATCGGCAGTAAGATGACCACGAATTTTATCGAGATTGGCAGGAGCCTGACAATCAAGCAGGCGATGCGCTCCCTGATTGCACAGGCGGAGGAGAATGACAACATCACCACGCTCTTTGTGGAGGACGACGACGGAACCTTTTACGGCGCAATTGACCTGAAGGATTTGATTGTCGCAAGGAACTACATGGATCTGGAGTCCCTGATTACGCACTCGTTTCCCTATGTGCGGGCACACGAGACGATAGCGGACTGTATCGAGCGCCTGAAGGATTATGCGGAGGATTCCATTCCGGTACTGAATGAAAAGAATGAACTGATTGGCGTCATCACCTCGCAGGATATTGTGGAGGTGGTGGATGACGAGATGGGTGACGACTATGCAAAGCTTGCCGGTATGTCAGAGGAGGCGGAGTTCGAGGAGTCGCTGGGCGAGAGCATCAAGAAGCGTCTGCCCTGGCTGATTGTCCTTCTGGGACTGAGCATGTGCGTATCCACCGTGACAAGCCTGTTCGAGGGCGTCATCGCACAGCTTGCCATCATTGTCAGCTTCCAGTCCGTGATTCTTGGCATGTCCGGAAATGTCGGCACCCAGTCGCTTGCCGTCACGATTCGTCTGCTGATGGACGAAAACCTTGGGACAAGGCAGAAGGTCGGAATGATTTTTAAGGAGCTGAGAATCGGTTTTTCCAATGGGCTGATTCTGGGTATTTTGTCCTTTGTGTTCATCGGTGCGTACCTGTGCCTGCTCAAGGGAAAAACACCGCAGTACGCATTTGCGATATCGCTCTGTGCCGGAATTGCGCTTTTGATGGCGATGACCATCTCAAGCATTGTAGGAACATCTGTTCCGATGTTTTTCAAAAGAATCCATGTCGACCCGGCAGTCGCGTCCGGACCGCTGATTACAACCGTAAATGACCTGATTGGCGTCGTCACATACTATGGCGTGGCATGGTTTCTGCTGATTCATCTCCTGCAAATGGGATAGACAAGCAAAATCTGTAACAGTCCAGCCTTCGGCTTCCTGTTACAGGCATCAAGCCATGCAAAACCACTTCGTTGGTGTCAAAGCCACGTTCCGTGGCTTGATGCATCTCAACCACTACGCATTCTTACGGACTTTGCAGCGCAGTGCAAAGTCCTGGGCTGAACTGTTATCAAAATCTTCATCAATGAATAAAAATCCATTATATACAAATACTAGCAATACAGTCTGATGAATATCATGAACTTAATAATTACTGGGAATGGAGGAAATATCGGTGAAGGCTACGGGAATAGTGCGTAGGATTGACGATTTGGGACGCGTTGTCATACCTAAGGAGATAAGAAGGACTTTGAGGATTCGGGAGTCCGATCCGCTTGAGATTTTTACGGATCATGAGGGCGCCATTATCCTTAAAAAATACTCGCCAATCGGCGAGCTTGGAAATTTTGCGAAGCAGTATGCGGAGAGTCTTTCGCAGGTGTCAGGCCACCTGGCGCTGATTGCGGACAGGGACCAGATTATAGCAGCAGCAGGAGGAGGCAGCAAGCAGGTGCTCGGCAAGTCTGTAAGCAAGGCATTTGAAGAAAAAATGAACTCGCGGGAGACGGTATGTACTTCGCGCAGCGATAAAAACTATGTGTCAGTCACGGAGGATGAGGCAGAGGAATACCAGCACGAGGTAATCATACCGATTATCACGCAGGGCGATGTGATCGGGGCAGTCGTGCTTCTGTCAGCCAGCGCGGGCGACGAGATGAATGAAGTCGAGATGAAGCTTGCGCAGTCTGCCGCCGGATTCCTCGGCAAGCAGATGGAACAGTAACAAAAAATCGAGCGGCAAAGCGCTCGATTTTTTTATGGGGGAGAAAAACATCTCCCCGCTCGAATGTGAATGTCAGGCGAGGGGGGACGCCTGACGTGATTTAGGCTACATAACAGTACATAAAGATAAAGTGGCAGATGCTCCCGCCCATCACAAAGAGATGGAAGATTTCGTGCGAGCCGAAGTATTTGTGGAGCGAGTTGAAAACAGGAAGCTTCAGGGCGTAAATGATACCGCCGACTGTATAGATGATGCCGCCCGCAAGAAGCCATCCAAAAGCAGCGTGGGGAAGCGTGTTCCACAGTGTGCCGAAAACCAGCAGGCATAACCAGCCCATCGCAATATATATAATGGAGGAAAACCACTTCGGACAGGTAATCCACAATGCTTTTACAAGCATGCCCACAATGGCGACACCCCAGACAAGCGCCAGCAGGGAGTATCCCAGGCTCCCGCCGAGGACAATGAGGCATACCGGCGTATAGGAACCGGCAATCAGCACGAAAATCATCATGTGGTCAATTTTTCGGAATACGCGCAAAACCTTTCCGGTCACATTGACGCTGTGGTACAGCGTGCTTGCCCCATAAAGCAGTATCATGCTTGCGGCAAAGACTGCAAGGGAAACGGCTGTCAGTCCCCCGTGTGCCTTTAGGATAAGGGGGAGCGCTGCAATTGCCGCCATAAGGCATGCGATAAAGTGAGTGATTGCGCTTCCGGGTTCTCTGATTGTTAACTGCATAGAAATCCTCCTCCATTCATACTTTCTATCTGATAATGAATACAATTGATAGTAGAGTGCCACGAAATATAATATAGTATTTAAAACTACATTAACTTTATAACAATACTACTCCTTATTGTGTTCCGTGTCAATCATAAAAATGCAATCGAGTAGAAAAGATTTATCTTCCCTACTCGCGCGCCGGGCGTCCGTCAGCTTGCTGACATATTTCATTTGGACATCCGTGTGCATAAAAAAGAGGACATTTCAGTCCTCCTCAATGACGAATATTTCCAAATAATCAAATGCAATGTCCTCAATGAAGCTGTCGGCAAAAAAGCGTGTCTTGCTGTGCCGCTTAAATTCGGCAATGTTGGAATCGAGCCATATCGGCTTGCCAAGGTCAAACTGGTAACAGACTTCCTCGACTGCATGGAAAACCTTGTGTGTGCGGGTCTCAGGGCTGTCGTCACATATTACGGTATCCTGAAGCATGTGGTTATCTTGAAAGGTTCTTGCCCATAATCTGAACATGATCGTGTCTCCTTGCGTATACTATTTGTGGTTGATGCGTTCGTTGTGTGCACAGCCGCATAAGGAAATATGCCGCTTTGCGGCTGCGGCTGGCGCGATACTCACGGCAGATTTCAGCTGTCGTGAGTATAATTTCTTAAGTATATCATATAAAAAATTGTTATGATATAGCATTGTGCATTTTAAAAAATTTTATATATTGTTTATACAAAACACATATAAAATATGGTATGCTAAAAGATACTGTGTGACCGGGGTTTTTCAATATAAAAATGGGAGATGTCAAGATGGAATATAGTGGTAACGGGAGCTCTGATGTGGATAGCTGGAAGGAAGTCATTCTTGTGTACAGTTCGGCATTAAAAGAAATTGGGACAAAGCTTGAGATACTCAACGATGAATTTCAGCATGTGCACCAGTACAATCCAATCGAACATATCAAGTCAAGGATTAAGACATCGGAGAGTATCGTCAAAAAACTCAAGCGGCATGGATATGAGTCGACGATTGAAAATATGGTCAGGCATGTCAACGATATAGCGGGCATCCGCATCATATGTTCGTTTACGACAGATATCTACCGTATTGCGGGAATGCTCGAACGGCAGAGCGACATGAACATTATATCGGTAAAGGATTACATCAAAAATCCCAAGGCAAGCGGGTATAAAAGCTATCATATGATTGTTTCAATCCCGATTTACCTGTCGGAAAAGCGAGTGGATGCAAAGGTTGAGATACAGATTCGGACAGTTGCGATGGATTTCTGGGCAAGCCTGGAGCATAAGATTAATTATAAGTTTGATGTGAATGTCCCGGAACATATCAAGGCAGAACTTTATGAATGTGCACGGATGGTGTCGGCGCTGGATGCGAAGATGCTGTCGCTCAACGAGGAAGTAAAAGCGCTGTCACTGGTTTAGCGCTTTTACCGCTGTTTGATAGAGCTGCCGTGCCAAAAATGAGGAGTGCCCCGGCATCAATCACAAGGAATGACACCGGGGCTATTATGAAAAAATTTATCTATGTGTAATGAAACATCTCGATATTGTTGTTTGCTATGTATTTATATTATCATCTAATTGTGAATAAATTATGAACAAAATGTAATTTTATTGTAAATGTGTATAGATGAATGGATATAATGGAAAGCAATATATACAGATTATACAAATACGCTTTCGGGCAGACGAATAAAAATCCCAAATCTTGTTGTAAGGGAACGAATTTGATGGTACAATGGGCATTATACAGTTTGAGATACATCCCGTTTTTCAGGCGGCGTGGCAGATAGGAAATATGCCGTTTTGCGGCTGTAGCTGGCGCGATGCTTATGGCAGACTTCATCTGCCGTGATATACATAAGGAAAGGTACGGTTAGGGCACATGGATAATTTTATGGATAAGCTGGCACAAAAGTTTAGTGCACAGGAGATGATAAAGGCAAATTCACAGGCAGAGGCAGAGGAGATGAAACGCCTGCAGCTGCAGGTGTCGGAATATGAAAAGATTCTTCAGGAAATGAGAAAGCTCAACTACAAGAATACCGAGCTGTCTGAAAAGCTTGACCTTATGATAGGGGACAACGCAGGAAAAATCCAGGGCATGAAGGAGGACGAGCAGCGGCTTATCGCTGCGCTGCGGGATTTGACGGACGAACAGACAAGGAACCGCGAGGCGGAACTGGAGCACAGGGAGGCACAGCGCCTGGAGCAGGAGCGCGCAGGGGAGCTGAAAAAGGAGGCGGACATCACCGCTATCGCGGAGCTGCTTGAGAATAAGTTTCAGCGCGCTGACGATTTTGTGCACAAGGAAAATGTGAAGGTGTACAGAAATGTGCAGGCAGTCGTGGTTGACGAAATCAAGCGCAGTACCGAGAATGCGCAGAATGACAAGAACGAGCTGAAAAAGGAGCTGGAAGCAAAGTTGAACAAAGTGATGGTATGCAGCATCCTGTCCATGGCGGCATCGGCAGTCAGTGTTATTTTGTGGGCGCTTGTGGCAGCCGGAATCATCAAATAAGGAGCCGAGGCATGGCAAAGATTTCATTTAAGCCCGGAAACATGCTCTACCCGCTGCCGGTGGTGATGGTGAGCGTGGCGGACAAGGAAGGCAATACCAACATAATAACAATTGCGTGGGCGGGTACAGTCTGCACCAACCCGCCGATGGTGAGCATTTCCGTGAGACCGTCGCGGTATTCGCACCATATGCTTGTGGAGACAGGGGAGTTTGTTGTGAACCTGACCACCCAGGCGCTTGCATTTGCCACGGATTACTGTGGCGTGCGGAGCGGGAGGGACGTCGATAAATGGAAAGAGATGCACCTTACGCCGGTACAGTCTGACAAGGTAAAGGCGCCCTGCATTGCCGAGAGCCCGGTCAATATCGAGTGCAGGGTGGTAAAAGTGGAGAAGCTCGGGTCACATGATTTATTTATGGCAGAGGTGGTGGCAGTGCATGTGGATGAGGCGTACATGGATGCGCGGGGCGGCTTCCATCTGGACGACGCCAGACCGGTTGTGTACAGCCATGGCGAATACTACTGCCTGGGAAAGAAACTGGGCAGGTTCGGGTACAGCGTGTGAAAATTGCAAGATAAAAATGTAAAATTCCCCGAAAATAGCAGTATGCACAACA
>CARTDA010000063.1:0-17362 GCA_949066965.1 uncultured Lachnospiraceae bacterium
GGGAACGGCAAAATTTTTTACACTTCTTTTACTTCTTTATCTCACATGAGCAAAGAGACAGGGCATGAAACATATAATGGCGAATTAAATACATTAGTCCGCATTTGTGAAACGCTGGACTGCGGCATACTGGAAGCCAGCCGGGCAAACGGCTGGTTTTATTAATCCTTTTTACGTTCCAATACTGCCTGTATCATGGCAGCGGCTATTTCCTGCTGACTGGGCGGTGCACTCTCCCACAATTCTGTCAGTTCCCTGATTTTGCTGACATCATTATCCGTAAGGGAATCACGGAGCAGATAATCAGGGGAGATTTTCAGGGCATTGCAGATATTTATAAATACGGGCAGACTGGGAACTTTTGTCCCGCCCTCAATCTGCCGCAGGTATGTTGCGTTGATGCTGCATAATTCGGAAAGCCTGTCAGCCGTATATCCACGCTCTTTCCTTGCCATATTGATACGTTTGCCTAATCCTTTCTCGTCCATCTGTCCTCCTGTTTCATAAGCTGTTAGTATTTATTTTATTCACTTTTAGACTATATCAAACTTCAATTAGGCTTTTGGGAATAACCCCAACCGGATTAATAAGAACCTTTGTGCAGTCCAGTATATGGACACACGACTGGATATCCAGTTCTTTCATCAGATATTTCTGTACATAATCGTTATAGAAGGAGGTCCAGTCCTCGCTTTTGTATTTCGCAGGGAGCCTGCGCATCACGCTTTCTGAAAAAAGTCCTTCATTCACATCGCGCTCATTATCCCAGATATTCCAGCCCAGCTCGGCCAGGAGCTCTGTTTCCGTCATGGCAAAAGGGACATCCGTAAGGCTGGTCTTACATTTAAGTTTGGCAGCAACGGCAAGGCACAAAAGGTAAGGAAGATATCATCTATCAGGTTGGGAAATGACATTTCTGCCGCATCTATATTTCCTGTGCGGATCGCTTCGTAAACCTTTTCCTTATCTTTTCGACATATCTGAATCATGAGCCACCTCTTCGTTGGTATATAATATAATGGAAATTTCCCATTATTATAGCAGATTTTTGAGGACTTGTCCAAAAGCCTAATTGAAGTATATCAAACATAGGGATTGCAATAGCTTCTGAAAGAATATAAATATAAGCCTATAGACTATAAAAAATAAACAAGAGGAATAACAGAATGAATTTAAACTGTTTCAGGAACAGACTTTTTGATTTATTGAATGACAGTGAGGAGATGGGGATTACAGATTTGAATCCAGACGAGCAGAACAGCCTGACTGCTGTCAGGACAGCCGTATCAAAGACGGAAATATAAAACAGATTTGTGAGAAGGATAAAAGTATATGTATAACATAAATATTTTGCATTTGATTGAGGGTGCAAAACAGGCGAAGGGACTAACGGTTATTATTGATGTTTTTAGGGCGTTTTCACTGGAATGTTATTTGTATGATATGGACGTAAGATAGATACGTCCTGTTGGAACGATAGAAGAAGCATTTTCTCTCAGACAGCGTATTCAAAACAGTATTCTTATAGGCGAACGCCATGGCATAAAATGTGACGGGTTTGATTACGGCAATTCGCCGTCAGCTATTTTGAAGAAGGATATGTAGGTAATTTTGATACTACAGAGGAAGAAACGAAGGTTATAAGAACTAAATTACAGGAAGTACAATTTGATGAGTATGATAAATTGATACAGCTTTGCGATGCAATATCTGGTGCAGAAGGTGTAATGAATATTGTTGATAGGATGAATGATGTCAGGATGCGCTATGGTGCTTATGATTTGGACAAATGGAATACAAATTTAGCATTAAAAGACTATTTTGAGAAAAAAATGGGCAAAGACTTATATGAGGCAGTGGAAAAAGATAGTTTTAAACCATATTCAGAGTAATTAACAACTTCCCATTTACCGAGATGACATAAATCGTTTCAACACAAATATTTTGGGCAGTGGCAGCATAAAAACGCCGATGCTTTTATTTCCATCAGAATATCTTTTATTACTTGCTTAGGCACGCTATTCAAAGATATCATACTAGAAAGCGAATAAATATAATCCACCATATCATCTATATTAGTAACTGCCAATGGGCATATGGTGTTGAAGATAACATAAATAAGAATTTTACACTTCAAAATGGATATGAGATTTCCGCTCATTTTCTCCCATAGCGCTGCTTGGGAGAAGGGCAGCTTTGCTGCCAGTCCTGCCGATTCCAGCGTCAGGCAATACCCAGTACGGAGCCGACGCAAGCGTCAACTCTACTGGGCAATGGCTGCCGCCCTTGACCTGCACAGGGAAGCTGCGCTCCCTGTACCCTTGCCGGGAGGCTTGCCGCCCTCTGTACTCCCGTCACAGGATAATTCCCATCACCATTCCTGAAAATGACTCGGTCAAGTTTTAAATGTGCCAAAGGAATATGGAATGTTCATATCATTATAAAAATGGTAAATTCAAATCGGGGAAAATCAGAACAGAGAAATGATATAAAAATTGAATATTGTTTAGCTTTGGGTAGTGATTATCTTAACAGACAATCAGCTACCTTTTTTATTTCAGCAACTATCAAGCACAGCAAAAATAAATTGCAGGCATTGAAACAGGCTCAACAACGTGTAACTCCCCCACAATCCGCTATTACCAATGCCGAAAACGAAAGCGAGGACGGTACAGAATGACGAGGGCAACGGAACTGGAAAGCCGAGGTAATCAGCTATAACAGGAAAAACCTTGAGAGAGAGCTTCAGAACGAGAGCCGACAGAATAACAGACAACAAAACAGGACTAAGCGGAGGGAGGAAGAAATTTAACGGAAATTTGATAGAAATATGAGTGTGATTGTAATATAGCAAGCGCAGGATTGGAGCGCTTCTATGGTGCGGTAGCAGGAAATGAGAACAATGTACAGGGGAATCGTGAACCCATTTCCCGTTTAGAGGGAACGGATAATTTGGAATGGTATAATTCCGTGTTTGCACTTCATTACACGGATAGTCCCATGAGCGAACTATCTGACTTTGGCGCGTCTGATTATGACCTTTTAGCTTATACCGCCGCAGACCCCGACGCAATCATGGTACAGATACGGGCTTTGTTTGGGGAAACCTCAAATTGGAGCCGTACCGTGGAGGAATTTAATAACGACGCGCTCGCAACTGTTGGCGCATTTTTACAGCCAATGCACAGCATGACCTATTTTATCCTGCTGCTTGCGACTGTCGGCGTTATCAATAACCTTTTAATCAACTATATACAAAAGCGGCGCACCATTGCCATGTATAAATCCATTGGACTCAGTAACCGTCAAAACAGAAAGATGACACTGATAGAGGGCTTTTCTTCCGGGCTTATCGGCGCTGTCATTGCTATTGTTGTTTCTTACATGGAAATACAGACTATTTTCCTTGTTGCGGGACCCAAAATTTCAATGACACCGGAACTGGACATTTGGACATTTCTCGTTGCGGGGACATTAGGAATTATCGTCACCCTGCTTGGCTCCATAGTACCAATTTTTAAAAGCCGAAAAATGAAACTGGTGGAAGAAATAAAATTTGAGTAAGGAGGACTTGCCAAATGAACATATTAACAGAGGAAGTTGCCATTGAGGGCAAAAATATAATTAAGGACTTTCAGCTTGGTGATACCAAAACAAGAGTGCTTAAAAACATATCGCTGAAAGTGATACAGGGTGAATTTGTTTCCATCATGGGACAGTCCGGCTCTGGAAAAAGTACGCTGCTTTATATTCTCGGAGGGCTTGATGTACCTACAAGCGGCTCTGTCTTTATGAACGGCATGGATATTTCAAAATTCAATGATGAAAAAATGAGCCGGATAAGGCGGCAGAATATAGGATTTGTTTTTCAGTTTTACAACCTTATCCCCAACTTGAATGTGGCAGAAAATATCATGCTTCCGCTTTTGCTGGACGGAAAGAAAATGCGGGACTACAAAAAACCGCTGAAAGATATTTTAGAGGTAGTCGGCTTATCGGACAAACGGGGGCATACCCCACGCGAATTGTCCGGGGGACAACAGCAACGTGTCGCAATCGCCCGCGCATTAATTGGAAATCCCGAAATCCTGTTTGCAGACGAACCGACGGGAAACCTCGATAGTCATACAGGAGCGGAGATAATGAGTTTGTTGCAGCGTATCAACAGGGAACGCGGACAGACTATTATCATGGTTACGCATTCACCGGAAGCGGCGAAAAGCAGCAACCGTGTTATCACCGTAAGTGACGGACTGCTTCAATAACATTGAAAATGTGAAGCTGTCCGACGCGAAAGAATGGGTGTTGCAAATGAAAGAAAAAGGCTACTCGTTCAAGACCATCAACAACCACAAACGTTCGTTTAAAGCTGCCTTTTACACAGCCATACTAACATTCTGCACCAATTTAGCAAACGCCGGAATGAACCCGAAAGCATTACAGTATATCAGGGGACATTCCAACATCAATATGACGCTGAACTATTACGCTCAT
This sequence comes from uncultured Lachnospiraceae bacterium, assembly GCA_949066965.1. Taxonomy (GTDB): domain Bacteria; phylum Bacillota; class Clostridia; order Lachnospirales; family Lachnospiraceae; genus COE1. Next base: position 4,495 of record CARTDA010000063.1, read on the forward strand.
GCCACTTCTGACAGTGCATTAGCGGAAATGGAACGGCTGAGTATTTTTTTGTCATTGACATTGATACCGTGGTCATGTGCGAGTGTATCCCGGATCCGTCTGTATCCCATGTCAGGATGCTTGTCATGTATCGCCCCTGATTTTTCAGCAATCAGCTCGTTGAGGGAATCATTCCGGCTGCTGCCATGGTTCTTCCATTTGTAATAAGCTGCCCTGTTGATTCCCAGCATCCTGCACATCTCACTTACCGGATAGTCCCCATGCGTTTCAGAAAGCTCTTTTATGGCAGTATAAGCATTCAGGTGTCTTGTTTTTCTAAAGGTCACCTCCTCCCGATTTCTTCGAGTTTTTTTAACCTCTCTTTTGTGTATTTTCTTTTAGACATAGATATGCTCCTCATATGATAGTTTTTGGATATTTCCATTGTCTACCATATGGGGAGCATATCAAAGTCTACACGGATTTGCGGTTTTTTTGCGTGCAAAAAAATTTTTACAGCCTGCAAAGCCTTATAAAATAAGGGATTTCCAGAATCCAACATTACCTATAGTTCCGTTTTTGCCCAAAACAGGAACTATAGCTCCATTTATCGAATCGACAAAGTATGATAAAATCTGCATAACAAAGGCAAAAACGTAATAGAAGTACAGAAATGGAGCGCATGATGGGATGAGGACAATTTTATTTGCACAGGTCAATGACCAGAAAGAGGACATTATGTCGCTGCTTGCGGGGACCGGTGGGCAGCTGGCGCTGTCGGACGAGCAGATACAGGAAATCAACGCGCATTTGCTTGTGAGAAATATGGAAGAATTTGCACAAAAGTTCCTCCCGGAGCAGCGCGGGAAATATGCCGGGGACAGATTCCATACAGGTGATGTGAATGACAAAGAGAGTCAGGATGCGGTTGGCATCCTTGCACATCATTTGGAAAAGCATGCAAAAAACCAGTATGAAGTTTGGCGTCCGCGCAAATCGGAAAAAGCGTATGATGAAATACCAGGTACAGTCTGCAGCAGGAAAAAACGGATACAGCAGGAAATCGTACTTGGCGTGCAGGCTTTTTTCCGGCAGGCTGGAATCGGACAAAAGAACCGACAGGCGGAACTTCTGATAGTAAACATATCTGTCAAAGAATTACTCGCGCATCCGGAGAAATGCGCGGTATTTGAGACCTATCTTGACACAGTAAATCACAAAATGTACACAACAGAACAGGTAGCGTATGCAGTGCTCCCGGAGGTATCGTGTCACGCTGAAAGGGGTAGCATACGCGAACGTTTTCCGGGCAGCAGCACAGCAGGGGAAGGGTCTGGCCCTGTCCTAACGGCAGACGTGGAGCGGCTTTTAACAGTGCTTGGCAGGCACAATGTTCTGTTATTGTATCAGTACGAGACAGGGGCAGGAACTTCAGCGAAGGCGTTTGCCGCAAACGGCGTGCTGCCATATCAACGCGCAGCGGCAGCGCTGGAAAAGCACGCTTATGCCGCATCCGTCAGCTGCTGCTATCCGAACCTGACTGCGCCGCAGGAGGGGCTGTATATCGGGGCGGCATACGTGGCGGCGGCATTGCTGTCCTCCGGCGCGGGGGAGGGAAGCGTGACTGCGTTTCCCAAGGAATTATATCCTTACGGCGCGCAGGCGCGGGAGGACATCGCGCGCGCAAAATATGGCTGCCTGCTTGCCTCGGAAACATCCATGCCGGGGTGGGGCGCAGAGCCGCATATGGTGATGCTGTCATCGAGGGCATGCCGATACGAACAGGGCACATACATGATGATTAAGGCACGCTCCAAAACAAAGGAGGATTCAAAATATGTTTCACCATGACGAATATCAGTTTTCTGCAAATACAGTACTCACGTCCGCACAGCTGCAGGAGACATCGCGATACGCCGCGCGGATGCTCAACCTTTTCCATGCCGGGTATTCGGACGGCATTGTCGCGGGCGCACAGGTGTCCGTGGAGGATGACTTTCTCCTGGTGTCGCCTGGCGTTATCCGGCATCAGGCAATGCTGTACCATATGGATGAAAAGGAGCGAATCCGCTATGCACATACAGGCAGAAAGACGATTTTGAAGCTGCGGTTTCTGGATGTGCAGGAACAGGAAAGCGGATTGTTTTATGACACGGAACTGATTCTTTCGGAGGAGGAGCGACTTTTTCCATATGAAATGGAGCTTGGACGTTTCTGGTCAGAGCCGGGGGCACAGCTGCGCATGAATGACGACGGATGGAAGGACATGGCGACAGCACACAATTATGTTGACATCCGGAATGTTCCCTATGCTGCAATCGGTGTGAGCACCATATCGCCCGCGATTACCTATGCATTTGCAAGGGAGATGGAGGGTAAAGGCGCACAGACGCCATATGATGCCGCCTTCTGCATACATTGTCTGACAAAAAAGCCTGTCGACAGGGAGGTCATATACAGATATCTTGCGGCTTGCGGGGAAAAAGGTACACCAGAGCTGACAAACGAGCAGATTTATCAGGGACTTTTAAATGTTCTGAACAGACACGGTGCAAAAACGGCGCAGCCCTGTCCGCAGACGCGCGCCAGAAAATTTATTGTTGAGTAGGGAACCAAAGAGAGGAAAGGATATGCAGAGTGAACGAGAAAAACAGATGGAACAGATGCTTAGAAGGATAGAGGATAATATTTCCAGACGTGAGGCGGCTTTTATTTACCGCGAAGTCATTGCAAGGCTTCTGGATTATCACGAGAGCCAGCTGGCTGCACTTCAGAAACAAATCTGCCAGGAATATATGGAAAACGGCGGACAGCGCCCCATAGAAATGTGTCTGTGCCGCAGTGAGGAGGCGGATTATTTTGCGGAGGGCTTTACGCCGCTTGTGTCTGCGGGCAGCAGCCAGGCTGTATGGGGGAGCGGCGCATTGGAACGGATTTACATAGAAACAGGGAGACGGCAGATAACGGATGTGCTTGCCGAAAACAATGTTTTTCAGGCCGTAGTACATACCAACTATGAAACTTATCCTGCGCGCATGACGCTGCGTCCGGTGTGTGAGGCGCTTGCGCAGGCAGAACAGGTGAACCGGCTGATGGATGTCAACGGCTGGGACATGCCCCCGGTCAATACGATTTACCTTCAGGGATTCTATGATGTGTGCTTTTTTGACGTGCTTGACAGGATCAGGCCGGACGAGCATGTGGAGACGGCAGAGACCGATTTTGGGGAGCTTGCGCCTTATGTGCGCAGGGATGTGACCCTGATGTGGAACATCAGGAAAATCCAATGTAAGGAGCAGTCATTTCCAAAGCCGCTGCCACAGGGGGACGAAGTGTACTATCAGCATATTATCCCCCTTCCGCACAGGCAGCATGCCTATCTGGCAGAACTTGCGGATACCGGGCGGTGCAGCGTCCTGCGCGCGGAATCGTCGCTCGTGGTAAAAAGCCCTGAAAGACAGTATGCGGGCTGGACGCTCTATGAGCTGCTCGATGGCAGGAATGCGTGCAGCAGGGAGCGTCCTGTTTTGTCGAACCGCATGGCGGAGGGCATCATCGGGGCGCTCCAGAAAAAACGGCAGCAGCTGACGGCGGGTGAAGTGTACCGATGTGTGCACGCATACGAGGCAGCGTCCATTTTTGACAGAATTGAGGTGACGGAGAAGGGGCAGCTGCTTTTCTATCCAAAGGACGACAATGATTACCTGAACCAGGATATTTTGGACTATATCCTCGCAGATATGGGACGGATTTTTGCGGGATGTCGCTTTACAGGAAAGCTGGTAAACGGAGGTACTTTGTAATGGAAAACAAACTTTGGAATGTGCGGTCTGCGCACGGACTGACAGACAGGGAAATCGGCAGATGCATATACAGGCTGAAAAAGGAAGGTTCTCCTTATATGGAGACAGAACTGCAAAAGGATGGCAGCGTGGCTGATGATGCGTATGAGGTAGCATTGAATCCCTACCTCCGCTTTGCCAGAATATTCGCACCACTGCTTGAGGACAGTGCATTTTGTGAAAGTCAGGAGGGAAATCTGTTATTTCATGAGACAGCACAGCTGCTGTCTGTGGTGGACAGGATATCGGGAGCGGACAGGGACACTTTTGTGAAAAGGCAGATGGAGGACGAAATCAGGGGAGGATGCTATGGCAGTATGGCGGCGGATTTGATGTGCACGCTGACCACACAGGAAAAGAGTGCGCTGCTCGACTACCTGCTGCAGCTTTACAGGGGCAGGGGGGAGCCGTATCCGTTTATAGGAGCGGTTTTACTGCTGTTTCCGCAAAGCCTTGTATTCCGGGAAAGGCAAAAGCCGGACGTGCTTTACATCTGCCTGGACACGGCGGAGAATGAGACGCAGGCTGCCCGTTTTGAGACCGTAAAAATGCTGCTTCTGCCAATGGGAACCACGGTCAGGCTTTCGTGGCAGCAGCCGTTTGTGCTGACGGATATCAGCGAACTGGAGCAGTATGGGAATACGCTCGTATAAAAGTCAGGAAAAGAGGAAAATGCAATGAATATCACATTTGAAAACATACAGTTATCGCCTTACCCGATGGAGCAAATCCAGCATTTTACAGTCAGCAGGGGAATCAACCGCCATGACAGCGCCATCATTCAGGGAATCATGGACGAGGCCTCGCTGCAAATGTACCAGTATATGATGGACAGCGGCACATGTGTCACGCTCCATGCGTTTTGCGGGGACGAAAAACAGCTGCTGTTCAGCGGATTTATGGATATGATGGAATCCCATGAGCTGACCGGGGCGTGCGAGGTCACGATACGTCTGTCCGGGCTGACAAAAGCGCTCGACAGGGTGCCGCTTGTCTGGGATTACCAGTCTGTGAAGAAGACCAATCTTGGCATGGTAAGGGACATAATGAGCGGCTACGCAGATATTTCCTATGAGGAAGCGTGCGCGGAGACAGTCATACCGCAGTTTTTGTTACAGTACGAGGAGAGCGACTACATGTTTCTAAAACGAGTGCTTTCCATGGAAAAACAACCGGTATTTACCGCGATGCGCGGTGCGGAGGGAAGCATCTGTTTTGGCAAGGAAGATATGTCAGACGAAAGTGTGGAAAGCTTCATACAGTACGAAATCGTATTTGACCAGTGCCTGCTTTACAGGGCGGAGAGCGAGGCTTTTCATGACATCGGGGAAAAAATCCGTGCATTCGGGAGAACACTGCGTGTGCGGGAGGCATCATACAGCCTTGCTGACGGCATTTCCCGCAACAGCTATGTCCTGTGTGATGAGCGTGATTTTGGCGTGGAGAGAATCTACAATAAGGAGCTTACAGGCATTTCCCTTGACGGAACCATTCAGGACAGGAAGCGGGACAAGGTTCAGGTGGAGCTGGACAGGACACCGGAGACAGGGGAGGACAGCCGCAGATGGTTCGGGTACTCGTCTGTGGCGTCTTCCGCCGATGGAAGCGGCTGGTACTGTATGCCGGAAAAGGAGGAGGAAATCCGTCTTTACTGCCCGACGGCAGACGAGGCGGAGGCATATATCATATCTGCCATCCGCAAGGACGGACAGGGGACGCAAGGCAGTGCGTCCGGGGATGAACAGGATCCCATCAACAAATCGCTTTCCAATGTGCAGGGGCAGCAGGTGCATTTTACACCGGAGGGCGTGTCGCTGTTCTGCGCGGACGGCGCGGCTGTCGTCAACCTGACAAAGGAAGGTGAAATCATGATCAGCGCGCAGGATGACATTGCGCTGACTTCCGACCATGATGTGTCCATGCGTGCGGAGAATGGCATATCCGTGATGGCAAATGGAAGTGTGATACTGACAAACGACAATGGCGCAGTTTACGATATGGCTTCGAACATCAGGCTCGAGGCAAACAGAATCAAAAATAATTGTTAACGGAGGAAGATACGATGGAATACCAGAATATGTCACTTGAAACGGAACTGCTGAAAAAAAGACATGAACAGGAGCTTCTCAAGGAAGCGCTGCGGGATGCACAGGAAAAGGACAGGAAGCTCGCGGAGGAGCCGATACTTTCGCTTGAGGAGGTGACGGAGCAGATGGCTGCAGGAATTGTGCACTACCCCGATATGCCGATACGTTTCCGCGTCGTCAGGTTTTTTGGCGGGAGGCTCTCCATGCCGCTGCCATTGGACTACCTGAACCGCCATACGACGCAGGAGGAGCTGGCAGTGCTGGTGAATGACACCATGGGAATCAGCCTGACCCTGCAGCTTACCAAATCGCTGAAAAAAGACGTCACGCGCGAGGAGGTGAAGCGCGGCATGCTTGGGCAGTACAAGGCAGCGGGTATCTACATTGAGCTGCTCGAGGAGGGGGATGTCGAGGATGAGGCAGCCCCCACGCATTTTATCACATTCCGCATGCCGATGGCAAAGGGCGTGATGTACCACATGGTTTTTTACACCATCAACAAAACGGACGGCGCGATGGTGATAGGCGATTACAACTGCTTTTACAAGGATATCGAGAAGTGGGAGAACATTATCAAGGCGACGGTATCGTACATGGACTTCAAATAAATTCTTTAAAAGCGGGAGAGGAGATAACACAAGATGGAAATTGGAAAGCTGCATGTATCCTGCGTGGATACGGACACCATTCTGGATATGGAAATCGCGGCAGGGGTAAACCGCCACGCGGCGCTGAAGCTGACCTGTATTGTCGCCTGCGACAAGGCACAGCGCTATGTGTCGCTTGCAGAGCCGCAGGAACCGCTTATCCTCACGGAGGGAAGTACCGTCCTTTTTCACGGCGTCGTGGAAAAGGCAGTGTGCAAAATACAGAAAGATTACGCCCTTCTGGAGCTTACCGCAATGAGCGGCAGCATCCGCCTGGACAAGGAGAAAAAGACGATGTCCTATCAGGATATTACAATGACATGCGGGGAAATCATCGGGACAAAGACAAGCTGTATGTACTATCCGCAGGACAATTCAATTGGCACAATTGCCTTGCAGTACATGGAGACGGACTGGGCGTTTATACAGCGCATGGCGGCAAAAAACAGTCAGTGCATTTATCCGGACATGACAAGAAACCCGGATTTGGTATTGTGCGGAATCGACACCGCACGGCCGGAAAAGGAGATTCATGTCCTGCGCGAGCGCATGGAAAAGGACATGGAAAAGGAGCGGACGACATATGTGCTCGACAGTGACACATTTCTGACAGTGGGGGATGCCATTCGCCATGACGGTCAGAAGCTGTATGTCCATGCGCTTACGTGCACCATGGACAAGGCAGGGTTTCACGCCGTCTACAGGGCAAGGCGGGCAGAGGATATTACCTGCGAGCCAGTCGAGCTGTATGACATGGCGGGGGCGGCTCTTGAAGGGAAAATCATCGCGGTGCAGGGAGAAAAGGTCAAGGTACACCTGAATGTGGATGCACAGCAGCCGCTGGATACCGCCTACTGGTTTCCGTTTTCCACCATGCAGAGTGCATCGGACGGTAGCGGCTGGTACTATATGCCCGAAGAGGGAGACTGTGTGAAAGTATGCATTCCCGGATGGGAGGAGACAGGGGCATTCGCCGTGAGCGCCGTCAGCACCTACACAGGCGAAGATGACACAGAGGACAGGATGTCCGACACAAATACCAAATATATGCGAAACCCGAGTGGCAAGGAGCTGAAGCTGACACCGGACAGCATCCGCGCGGACGGTGGCGCAAGCGCATCCGTGCTTGGTATGGACACCGCGGGAAAAGTGACGCTCTCAGCCAGGAAGGAGCTTCGTTTTATAGCGGAGGATACGATACAGCTTGTCGCGGAACAAAACATAGAGATGCAGGCATCAAAGACAATTGACATCAAGGCAGACACGACCGGGGAGCTGCTCCTCAATGAGGAGGGAGAAATCAGACAGCTTGGCGGACAGGTCAACATCAATAGCGAGAATGAATAAAAGGAGGGGGAAGCTATGGACAGAAAAACAGCCCTTGAAAAACTCAGGGAGCGCTTTGAGGCAGAGAAACAAATGCTCACACAGCGTTTTACAGAACAGCTGGAGCTGCACCTTGATGCGCTTGTCGCGGCAGTATACGGTGCGATTGGGACAATGGACAGCCCCGATTCCGTGCGCATCATACAGATTCAGGTGATGCGGACAGACGTGTATCAGGGGAAAAGCAGGATTATCGTCTGCGGGTATAACGAGAACTGGTACCTCGACGAGCGCCATTGGCAGTCCGAAGTGGATGCACAATACCTCTATGAGCCGTTTGCGGAGGCAGCGCTGCGCCTTGCAAAGGAGCTTTCCATGTACATGGGAGCAGTCACGGACTACGATGTCCGCAATCTGGTCTGCGAGCATTTTGTCAAATGCTTTTCGGAACAGGCAGTGCGTGTGAGAAACCATTTTGCACTATTTGATGAGTGGGCCGAAACGCAGGGGCTTTCATTTACCGTTCCGTACCGCATTCTGTGGGGGGCGTACCGTGAGCAGGCGGAGACATTATTTTATATGGATAAAAAGCACAAAGGCACAAAAGAATTTCAGGCGGAGCTCAAGGACAACAACCTGTTCCGTTCATTTGTGGAGAGCAGCGTTTCCGATACGGAGATATCCGGGAAAAATTTTGCATTTCTCAATATGAAAGGCAGCGCGCTGGAACGTGTCAGTTTTGCGGCGTGCGTTTTTGGGCAGTCGCTGTTTATAAAGGCGTCCGCGCAGTGGTGCCAGTTCCGGAAATGTATGTTTTACGGATGTAACTGGAATCAGACGGACGGTTATCAGATGGATTTTGGCGGCGCACAGATTGTCAACACGGCGTTTGAGGACATGAAGCTCCGAAAGGGGAAATTTGACGGGGCAGTTCTGACAGATGTGTCATTTTATGGTTCCGTTCTTGAGGAGTGCAGCTTTCAGAATGCCACGCTGACAAGGGTTGACCTGCGGCTGGCTTCCATGGAAAACATTGATTTTACAGGCGCTGTTTTGCAGGATGTCTATGTGCATTACAAGGATGCGGATAAACTGGCGCTCACGGAGGAGCAGAGTGAGCATGTCTATGTTCTGGAGGAGGAGGTAACAGATCAGTCCAGGACTTTGCATTTGCTGCAAAGTCCGTGAAACAGCGTAGTGGTAGAGGTGCATCAAGCCACCACGAAGTGGTTTTTGCATGGCTTGATGCTTGTAACAGGAAGCCGAAGGCTGAACTGTAACAGGAGGAGTGTAAAAATGCGGTACTTTGAGTTGACACAGGACAGAAAGCTCAGGAATCTGGTTGCGATAGAGGGCTTTCAGAACTGTCCGGATATCGTGATGGACAGGGAGCGGGCAGACAGCTTTAAGCGGTGTACAAACATGTATGTAAACGGGGATGAAAAAAGCCAGTACCCGGACCTGTTCCAGTCTCCCGTGCTGCTGGTATCGGAGAGGCTGTTCCAGACCCTGAAATATTATGACACAAGTGTCATTTACAAGATTGTTGTACTGACGGATTTAAAACAGAAGCGTCAGGAAATTTACAGACTGATGATGCCCATAATCATTGATATGGAGCATACCACGGCAGAGGAGCTGGACAGGCAGCTCGGTGATGGCAGGCGCATTTTTTATGTATGCGGACGTGCAAAGGAAACAGGCTGGCAGAAGCATCACCTGATTGTGACGGAGGAAGTGGCGGAGAGCATCCTTTCACTTGGGAGCATCGGTATCTGTTATACAGAGACAATGCCCGAAAAATGGGCATCCTGGAAAGGGGGAGAGACGGATGGCTGAGAAAAATGTTGTGTCGTCAGTGATGGAGTCCGTGGCGGTGGAGTTCGGGCTGGACGACGCTTACGAGAAAGCACAGAACCTGAAAAACGAAATTGATACCTACGGGGTACAGCAGACAATCGACAACCACATTGACAGTGCGATACAGAAAGCTTCGGAGACAGTGGACGCCGTGACGGACAAGGCAAAGGAGGTAGGCGGCTACCTCAAGGAGGATTTTAACAATCTGAAGGAAGGCGTCAAGGATTTGTTTGCCTCCAAGGAGGAAAAACAGCGAAAGGCGGAGGAAAAGGCAGCGAAGGAAGCACAGGAGAAAGCAGAAAAAGAGGAACAGGAGCGGCTTGAGCAGGAGATGCGGGATGCGCTTGACAAATCGTATATCCTGCACACGGCAATGGTTGTGTGCGACAAGGCGTACACCAACGAAGCCATCAACCCGAGCTATATTGTCGTTCCACAGAGCCATGGCGAGAGCATACATGGACTTCCGCAGCTCAATGTCAATGACTATATTCCGGATGTCAACGTCCTGAATTTCGGTATCTGCCGCAGTCCCCAGAACCCTGCCGTGCAGGCGGAGGCGGCGCGGATTCTGGAAGAAGTGCGCGAGGAGAGCAAGTCGTGGACGGACAAGCTCCTGAACCTGTTCGTGGACACCAGCAAAAAGGATGTGTGCACCAGTGAGACGGAAAGCCTTGCCGCCTGCTGTGCCGCACCCTGTACGCCGATGTTTGGCACAAGATGGATTGACGGAAAATATGATGTGCTGGTGGATGGTGCGCCTGCACTGCTTGGCAGATGTACGCTTCAGTGCATGTACGGCGGCGCGGTAACCATACAGTCAAGCGGACAGGCAGAATAAAGGAAAGGCGGGACTTGATATGAGAATCATTCACGACAGTTTAGAGATTGAGACAGGCTTTAAGGTATCGGGGGTCGAGGCAGTCTGTCTAGAGGAGGAACTGAATGCACACGGCAGACTGAGCGTGACTTTTTTGTGCAGTCCGGATGCGGCACAGGAGATAACCGCGCGCAGCTCTGCGGCAGATGTGATAAGAGTATATGATGGGGGAGTCATTATTTTTTCCGGAATGCTTGCACACATTCAATTGCAGAGTGACCGTTCGGGGGCAGTGCTCCACACCGTATGGAACGACTTCACGGCGAGGATGGACGGCAGCAGGAAAAAGCTCGCGATTACAGGGGAAAGCATGACTTACGCGGACATTGCGGAAAAGCTTACGTCGGCTTACGGCAGGGCATACTGTAATATCATGGACGCAGACACCGTGATTCCGGGGCTGCTGTTACAATATGGAGAGACGGACTGGGAGTTTCTCGTTCGGCTTGCCGGAAGAAACGGCACAGTGCTTGTGGCGGACGGCAGCAAGGATTACCCTTATTTCCATTTTGGACTGATGGGTGGGAAACCTGTGGAAATTGCGGATGCAGACGGCGTCATACGCACGGCAGTCAGCTTTGAGGAGTATGCGCGGCGCGAGGCGGTATTTCCGCTGACTGCGTTTATGCAGGACTGCACGCGTCTGCGGGTGCGCTCGGAGGAATGGCATCCGCTCGGACAGTCCGTGACCTGTGGACTGATGGACGGTGTGGTGGAACGCATACAGGTAAAAACAAACGGTGGTCTGGTCGAGCGTTATTACGATATCGTGCCGCCATACGGCATTCAGGCGCATAGCGGGATAAACCCGCATTATTCGGGACTGCATCTGCCCGCGACGGTCACCGAGGTTAAGGATACCGTTATCCGTGCGGATTTCGCAATTGGACAGTATGCGCAGGGGGAAGAACGGTATTTCCCATATGCGGTGGAGAGCAGCGCATGGTACTGCATGCCCGAGGTGGGGACATCCGTCCACATCTATCTGCCGGAAAACGACGAGACATCCGCGTATGCAGTGCACAGTATGCGCAATACTGCGGGCGGCGCAAGGCATGCGCAGGCGACTGCCGACCCATCCGTGAAAAGCTATACGCATCCGGACGGAAGCGCCATGCAGCTTGACGGGGACAAGCTCCTGCTGACAGCCGATGGGACAGGGACGACGCAGGCAAGCCTTGGGAAAGACGGGGTACTGGAGCTAAAGGCAAAAAAGATTACCGTCTACAGTGCGAAAAGCATTCACATCGGAAAACCGCTGTGCGGGGATGACGGCGCTGCGCCTGCGGAAAATGTGGCGCTTGGCTCTGGTACGGATATTTCCCTGATAAAGCCGGACAGCACTTATACATACCTTGGGGAGGCGGCATTTTTAAAGGGCGGTCTCGTCACAAACATGGCAAGGCTTCATGACGCGGTCGAGATTCCTGCCGAAATTCTTTCCAGAAATGACGGAATTGACATCACAGCCATCAATGACGCCGCAAAGGAATATGAAAAACAGAAGATAAAGGAGGCAAAACAGAAAGTCGGAATGGGTCTGTTCGCCATGGTGGCGGGCGCGGTTGCAATCGCCGTGGTCGGCGTGTGCACCTGTGGTGCGGGACTCGTTGTGGCAGGCGCCGTGGCGGGCACCATTGCCTACACCTGTGGCGCAGGGCTTGTCGAGGAGGGAATGCAGGACTACCAGAAGGCAGTCAGCGCCGGCGACTTCTCGAAGTCCCACAACTTTGTGCGCGATGACCTTCTTGGCGGAAACCAGCAGCTTTATGACATTTTGACCTATGGTTCTGTCCTGGTTTGTGGTATAGTGATAGGTGTGGCGACGGGCGGCGGCGGGATGGCGGCGCTTAAACAGGTACTGGCGCGTGCCGGAACTGAGATGGCGCTGGATTTCGGGATGAACCTGATTGGCGACTACATAGATGACGGCTGCATCAACAATGGCTGGGAGTCCTACTTCAAGTCCGCGTGCATGACAGGGGCATGCTCCGGCATGTCGCAGGGCATCATGAACAAGTTCAAGGGACTTGAGTCGGCTGGAAAGCTCAGCTGCAAGACCCTTGGACGCCTGCGCCTTGCGGCGGACGTGTCGCTTGACGCGCTTGTGTCGTTTGCCACAACAGGCGAGGTCAACCTCGCAAAGCTGCTCCTGCAGAATTACATCGCGAATAAGCTGACCATGGCGGATCCCGTGGATGCCGCGACAGGAAGCCTGTACATACCGGCGGTGGACATGCGCCTGCC
>CARTDA010000064.1:0-17115 GCA_949066965.1 uncultured Lachnospiraceae bacterium
TTCTCAACCACCCTTCTTGGAATTCCCTATATTTGAATTATACAGGAAGCTCCTTTTTTCTCATTCTTCAAATTCACGCTCATACTTCTTAAAAAACGCATAATATGCCCGCACGTTTGCCAGTTCTGTCCAGCGCTTTACATCTGCTGCTTCCTCGTCCAGGTCATAAATCTTTGCCCCTCTCATGGAAAGCAGAAAGGGTGAGTGCGTCGCAATCACAAACTGGCACTTGAAAAAACGGACTGAATCTTCCAGAAAACGCAGCAGCTCCTGCTGTTTTTCCGGTGACAGGCTGTTCTCCGGCTCGTCAAGCAGGTACAGCCCATTCTCTTTTATCTTGTCCGCAAAATAGAGAAATGCGCTCTCACCGTTGGAGTGCTCCCTGACATTGTCCTGTAAGCTGCTGCGCACATACTTTGACTGTGTATTGCGCCGCGCCGCGTTTACCTTTTTCAGCCGGTCATAATCTTCCAGCGAATTCATCTGAAATTTCGCATGTTTTGCTTCCTGGTACTCCTCAAACAGCTCCTCCCGCCTCTGGTCTATACCTTCGTTGATAAAGCGCAGATTGAGCATAAAGTCAAACACGTCATCGCTTGTGATTATCCTGCTGTCCTTTGGAATCTTCCCAATAGTCTCGAACGAGCACAGTTTCGTGTAATCCCCGAAAAAATTGGAACGGTTGTACAGTGTGTCGCGCGCCAGCCCAAGCTTCTCCGCAATCACATTAAGCGCGGTCGTCTTACCAGAACCGTTCCCGCCGTACAAAATTGTAACCGGCTCAAAATCAAGCATTTTCAGCTGATGCGCCGAAAGTACCAGGAACGGATAAACCGTGTCGTAACAGGTACGCTTCTGGCTCATTGTAAAACTATACTCCCGCTCCCTGTCGGGAAATGCAAAATGGGATAAATATATCATAGCAGCCTGCTCCTTAACGAATTAATATGCGGGGCGCTCCCACTGATGACGCTCCATATCCACATGGCCGTCCACAAATGCCACACCCTCTGCCTGTAAAAGCTCCACCTGGCGGTTGCCTCCGCCAAATGCAAACGCATCGGACACCCTGCCCTCCTTGTTGACAACGCGGTAGCAGGGGATATGGTCAGGATCCGGGTTGGCGTGCAGCGCATAGCCCACCACCCGCGCCCACCGATTGTTTCCCGCAAGCGCAGCGACCTGTCCGTAGGTTGCCACCTGTCCGTACGGAATCTGCCTGACGACCTCGTATATTTTTTCAAAAGCTGACTGCTCCACAGCGTCCCTCGTACCTTCCGTATTGAAATAACGCGTCATTTTCCAGTCTCCCTTCCTGCTGCCAAGGTTCACCTGCGACATGAAATACCGATATGTCTATATTAGTATATCACAAATATTCCGGGAAAGCACTCAAATTATTAACAAAACACTATCTTTCCAGATATTCCATTCGCACATAACCCTCCATGGGTTCCTCATCCTCCTGCTTAATTATTTCAACCTTTTTGTACTATTTTTATAGTACCATATGACAGTCCGGTATTCTGCAAAATAAAAATGCCCTTATCCTTCCGTTCATTGTTTCCCTAACGAAAGGACAAAGGCATCCATAACCATTTACCGGATGACCCTGACCTCAAAAGCCGTGGTCTGCGGCGGTATGCTCATCGTCATAAATGCCGCATGGCGTACCCTTACCCGCAGCCCCGGGACAAGATTGGAAAAGTCCATCGGTCTGCCAATCCCATTGAATATCTGCGCGTCATCTGCCAGATTAAAACGCACTGTCGAGGCAATATTCCCATCACTCACTGTTGTAAAGCTTCTGTTCCGCCTATCTACATTGACAATCCGTCCGACTGTCTCGTTGTCACTGAGGGGTCTTCCCACTACCTGTATGACATATGCCAGCGACTGCGGCGGTATACTTCTTGTCATCGCATTCGAAAATGCCGCATTGACTGTCATACCGGTTCTCAAGTCCGTTATCGGAATCCGGTTGTTGTTTTCATCCAGGATTGCCGTATTATTTCCGACATTCAGCCGTATTGTCTGCCGCCCCCTGCCATATCCGGGACATTCCGCACTGGAAACAAGCACAAACGAACCGTCTCTCCCAATCTCGACGTTTTCTATCGTGCCGTTTGTAATCTGCGCCAAAAAAGTATTATCCATTGGTATCACCTAAAAGCTTTATTATACTATATGCAGCAGATTCATAAAGGATAAAGACTCCCGGCGCTCACTCAGGATATATTAACCTCGTGTCATCAATATGGTACAGCACGTCATCCAGGTATCTTTTCGCGAGGTAGTTTGCCATGCCAAGGTTCATGTCAAGATAGTTTCCGCAGTCCTTCGGGCTGGCTCCCGGAACCTCATCCTTGTAATCCCTGATAAATTCATACAGCTCTATCATCAGCGGCACGATTTCTTTCGACGCATAATCCCCTGCAAGCAGCAGATAGAAGCCAGTACGGCAGCCCATTGGTCCAAAGTAGATGGTCTTATCCCCATATTCCCTGTGGTTCCTTAAAAATGTTGCCGCCAAATGCTCAATGGTGTGTACCTCCGCGGTATTCATAACAGGCTCCTCATTCGGCGAAGTCATTCTAAGGTCAAATGTTGTTATCGTGCCATCGCCCACACGATCCTTTCTCGAAACATACACCCCGGGCTGCAGCTTATTGTGGTCAATCGTAAAACTCGTTATCTTTTCCATTGCCATTGTCCTCCTTTTCGATGGCATATTAACCTCCATGATTCCGCTCTGCGGAATCTCAAATCAGTGCGGAGAATGCCCGTATTTTGGGCATTCTCCTGTGTGAGACATAGAACTTCTCCGCGAAACAGCCATTGCTGTGAGTGGCTAGAAGTTCTTCTCACACTAATACCTTGTCATAATATAACTGTGCGAATCGACAAGCTGCGGCTTGGGTATCTCACGCCCCCAGTGTATTGCCCCATTATAATTTCCCTCTGCCACAATCACTGTATTCTCCTTCACCTCAAGGACAATGACCGAGTGCGTGTCATTATCCACCCTGAGAATATCCCCAACCCTTATGTTGGCATAATCCTTGTGAATCTGTGCCCTTGTATTGCCAAATGCCGCATCACTCACTGCAAATGCAAACCCGGCACAGCCGAAACCGCCTGTATAGGTTCCACCCTTCCAGCCATAATAATTGTCATTCGTCCATGGCATTCCCTCTGGAAAAACCGCCTTTTGCGCTATAATCGTATCATATATCTGGCTGTCCGTATTTGCCGCGCTCAGACCAGTCCCATGAATATAAAAGGTCTGGCCGTCCAGATTAATCTGAAAATATCCGTTGCTTGTTATCCCTGTGACCTGTATGGGCAAATCCGCTGCCACACCGGAAAGCACCACCGCGTCATCATCCGCATCAGACAATATTACAGTATTTTCATTTGTGTACAAAACTGCCTCTGCAGCCGTCACTGTGTATTCGGCTGCTTCTGCTGCCAGCGCCGGCGTCCCGAAAAACAACGCCATACCAAGCATCAGTCCAAACATTCTGCCCCATACCTTTTTCATCTTTTTCTTAATCCGCCTTTCTCTTTTTTTGCAACCTTTACCTTGTACATCTCGTCATCCGCAATTTTCATGTAATCGTCAAACGCCCTGCCTGACACCGGATCTGTAATTGCAGTCCCAATGCTGACACTGATTTCACTCTGATTCAGCCGGGCAATCACTTCGCTGCGGTATGTCTCTGCCTCAGACTCGCTGTCAATAGGAAAGAATGCAATGAATTCATCCCCGCCATAACGGTAGACATAGCCCTCACCAGGGCATTTATCGGTGAGCACACGCGCAATTTCCATTAAAATCATATCACCCTTCTCATGCCCATATGTATCATTGACCTGCTTAAAATTGTCTGCATCCACAAAATTAATCACGCATTTCCTGCCGCTCTCGCAGTGTCTGTGATACTCCGGGTCTATCATTTCCGCATAGGCAATGCGGTTGTACAGACCTGTAAGCTGATCCCTGTTATATATCTCACGCATTTTCTTGTTCGCAACCTCAAGCTGCAGTTTTTTATAGAGGTTCTCCAAGGTTTTCGTAATCGTGCTGTGCACATCATAAAAATAAGGGTTGTCATACAAAAATCTTCCATTTTTGAGAATGCTGTACCCGACTGCCTTTTCCCGGAAATGAATCGGCGTAAACATATAAGAGCTTCTGGCTCCCGTCTTTTCATAATGCCTCTGAAG
The DNA here is from genome assembly GCA_949066965.1 of uncultured Lachnospiraceae bacterium. Lineage (GTDB taxonomy): Bacteria > Bacillota > Clostridia > Lachnospirales > Lachnospiraceae > COE1. The sequence continues at coordinate 4,231 of CARTDA010000064.1, forward strand.
CTCGGACAGCTCCCTGATGCGCAAAACTCTCCTGCCCTCTGTCGCATAAGCCACCACCAGATTGTCCCGGTCATAGCCATCAGTTACAAATTCACTTTCGTCCAATCCCTCATACAGCCTTTTATCAACCACAATGGTAAAACCATCGCACGCAAGGCTCATGAAGTATTCCGCAATCTGCCGGAACACCTCGTCGTATGTAGTGCATTTTACAATATCGCTCTCGAGCTTTATGAGCAGCTCCTCCTTGTCCAGTTTATCGACCCCGGCAATCACCTGGTTTCTCGCGTACTTTCTGTAATCAAGCAATCCGCTGTTCGGACATCCGCAGCTCTCGGAAAAAATGCACTTCGACGGCATAAAATGATTTCTGGGAACGTCCTTTCCTGCCCAGACATCTGCCAGAATTTCCATCGTTTTGTTGCCGATATTTTCCCGCATGTGCCCGACTGTCGTTATCTGCGGCTCAAAATAAAGCGCCTTATCAAGATTATCAAATCCTGTTATTTTAAAATCCCTGGGAATCTGGTATCCGCGCTGCTGTGCCTTGTAACAGAATCCTGCTGCAATATTGTCATTTGCACAGACAAAAACATCCGGAAATTCTATCATCCTGCCCTTAAAGCTCTTTATGAACTGTTCGAAATATTTCACGCCTGTAGAAAAATCGTAATCGCCATACCACACCGGGTTCTCTTCCCGCGAAAGCCCGAGACGGTCAAGGCTCTCATTGTATGACAGTACCCTCAGTGAATTCTCGTAGTTTTCTTTTGGTCCGCCTGCAAAGATATATTTCCTGCAATGATGTTTGTAATACAGATGATCCATGAGGTCCGCAACCGGTTTCTTGTTGTCAATTCCGGCATAATAAACCCCCTCTATATCGCTCCCGATACTCACAGTCGGTTTGTTGCTCTTTCGTATCATTTCCACCAGCCAGTCAAAATAATGCCTGTCAGAAATATTTGTGCAGTCCATAATAATGCCATCAAACTCCGACAAGTCCGGCAGTGTATAAATATTATATTCCCCATGATTGTGCTTTTCGTCGCGGCTCCAGTTTCCATGGCAGTTGTATTGGTACAGACAGATTTCCTCGTCACTTTTTGATATGAACTTCATCATTCCGTCTACCCATGCATAGGTGATTAATCGCTTCCATCCATCTGAAAATAGTGCTACTTTCTTCATAATCCAATATCTCCGTTTCCTAAAGGCGGCTTTATGTAAGTGTTTTCATTACTATTATAACCCCATGACGTACACAAAAACAAGTCAAATATATATCGAATATTTTATTAGATATTTTTGGATGTCCATCAAAAGAACCGGCTACATCTCAAACGCCTTTTGGATACTGTCATAGTGAAGAAAAATTCCCTGGGCTGCAAATACCTTGATTTCATCGAGCGAGGCAAGCATATACCCATCTGTCTCCTCCTCCTGCAAGCAGATGTCCCCCTCATCAAACTCAGCCGTAAAACGATAGACATCCACAAAATAATTATCCCCTTCTCCGGGATTTTCGCGCTTGTAGCTGAAAAGATACCCACCTTCCCAGTCTGCCACATCCAGTCCGGTCTCCTCACGGATTTCCCTGAGCACGGCATCCCCGGAGTCTTCTCCTGCCTGTGCCGCGCCGCCCGATACCTCCCACCATCCGGGCGCCCATGCCTTCGTCCGTACTCTCTTTGTTATCAAAAACCTTCCATCTGAATGTGCCACTATCCCAAGTACTGTCAGATGGTATTCGCCCTCCTTCAGGCACCAGTCATTTTTTTTCATGGTACGTCCGGTGCGTCTTTTTTGTGCATCATAGATATCCCACAGTTCCATAATCATTCTCCTCCCTATTCCGAATCCGTATTTTTCCTGCACGCCGCACAAACGCCCATCAGCACCGAACCGGAGCATTCCAGTGTAAACTTATGATGATCATACAGATGTTTTACAATATCCTCCATAAAGCCACATTCCAGATGAAGCACCTTCCCGCACTCCCTGCACTGCATATGGATATGCTCATGGCACTGCGCATGCGGTCTCGTGCACTGGTAGCGGCAGAATTCATCCCCGGCGGTCTTGTACTTCATGATTTCCCCGCTCTCCATGAGCTTGTCGAGATTCCGGTAAATCGTGGTCAGGTTCACCTGTATACCCTGTTCCTGCATATATTCATTGATGTCATAGGCACTGAAGCTGTGTTCCCTGTGTGTATTTAAGTATGTCCGGATTGCATCCTTGCTCTTTGTATGGTACTTTTTTTGCTGCTGTTCCTTTTGCATCACTTTTCCCCCGACTTTACAGTCCGCCATGTTTTTTATTTGTCTTTCCGGCGGCTCGATGATGCTGTACTTTCATATCCTTTTTCCGGTTATCATAAATACCCTGCACAATCTCGGAGTACAGCTTGACAGCGGTGACCATCAGTATCAGCGTATTGTAAATACACTCCGGTTCGAATATTAACCGCAGTTCCTCCTCGATATCAGAAAAATCAATGTCAAGGCTGTCCAGCACCTTCCCACAGGCATTTGAAAAGCGCGGCAGCCGGCTGACCTGGTCCAGGGACTGCACCTGACGCATGGCTTCCACCAGATTCCCTTTCCACTTATTAAAGGAAACATCTTCAAGCCCTGCGCAGATCACACACAGCATCGCTTCCTGGAGATCCGTAAACTGTGTCTGGTTCCTATGCGGCATCTTCTGATTCATCTCACATTCCCTGATAAATTCCTCCCTGACATCCATGCTGTCAATTTGTTCCATCTTATTCTTGAAATCCGCAACTTCACAATCCTGATTTGTTATTGACTTATATTTTGAATAATGCGATACCATGGCTGCCGCTTCCTGGTACAGGAGCGACCTTGCCACCAGTACCTTTTCCTGGCACGCTTTCTGCTCCGCATCCTCAATACCTGAAATAAACGCCCTTTTTTCACGGCGGTAGCTGTCAAACGACCTCATCACATCCAATTCATACTCCATCTTAACGCCTCCAAAATAACCATACCGGTACCAGAAATACCGACTATTCCTATAGAACTGCACCTATCGCACTTTTCCAGGCATCCCGCAGCCTGTCGTAAGACCACGCTGCATTTGCAGGGCTTGTCGAGGGAAGCTTCATAAGTCCTGGCTTGTCTTTCTCAACATACTGCCCGCAATACCTGACAAAAAGTTCATATGCCTTCCCGCCATTCACAAATATTGTCTGAATATCCGCCTTGTTTATAATGACATCCATATCGTTTGCCTTGACATTTCTGATGCTGCTATCAGACGACCCTATAATATCACAGGACGCCACAACATCCCACAATGCAACTTTATTTCTCAGCAAGAATGCTTTCTTTTCCTCAACTGTCCCTGGCACTTCCTCGTCGAGCACAGCCGACAGAACCTTCCAAAAACGATTTTGCGGATGCCCATAGTAAAACTGCTGTTCCCTGGATTTTACCGACGGCATCGACCCCAGTATCAAAATTCGGGAACGCGCGTCATAAACTGGTCCAAATGTATGTGCGACATGTTCATATTCCATAGTACTCCTCCGTTCGCGTTGTCCACTCCTTGCATTATAATTTATTTTTAAACGCATGGCAACACTAAAATATACTCACGACAGATGAAATCTGCCGTGAGTATTGCACCAGCCGCAGCCGCGAAGCGGCATATTTCCTTATGCGGCTGTGTGCATCACATCATACTGAGCGGTCAGTCTTTTCGACCGCCAGTATAAAAGCAGCCATATTGCGTCTGAACAGCAACCAGTCACCATAGGAATCACGGAGTATTTTGTAAAATAGTTGAAAAATTCAGAACTATCCACTATAATATTAAATAATAAGGTGATTTATTGCCCTTTTCAGTAAGGAACTGTTACATAAGCGATACAGATTGCTCCCGGAGGAATAGACAAATCAAGATGCGTCAATTATTTTCCCACAGTTCCTAAATAGCTAATATATAAGGAGGATAACATGAGATTAATAACACGTTCTGACTTTGACGGTCTTGCCTGTGGCGCCCTCTTGAAGGAAGCAGGGATTATCGATCATTGGAAATTTGCACACCCAAAAGATTTGCAGGATGGGCTGGTGGAAGTGACGGAGGATGACTGCCTTGCCAATGTCCCTTTCGTAGAGGGCTGCGGGCTCTGGTTTGACCACCATTCCAGCGAGCACGAACGGCTTCAGCTGGAGGGCAAGTATAAGGGCGAAAGCCGTATTACACCGTCCTGTGCACGTATTATCTATGAATATTATGGTGGCAGGGAGCGTTTCCCACAGTTCGACGACATGATGATTGCCGTTGACAAGGTCGACTCCGGCAATCTCACCATAGATGAAATCCAGAATCCCAAAGGATGGATTCTTGTCGGTTTCCTGATGGATCCCCGTACCGGTCTTGGGCGATGGAGAAATTTCACCATCTCCAACTATCAGCTGATGGAAAAATTAATCGACGCATGCCGCACCATGTCCACGGAGGAGATCCTTGCCCTCCCCGACGTCCAGGAACGTATTGATGTCTACTTTGAGCAGAATGAAAAATTTATGGAAATGGTCAAGAAGTATACACGCGTTGATGGCAACCTGATTATTTCCGACCTTAGGGGTGTTGACCCGATTTATTCCGGAAACCGTTTCCTGATATACAGCATGTACCCTGAACAGAACATTTCCGCATGGATTGTAAGCGGACGCGGAGGCGCCGGATGCAGCGCTGCATGTGGCTATAGCGTCCTCAACAAAACCTCCAATGTGGATGTCGGCAGCCTGATGCTCAAATATGGCGGCGGCGGTCACAAAAAAGTCGGAACATGCCAGTTTAGTGATGAGACGATGGCAGAACAGCTGCCAAAACTGCTCGCAGAGTTTTCCGCGCTGGCGAATGCATAATTATAACCAAGTATAGCGTCCGTCAGCTTGCTGACACGTTTCATTTGGACGCCCATGTGCAATCGAACAGGAAAGATAAATCTTTCCTTTCCGCGTCCGTGTGCAAAAAAGAAACACATCAAGTATGCGAAAGCAGACATGCATACTTGATGTGTTTTTATTGATATGCTGTATCGCCCAGTCAGACAACAGCCTCGACAATCGTTTTGTTTCTGCGATAAAGAAGCGGTCAGAAGCGAGGCGTACCGTTATGGAAGCCTGGATAGAAACCAGTTCATCCATGATGGAAGGCTTGACATGGATTTGGTTCTTGCAAAGTTTGTGCAGCATTTTCATGACATTTATGGTATAAACCAACGCTATCTGCTCAATAAACGCTGTCGTAAATGCACGTTCGTCCCTGAAATTCTCATCGCTCATTTTTTGGAAATCCAATGAAATAACCGCATAGTCTTTCCTAATGTACTCTGCAAGTGCCCGCAGCGTTGTTGTCTTTCCATACTGTATCCCCCTGTTGATGACAAAATAGCTGCCCCCGTCGACATAGCGCTCCCTGATTTTCTTCAATCTGTCATCCAGCCGCACCATATAGTGCATATCCGGCTCACACTGCCCTTCCGTATTGAAATAACGCCGCATTTTTCCACCTGTTTCCTTTCCCACAAACACATTCCGATATACGGAAACGGCATAGCCCGCAGGTTACGCCGTTTCTGAAAATATTTATCATATTGTCTTATGAGCGCCCTATCAGCTGCGGAGTGCCTTTTTCCTCTCAAAGAAAGCATCAACAGACTGTTTAATATCCTCAGGCGGCATTGTCTTTAACAGATAGCCGTCCGGTTTCAACGCCATTACCTGCATCACGCTTTCCTTGTCGCCCTTGCTCGTGAGGAAAATGACAGGAATATCGGCAAATTCCGTCTCACTCCGAATCATCTCAAGCACCTGCTTTCCATCGACAATTGGCATTTCATAGTCAAGAAGCACCAAATCCGGCCTGTTTGTCGAGAGATACTTAATTGCCATGGCTCCGGAGTTTGCCAGAATTACCTGGTATTTGTCTTCCAGCCATCCCTTGACATTCCTGAGCATCGCGCCGGAATCGTCAACCACAAGAATTTTCTTTTTATTCTGTTTTCCAAACGTCTTTAGATAAGAGTCAATCGCCTCGGACACCTCATTGACATTGACCGGACGCGGGAATTCCTTCTGTATCAGGTGTATCGGGATTGCCTTCATGACTTCTGCTATCTCCTGTGCGTCACCTGTCACGAAAATGGGGACATCTTCCTCGACTGCCTTATCCTTGAGATATGTAAGCCCCTGGTTCAGCTTCAGCAGTTCTTCATCCGCAAAGATAAATATCAAATCAATGCTTTCCTTTATCTGGTTGAGCGAATCCGGATTTGCATGCGTGTTGATTACCTTGCAGTCCACTTCCTCAAGTCTCCCCTGGAGGGAAACAAGCAGGTAACTTTGAACCTCCGACACGATTAATATATTTTGCATAATATTTTTCTCCCTTTCGCCTACTCTAAATTTGTTCCAGCACTTCTATCATCTTTTTCCCCGTGTTCATGACGTCCTCCATCGCGACGTCCGCAACATAAGCCCGCAATTCCTCCATATATGATCCAAGCTCCTCGGGAAGCCGGTATTCCTCAAGCTCTGCAAGCGCTGCGTCCGCCCCATCCAGGTCAAAACTGTCCATGGCGGCGTTCAGCTTGTCAAGTGCCGCAACAATCTCTGTCCTGGGGACTTCCCTCTTGTCCTGCTCATTCGCTTTTCCATACGGCTCCAGTATCGGTTTGTAGCTTCTGTACAACTCCAGAACAGATGGCGTCTCCCTGGTGATCGTCTCCACATCCTCTGCATTTCCACACTGTTCCATCCTGTAAAACAATTCGGACAGCTCCAATGCGCCAATCATGCGCGCCGTATTTTTCAGTGCATGTACCTCTATAGTATAATCGCGAATCATTCCGTCTGCAAGACATTTTTCAATTTTTGTCGCCTTCAGGTCGATTAATTTATAAAAATCTCCGAGCAGGCTGATAAACAATTCCTTACTTCCAGAATTTTTAATGCCCTCCGCAACATTCAGCCCTTCAATGACTGGAAGCTCCTCCTGCACCAGTGCCTTTTCCTTCCCGGAAACAGGCGCCGATGTCTTATGTATCAGTTCCTTTGGCAGCCATGTCCGTATCTTGCTGCAGATATCTTTCAGTTCAATCGGTTTGGGTACGAAGCCATTCATCCCTGCTTTCTGAAACGTTTCCCTTGCCCCCGTCACGGCATTTGCCGTCAGGGCAATGATGGGCATCTGCTGAAAATATGGGTCATCAAGCTGCCTGATATTCTGTGTCGTCTCGACACCGTCCATGACAGGCATCATATGGTCCATAAAGACAATGTGGTATTTTTTCGCCTGTACCATCTCGATTGCCCTCTTTCCTGAATTTGCCGTGTCAATATTCATCTGTAACGGCTGCAGCAGACCCTTTGCAACTTTCAGGTTCATCTCGTTGTCATCCACAATCAGTATCTGTGCGTCAGGCGCCGTGTAATTCATTACATTGTCCGTCTCGGCAAAGACCGCAGTTGTCTCATGATTAATCACCTGACAGAAATTCAGCGTGTAGAGCGGTTTATTGACAACTGTCACCTGCTCATCCCACACAGCCTCCCGCATCGGATTCTGCAGCACGCAAAGCTCGGTGCCCCTTGAGACAAAATGCTGTTCTATGCAGTCCTTCAGTCCCTGATAAACAGCTTCATCCACAAAGAAAAAATCTACCCTGTCATTGCGTTCCCTTGCCTCATAGCAGTCCACATACCTTAGCCCATAGCCTTCTGCCAGTTTTTTAAGCTGTTCCAGACTGCGCTTGTCATTCATATGCCCGCTCACGACCATCGGCTCATGAATCACCGCATCCTCCTTGACAATTGCCGCCTTCTGTGACCCGATGACTTTTTGCGGAATATTAAAATAAAACCTACTTCCCTTTCCGTACTCGCTCTCCACATTAATCTGTCCACCCATATTTTCCACTAGCTGCTTTGAAATCGCCAGACCGAGTCCTGTTCCTTCCTTGTTTCTGTTTTTCTTCGTATCCACCTGCTGGAATGAGCCAAAAAGTTTATCCAAATCATCCGGCTTGATGCCCTGGCCGGAATCCTCAACTGCGATATCCAGATTGACCATATCCGCTTCCTGCATCTGCGTCATTTTAATCGTCAGCCTGACAAAGCCCGACTCGGTAAACTTGATTGCATTGTTTGCAATGTTGATAATTACCTGGCGGATACGCAGGGAGTCGCCATACATTATATGCGGCAAATCCCTGTCAATGTCAAAAATCAACTCCACCGGCTTATCCGCAATCCTGTTTAAAAATATCATACTCAGGTCGCTGAGCATGGACATTGGTTCATATTCTTCCGCAATAATTTCAAGTTTTCCGGATTCTATTTTTGAAAAATCAAGGATGTCATTGATAATTGTAAGCAGCGATGCCCCCGAATTTTTAATGTTCATCAGATATCCCCTGTCCTGGGCAGACAGGTCGCTCCGGAGCAGTATCTCAGTCATCCCCACAATCGCGTTCATGGGTGTCCTGATTTCATGGGACATATTGGAGAGGAAGTTGGATTTTGACTCATTTGCCTCCTCCGCACGAAGCTTCGCCTCCTTCAGCTCCTGCATCATGTTATAGCTCTTTGTCACATTCAGCATAATCAGGCAGTAGCCCCGCACCTTGTCTTTGATAACCAGTTCCTTGATAAATTTTTCATAATGTTTCTCCCCAATTACAATCTGCGTTTCCTCCGTCCGGAACAGCTGAGTCAGTTTTTCAGACAGCCTTTCTCCCTTGTGAATCTCCGAAAGCTCGGCAAACTGTTCTTTTGCAAACCTATTGGCATCAAGATACCCATACGCGCTGTCGACAATCATAAACACTGCATCATAATTCTCAATCACCCAACCCCGTCCGATATCAAGGACATTGAAAATATCCCCTTCCACAACACTCAGGATGATAAGCAGTACCGCTATGGAGGAAAAAACCGGCACAAATTCAAAGCTGAACTGAAAGATGATTTCCATGATAAGCGGAATGATAATGACAAACTTGGCAACAATCAGGTGTGAAAGGTTATGCTTCTCATTTCCGCCCTGCCTTCTTAATTGCAGCCTCCGGATAATCATATATATAATCAGTATCATCAGAAAAGCAAGCAGAAATCCATACCTTACCTTATATACAATCCCTCCCTGCATGTTAAAAAAGTGATAGCCAAATTTTGAATCCACTTCAAGGTCATGGTGTGCAAACATTTCCTCACGCCTGGTATCATCCCAGACAACTGCAATGACCGCCAGCTCAAACAGCATCCACAGATGGGTAAACCTCCGAATCCATTTATGCTTGACATCAATCTGCATATAGGAAAGTATAAATTTGATAAAGAAAAAATAAAACAAAAAATTGCCCAGATACTCCATCTTCAGCGCCAGCGTCGCCTCGTCAGGCTTGCTGGTCCTGAGCAGCAGAAAATATGCTCCATTCATGATGAGACATCCAATATTGGCAATCATCAGGTTGGTGGAGGATTTGTTCTGCTCCTTCCCCATCAGCACAAAAATACCTATCAGCGGTATTACAATACCTGCCATAGATATCAGCATCCATATGATTCCCGCACTAAGCTCTAAATGCATGTCCGTTACACCTCTTTTTATGATATCGATAGTTCTATTTTATCCTTTTTTGCAATTTCTGTCTATTGTTTTTGGCAATCTTTCCACTACTCGCCGCGCCCCCCATGCGCCGCTTCTGCGGCATACTTCCTCTGCACGGGCTGTATAATCGAGCAGGGGAATGACCTTCTCCACTACTCGCGCGCCGGGCGTCCGTCAGCTTACTGACATTTTTCATTTGGACGCCCATATGCATAAAAACAGGACGCCACCTATACTGGCGGCGTCCTGCGATGGATAAAATGAAATTGTGGTATCTGCAAAATTAAATTGCCTCGTGGAATGTCCTTGAAATAACATCTGCCTGCTGTTCCGGTGTCAGCTTGATGAAGTTTACTGCGTAGCCGGAAACCCTGATTGTGAGCTGCGGATAGTTCTCAGGATGTTTCTGTGCATCCAGCAATGTGTCCCTGTTAAGTACATTGACATTGAGATGATGACCACCCTTTGTTGCATATCCGTCTAAAAGATTTACCAAATTGTTTACCTGTGCATTGTCTGTCATAATGCTACCTCCTTTTATAAAAATACTATTTGATTTCTGTGCTCTGTTTTTTGTAACTTTAGTATATTTTATTATCCTTAAGATTTCGGTAACAATTGTTACAAATAATCATTTTTTATGTTTTTATTTTAATACAACGTTTCAAGTACATCCCGGTCTGTTATTCTAATCATATTCCGGTCTGTCTCAATGAGGTGTTCCTGCTGCATCTTCATGAGTTCCCTGGACAAAGAGGGTCTGGTTGTCCCGAGATAATCTGCCAGTTCCTCCCTGTTCATGGCAAGCCTGACCGTATCGGAATCCCCCGCAGAAACCTGTTCCATCAGCCATAACGCAATGCGCTCACGCAATGTGGTTCCCGACAGAAGATGCAGTTTTCTCGTCATTGTAAAATTTTTCTCAGACTGAATTTCCAGCATGTTCCTCGTAATCATCCTATGGTGCTCACAGGCATTGCTGCAAAAACAGTAAAAAAATTCCCACGGTATCTCCAGCACACGCACTTTTCCCTGTGTGATGGCATCATACCAGTATGTCTTGGTATCCACGAACAGAAACATTTCGCCAAAAACATCCCCCTGCCCCACCATAAAAAGCACATCCCTCTTTCCGGACGCAAAGTCTTTTGCAATCATCACGGTTCCATCCAGAACAAGAAACAGGTTCTTTGGTGTCTCTCCCTGGCGAAACACATAACAGCCATCCTCATACGAGCGTTCTACCGTTTTGGAACACCGGAACATCTTCTCAATCTCATCTTTGCTGATATCACGAAACAAGTGAATCTTATCACAATTCTTTATATTTTCAACCATACAATTATCTTCCCTACCCGTGCACCAGACATCCGTCAGCTTTGCTGACCTATTTTGCCTGGATGCCCATGCGCATAAAAACACGGAGAACGCGGTTTCCGCGTTCTCCTGTTGTAAAATTTCCCTGTAATTACATCATTCCGCCCATTCCAGGACCTCCTGCCGGCATTGCCGGAGTGTCTTCCTTGATGTTTGCGACTACAGACTCTGTTGTGAGCAGTGTGCTTGCTACGGAACATGCATTCTGTAATGCTGTCCTTGTCACCTTTGCCGGGTCAAGAATGCCAGCCTCAACCATGTTCACATACTCTTCCTTGTAAGCGTCAAAGCCCATTCCGACCTCGGACTCTTTTACCTTGTTTACAATCACGCTTCCCTCAAGGCCTGCATTTGCAGCGATGATAAACAGCGGGGATTCCAGTGCCTTCAGCACAATCTTTGCACCTGTCTTGACATCGCTGTCAAGTGTCTCAACAAGCTCAGCCACTTTCTTTGAAGCGTGGATATATGCAGAACCGCCACCTGCAATAATACCTTCCTCCACTGCTGCCCTTGTAGCGTTGAGCGCATCTTCCATACGAAGCTTTGCTTCCTTCATCTCTGTCTCTGTCGCTGCGCCGACACGGATAACTGCAACGCCGCCTGCAAGCTTTGCCAGTCTCTCCTGCAGCTTCTCCTTGTCGAAATCGGATGTTGTCTCCTCGACCTGTTTCTTAATCTGTGAAATTCTGGCATCAATTGCTGCCTTGTCACCCTCACCGTCGACAATAATTGTATTTTCTTTCTGAACCTTTACAGACTTTGCACGTCCGCACTGCTCCAGTGTCGCTTCCTTGAGGTCAAGTCCGAGCTCCTCGCTGATTACCTGACCGCCTGTAAGGATTGCGATGTCCTCAAGCATTGCCTTTCTCCTGTCACCATATCCAGGAGCCTTTACTGCCACTACATTAAATGTACCACGAAGCTTGTTGACGATTAATGTTGTAAGCGCCTCGCCCTCAACATCCTCGGCAATAATCAGAAGCTTCGCACCGGACTGTACTACCTGCTCCAGCACAGGAAGGATTTCCTGAATATTTGAAATCTTCTTATCTGTAATCAGGATATATGGCTCCTCCATTGTCGCTTCCATCTTATCCATATCCGTAGCCATATAAGCGGAAATATATCCACGGTCAAACTGCATACCTTCCACGAGGTCAAGCTCTGTCTGCATTGTCTTGGACTCTTCAATCGTGATGACGCCGTCCCCTGAAACCTTCTCCATTGCATCCGCAACCATGTTTCCGACTTCCTCGTCACCTGCCGAAATCGCAGCTACTCTCGCAATGTGGCGCTTTCCATCCACCTTTGAACTCATTGCTGCAATGGCTTCCACGGCACAGTCTGTAGCTTTCTTCATACCCTTTCTTAAATCAATCGGGTTTGCGCCTGCGGCAAGGTTCTTCATTCCCTCGTTAATCATCGCCTGTGCAAGAACAGTTGCTGTTGTCGTACCATCACCTGCCACATCATTCGTCTTGGTCGCAACTTCCTTGACAAGCTGTGCGCCCATGTTCTCAAACGCATCCTCAAGCTCAATTTCCTTTGCGATGGTCACACCGTCGTTTGTAATTAACGGTGCGCCAAATGACTTGTCAAGAACCACGTTTCTTCCCTTCGGTCCAAGTGTCACGCTTACAGTATCTGCTAACTTGTTTACGCCCGCCTCTAATGTTTTACGAGCCTCTGCCCCATATTTAATTTCCTTTGCCATGATTGTTTATCCTCCAAATATATAAATAATATTTATTTCATGCGGAGAACGCTGCACTTCGCGCCCTCTTAATTACTGGATTACTGCCAGAATGTCATTCTGCTTTACAATGATAAACTCCTCGTCATCAATCTTTA
>CARTDA010000065.1:0-16435 GCA_949066965.1 uncultured Lachnospiraceae bacterium
CTATGGAGTCAAGTATCTCCGCGTCCCCGACCGACTCCCAGATTCCCCTGGTCAGCAGGCAGATAATGTCGCCGTCCTCGAGCTTTCTCTTCTTGGAAAATACCGGGGAAAACCTTCCGGGCTGTCCCAGGTAGCTGTACAGGTTGTGGCGCTCTTCATGGCCTGCAACCTGGTCAATGGGGATTTCCTCATTGTCCGCCATCCGCTGGCTGAGCGACGTGTCCTTGGTGCGGAACTTGATGTTGCCGTTCCTGATGGTGATAAGTCTGGCATTCCCGGCATGGGCATAGCGGAACTTTTTGTAATCGGTCAGCACGACCACCATGCTCACCTCGAGCCGGATTTCCTTTGACTCCTTGAGCAGTACCCTGTGGGCAATATTCAGATATTTCTTACACTTTCCCTTGGACATGCCGGGATTTTCCGTGAAGGCTGTAATCAGCTCCGTGACCGCCATCTTGGCACTTTCCGCATGTTGGTCGTTGTCTATGCCGTCCGCGATACAGTAGCACGCATAATCCTTCAGCTCCACGAACGCAAAATAATCCGAGTTAATCAGATAGCTTCCGGATTCTGATATGAACTTTGTCTTAAATGTTGCATTTTCCTTGCGCATACAAACCTTATCCTCTCTATATTACTTTTATAAAGCTTTTGTATGGATTGAACTTATTCCACATACCAAAGCACTACCACATGGAACACAATTCCCATATATACAATTGTGTCGTATATAATTATCCGAAAAAAACTTGCTATTCTTGTCCTTGTCTCTCCGACATTATGTAATACTAAACCAAAACATATTACTGATGGGATAATGCTGATTAAAAGGAAACAAATTAAATAAGATAATTTTATTGACCCCAAATAGCTGTACGCCCAATAATTAAAAACCCATATGTACGCAGCAATAAGCGCCGATGCCCATACATCTGCAAAATAAAATACGGATTTAAAGTTACCTTGCATTACTTTTACCTGAAACTTATTCAAATGTAGTCTACATGCATTTTTTACAAATACTAACTCTATGAATATAAAATTAATTAAAAATACTAATGTTCCTATAAAATTAATCCAAATATTATTCATTTCAACGGAAGCTTTTACATACCACCTAAATAAAATTAATATTCCTATAAAGAAAAATGTAAATAAACATTTGCTTTTAAAATTTGGACTGTTACTATCATCATATTGATAACGCATGCTTTACTTCTCCTATCTTCTTTCTTCTAATTCATTTAGCATCCGCAAACTTGTTTTCCTGATTTAGCTAAACCTGTCTCATAAATATTACAAAAAAAATTAAATTCAATACTATTCCTGTATTTATTAGCAAATTACATATCATATGACGAAAAAAACAATAAATTCTGCATCTTAAACTATTTCGCCTTTTTAAAATAATCATCATATAAATTAATTCTAAGAAAAAAAACAAAATAAATATAATAATATACAAATATGCATCCAATTTAATCTCTCTAACAATATTTATGTTAAAAAACAGCAAATACACAGAAATACCGTAAGTCACACAGCATCCATAGATATATAATATACATGAGATTTTTCCCTTATAAAATTCTGTATGTACAATATTTAAGTTATCTATGCATGTATGGTATACAAAAAATATTTCAAGTATCAGAAAACATATCAAAAACATTATCTGTTCAATTACATATATTTCATATTTCTGTGTTTCTATGGCGAATTTTGCCACCTTAAAATAAGATACCGTAATAATATAAAAAAGGATAAAAAATAAATGGCATTTTATATTTGCCCTTGGTGTATATTTCTTGCTTTGCCTCAAATCATTGTGTCCCATAACCCTCTTCGTCTTCCTCTTCATTTTTTAACCAATCAGGTTTATATTTTTCCCAAATCTTTTTGGCAAAATCCTCTGGATCATCTGACAATATGCTAATTGTATTGCTTAATGCCCACCCCTTAATAAACCCACTCAAAATTCCTCCAAACTGTTTCGTTATATACTTATTTGAATCAAGTCCCCTCCACACCAACATAAAAGATTTTCTCGCCCTTTCAAATGTTTTATAAAGACCATATCCATATCCTTCTCTGACCTGATGAGGAATAAATATATTTGTATCATTCCAGTCTGGTCCTGCGCCTCCTATGTACCCAGCAAAAATTCCAGCGCCCGTATTACACAATATACCACATGTGCTTTGTCCAGTTGAATATGACTGTAACCCACCAATCGCTCCATTTACTATCATTTGACCAGATACGCCTAATGGTGAAGCTGCTACTCCTTTAAAGGAGCAAAAAACATAAAATTATAAATCTGTTCATCTATGGCAGGACTTTTATAATCAAAATATGATATATTCATTCTGCCTTCTACAATATGCTCTGCCTCACCCTGACTATCTGCAATATTTCCTGCCATATCAATGTATTTCTCATCAAAAAAAACTGTCGCTGGCTGTATTGTTTTTATTACTTTTTTCATTTGTTCAGTAAATAACTGTATATCTCCGTTATCAATCTTCTGGGGTATAAGATTAAACGAAAAGTTAATATCCGTATTTTTATTTGTCTTTATGATTTGCGGTCGGCTGTTCATCGGATATTTTTTATTTTTTCATCTATGTATCTGCTCACTCTTCCTCCTCCTGCCCTGATGAAACTGGCTGAATCAAACCTCCATATTTGCATACTAAATATGAGTCTGTTGTCACTGTTTTCACATTTCCCCCATATATATTTCTTTCCATGCAGTCCCGCCACTTTCCAATAATTTCAGGACAACGCTTACACCCCGTTATTGTTGCTCCATCTTTCCCCGCATCTCCATATTTTTGAAGCGTAACCGTCTCCGTATCACATGGTGGTGTCTCACAGGTACAGACCCCAAAGTAACTAATATTATCATCCACAATGCAGTCATCTTCCAAAATTTGTGCCTTTTCTTTAATATATATGCCGTGTGACAGCGGCAGATTTAATTTTCGTATTCAATATATCCACTTTCTGTATGGAATCTCTCTTAATCGAACATTCCTGACATTTGCCCGAAAATGAAATACTATCATCACACACATACATAGCATTAATTTCAGTTAATTTAAATAAATCTTTTTCAGAGTATTCCAAATGTGGTACTTCATATGTCACTCTCGCTTTTGCATGCTCGTTCGGCAAAATAACAATTTCAAAATCCCTAATTATTCCATTAATTTTTATATTTACTGCCCTAATATCAGATATATTCATGTTTTCCTTAAGTACCTCTTTATTGAACTTTGACTTTTGTTCCCTCAAATCGTATTTCATCTTTCACAGTAATTGTATTATTGCCTTGCTTTAAGACAATTGCTTCTGCTGCGCACAAATTTACCGAATCATTCGCACTAACCAACGATATATTCCCACCCGCCTTTAAAACAATATCTTCTTTGCTGACAAGGATAATACCATCTGTATCCGAAATACAAATCAGCATACCATTGCCATTTGAAATCTTTATATCACACGGCGTAAGTTCAATCTGTTTTCCGTATTTTGTCGTGATTGATTTATTGTCCGGATTATTTCTAATCTGCCCGCTGTCCCCTCCTGCAACATGAACAGAACTGCAAGCATAACAGCCCTCTTCCATTTCATTTGGAAAGTATACTCTCACACAATCCCCTATTTCTGGCATACAATACCATCCAGTGCCATCCGGAGACGAATATACTGTAGAATATGGTAACCATGAAAGTTTTTCCTCACTTCCATTATCCCCCTTATCCATGCAGACTTTTACCATATCATTTTTTACATTTACTATCTTTCCATCAAGCGACATGCCGATAATGTGATTATTATACCGTTTGATCTGCGCAAACGCATTTTTCCTTTGCATTTTATATGAAAAAACAACTCCTCTCCTATATAGGGTTTATATCGCCAGTTTTTTCTATCACTTATGGTCACATCACCGTCAATATAATAATCGTCGCATTATCCTTATTCCTTGCCGGGTTCCGCTCGAGCGCCTCCATGATGAGGTCTGCCTGTTTCTGGGCGCCGCAGCGTTTTGCCAGGATGTTCTCGAGCTCTATCTGCCCCAGCAGCTCCACCCCGTCGGAATACAGCAGTACCTTGTCATGTTTCTTGAGGTAGATAGGACGGTCGGACTCGCACGCCTTCTTGAAGCCGTCAAAGCCGAGGTAATTGACAAGGCGCTTGTCCGTGGCGCTTCCCATCGCTTCCTCCCTGCCTATGATTCCGGCATAATACTGGTCCTCAAGCCAGTTCTTGACGTTTTCCTTGCGGTTGACCTCTATCAGCCGACCGTTGCGCAGCACTGCAATATTGCTGTCGCCGACTGACGACCAGTACATCCTGTCCTCAACAATGACAATAGACACCTGTGTGGTGCCTCCTTTTACCTCCCCAAATTCATCACGGATATGGCCGTTTGCCATCACTGCGGACTTCTGAAAAAAATAGGTTATGTTTTCCGTGATGTCCCGTTTCCCGAATTCGTCAATATAGGTCGCTACTGCAATCTCACTTGCAAGCTTTCCGTCCTGGTAGCCCCCGATTCCGTCTGCGACAATGGCAAACGCCGCATAAGGACGCAGGCTGGTACCAAACGAGTCGTCCTGTTTTTCCCGGTTTCCGATAATCTGCGCGTTTCCGATGTCCAGCCTGATTTTGCTGTTTTTATAAATATGCCTGTGCTCTGACAGGTAACGGATTCCTATGCATGCCGCAAGCACGATAAGAATGATTACCGCAGCAGCGATAAGTGCTGTCTGTATCATGTCTGTCTCCTTTACTGCTCTGTTGCCGGATTGCCGTCGTTCCACTCAAAATGTTCTCCGCAAAGCGGCATAAAAATAAACTTGCTTTTTCCGATTTCCACGATGGAGAACGCCTCAAGTGCCACAGGCGTGTATACTGCCTCGCCATTCACATACGCAAGCCCCGATGAGTCGCCCGGCAGCAGATAGGTCTGCCTGTTTTTACCGTCATAGCTTATGGCGGCATGGTTGATGCGCGATACGGTGTTGTCCTCAAGAATCTGGATATGCATGTTGTCGGCGCGCCCGATAAAGTTCTTGCCGGCATGTATCTTGAAATCCTTTCCGTACTGGGGTCCCTCGATGCACACAAGCCAGCCCGTGACCGGGTCCACCGTGTCCGTCACGCCCGACACGGACACGGTCTTGTCCGGATCGTCCAGCATCAGCCTTTTGTTGTTCATCATGTTTGTGTTAAGCTCAAGATTTGTGTTGCAGTAGGGACAGGTGTCCCCATATTTCCTGGCACTGAACATGTGCCCGTTTTTACAGCGGTTTAATCCCATCTTTTTACCTCCCTCTCCAATGCCTTGCAGTATATTACCGAATCTGCAGCATTGCATTTGCTATGTATATAATGTCACCTGCCTCAACCTCCACGGCACCCACAAGCTTCACGTCCAGAAGCGCGCTCTGGTATTTTTTCTTGACCCTTGTGCCGTTCTTGGAATCAATGTCGTCGATATACCATCCGTTATCCGTATAGTTGAGCACCGCGTGCTGCTTGGATACCATGTCTGCCACCGCGGAGCCGGACAGGTCGACGTCCACATTGTCCTTTCCGTTGCTCTTTCCTATGATGAGCGCCGTCTTGCTCTGCAGGCTCCACTCAAGCAGCACGCTTCCCTGCTCGTTCAGCAGTACAAGGCTTGTGACTTTTTTTCTATTGCTGTCCAAACTGTCCGTTTTTGCCGGACTATCCGGTTTCGGCGGTTCGCTGGCGCCGTTTTTGCCAGTTTCCCCTCCCATTTTTATGATATCGCCGTCTGTGTCCTTCGCCGCCTGCTGTCCCTCTCTTCCAATTACCTGTACAAAGCAGAAGACGCCCTCTCCCACAAACAGGCAAAGCGCCAGAAATACCGCTGACACGATTTTTACCGTCATTGACACATTGAGCTGAAATACTCGTAGTAAAAGGGCTCCTGCAATGCCCCACGAAGCTGCCTCCAAAAGGCTTGTAATGTAGCATGTTATAAATTTTTTTCCCATAATCCAATTTTCCCAATAACAAGATATAGACCGCCGGGAAATCCGGCAGTCTCTATCCTGTCCTGTGTGCCTGCGGGCTTGTCAGCCAGCATATCCTCCGGTAACTGTAGCATCCTTAATCTTATCCTTCTTCTGTCTGATGATAAGCGTGAATGTACCGATGCCTTCCTTGTCGTCATAGTCCTCCTTGTAGTCAATGACAAATGCCTTTGTAAAGGTGTACTCCCTTACCACCTGTCCTGCAGCAAGCGACTTTACGGTGACATTTCTGTAGCAGTCCGCATTGTCCGATGTTACCATTGCCCACTTTGCCAGATCCATGGATGCCTCCGAGCCCTCGTCAAGCATGGTAAGTATTTTTCCCCTGATGGTAGCTGTCACTGCCACGTCGGTTGTCTTTGCATTGGTTCCGTCGGGTGTGTCCACTGCAAACTTTACTGTCTGGATGGTTTCCACACCTAACTCTGTTCCTTCAACGTTTAAAATAAATCCCACTGTCTGTTCCTCCTTGTCCTGTTAATTAAAATGCGAAGCCGCCTTCGTACTGTACGGTGTTGTTCTTGTCCTTTTTCTGCTTGAGCAGCAGCCTGAATGTACCGACTCCTGTCTCATCCTCGAAGCTCTCGGCATAGTTTGCTATGTAAACGGTATCCATAACAATCTGCCGAACCTCCTTGCCAGCGGAAAGGACGTCCACCGTCACCTGTCCATAGCAGTTTGCATCTTCCGCAGGTACGAGCGCCCACTGGGCAAGCTTTACGGTCTCATCTGCCACGCCGGCGATGTTTGCCCTGATTTTTCCTGTCACCAGCACGCCCATGCCTAAGTCTGTGGAACGGGCATTGCTGTCCTTTGGTGTCTCTGTCAGGAACTGAACAGATTCTACTGTTTCCATTCCCAAGTCGATTGTGTCTTTTGCCTGAATTGATACTTTAAATCCCATCTTGTCCTCCTTGTGTTTCTTATTTATTTTTATCTATAATAGAAAGATGCGGCGTTACAGTTCATCCCGGGGCTGAACCGCTGACATCTTAATATTATCTATTATGACGCACCTGCCGTACTTGTCTTTGTGACAGATACCTTGAGGTTCTTGACATTTCCGTTGAATGCGATGCGGATATTGCACTCGTTGGTTGCCTCGTCGATGACGCTGTCTATCTCATCGCCGTTGTCGAGTATGGCATTTACGAAGTTTCTGTCCGCGCCCCAGATGGACTTCTGGCTCTTTGGATGGTTTCCGAAGAACTTCTCCACATTGTCCACCTTGAAGTCGTTTGTCATGTAGCGCAGGATTCGCTCCACATAGGTGCTTACCATCGTCTTGTACAGGGAATCGTAGGCATCGTCCACAAGCGCAAGTGTCCTTGCCTTGTACACTGTGATGTTTTTAATCTCCCTGCCCTGAAGCTGGCTGCTCTCCGATGCAAACACAAATCCAAATCCCTTGTTGTTGATTGCGTTCTTTATCGTGTTGGTATAGCCTGTTATCTCTTTTGCCATGGTTGACACGGTCCGCAGCGAATGGTCGCCCGCCTCAATGTCATAGCGCACGCCGGGGTATTTCGGCGTTACCTGCGGGAAAAACTCCTTGAGGTAGTCCGGACACTGGTATGCCGCCACAATGCCAGCTGCAATATATGCCGCACTGATATACACACCCTCTATCCAGAGCTTTAAGACATCCTCCCTTTCCTTCGAGAGCGCCACGACGCCCTCTGCCGACACTGTCATGCGCTTGTCGAGCTCCACGCCCGACTTGTCCTTTGGCACGACGGTAAAGTTCGGAATGCAGCAGGATACGTACTCGCTGAAATCCTTCTTCATCAGCGGCGCGGACTTATCGACAAACTTCTCGATTCCCGAAGTCGCCACATAGTTGAAAGTCGTGTCCTCGCCTGTCCGGAAGCTGTAAAACATCTGTATCTTATAATCCTTTGTCACATCAAGCAGCGTGGCAAGTGACTCGAGGGTGTTGCCCGCCTCCTTGTCCACCTTTGCATTTCCCTTAAAACGCTGCCTGGTAATCTTCTTCCCGCTGCTTCCTTCCAGCTCAATGTCCGGCACAATGCCAAGCCACACGGTATTGTCATAGTTTGTCTTGGTGTTGACTGAGTTTAAGTACGTCTGGAGCCTGCCGATATTCATGCTGCTCACAAGCATTTCAAGCTTGATATTTGTGACAAGCAGGGACGGAACCATGCCCTTGTTCTTGGTCGCATACTGCTCGAAAAAGCTGCGCACGCCGAGAAGCTTCTCGACAAGCGGCTTCACCGTCTTTACAAAGTCATCCTTTGACTTCTTGTAAAACTCAAGGTATGAATTATAGTTCTGTACCTCAAGCTCCACGTCAATCTCGTCGTTTGTCACGGCGGTCAGCGGGCAGAACGTCCTGACGACAAGGCTTCTGACATAATCCGACGGTTCCTCGTTGAGGGCGTCATAATCATCCTCGAATGCCTCTATCAGACCTGCCTTGCTGTTTTCCTGCTGCACCAGCAAAAGTTCGTTTTTCTCCTTTTTGGGCGCCTCAAGCACTTTCAGTTCCCCATGCTCGCCCATGCTGAGCACGCCGAGCTTTAACGGTTCATTTTCCTTCTTGGACGCGCCCTCTGTCAGCAGGAGCCTTGTCTTTATATCCTCGATGGCAAGCGGAAGCATCGCCATGACATTGTTGTAATTTCTGCTGGCATCCTCGAACTTCACATTGAGCTTGTCGCCAAGGTCACGCTTCTTGGGATCCTCATCGTCGAGCTGATCATATTTCTCATACAGGTAATTGATTTCCTTGCGGACCTGCTTGATGTCGTTCATGACCTTCTTGGGGGATATCATGTCCAGCACATTCTCAAACTTGAAATCCACATTCATGATTCCCTGTGCCTTCTTAGTGTCAATCAGCGTAAAAAGCATGTTCAGGAAATCGTTCTGCCTGTTGAGCGGAATCTCCGTGATAAACTCGTCAGGGATGTTGGACGGTTTTTCCAGCGTGTACAGCACGTTCTGCGTGTTGGCGTTAAAGAAGGAATATACGACCGGCTCAAACTTGTCGAGGAACTCGTCAAAGTTCCTGACAAGGAGCTTACGGTGGATTTCCTTTATCGTGTCATCGTCAAGGCTCTCAAGATCCTTGGCATCCCCAATCATGGTGAGGAGATTGAGCTTCTCAGGATTGATCTCCTCAAAAAGCATGGTTCGGTTTGTCTGTGTGATTACTTCCATCGTTTTTCTTCCTTTCTCATGTGTGTAATCCTATGTTCTGACAGTTATACTGGCGGTCAAAAAGACTGACCGCCCAGTATAAAGTTATGCACACAGCCGCATAAGGAAATATGCCGCTTTGCGGCTGCGGCTGGCGCAATACTCACGACTGATTTCATCTGCCGTGAGTATGCATGGGAGCCATGCAACTGTCCGTTTTCAGGGCATTCGCGAGCATGTCCATGTCCGCCGCCCTTTTATTCCAGTCGGGCTCTATCGCCCTCATGACTGCCTGTTCCAGTTCTTCTGTCACCGGTGCATACTCCGACACATCCGGCACCGGCTCATCCGCCGTTATCTCGTTGGCAGGCGGAAGCCTGCATCCCGTCAGCATATAATATAAAAGTGCCCCCATACTGTACACATCCGCCCGCGCATCCGTAAAGCCGCCCTGATAAAGCTCCGGCGCCGAATACCCATTGCTTACAAACTGCAGCTCCGAGCGGCTGTCCGCCGCATAGCAGGCAGAACCAAAGTCTATCAGTACAGGCCTGTTGTCCGGACGTATGATAATGTTTGACGGCTTGATATCCCTGTGCAGGATTCCAAGCTTATGCACCTGCCGGACAATCTGGATGAGATTTCCGACGCACGCCTCCACGGAGTATGTCTGTCCTGTGTCTATGTATTCCTTGAGGTTCATTCCTTCTATGTAGTGCGTGACCAGGTAGCCTGTCCCATTCTCGGCAAAGGAATCCAGATACTGTACCGTGCAGTTCCCATATGGCTCCCTGATGCTGCTGACCTTTTTTACGATTTCACACTCCTGCATGAAATTGGCAAAGCCCTTGATAAAATGTGCCCTGTACTTGTTTCCCTTACAGACTACATTCACGCCATCCAAATCCCTGTTTGAAAGGCTGTATGGGCAGTATTCCTTTATGGCTGTCATCATTCCTTTTTCCATATCGGCAGCCAGATATATGATGCCTGTATGTCCCCAGTAATAGACCTCCTGCACTTCATACCGCCCATGCAGGCGTGTTCGCGGAGACAGCGCGATATCTTTTACATCCATAACTACAATTCTTCCCCTTACTGCTGCCGGCGCAGCGCTTCCGTGTTTTCCATGCATTCGGTCTGATACTTGATGGAAAACTCCGAGGCATTTTCCGGAAATGCGACATAGATGGTTTCCCCTGACCGGAGCTTTGCCGGAACATTTGCCGATATGCTTCTGTCGTCTATAAAGATTCCGCCCCCGGTACAGTGCACGAGGAGTATCTGCCCCGGCTCTGACGGGTAGAGACATATCCGGTCAAGCTCCGGCAGATCCTCCTTAATGCCCTGCCCCTCAAACAATTCCTTAAGCGTGACGCCCTCCTGTGGATAATCCGCAAGGTTCCAGGTAATCGGCGGGATATCGTTCCTGCTCTTCAAATCAATAAACGCTGCGTGGAGATACCCCTCAAGCCGCGCCTCGTCCCTCACAGGACGCCTTTTCCCGAAAAACGCACGGATAATGACAATACAGATAACTGCTGTGAGCAGCAGGATGCCTGCCACGGCAGCCACCGTAATCTGCGTGTGGTAACGCTCCCATATGGTCGGCTCATCATTGTCATCCTCTATGATCACCGTAATCCGTTGCTTAAAATTTACTTCCCTGAATTTTAACGGCTCCGGGCGCTTCCACTCTGCTGCCATAATGATGCCCCTTGCATTCTCGACTCCTGTATATACCAGTGAAATATCCTCCTGCACTGCATTCCGCACCTTAATAATCTGACAGTGTGCGGTTCCTTCCGTCTCATAATCATTTTCTTTCATTACTGCCTTGAAATCCGTAAGCTTCTGCGAGGTCTGGAACAGTATCACAACATCCTTTTTTTCCCGCACGCCAATCCTCATGGGATACTCGCTCATTTTTTCATGTACCGTGACAGTGTCCTGTGGCAGCAGCGTGCCTGCCTTGTTGGTGATAAAGATACTACTAATCATGTTCATCATCTGGAGCGGTCCCGCACATGCATTGTACGAGCCTCCTGTCTTGGCGGAAACCGCCGTCAGCTCATCCAAGTCCTGCCCGAAGCTTCCGGTAAACCCGAAGGTAAATACCGGAATCCGGTACCTGACTGCCTGCTGCGTACTCCACTGCATGTCCTGCACCGACTCCTCCATCGTGCGCCCGGTGCTGCTTCTCTCCAAATCCGTGACGCCGTCGGCAAGGTATATCAGCATTTTCCCTGTATCCTCCGTCCCGTCGGCGGTCAGAAGCGTCACTGCCTCCCGCATTCCGAGTCCGTTATCCGTCTCCCCCGCATACGCTATCTGTTCCAGTTCTGCCAGCAGTTTCCCTTTTGCCTTCTCATCCGACATCGGAACAAGACCACTGTTGTACACAATGGCATCATTAAAGGCGACCACGCCGAACCGGTCATTGCTGCCACAGAGTCTCACGAGAAGCTCTATCGTCTCAAACGCCACCCTCTCTGAATCCGTCTGCTTCATGGAGCCGCTCACATCAATCGCGACCACAATGTCGTACTTCTTATACGCAGCGGATTCCTCTGCGTGCAGGCAGACTCCGTCCATGCACACAACGAAAATGAACACTGCACAGAACAGCAGCTTTTTCATTCCTTTTACCTGTTTCTCCATAACCGTTTTCCACCTATCGGGGCTTGAATCCAAAAAAATTGGCAAACTGCTGGTTGAAGTTCAAAAAATCCGGCGCCGCCCCCTGCTGCTTGTCTTTCTTCGGCTCCCGCTCATAATCCATTCCAGCGCCCATGATGTCATCAAAATCAAATTTCATCGAAAATCCGCCTGCAAAGCTTCCCTTCTGCTGCGCCTTGCGCTGCGAGGCATTTGTCCGTGACGACCGCGTCTGCTGGCTGGCGCCCTGCCGCTCTCCCCTGAGCGAGGCATCATAATCCATGCGCTTCACATCATTGCTCAGGATGCTGTACGCCTCATTGATGTCCTTGAACATTTTTTCCGCGCGCGCGTCACCCTGGTTGGTGTCCGGATGATATTTTTTTGCCAGCTTCCGGAACGCATTTTTGATTGTCTTTGCATCCGCTTTTGCATCTACTCCAAGTATCTGATAATAATTCATTTTTATACCCCTTGCGTGCTTCGGCACGCATACCAATCAATCGTTTGAAAGTGCACTTCTTTCAAACTTTCCCTTTCTTTTCTATGGTTCCATATAGCATCAGACGATGGTCATAAACCGCAGCTCGACATTTGAGAACTTCACCATATCCCCATTCGACACCTCTATCGCCGTATTCTTTGGCAGTCTCTTGGAATTGACAAATGTCCCGTTTGTAGAGCCTAAGTCTGTCACATAATAGACTCCGTTGCGCTTTTTGATTTCTGCATGCGCCCTGCTTATCGTATCATTTTGCAGGACATAATCCGCACTTGAGGCATCTTTGCCAAACACGACACACTCCTTGTCCAGCATATACCGCTGTCCGTCACTTACTGCCTGGAGCACTGCCGACGGCTCGCTTTCTTTTCGTCCGCCGCGCTTTATGCGGTGCGGGTTATCCTCCTGCCCGGAATCAGACGCCGCACCGTAACGGTTCCAAAAGCTCGGGTCAAGCACACCGGTTTCCCCATTCTCGCTGTAATTTTCATACTCTGTATTGGGATGGAATGCGGTCAGTGTGCCGGTGACTGCCTGTTCCAGCTCCGTCCCTGGCGGTTCCTCTGCCCACATAGTCCGTTCTTCCCTTACAGGCTGTTCATACCTTGCCGGCTGCTCGATTCTCGTGGGCTGTTCATACCTTGCGGGCTGCTCATATCTTACCGGCCGTTCGATTCTTGCTGGCTGTGGCGGTCTTTCCGGCTGTTCGATATGCACGGTTTTGGTATATCCGGACTGCATATCTGTCTTTTCAAACGTGCCGGACTCCATCGCATAGATTTTCCCGATAATGATGTTCAGCGGTTTATCCATGTTCGTGTCAATATAGGTCATGTAATCGTACACATACATAAGAAAGTCGCTTCCGATAAAATTTGCCTTGTATGCCAGGTCTTTCAGGTACAATGCAGCCTCCCTGTCCGTAAGACCGCTCTCCCCGATGCAGACGGAAAAATTAGGGACATCGTTTTCCATCCTGATATGTCTCAGGTCAAGGTCGACAGTCATCTTTTCCTCCATGCACTTGAGCATTATCTCGCCGATTTGTCCGGCAAAACGGAAAAATGCTTCCCGGGAAACGCCGCGTTCCAGGTAATGCTGCGCCGAATTGTCCGGGTCAAAGTGAATCTTACAGTTATTTAGTATGATCTCCCCCGCCCTGTCCTTCATTTCTATTCCAAAATCCAAACTGCCCATGTTACATCCACTCCTACTTCTTATTCATCCAGCACTCTTGTTCCATTTACACTGGCTGTGTGTCCCGGCTGACACATGGATTCGTCCAGCACCCTTGTCGCATTGATATCCGTTTCATTCATATCACTGCCAGCCATATCCT
The DNA here is from genome assembly GCA_949066965.1 of uncultured Lachnospiraceae bacterium. Lineage (GTDB taxonomy): Bacteria > Bacillota > Clostridia > Lachnospirales > Lachnospiraceae > COE1. The sequence goes on from CARTDA010000065.1 coordinate 13,745, forward strand.
GTTCGTCCAGCACCCTTGTCGCATTGATATCCTCAGCGCCTGTGTCCAGTGCCCTTGTCACGCCGCCTGTGTCCTGCTGCAGCACGGTCGTCTCATCCAAAACCGCCGTCCGCTGATTCTGCCCGCCGTCCTTTTTGATTTCCCATGACAGCCCTTTCCCTGTCTCAAAGAACTTCTTCTGCGTATGGCGCATTGCCGCCGCATTGTTCTGCTCAAATTTCCTTATCATTTTCTTTGCGGACACGCCTGTAATTTCACCCAGCACGCCCGGAATCCCCAGCGCGATAAAAAGCATGACGGAGAGTCCGCCGCACACTACCGCAAGCAGCCGGCAGTAGTAAAATATTTTGTGGTACCGCAAAATTGACTCCTGTACATACACGATGTCTGTCAGCAAAATCCACCCATTCATTGTCCCTCTCCATTCCATATCTCATAGTCATTGAGTACTCGCTGCGCCTGTTCCAAATTCTCCTGCACCTCGCCGGCAAGCGCCTGCACACGCTCGTTTCCTGCCGCCTGTGCGCCGATATCCGTTTTCAGGCGTTCCCTGACATTGTCCAGCTGCCCCTGCAATTCCGCCTTTGACACGCCTGCCTTCTTGAACTTCATGCCGTTCACATAAATCTGGTACACCATCTCCCGGTATACCATCAGGGCTGTCGTGGCGTTGTCCATCTGTGTGATGTTTCCCTCCGTAACCTGGCACAAATCGTTCCAGTAATCCGCATAGCTGATATTGTCATCGCCGGACTTGCTCTCAACGCCGAGCTTCGCGTAATACTCCGCAATCTTTCCAAGCTTTGCCGCCCTCTGCACCTGGCTCTCGTTTAAGCTTTCCGCGTTCGCCGCGATGGTCAGCCACTTTGTGGACATCGCCTTGTTGCCCTGGTCTTCATACGAATAAAAATACGCGATGCCGAGCCTGTATGCCAGCTCCTCATATCCCGGGGCGTTTTCCTTTAACGCCTCCTCGTATGTCTTTCCCGAACCTGTTTTCCTGATTAACAGGGTCCGCAGCTGCTGGTCTTCATCTGCTGTCAAAATGTCATCACTAAGGTACAGCCTGTCTATCATATCGAGGTACGCCTGCTGCTCGCCCGGCATCAGCTGCATTGCCTGCACATAATATCCGAACTGTTCCTCTGCCGTCGCGCCGCTCCTGCCATCTTCAATGCAGGCGTCATAGCTCTGTGTCATCATGGTTGTCTTTGTATAGTACGCCCAGAAGGATGTCAGGGACAACGCAGCCGTAAGCACCGTCATGGTCAGAAATGATGCAAGCTTTAGTTTCAGCTTCAGCGAACGCCTGTTGTCCAGATCCTGATAATGTTCCAGCGCATAGAGTATCTCGGCGCAGGACTGGTAACGGTCTTTCGGGTTCCGCTGTATGCATTTCCAGATTATTTTTTCCAGTCCCTGTGAGAGCGACGGATTCCAGTGGCGGATGGGGAATATCTCATATGGCGGCTCCGACGGGTTATACCCTGTCACAAGGTGGTACAGCGTCGTTCCCAGCCCATAAATATCCGTGCGCGCATCCGTCTGCCCCTGTCCCCCGAACTGTTCCGGCGCCGCGTATCCCTGCGTCCCGAGCGCCCTTGTGTCATGCGTGGCATACTCCTTGTACTCCCGCGCAATCCCGAAATCAATCAGTGTAATGGTCCCGTCCGGTCTGAGCATGATGTTGTCCGGCTTCAGGTCCCTGTAGATAATGGGCTTTTCCCTTGTATGCAGGTAGCCCAGCACTTCACACAGCTGTTTCGCCCACTCAATCACATACTCCTGCGGCAGCGCACCATGCTCCGCCAGTGCCCTGCTCAGCGGTTTCCCCTCGATATAGTCCATCACAATCAAAAAACTGTCATCCGTATCTATTACATCAATGATTGTCGGAAGGTAGGGATGCCGCAGTCTCTTGAGCATCTCCATCTCGACAATCAGCCCCTGCCTGACCACCTCAAAATCCTGCACGCCGTCTTTCCTGACTTCCTTTACTGCCCACTGCTTGTTGGCGCGCTCATTCATCGCCAGATACACTACACTCATGCCGCCCTTGCCTATCTGATTCAATATTTTATATTTTCCGTCAATCACTGAACCAATTTTCAGCATGGCTTCCTCCTAAATTGCAACGGAACATTTCACTCCGGCAGTCCAAAATTTATAAATAAAATAACATGTTTTTTACCAATATTTACCAGTCGATATTTATGAAGTACAAATATTACAAATTTTATCATATTTTGTCGAATTAATAAATGGAGCTATAGTTCCGTTTTTGCCCAATTCCGGAACTATAGGTAATGTTGGTTTTTCTGAAACCCTTATTTTATGCGGGCTGGAAGGGTGTGAAAAAAATTTTTTCAGATTCAAAGAAAATATCCCAAAATTGATTTTTATGTTTATATATTGTAAAACAGGCAGAAAAAAACGAAAAAATTCCGTTTTTCCTGCCTGTTTTCCGATATATTATCTGTGTTTATTACAAAGTGTATACAGTCCTACAACACCTAATGACGCAGTATAATATACAGTTATTTGAAATACTTTTTTCCTTGCCTCATATCAGCTCTAATTGCAATTTCTTTTACGCAGACTTGATTAAGTTATTTATCCGCTTCTCCTTTTCGGGATTATTTAGTGTCTGCTGATTAAGCAGATATTTGCAATTTCCAACTCTTACATCTT
>CARTDA010000066.1:0-16148 GCA_949066965.1 uncultured Lachnospiraceae bacterium
ATATTGCATTCAATTCAATTTTCCATTAACAACACACTTTTTGACTATCACCATTAAAAATATAGAGGTTGATATCCTCACCTGACTCCCGGATTCTCTGCAGGATACCAGCAGGCCATGCATATGTAAAGAAACGTTTCCATCCATCCATTATTAAGGCAATTTTTTTCATCAGCGACCTCCAATCGCAACCACTGGGCGGTCAGTCTTTTGACCGCCAATATAGCTAAAAATTAGCCGATTTTATTTACATTCTATATTGATTATAGCACAAAGGCAATGCGTTATACAATATTTTTTAAGCAAGGTACATGGGTTGTTTACGAAGGGGTGTTAATTGATTTGTTCCGCACCGCCATCAAATCCAGATAAAAATTGGCTGTCGCCATATTCATATATGGAAGAACCCATATAAGCGGGATGCAGCAGGCAAACGCACTGAACAGGAACGAAGGGACAAAGCTCACGTACAGTAAAAACAGCCGTAACTTATTGCCGTGCATGACCTCAAAGCTTCTCCGCAAAATAGTAGAGACGTTCCAGTCAGGAAAGTCCAGTATCATGAAAAATGCAGGAAAGAATGGCAGTGTCAGGATAAGGGAAATGGCAGAGCACACAACCATGATGACGCACAGCTTCATTGTGGCGCTGTACAGGACACTGTATGCCTCCAGAAATTCTTCATTGTTCATAAGATTTCCATATAACAAGGGGCTAAATCCACTGATTGAATTTTCACTGATAAAAGGAATCGAATCAATAACGTTCGTATACTGCATGGATGCGATATTAAAAGGAATGACGCAGATGGATTCAATCAGTGCGATGACAGCGCCTACCTGCAGGATTTTCAGGGTATTCTTCCGGAACCCGCAAAATAAGTCCTCAAGTGAGCTTTTCATGTTACAGGCTGTTTTTAAAAAAACAAAGGCTGCGCCGACACTCAGCAGGGAAGCGGCAACATTCACCGCAAACAGCAGAATGTAACTTATCACAGAGCCGGCTGCCGATTGCGCGGGAACGAGGGAGGTGACAAGGTCAGCCACCAGTGAGGTGATAATAAACTTTAGTATAATAGTGCCCAGAAGGATTCCGAAGCGATGGCTGGTCTGTATCTTTGCCATCAGTTTTAATTCAAAGTTACTTTTATATTGGGGTTGCTGCATAATTTTACCAACGATATCCTTTCTAAATAAATATGATAATACAGCATATTGTAACATGTTTAGAAAAAGAAAACAATAAAATTTCTTGAATGCAGGCGCATTTTATCATATAATTATAATATTACTGCCAAGCGTCTGGCTGGCAGCAAAGCCTGATGCATCTTAGCCGCTGTGCTGTTATGACGCGGCGGACATCGTGTGTGCACAAAAAATATAAAGAGGGAAATAGATAGCAATGGACATTATTTTAAAGCTAAAGGAAGAACTAAATGTTGAAAAATGGCAGGTTGAGGCTGCCGTAAAGCTGATAGATGAGGGCAATACCATTCCGTTCATCTCCAGATACCGCAAGGAAGTCACAGGCTCGTTAAATGATGAGGTTTTGAGAAACCTCAATGAACGGCTCGGTTACCTTAGAAATCTGGAGGACAAAAAGGAGCAGGTTCTCGGAAGCATTGAGGAACAGGGCAAGCTGACAGAGGAGTTAAAGGAAAAGATTCTTGCGGCTGAGACAATGGTAGCAGTTGACGACCTGTATCTTCCATACAGACCAAAGAGAAAAACAAGGGCCAGCGTGGCAAAGGAGAAAGGGCTTGACGGACTGGCAGATATCATTCTTGAGCAGGAGACGGCAAAGTCCCTGTTAGAGGAGGCAGAACCCTATGTGAGCGAGGAGAAAGAAGTAAAGAACGTAAAAGAAGCGCTCCAGGGAGCCATGGATATCATAGCCGAGATGATATCGGACGAGGCGGACTACCGCTCCTATATCCGTCAGGCAACGTTCGAGGAAGGCAGGATTACAAGTACGGCAAAGGATGAAAAGGCACAGAGCGTCTACGAGATGTACTATGATTTTGAAGAGCCCATAAGCAAGGTTGCAGGGCACAGGGTACTGGCGCTCAACCGGGGAGAGAATGAAAAGATTCTCACGGTTAAGATAGAAGCGCCAACAGAGCGTATTATCCGTTTTCTGGAAAAAAAATTAATCACAAAGGACAACGCGAATACCACACCCGCATTGCAGGAGACCATCGCGGACAGCTACAACAGGCTGATAGCGCCCGCCATTGAGCGGGATATCCGAAATGAGCTTACAGAGAAGGCGGAGGACGGTGCAATTGCCGTGTTTGGCAAAAACCTGGAGCAGCTGCTCATGCAGCCCCCGATTGCCGGAAAGGTCGTCCTTGGCTGGGATCCCGCATTCCGGACAGGCTGTAAGCTTGCCGTTGTGGATGCCACGGGAAAGGTGCTTGACACAAAGGTCATCTATCCGACAGCGCCCCAGAATAAAGTGGAAGAATCCAAAAAAGAGCTGAAGAAACTTATCAGCAAGTACAATGTAAGTCTGATTTCTGTCGGAAACGGAACGGCTTCCCGCGAGTCCGAGCAGGTTATCGTGGATTTGATTAAGGAGCTTGACACGCCAGTGCAGTATGTCATTGTAAATGAGGCAGGAGCTTCCGTCTATTCGGCAAGCAAGCTCGCGACAGAGGAGTTCCCCAATTTTGATGTAGGGCAGAGAAGCGCCGCGTCGATTGCAAGGCGCCTGCAGGATCCGCTCGCGGAGCTGGTAAAAATTGACCCCAAATCCATCGGTGTAGGACAGTACCAGCACGACATGAACCAGAAGAAACTCAGCGAAGCCCTCAACGGCGTCGTGGAGGATTCTGTCAACAAGGTTGGCGTGGATTTAAACACCGCATCTGCCTCGCTGCTCGAATACATTTCGGGAATCAATAAGACAATCGCGAAAAATATCGTGGATTACAGGGAGACAAACGGACGGTTCAGCAACAGGAAACAGCTGCTCAAGGTGGCGAAGTTAGGACCCAAGGCGTTTGAACAGTGCGCAGGCTTCATGCGCATTCCTGACGGTGACAATCCGCTCGACGCCACAAGCGTACATCCCGAGTCGTATGATGCGGCACTCAGGCTTTTGGAGAAACTGGATATTTCCATGGAAGACTTAAAGGAAATCCAGAAAAACGCAGCGTCGGCAAAGACTGTAAAGACACCAAAGCAGGACAATAAGAAAAGAAATAATAAAAAGCAGAATATCGTCATCAAGAATACCAGCACGGCAATGGGAAAAGCGCTCGCGGCAGCCATGGGCGGCGTGACGCTCGATGCAGCGCAGTCCCAGGGCAGTAAAAGTGAAGATCCCGCACCGCAGGCAGCAGGCGGACTGGAGAGGCGCGTCAGGGACAAGAAAAAGATGGCGGAAGAACTCGGAATTGGTGAGATAACACTTACGGATATCCTGAAAGAGCTCGAAAAACCGGCGCGCGATCCGCGCGAAAATATGCCAAAGCCGATATTGCGAAGTGATGTCCTCGAGATGAAAGACCTAAAGCCCGATATGATTTTAAAGGGAACAGTCCGCAATGTCATTGACTTCGGTGTGTTTGTGGACATTGGCGTACATCAGGACGGACTGGTGCACATTTCCCAGATTACTGATAAGTTTATCAAACACCCGCTCGAGGCAGTTAGTGTTGGAGACATCGTGGATGTCAAGGTTCTGGATGTGGACATGGCAAAGAAGCGCATTTCCCTGACCATGCGGCTGGACAAGGAGAGCAAGGCAAAACAATAGGAAACAAGGTTAAGAAGGATGAATTTTCTTGAGACGGCAATATACCGCATTATTTTAAAGACTTATATGTACATGCAGGAGACGGGGCGAACAGAAAGCTTTGAGCGCTTTCCGTATCTGCGCGCACTGACAGCACGGCTGACCGAGGAGGCACTGGACCAATGGCAGCAGGACAAGGGAGTGCAGGCAGCACGATATTACAGTCTGATTTCCCGGATGAACGGCGCAGATCCGCAGGACAAAGAGGACGGACTGGAATCAGATATACTCTGCAGCGCGCTTGACCTCTGCATCGCCGCAATGTATGTACCGGAGTTCGCCGCATACTTAAGCTATTACACGGGCAATATTGTGACCATTCAGCTTGCCGCCGAGATAGAAGGCGTTCCATATGCGGGCTATTCCGACACGATGCGGTGGCTGTACAAAATACGCAGAGTCTGCTGGATTGACCGGAAAAAAATACCGCTTTCGTTTGCGGCGGTCGAGGGAGATGACGTGCTGCTGTCCTATCTGTCAGGGGATGACCGGCCGGACAAGATTTTTTTCGGGGAAGTGGAATGGGTCAGTCGTGACGATGCCCTGGCGCCCATGTTTATCAGGCAGGATATGGCACAGAAAGGGGCGGAATGGCTCAGGGAGACACAATCCGGTGCAAAAATATTGATGTTGTCGGGAAAAGGCGGTCGCCGCTTCCTTGCAAAGCATATTGCGCACCGGCTGGGAAAGGATATGCTGCTTGTCGATTTGGAAAAGTGCGGAAATCCTTTTGGGGAAGAAACGGAGCGCTTTTGGGCGAAGCTGGTTCATGCCGCATTTCTTTATGGTGCGCTGGTTTGTATTTACGGCATTACAGCCACGCAGCTGTCACAATTCCAGATATCCATGGCTGCATTCGAAGAGACAGCAGTCTGTCCGTTCCTGGAAGCGGACTGTTCTGTCATATTGTGTGCGGAGCAGGATTTGCGCCTGGCGGCAGACAGGAGCTACCAGACGCGCACCCTTGCGTTTGCTGAGACGACCAGGGAGGAGCGGGAGGCAGTGTTTCAGGGATTTGCCCAACAGTACCAGATTCCGCTGGACTGTGCATATAATTCTGTCCGGTACAGTCTTTCCGCAAGTGAGATTGCCCACGCAGTGGAGACGTGGCGCTGCATGGGGGAGACCAATCCGGAGACCCTTACGCGCATATGCGATGCCGTCCTGTATCAAAGTCAGGAAAAGGTTTTTGGACAGATTTTATATCCCACGGTCGGATTTTCAGACCTGAAGCTGCCGCAGCACATGAAAAAGCTGTTGGGGCAGGTATGCAGCAGTGTGAGGGACGGGTACAAAATTTTTGAAGAGTGGAACCTGAAAAGAAAATATCCATACGGCAGGGCAGTGACCGTCCTCCTTTCAGGACCTCCGGGAACAGGAAAAACCATGACCGCGCATGCGCTTGCAAAAGAGCTGGGAATACCGCTTTACCAGGTGGACTTGTCACATGTGCTTGACAAGTATATCGGCGAGACAGAGAAGAATCTCGAACAGATATTTGCATTTGCGGCGAAGGCAAGGCCAGTGCTCTTTTTTGATGAGGCAGACTCGCTTTTTGGAAAGCGCGGGGAAGTGACGGAGGGAAAGGACAGATATGCCAATATGGAAGTGTCGTACATATTGCAGCGGATTGAGCAGTTTGACGGTGTGGTGGTTCTCGCCACAAATTTCTACAATAATATTGACAAGGCATTTCTGCGGAGGATGAAATATGTCCTGAAATACCAGCCGCCCGATGCCGAAATACGCAGGAGCATCTGGGAGGACTGCCTGCCGCCGCAGCTGCCAAGGGGAGAACTGGATTTGGACTATCTGGCGTGCCAGTTTGATTTTTCCGGCGGAATGATAAAGAATGTGGTCTATGTGGCATGTGTGATGGCAGTCCAACATGGGACAAACCTGACCATGGAACATATCCTGCTGGCAGTCCGCGCCGAGTATGAGAAAATGGAACGGACAGTCACAAAAGATGTCTGGGGGGAGTACGGATATCTTTTGGAAAATAGCAACTAAGGAAATTACAACAAAACGTTTTGCAATCGGGTGCGCGGCACCCGATTTTTTATGTAATAGGAAATTGCGAAAGCGTAGACCATTTAAACAAAAAGCAAAGCTTTTTGCTAGATGAGCGCGCCGGCGCTCATCTTTTTTATAGTTTTTTAGGCTTTTATTTCCAAAACATTTACGGAAAATTTATAAAAAATGCATAAATAAAGACACATGTTTATACATTTTTTATGAAATGTAAATTAATGTAAAATTAAGAAAATGTTAAAGACAAAATTAAGTAACAGTGCTATGATAGGACAGCAGAAGGAGAACACGAAAATGAAATTGGGAAACGCAGACGTTCAGAACAAATATGAAGTGAAGAATCATTGTGAGGAGTAAGAGACCATGGATAATACATTAATAGAAATCAGGAATATGAGAAAGATTTATAACCCCGGTGAAAATGAAGTCCGGGCACTTGACGGAGTGGATCTTACAATCTGTGAGAAGGAATTTGTCGCAATCATCGGACATTCTGGTTCTGGAAAATCAACGCTTATGAATATGCTCGGCTGTCTTGACGTGCCGACGGAAGGTACATACATGCTGCATGGCACAGATGTTTCGGACATGGTGGATGATGAACTTTCGGATGTCAGAAACAGGGAAATCGGCTTTATCTTCCAGGGATTTAACCTGATACAGAATCTCACGGCAGTGGAGAATGTCACACTTCCGCTGATTTACCGCGGTGTCGGGAAAAAAGAGCGGGAACAGCTCGCATTGCGGGCGCTTGAGAAAGTAGGGCTTGCGCACAGGCTTGACCATAAGCCGGCTGAGATGTCCGGAGGCCAGCAGCAGCGGGTGGCAATCGCAAGGGCAATCGCGCAGGCGCCGCCGATTATATTGGCAGATGAGCCTACCGGTAATCTGGACTCCAATTCAACAAAGGAGATTATGCAGATACTGCGTGAACTTCACGGCGAGGGTAGAACTGTAATACTGATAACGCATGACAATGAGATAGCCGAACAGGCAGACCGGGTCATCAAAATCCGTGACGGCAAAATCGTATCGGACAGCGGGATGCGAAGCCGCGCGAATATCATAAATGAAGAAGTTATGGAGGAAACAGACAATGAGTAAGGGAGACAAAAAAACAGGCAGACGCAAAAAGAAATGGATAAGGATAGCGATACCCATAGCAGTCGTGCTCGTGGTGGTACTGTTTATCAAAAATTCCATGAAAGGCGCAACCGCCGCAATTCCTGTGTATACACAGGCAGTATCGGTAGGCGATATCGACACGGAGCTAAGTGTCAGCGGAAAAGTAATGGCAGAGGAGGCGACCACGTTCTTCGCACCTGCAAATGCGAAAGTCGAGGCGATAGAAGTGACAAAGGGCGATGTGGTAAAGGCAGGCGACGTACTTCTTTGCTTCGACAAAGAGGCAGTGGCTTACGCAAAGCAGCAGAGTGAATTGCAGGGAAAAATCAGTTCCGCGGATTACAACTCCAACATACAAAGCAACAACGAGCAGAAGACAAAGCTGGCACAGGCAGAGGCGGATATTGCGGAGTGTGAGGCGGCAATCGACAATTATGAAAAGTACATAGATGACCTGACAAACGGCATAACAGATATCACTGCACTGAAAAAGTCGGACTTGTATGCAAAGATATACAGTGTCCAGAAAGAAATGAACGCGTATGACCTTGCGCTTCAGATGCCGGATGAAGATACCGACGTGGAAATGCTTATGCGCAAAAAAGTAGAAAAGCAGAATGAGCTGAATAAGCTGAACAATGACCTGAATTTACTTTCTGACTACAAGACCGACTATGGATGGGAAGACATGCTCACGCAGGCAAAGAAAGACCTTGCCGATTACCAGGAGCGCCTTGCCGAGGCAAAGAGCACAAAGGCGGGGGCGGAGTCGGCAGTTGTAAACGGCAACAAGCTTGCAGGCTATCAGCTCAACAAGGAGAAGTCGGAATTGGAAAGTGCGGATGCCGAGAAAAAGTACGAGGAGGCACTAGGCGGTGTTGTCGCAGGCTTTAACGGTGTTGTTTCCGAGCTGAATGTTGTCGAGGGGGCGACGGTTCAGGAGGGCGCACAGCTCATGGTTCTTGAGAGCTTTGACAATGTCTGCGTTGAATTCCAGGCTTCCAAATACGCGCTCGAGACGCTTGCCGTAGGGCAGCCGGCAGAGATTATAATTTCAGGAAAGACATACAGCGGGACCGTCTCCAAAATTAATCATGTGGCGGAAGCAAACTCATCCGGCACGCCGATGGTGGCGGCAAGAGTGCATATTGACAACCCCGATGAAAATATTTTTCTGGGAATCGAGGCAAAGCTAAAGATTCTGACAGCGAGGGAACAAGGTGTGTTACAGGTTCCGGTGGAGGCAGTCAATGTCGATAGCCAGGGAGAATTTTGTTATCTGAATGAAAACGGTATCCTGGCAAAAAAATATATTAAGACAGGTATCTCCTCAGAAACATACATCCAGATATCAGATGGGCTTTCGGAAAATCAGGAAATTGTGACCTCATCCGCTTACGGAATGGCGCTTGAGGAGGGAATGCCAGTCATGGCAATGCCCGGCAGAGGCATGGCATCGCCTGTGACAGAAAGCACACCGGCATCGCAGGAGCAGACGGAGACAGAGACCCAGACGGAGGCTGAGACAGACAATGGCTAGAATAATCGAGTATGTAAAAATAGCCCTGATGAATATCCGCAGCAACAAGGGACGTTCCTTTTTGACCATGCTGGGCATCATTATCGGTATCTCATCAGTGATTCTGATTGTCTCGGCAGGAAACGGATTTAAAGTCGGCATCAGCGGACAGCTCGACGAGCTGGTGGGGGGATACGTCCAGTTCTATGCGGATGTGCCAAGTGACGAGGCAGATTCCATATTATTTACCAATGATGATTTGGATATGATTCTGGAAAAGGTTCCACATGTAAAGGGAGCGACCGATGTGTGGAATTTTGGCTCGCAGGCGACTGCCCAGAGCACAAAAGGAACTTTCTCTGTGTCGCCGATGTTCGGAAACGAATCGCTGCTGTATTTTGACACGGCGCCAATCATCCGGGGAAGATATTACAACAAAAGCGAGGCGCAAAGTGCGGCGAAAGTGTGCGTTATCTCCGAGCGGGGCGCCAAGAAAATGTTTGGTTCCACGGATGTCATAGGGATGGATGTCAACATGAGCCTGTGGGGAATTACAGAAGATTTCACGATTGTAGGAATCCGAAAGGACAATGATTCCCTGGCAAAACAGATGACAACAGGTACAAGTGCAGACGTGTCAATGGAAATCCCGCTCACAACGCTGGAAGCGCTGTATGGATATTACACAGATGAATTTTCCTCGTTTATCGTATTTGCGGATTCGTCAGAGTATGTCACCGAAATTTCAAGACAGGTGAAAAGTCTTCTGGAGGCCCGATATAATGTGCGTGGGAAAGAGTATATCCAGGCATATGACATGGCAAGCCAGGTTGGCATGATTAGTGATATTTTAAATTATGTGACCATCTTTATCATGCTTGTGGCGGGCATTGCACTCATCGTCGGCGGTATTGGCGTCATGAACATCATGCTGGTGTCTGTGACAGAGCGGACAAAGGAAATCGGTATCAGAAAGGCACTCGGGGCAAAGACAGGCTCCATCCTGTTCCAGTTTCTCATGGAGGCGGTGATTATCACGCTGATTGGCGGATTTGTAGGAATTATCCTGGGGGTGCTCGGCGCAAAAGGAATCTGTGGAATAGCGGCGAGCATGGGAATGGCCGGCATGGAAGCAGTTATTGACCCGAAGGTCGTGCTCGCGGCAACCGGATTTTCCTCCCTGATTGGTATTTTTTTCGGAATTTATCCGGCAAGAAAGGCGGCAAAATTAAGCCCTATCGAGGCGCTGCGTCATGAGTAGACGCGAATAATATCATACAAGACTTGCACTTTGACCACTTTTTGGTATACTGTATAAAGAAAGTATGTAGAGTGCATATACTGGAAGCACCTGTATCTTGAAAAATACAGGTGCTTCTATGTGCAAACAAGTGCGGAAAGGAAGTACGGAATATGGAAATGGAATTTGATGTCAAAGTAACGGCGGGCGCGCTTTATGATTACCTTCTGTTTCATACATACACCAGCTTTTCAGGGATGCTTGGAACACTGGTCGGGGTATTTCTGCTTATGGCATTTGCCTCGACAAAATATATTATTTATCTTATTGCAGGAGTCGTTTTGATTGCATATCTTCCATGCGCGCTGTTTCTGAAAGCAGTGCAGCAGGCACAGAATAATCCGGCATTTAAAAATCCGCTTCATTACAAAATGACAGAGGAAGGAATCAGTGTCTCGCAGGGAGAGAGTGAGGAGCGGCAGGACTGGGACAGCTGCGTGAAGGCAGTCTCGACAGGAAAGAGCATTATCCTGTATACGTCCAGAACGGCAGCATCCATCTTTCCCAAAAAGGATCTGGGAGACAAAAAAGAAGCGTTGATACAGATGATATCAACCCATATGCCCCCCAAAAAAGTAAAAATACGGTTTTAGGAACTGTTTGGAAAAGGTGGAGGAGGATTTTTATGAATGGCAGTATTGAATATATTGGAGACCATCTGGGAAAATATGTTGAGACAAACAGTCCGGAGGAAACATTTGCGGCAGGCAGGAAACTGGGACTTTCCGCGAAACCGGGAGAGATATATACACTAAGCGGCAGTCTTGGAGCCGGTAAAACTGTATTTGCGCAGGGAGTGGCAGCCGGGCTGGGCATCCGGTCGCATGTCAGCAGCCCGACATTTACGATTGTACAGATTTATGAGGAGGGGCGGATGCCGCTCTACCATTTCGATGTATACCGCATCGGTGATGTGGAGGAAATGTACGAGATTGGATATGAAGACTATTTTTTTGGTGATGGTGTGTGCCTGATAGAGTGGGCGGAGCTAATTTCAGATTTGATACCGCCTGAAGCAAAACATATAAAAATAGAAAAGAATCTCGGGAAGGGCTGTGACTACCGCAGGATTACGATAGAAAAAAACAGGGAAAAGAAAAAAGGGAACGGAGGATGAAGGTATGAAGCTTCTTGCACTGGACAGTTCGGGGCTTGTGGCATCGGCGGCGATAGTGGACGATAATATTACCATTGCAGAGTATACAGTCAATTACAAAAAGACGCACTCACAGACACTTCTGCCGATGCTGGATGAGATAAAGCGCATGACAGAGCTGGACCTGAACACGATAGATGCCATAGCAATCGCGGCAGGACCCGGTTCTTTCACAGGGCTGCGGATTGGTGCGGCGACAGCAAAGGGATTAGGGCTTGCGCTGGAAATTCCCATTATCCCAGTGCCCACAGTAGATTCCCTGGCATACAATCTCTATGGCAGCGACAAACTGATATGTCCGCTTATGGATGCCCGCAGAAACCAGGTATACACCGGGCTGTACACATTTCGGAAAGGCATAGAGGAAAGCTCCGGATATGAAATGCATGTCCTGCAAAAGCAGTGCGCAGTGGATATTGCAGAAATTGCGCAGCAAATCAATGCGCTGGGAATGGAAGTAATATTTTTAGGGGACGGCGTCGATGCCTACAGCAGCAGAATAGCAGAGCTTGTCACGGTAAACTATAGTTTTGCACCTGCATGCTGCAACCGGCAGAGGGCATCCTGCGTAGGCGCGCTTGGCAGTGTCCTGTACCAAAACGGCGTGCAGGAGACCGCGTGGGAGCATGCACCTGAGTATCTGCGGCTTTCCCAGGCAGAACGGGAGCGGGCAGAGCGGAAAGAAGAAACAGAATAAAAAGGCAGGTGGGGACAAGTGCCATTAAACTATCATATACGCGAAATGCGGCAGGAAGATTTGACGGAAGTAACGGATCTGGAGGCATCCTGCTTTTCCATGCCATGGAAATATAAGGATTTTGAGGAAACACTCACAAATCCTGACAGGGTTTATCTTGTGGCAGAGGCGGATAATGCGGAAACAGATGCATCTGACCGCATTTTTGGGGGATGTATGCTCACAAATGCTGCCGGAGAAGGCGATATTACAAATGTGGCAGTCAGGGAAGCATACAGAGGAAACAAAATTGCAACCGCACTTTTGACCGCGCTTTTAAAACTGGGGGCAGAAAGATATGGCATGACGGCATTTACGCTGGAAGTGCGAAGCCGGAATATGGCGGCGCGCAGGCTGTATGAGAGTCAGGGCTTTGTCCCGCTGGGAATTCGTCCGAATTTTTATGAAAGACCAAAGGATGATGCAGTCATTATGAAAAAATGGCTGGCATCGGAGCACACGGAACTGTTTGAGTTTACGATACAAAATTAAGGAAGGGTGATTATTATACTGGACATATGTTTACTGGGAACAGGAGGAATGATGCCGCTTCCCTATAGATGGCTCACTTCGCTGATGGCACGGTACAACGGAACGAGTATTCTGATAGACTGCGGCGAAGGGACGCAGATAGCCATGAAGGAAAAAGGATGGAGCCCCAAACCGATAGATATTATGTGTTTTACACATTATCATGCAGACCATATATCAGGGCTGCCAGGGATGCTGCTAACCATGGGAAATGCAGAGAAGACAACCCCGCTGGTGATGATAGGGCCAAAAGGGCTTTCCCGAATCGTCAATGCGTTGCGCGTCGTGGCGCCGGAGCTGCCGTTTGAAATCCAGTATATGGAAATA
Organism: uncultured Lachnospiraceae bacterium; assembly: GCA_949066965.1. Lineage (GTDB taxonomy): Bacteria > Bacillota > Clostridia > Lachnospirales > Lachnospiraceae > COE1. Next base: position 12,530 of record CARTDA010000066.1, read on the forward strand.
ACCGAACAGGAGCAGAGCTTTGGATTTGACGGATTCCGGATTACGGCATTCCGGGTCAACCATAATGTTATCTGCTATGGATACAGCATTGAGATAGACAGAAAGGGCAAATTCCAGCTGGACAAAGCGATGGCGCTCGGGCTTGACAGAAGATATTGGGGAAAACTGCAAAAGGGCGAGACGGTGGAACTTCCTGACGGCACATATACGCCGGATATGGTAATGGGAGAGCCGCGAAAAGGGATAAAAGTTACATACTGCACCGACTCAAGACCTACGGACAGTATTATCAAAAATGCAAAAAATGCCGATTTATTTATATGTGAAGGAATGTACGGAGAGCCGGAAAAAAAAGACAAGGCAAAAGAGTACAAGCACATGACCTTTTATGAGGCGGCACAGATGGCAAAGGAAGCAAACGTCACGAAAATGTGGCTGACGCATTATTCGCCGTCGCTCACAAGACCGGAAGAATATAAAAAAAATGTCCAGGCAGTATTTCCGCAGACTTATATTGCAAAAGACGGATGGAGCGAGGAATTATTGTTTGAGGATGAAGAAAGGGGAAAAGCAGATGGGGAAAGTTAAGGTAGGAATTATAATTGTGATACTGATCGCAATGGTGGGGGGGTATTATTTCTATCTGTCCAACTTCCGAGACACAGACGAGGAGACGGTCGTCACGGAAGTACAGGATGTGCTTTTGAAAAATCTGGACACGGACTATCCGCCGACACCGAGGGAGCTTTTGAAATATTACAGTGATATTACAAAGTGCCTCTATAATGAAAAGTACACAGAGGAGCAGCTTGAGCAGATGGCGGACAAGATGCTGGCGTTATATGATGCCGAGCTTGCGGAAAATAATCCAAGAGATGAGTACATCAAGAATTTGAAAAAAGACGTTGAGGATTTCCTGAATAGCGGATATACAATTTCCACGTACACAACCTCAAGAAGTACTGAGGTGGAGGAGTACACGAGTGAAGGCAGAAAGTACGCAAAACTGTACTGTACCTATACGATAAAAAGCGGCGCGGATTATAAGACAACGCAGGAAGTTTTTGTGTTGCGCAGGGATGTGGATACAAGCCGCTGGAAAATTTTTGGTTTTGACGTAGTCAATCCGGAGCAGCCTGCACAGTGATTTCAGGAAAGGTTTGGTTGATTCATGGAAAATAGAGAAGATGTACACATACTTGCGATAGAAAGCTCCTGCGACGAGACTGCGGCATCCGTTGTAAAAAACGGACGGCAGGTTTTGTCCAACATCATATCGTCACAGATTGATTTGCACACCCTGTATGGAGGGGTTGTGCCTGAGATTGCATCAAGAAAACATATTGAAAAAATAAATCAGGTCATAGAAGAAGCCTTAAAAGAAGCGGGCGTGACGCTTGAGGATATCACGGCGATAGCAGTGACATATGGACCGGGACTTGTGGGGGCGCTTCTTGTCGGTGTTTCTGCAGCGAAAGCAATTGCCTTTGCGACAGGCAAGCCGCTTGTCGGTGTACACCACATAGAAGGACATATCAGTGCAAACTATATTGAAAACAAACAGCTGGAACCGCCTTTTGCCTGTCTGGTGGTGTCGGGAGGGCATACACATCTCGTCATCGTAAAGGACTATGGGGAATATGAAATACTGGGCTGTACAAGGGATGATGCCGCCGGGGAAGCGTTTGACAAAGTAGCGCGGGCGATAGGGCTTGGCTATCCGGGAGGACCAAAAATTGACAAACTATCAAAAGAAGGGAATCCGGATGCAGTCAAGTTTCCGCGGGCAAAAGTAGACGGTTCTGATTATGATTTTAGCTTCAGCGGGCTGAAATCCGCCGTTTTGAACTATCTGAATTCCTGCGAAATGAAAGGAATAGCCGTCAATCGCGCAGACGTGGCGGCATCTTTTCAAAAGGCAGTGGTCGACGTCCTTGTGGAACATTCCCTCCACGCGGTGAAGGCGTATGGATTCGATAAGTTTGCGATAGCGGGCGGTGTGGCTTCCAATTCATCACTTCGGGCAGCCTTTGAGACAGCCTGCAGCAACCAGAAGATTGCATTTTTCCACCCGTCGCCTGTTTTCTGTACGGACAACGCAGCAATGATCGGTGTGGCAGGTTACTATGAATATATCAAGGGGACAAGAAGCGGATATGATTTGAATGCCATACCCAATCTCCGGCTGGGCGAAAGGTAATGATTCGGGTATGATGGAGGTCAGTGAGATGAAAACCAGGGAACTCAGGACAACTGCTATCGTGCTGGCGGCAGGAAAAGGAAAAAGAATGCAGGCAAGCGTGCATAAGCAGTATCTGCTCATAAAAGACAAACCGGTGCTGTTTTATTCTTTGAAAGCTTTTGAGGATAGTCTGGTAGATGATATTGTGCTGGTAGTCGGAATGGGAGAGGAGCTTTTCTGCAGGGAAACGATTGTTGAAAAATATGGGTTTCGCAAAGTGAGGGCTGTCGTTGCAGGCGGATTAGAGCGGTATCATTCTGTGGCAAACGGTCTTGGAAGCATAGACTGGCCATGCGACTATGTCTTTATCCATGACGGGGCAAGACCTTTTGTAAACCATGAGATAATAAAAAGGGCATACAGTGAAGTGCAGCTTTCCAAGGCATGTATTGTAGGGATGCCCGTAAAGGATACAATCAAAATTGCCGACCAAAGAGGTTATGTGGCAGAGACGCCTGCCCGTTCGCTGGTATGGCAGATACAGACACCACAGGTATTTGAAAAAAAATTAATCACGCTTGCATATGAAAAGCTGTTGTCAGAAGAATACAGATTATCAGCGGAAGGTGTGGCAGTCACTGATGATGCGATGGTTGTAGAGTATTTTACGGACACACCTGTCAGGCTGGTGCAGGGATCCTATGAAAATATAAAGATAACAACACCAGAAGATTTAAAAATTGCAGAAAATTTATTACAAGAAACGCCATGATATCCTGTTGGAAATGCTCTTTCAAACACGCTCCAGGAGCGGCTTGTGAGCCGTGATAGCAACTATCCTGCCAAAAAATGTGAAAAAAATGAGAAAAAGGTGTTGACAAGGACATTGTAGCGTGATAAGATAAAACACGTCGCTAAGATGAACAATTAAAAACACGGAATATCACATAAGAATCTTGATACATTCAAAATAAAATGTCAAAAAATATTAAAAAAGTTATTGACAAGAATGACAGGATTTGGTATAGTAGTTTTTGCGTTGCGGATTAAAGGCAATGGCGATAGCTAAATACAGAATATGGAGAGGTATCGAAGTGGTCATAACGAGGCGGTCTTGAAAACCGTTTGTCCGCAAGGGCGCGTGGGTTCGAATCCCACCCTCTCCGTTTTTATTTCTGCCATTTGGAGAAGTACCCAAGCTGGCCGAAGGGGCTCCCCTGGAAAGGGAGTAGGTCGTTAATAGCGGCGCATGGGTTCAAATCCCATCTTCTCCGCTCGGTATCTTGGGAAACCAATTGATACTGAAATAAAAAGCACCTTGACAAATAAACAGTAATGCAACCCTGAAAATTCTAATTGAAAAGCATCGTATTAAGATGCTGAGAATTGTTCAGAGAACATGTCCTATGAATAGGACACAACCTTTAAAAAAGTAAA
>CARTDA010000067.1:0-14591 GCA_949066965.1 uncultured Lachnospiraceae bacterium
AGAGCATCTGCCTTACAAGCAGAGGGTCACAGGTTCGAGCCCTGTAGGTCCCATTAAAAAAGGGTTAATGATTTGAGTCATTGCCCTTTTTTGTGCTCTAGAGTGAACAATAACGAACTTGTTACCACAGGCTGGCACATTTATTTACGCATTTGTTGAATTTTGTATAATCATGTGATATACTACATCATAAAAGTTATTAAATAAAGGAGCTTACAGTATGCGTAATAATTATTCTATTGAGACAAAATGCATTCAGTCAGGATGGCAGCCCAAAAATGGTGAGCCAAGAGTTCTGCCCATTTATCAGTCAACAACGTATAAGTATGAAACGTCTGATGAGATGGGCAAGTTATTTGATTTGGAAAAGGAAGGCTATTTTTATACAAGACTCCAGAACCCGACAAATGATATGGTGGCGGAGAAAATATGTGAGCTGGAAGGTGGAGTGGCAGCGATGCTTACTTCGTCAGGGCAGGCAGCAAACTACTATGCGGTATTTAATATTTGTGAGACAGGAGACCATGTAGTGCTTTCGTCCACTGTTTATGGAGGGACTTTCAATCTTCTGACTGTTACTATGAAAAAAATGGGTATTGAATGTACAATCGTAGATCCCGATGCTGATGAGGAAATATTAAACAGGGCGTTTCAGGAAAACACAAAGTGCGTACTGGCGGAATCAATTGCAAATCCGGCATTGGTCGTTCTTGATTTTGAAAAGTTTGTTAAAATAGCACATGCACATGGTGTGCCTTTAATAGTAGATAATACATTTGCGACACCGATAAACTGCCGGCCGTTTGAATATGGGGTTGACATTGTTACACATTCAACCACAAAATATATGGACGGACATGCCATGAGCATCGGAGGTGCGATTGTTGATTCCGGTAACTTTGACTGGGCAAAGTATGGTAATAAGTTCCATGGTCTTACGACTCCGGATGAATCATATCACGGCATAACATACACAGAAAAATTTGGGAGCAAGGCATACATCACAAAAGCAACAGTGCAGTTGATGAGGGATTTGGGTTCTATTCCATCCCCCATGAATTCATTTTTGCTTAATGTTGGTCTTGAGACGCTCCATTTAAGGGTTCCACGTCATTGCGAAAACGCATTGAAGGTTGCAGAATGGCTGGAGAACAATGATAAGGTTGCATGGGTAAATTATCCAGGATTGAAATCCAATAAATATTATGAGCTTGCGCAGAAGTATATGCCAAATGGTACATGCGGAGTAATTTCATTCGGACTCAAGGGCGGCAGGGATGTCAGTGTTGCATTTATGGATAACCTGAAGCTTGCAGCAATAGTAACTCATGTAGCAGATGCAAGGACTTGCGTGCTTCATCCCGCAAGCCACACGCATAGGCAGATGAATGATGAACAGCTTATAGAGGCAGGTGTTCAGCCAGATTTAATAAGATTTTCGGTAGGAATTGAGAATGCTGATGATATTATTGCTGACATTGAACAGGCACTCACACATATTTGATTATGAAGAATAAAGGATGGATGTCAGTTTTGTTTCTATTTACTCTGGCATGTATAGCAGTTGGTGTAAGAATATACTACATCAATCATTTGATGGATGAAGTAAGCATTAATGAGGACATTTACAATGCGGCAAAAGTTAGCCTGGGCAATAATGGATTGACATCTGCTTTTGCGGACGGTTTTCATATGCAGTCCTTGTATATATATACCCTGTATTTGTTTTTTCTGCTTTTTGGAAATTTTACAGTTGCAGGAGTATATCTGAATATCCTGTATCAGGTGTTTACGGTACTGCTCGTTTACATTATTGCAAAAAATGTATCAAACAGGTACATTGGATTTACAACAGGAGTTATTGTATCCGTTATTCCTGTATATATTGGAAATTTGTCACAAGTAACGATGCTTAATATGGAGATTTTTATTGCAGCTGTGCTGTGTGCTGTTATTTCTTGTGCTGTCCGTATTTTTTATAATAGACGTAAGGCTGGTAAAAAGATGGAACAAGGGCAGGGGGCTATACCAGAAAACATTGCAGCTGCGGCAGAGCCGGCGGCATGCCCTGTTTTGGATACCTCCATGAAGGAGATTGTACTTGACGATTTGGAGGACAAGAAGGTGCAGTATATAGAAAATCCTTTGCCGGTACCGAAACGAAGGGAACACAAGGAAATGGATTTTGCATTTGAACCGACTGGAAATGATGATTATGATTTAAAGGACATGTCAGGAAAAGATTTTTTTGATATTGAATAAAAAAAGCATACGTTTGTATATACTAAAAAGGACTCTGACAGATAGAAATCTGGAAGGAGTTCTTTTTTCATGTACATGTAAAAGTTGGGCTGGAATGGAGGATTATAATGCAGAATCAAAATGAAGAAAAAAAGGAAAACAATGACGAACTGGAAAGCAAAAAATATAAGGATGAGAAGATAGAGAAAGAAAGTCAGGTAACGCTGGATGAAAATAACAGTAACCACAAAATTCATCTGATAACGATTGTCGGGGAGATTGAGGGGCATGAAAATGCAGGCAATCAGTCAAAAGTGACCAAGTATGAGCTCCTATTGCCGCAGCTTGCATCAATAGAGGACAGCAGTGAGATTGATGGGGTATTACTGCTTTTAAATACAATGGGTGGAGACGTGGAGGCGGGACTTGCCATAGCAGAAATGGTTGCATCGCTTAGTAAGCCTACTGTCTCACTTGTTCTTGGCGGAAGCCATAGCATCGGGGTTCCCATAGCTGTAAGTACGGATTACTCGTTCATTGTCCCCACAGGAACAATGGTTGTTCATCCGGTCAGGATGAATGGTATGGTAATTGGGGTTCCCCAGACATTCAATTACTTTAGGGAAGTCCAGAATCGAATAACCGGATTTGTATGTTCACACTGCAGGATTTCCAAGGAAAGGTATGAGGAGCTGATGATGGAGACGGAAGTACTTACCAAGGATGTCGGCAGCGTGCTGGAAGGAGAGGAAGCAGTAAAAGAAGGAATTATATGTGAAATCGGCGGTATTTCTCAGGCAGTGGCAAAATTACATGAATTGATTGTCCAGGATAAGAAATGCCACAAAAAACAATAAATCCTTTTGGAAAATCATTTATTTTTGAAAAAAATATGACAAGCTTTAAAAAAAGTGCTATAATATCATGTAAAACTCATTTGGGGGGAAGGTATTATGGCATCTGCATCAGGGAATAGTGCATCAAGGAGCAGAACAAATACAAAAAAGAGTACATCAACGAAAAGTACGAAAAGGACATCATCCGGTACAAAAAGGAAAAAAACACCTGCCAGGCCTGTGAGGGAAAATGTTGATATTGCAGTAAAGAATGAGGTAATGCTGATTGTCATATTTGCAGTTGCCATTTTTATTTTTTTATGTGTTATCGGACTAATCCACGGAGCTGCGGCCACCGGAATCAGTAATATTATGTTTGGCCTGTTTGGCCTGCTTGCCTATCTTGTGCCTGTCATTGTGTTCCTTGGTTTCGCTTTTGGCATATCCAATAAAGGAAACACTGTTGCGGTGATTAAGATGGTGAGCAGTGTGGTTCTGATTGTGCTATTGGGTGTTTTGGCGTATATGCTTGCAAAACAGGAGACGCTGTTAGACGGAGAGTCAATTGTCAGGGAACTATACCAGACATCCATAGAGCATCGGGCAGGCGGAGGCGTTCTTTTTGGAAGCATCGCACATGGCATGTACAATTTAATAGGATTTGGAGGAACGCTGTTTGTCGTCATAGTGCTCGGAATTATCTGCGTTGTATTTATTACGGAAAAAAGCTTTTTGTCAGGAGTGAAAAAGGGCGGCTCCTACCTTATTGAGTCTGCAAGGGAGGACGCAGTGCGGATGAGGGAATACAGGGAGAGTTTAAGGGAAGAATACGACGATTACGAGGACTATGAGGAATATGAGGAACCAGAATATGAAGAAGTGCGTCCGAAACGTTCTGCACGGCCAAAGGCGCAAAAAGCTGAAATCCCTGAAAAGAATGTCAGAAGGATGGATAAAAGGGCAAGGGGTGTTGCATCCAGTTCCGCAGTAACACTCAAGGCTGAAAAACAGCAGGATATCCATGAGATTGTCTTGTTAGATGAGGAAGTGGGTGCGGCTGAAGCGGAGGCATTTGAAGATATCAAGGCAAGACCTTACAGTGAGGTGCAATATATTGATGCCATAAATGATGTGAATGAATATGGTGACAGTTCTCCGGATGGAGAAACATATAATGAAGACGCATTTGATGAGACGGCGTATGTGGAACCAGTAATGAGTGCGGAGGCATATGTTGAAGAAACGGGGAATGAAGACACAATTGATGCGGATGGAATAGACTATTTTAGTGATAATGAGGGTGTCTCTGCCAAGAGGTCATTTTTAGATGAATTTGAGAGTGACTCCAATATGCAGGAATTGTATGACGAGGAGACAATCAACAGCATGCCGGAACCCATGACGGAGGATACTGTTATCCAGAAAACGGCGGCGGAAAAAATAACAAAGAACGACAGGGAAGAAATTCGGCAGGAGGAAATGAGCATACAGGATCATATTGCCATGTCGGAGGCAGATATCCCGAAAAAATATGAACTTCCACCATTGAAGCTTTTGAAAAGGGGCGATGGGAAAAAAGGCGATTCTGCCAACCAGTTAAAGGAAACCGCGCTGCGGCTGCAGCAGACCTTGCAAAATTTTGGTGTCAGGGTAACAATTACAGATATCAGTCAGGGACCCTCCGTCACGCGGTATGAAATGCAGCCGGAACAAGGGGTCAAAGTCAGCAAGATTGTGGGTCTTACGGATGATATTAAATTAAATCTTGCGGCGACAGACATACGAATAGAAGCGCCGATACCCGGTAAGGCTGCAGTCGGAATAGAGGTACCCAACAAGGAGAACAGTGCGGTTGCACTTCGGGATTTATTGGAATCGGATGAATTTCAAAAATTTCCTTCAAAACTTGCCTTTGCGGTAGGTAAGGACATCGCGGGGCAGGTGATGGTTACGGATATTGCCAAGATGCCTCATGTCCTGATAGCAGGGGCGACAGGATCGGGCAAGTCAGTCTGTATCAATACAATTATCATGAGTATTTTATATAAGGCAGATCCAAAAGATGTAAAACTTATCATGATTGATCCGAAAGTGGTTGAGCTGAGTGTTTATAATGGCATCCCACACCTGATGATTCCGGTTGTCACGGATCCCAAAAAGGCATCAGCTGCACTGAACTGGGGTGTGGCTGAGATGAACGACAGGTACAAAAAATTTGCAGACCTGAATGTTCGTGACCTGAAAGGCTTTAACAAGGCTGCGGAGATGGGGAAGCTGTCGCCTGATGGGGAACCGCTTCAAATACTTCCTCAGATTGTGATTATCGTGGATGAGCTTGCTGATTTGATGATGGTGGCTTCCGGAGAGGTGGAGGAAAGCATCTGCCGCCTTGCACAGCTGGCGCGTGCCTGTGGCATTCACCTGGTAATAGCAACGCAGCGCCCGTCTGTAGACGTTATCACGGGGCTTATCAAGGCAAATATGCCAAGCCGAATTGCATTTAGCGTATCAAGCGGTGTAGATTCGAGAACCATTCTTGATATGAATGGGGCAGAGAAGCTTTTGGGGAAAGGCGACATGCTGTTCTATCCACAGGGATTTCCAAAGCCTGCGCGTGTACAGGGCGCCTTTGTGTCGGACTCGGAAGTCTCTGATGTGGTTGATTTCTTAAAAAACCAGGCGCTTGGAAATACATATAGCAGCGACATAGAGGAAAAGATAAAGACAATACAGTCTGTTTCGGGTACAGGAGGAAGCAGTACCGGAGGCGGAAGTGATGTGGATGCCTATTTTGCTGAGGCTGCAAAGTTTGTGATAGAGAAGGATAAGGCATCTATCGGTATGCTTCAGCGAGTGTTCAAGATTGGATTTAACCGTGCTGCCCGCATTGTAGACCAGCTGGAAGATGCGGGGGTAGTAGGTGCGGAGGAAGGGACAAAGCCCCGCCGCATTTTGATGAGTATGGAACAGTTCCAGAATTATATGGAAGAAAATATGTAAGTAATGTCACGGAAGGAGAAAAATATGGAAAAGGTTACACAGAATATAGTGAACATCGGGGTTAACGACAGGGAAATTACATTATTTGAGGGACAGTATGCACTGGAGAAAGGAATGGCTTACAATTCCTATGCTATTTTGGATGAGAAGATTGCTGTAATGGATACAGTAGACCCAAGAGTGACAGAAGAATGGCTCGACAATCTGGAGGAGGCCTTAGGCGCAAGAAAAGCGGACTATTTGATTATTCAGCATATGGAGCCAGACCACGGTGGCAGTATTTTACGGATAATGGAGCGATTTCCTGATATGCAGCTTGTCGGAAATGTGAAGACGTTCCAGATGCTGAAGCAATTTTTTGATGTGGATACAGAGGGAAAGGAAGTGGCGGTAAAAGAGGGCGATACGCTTTCTCTCGGGACGCATATGTTACAATTTTTTATGGCGCCGATGGTTCACTGGCCTGAGGTTATGGTTACATATGAGCAGAAGGAAAAAGTGCTTTTTAGCGCCGATGGATTCGGCAAGTTTGGAACACGCGATGCAGATGAAGACTGGACATGCGAAGCAAGAAGATACTATATGAATATCTGTGGAAAATATGGCATGCAGGTGCAGGCTTTATTGAAAAAGGCAGCTTCATTGGACATTCAGACAATCTGTCCGTTACATGGACCTGTCCTGTCTGACAATTTGGATTTTTATATTGGTAAGTATACGGTATGGAGTAGCTATGAGCCAGAGGATGAAGGGATACTGATTGCCTGTGCATCCATTCACGGCCACACGATGAAGGCAGCAGAGAAGATGAAGGAAATTCTGGAATCGAAAGGTGCGAAAAAAGTTGTTATCATGGATTTATGCCGGGATGATATTCATGAGGCGGTGGAGGATGCGTTCCGCTATAGTCATTTGGTTCTCGCAGCGGCATCATATGATGCAGGTGTATTTCCTCCCATGGAAAGCTTTTTAATGAAGCTCAAGGCGAAAAATTATCAGAAGCGCACCATTGGCATTATTGAAAATGGTTCATGGGGACCGACGGCAGCAAGAAGCATGAAGGCAGTATTGGAAGGTGCGAAGGAGCTCCATATTGTTGAGCCGACAGTAACCATCAAATCCGCTTTAAAGGAAACGGATATTCCCCTGCTTGAAGAGCTGGCAGAAAATTTGTTATAGAAATTTTTTGCCAGTTAATGGAACGCAGTAATGCATACCTTAAGATAAGGCTTTTGGGAGAGGCAACAAAAATTTAATAGACAGTATACACAATAAATGTTATTCTATTAAGAAATAAATTGTTGTTAGAGTGTGTTTGAAATACGCTCTGGTATGAAGAAAACGGTAACAATAAATTTGTGCTGATGCCCGAAGAACCGGGTGATTGGCGGAATGGGGGATTACGATAAATGAAATCTGATATAGAAATAGCTCAGGAAGCTGAATTATACCCTGTTACTGAGGTGGCAAAGACATTGGATATTGCGGCAGAGGATCTCGAATTATATGGAAAGTACAAGGCAAAAATATCCGAGGAATACCTGAAAAAAATTGAGAATCAGAAAAATGGCAAGCTGATTCTTGTCACCGCAATCAATCCGACTCCGGCAGGAGAAGGGAAGACGACAACCAGTGTCGGTCTTGGACAGGCGCTGGGAAAGCTGGGAAAAAGGGCAGTTATTGCGCTTCGTGAGCCGTCGCTTGGACCCTGTTTTGGCATAAAAGGCGGTGCTGCGGGCGGTGGAATGGCACAGGTTGTTCCTATGGAGGATTTAAATCTTCACTTTACTGGTGATTTTCATGCGATAACATCGGCTAATAATTTATGCGCTGCACTCCTGGATAATCATATACAGCAGGGAAATGAACTTGGCATTGATACACGACAGATTGTATGGAAAAGATGTCTTGACATGAACGACAGGGTGCTGCGAAATGTCATCGTGGGGATGGGCAGTAAAATGGATGGCTTTGTCAGGGAAGATCATTTTGTCATTACTGTGGCATCAGAAATAATGGCCGTATTGTGTCTTGCCGAGGACATGGAAGATTTGAAGAAGCGTCTTGACAGGATGGTCGTGGCATATAATTATGACGGGGAGCCGGTTACGGCCGGGCAGATACATGCGACAGGAGCCATGGCGGCTTTGTTAAAGGATGCAATCAAGCCAAATCTTATCCAGACACTTGAACATACGCCTGCGATTGTCCATGGCGGGCCGTTTGCCAATATTGCGCATGGCTGTAACAGTGTCCGTGCGACAAAGGCAGCGCTAAAAATGGCGGATTATGTTGTGACAGAAGCCGGATTTGGCGCAGATCTTGGTGCGGAGAAGTTTTTTGACATCAAATGCCGGCAGGCAGGTCTGAAACCGGATGCTGTGGTGCTGGTTGCAACGGTTCGGGCATTGAAGTACAACGGAGGCGTGGCAAAAAATGAATTAAATACAGAGAATCTTGAGGCACTTGAAAAAGGTATTGTAAATCTGGAAAAGCACATTGAAAATTTACATAAATATGGAGTACCTGTTGTTGTTACATTAAATGCATTTGTGTCGGATTCAACGGATGAAATTGCGTTTGTGAAAAAATTCTGTGAGGACAGAAACTGTGATTTTGCACTTTCACAGGTATGGGAAAAAGGCGGGGAAGGCGGTATTGAGCTGGCAAATGCCGTACTGAATACTTTGGACACGAAAGAAAGTCATTTTGCGCCAATCTATGATAATGCACTTCCGATTGCAGACAAAATCAAATGTGTCGCAAAAGAAATATATGGTGCCGCGGATGTTGTCTTTGCACCTGCTGCCATGAGACAGATGGAAAGATTAGAGCATCTTGGGTTTGGAGGTCTGCCAGTCTGTATGGCAAAAAACCAGTATTCACTTTCTGATGATCCCACACTTCTCGGAAGGCCAGAAGGCTTTACCATGAATATCAGGGAGGTATATGTTTCGGCAGGAGCAGGCTTTGTGGTAGTGCTTACGGGAGCGATTATGACGATGCCGGGACTTCCCAGGAATCCGGCAGCTTACAACATTGATGTGACAGATGGCGGAGTGATAACGGGGCTGTTTTAAGGAGTCTGTAAAGCATGAAATGTCCAAATTGTGGTAATGAATTGGGAGAGGGAAAACTGCTTTGTGAGAATTGCGGCGAAGAGATAAAGATTGTACCCGATTTTGATATAGAACTTGAAGATAAATTAAAAGAGTCCATCAGTGTCATGATCGAGGATATGGCTGTTGAAGATAAGGATGAAAGTGATGCGACAAGTAAGGGTGCTGCCAGTGAGGAAGAATATCCGTTTGAGGATGATATCAAGGACGAACTGCGTGATTATCTGCCGAAAGGGCTGCCAGGGCTTCATTTTAATAAAAAAATTGTAATTCCAGCTGTAATTTTTTTATCCTTGGCATGTATCATATCAATTGTTATTTTGTCAGTGAGTAATTATAGATATCATTCATTTGACTATCAATATGGCAAGGCGGTTAGCTGTGCGGCGCATAATAATTATCCGGAGGCAATCGGGTATCTTGAGCGGGCGCTTGCGATTGATTCTGAAAACCTGGATGTCAGATTTCTGCTGGCAAAATATTATGACAAAAACAGTCAGCAGGAGAATGCAGTATCGCTTCTGAAAGAAATTTTAAGAACGGATGCGGCGTATCCGAAACGGGATGAGGTCTATGATATGCTGCTCGGGATTGGGGAAGCTAAGGAAGATTACGCCGAAATGGGCGATATTTTAAAAAAATGTGATGTTCCACGGATTGTTTCAAAATATAATAAGTATGCTGTCCTCAAGCCGGAGTTTAACAAGGCGGGTGGCGTGTATGATGAATTGATTTCAATTTCACTGAAAGGAAATGCACAGGGATTTGTGTACTATACACTAGATGGTTCTACGCCAACAGATAATTCCCCTGTATATGAGACACCGATTCTGCTTGAATCGGGAGAATATACCATCAGGGCAATGTTTGTGAATATGTATGGTGTGCAGAGCGAGGTGGAAACCCAGCATTACTATATCAACTTGTCTCAGCCTGACAGTCCTGTAATTGACCCGGAGAGTGGAAAATACAAACGACCGGTTTTAATAGAAGCTTTTCATGATAACGATACGAAGGTTTATTATACGACAGACGGTTCTGTACCTGACAAAAACAGCTTGCGGTATCTCGACCCGATAGAGATGCCATATGGCGTAAGCAATTTTTCGTTTATATCGATTGACGAGTCAGGACTTGGAAGTGATGTGGTAAACCGTACCTATCATCTGGAGATACAGGCGAATTTTAATCCTGATTTAGCATTGCAGGTGTTAAAAAACAGTCTGTGGGCTGAAGGAAAACTGCTTAATGTGGAAGGTAATGTACCCGATAAGCTTGGAATCAACCAATATAAAGTAAATACCATATATCAGTCTGGCGAATCCATATATTATATTGTATATGAGGAGTATTTGGACACACTGGGTAAGGCACATCGTACAAATAATATTTACGCGATAGATGTCAATACAGCAGATTTGTTTCAGGCTTATAAGGTGGATGAGGGCTTGTACCATTTACAGCCTTTTTCAGAATAGTCATCGAAAGTGACTGGATAATGACTGTAACGCTATGATTGAATTGTATAATATTGCAAAAAAATGTTGAATTTATGCAGTGTATCAGATACAATGAAAAAGATGTGGAAAATGATAAAAAGGAAAGGTATGGTGAAGTAGCTGATGTATAAAATATTAGATGCAAAAGAGCTTACTACCAATATTTATCTTATGGTAGTGGAAGCGCCGCGCGTGGCAAAAAACTGTCAGCCGGGTCAGTTTGTGATTGTTAGGATGGATGAAGATGGTGAGCGGATACCACTTACTGTCTGTGATTATGATAGGGAAATGGGAACAATAACCATCGTATTTCAGACTGTGGGTGCTGAGACGACAAGAATGGCTGCGCTTAAAGCGGGCGATTCTTTTCATGATTTTGTCGGTCCGCTGGGATGCGCATCTGAAATGGTTCATGAAGATAGAGAGGCGCTTGCCAGAAAAAGGATCTTATTTGTGGCAGGTGGTGTTGGCACGGCTCCTGTTTACCCACAGGTAAAATGGTTACATAGTAATGGCATAGCTGCTGATGTCATTGTTGGCGCAAAGAATCATGATCTGCTGATTCTTGAAAAAGAGATGGAAGCTGTGGCAGGCAACCTGTATGTTACTACAGATGACGGCTCTTATGGGCGTAAAGGCATGGTGACACAGACCATTCAGGAGCTTGTGGATGAGGGGAAGGAATATGACCTGTGTATTGCCATTGGTCCCATGATTATGATGAAATTTGTGTGCAAGCTTACAAAGGAGCTTGGAATCCCTACAATTGTCAGCCTGAATCCGATTATGGTGGATGGCACAGGCATGTGTGGTGCCTGTCGTGTCACAGTCGGTGACAAGGTGAAATTTGCATGTGTGGATGGTCCGGAGTTTGACGGGCATCTGGTAAATTTTGACGAGGCGATGAAGCGTCAGCAGATTTATAAGACAGCAGAGGGACGGGCAATGCTGAAATTGCAGGAAGGCGATACGCATCATGGCGGATGCGGTCATTGTGGAGGTGAAAATTAATGGACGTGTTGACAAAAGTACCAGTACGTGAACAGGAGGCAGCGGCAAGGGCGAAAAATTTTGACGAAGTCTGCCTTGGATATAATAAAGAAGAAGCGATGAGTGAGGCAGAGCGCTGCATTAATTGTAAGAATGCGCAGTGTATTAAGGGATGCCCGGTGGCAATCGATATTCCGGCTTTCATCGAACAGGTGAAGCTTGGAAATATTGCGGAGGCATATCAGATTATCAGTCAGTCATCAGCGCTGCCCGCTGTATGCGGACGTGTGTGCCCACAGGAAAGCCAGTGCGAGGGAAAATGCATCCGTGGTATTAAGGGTGACCCGATTTCCATCGGAAAATTGGAGCGTTTTGTGGCAGACTGGGCGAGAGAGAACGGCATCAAGCCAGAACCCGCAAAGGAAAAGAATGGGAGAAGGGTTGCGGTGATTGGTTCGGGACCGGCAGGACTTACCTGTGCAGGAGATCTGGCAAGGCTTGGCTATGATGTCACAATCTTTGAGGCGCTTCATGAGGCCGGCGGTGTGCTGGTTTATGGCATTCCGGAGTTCAGGCTTCCAAAGGAAGATGTTGTGGCAAAAGAAATTGCAAATGTGGAATCACTGGGTGTTAAGATAGAGAAAAATGTGATTATCGGCAAGTCTATCACAATTGACGAATTGATTGAAGATGAGGGATATGAGGCAGTCTTTATCGGTTCTGGTGCAGGTCTTCCAAAGTTTATGGGAATTCCGGGCGAAAATGCAAACGGCGTCTTTTCTGCAAATGAGTATCTGACCAGAAGCAACCTGATGAAAGCGTTTCATGAGGATTCAAATACACCGATCATGCGCGGGAAGAAAGTCGCTGTTGTAGGTGGCGGTAATGTTGCTATGGATGCTGCAAGGACAGCGCTTCGCCTTGGCGCGGAGGTTCATATTGTGTACAGGCGCAGCGAAGAGGAGCTTCCGGCAAGGGTTGAGGAGGTGCACCATGCAAAAGAGGAGGGCATTATCTTTGATCTGCTCACCAATCCGACTGAGATACTTGAAGACGAGAATAACTGGGTAAAGGGTATGAAGTGCATTAAGATGGAGCTTGGCGAGCCGGATGCATCCGGAAGGCGCAGACCTGTCGAGATTCCAGACAGCGAGTTTGAGATGGAGCTTGACACGGTAATCATGTCACTTGGTACCTCCCCGAATCCGCTGATTTCCTCGACGACAGAGGGATTGGAGACCAATAAATGGAAATGTATTGTCGCGGATGAGGAATTTGGCAGGACATCAAAGGAAGGCGTGTTTGCAGGCGGTGATGCAGTGACTGGTGCGGCGACCGTAATCCTTGCGATGGGTGCAGGAAAAGCAGCAGCAAAGGGAATCCATAATTATTTATCCGGTAAGTAAGTTACGAGACTGTTAAGGGTAATTTGTGTAATCAGAATACACGGGTTATTTCTTAACAGTTCTTTATTATGCACATGGGCGTTCAAATGAAATATGCCAACAGATCTGACGGACGTCCGGCGCACGAGTAGGGAAGATTAAAACAGGAGGTTTGGGTATGTCAGACAGAAATGATGAGGTAAGGGTCTATCAGGATAAGATGGCAAAGGCAGAGGATTATAAAAGCTCGGCATATACTCTTTTGCTGGTGGGTGTGCTTGGAATAATTGCATTTATCCTGATGGAGGCAGGAGTACTTCCTTTCCGGCTTGCGGGGGCTGGGAAATATATAACCTATGGCGTTATGGGGACGATGTTTGTCATATTTATTGTGATGGGCATTTTTTCGTTAAAATCTTCCCAAAAATATGCGCAGGAGGCAGCGGTTGAGGAAGACCTGACAGGGAAAATCAGGGCATGGGCGAAAGAGCATATTACTGCGGATTCCATAAAAGAGCGTGTCTTGTTTGAGGAGGACACACCAGATGAGGTGAAGTACTTTAAGTATTTCGAGGGAATTAAGGCAGCGGTGACACGGGAGTTTGGCAGCCTGAACACGTCTTATCTCGAAGCACTGTGCGAGGAGCTGTATGCAGAGATTTTTGAGAAAGGGTAATGATTTATATAGCATATGAATATAACATTTGTGACAGTTGGGAAAATAAAAGAAAAATTTTTTCGGGATGCAGTTGCCGAGTATCAGAAAAGGCTATCGAAATATTGCAGGCTGGATATCATAGAAGTCTCGGACGAAAAGACACCGGACAAGGCATCGGAGTTGTTGGAAGACCAGATAAAGCAAAAAGAAGCAGAACGTATCCTAAAAAACATAAAGGAAAATGCATACTGCATCGCACTTACAATAGATGGAAAAAAACGTGATTCTGTTAATTTTGCAGGACATATTGAAGAGCTGGGGCTTGGCGGAAAAAGTAGTCTTGTGTTTGTAATAGGCGGCTCACTCGGACTCCATGAGAGTGTAATCACACGCGCTGACGAGCAGCTTAGCTTTTCTGATATGACATTTCCGCACCAGCTGATGCGGGTTATTTTGGCAGAACAGATTTACAGATGCTTTCGGATTATCAATGGGGAGCCGTATCACAAGTAAGTGCGAAAGAGAACAGGTGTTCTTGAAAATAAAAGAGAATAAGAGTTGTATTTTTAACCCCATGGGAGTTTATGGCTTCCATGGGGTTTTACTGTTCGTGGCAATAAGGTTCTTACAACGTAGTTTTTATTGCAGAGTCTGTGTTTCTTCTGGTGGGATATATTCTATCAAATCAGTCAGACTGCACTCCAACACATAGTACAGGCGTTTCAGAATGTCAATATCCAGACGTTGTATCTTGTTATCCCTGTAATTTCTTAATTGTGTTCTCTGCATTTCAGTGCGAAAGGATAACTGATTGAGAGAAATGTTTTTTTCTTCTAATATTTCAGCTAAGTGAATTTTTATAT
>CARTDA010000068.1:0-14317 GCA_949066965.1 uncultured Lachnospiraceae bacterium
AGGTGCTCCGTTTTATTTTCTGGAAAAATTCCCCAAGTAAAGTTACACTATCAATAAAAAAAGTACTGGGAATAATGAAAATAAGTGTTTACATCAGCCCATAAAATGTAGTATAAATTAAGTAAGTGTCAAAGGTGTTTCTTGGCTGGCGCAGTTGCACAGCAAATCTTTTTGCCGTGCAGTATAATATATTGAAAGGTTAGGGAAAAGGTGCATGATGAGTGAAAATGAGTTGTTAAATGTCTTAAAAGAGCATGGTCAGGAGCATATTTATGAAGCATACGAAAAACTAGGCGATGCAGGAAAGCAAAAGCTTGCCGCCCAGGTTGAAAAGATTGACTGGTCAATTGTCTCCATGGCAGGCAATGGGGAGATTGCCCAGGAGAGAGGAAAACTTGAGCCACTGTCAGCGCTTGAAGTGTCTGAAATAGAGGCAGGCAGGACAAAATATGAAGAAACCGGCCTGAAGGCAATCCGGGCAGGCAAGGTGGGTGCAGTGCTCCTTGCAGGCGGACAGGGAACGAGACTTGGCTCTGACGGACCAAAGGGCAAATACAATATCGGAATCACAAAGGATATGTATATTTTTGAGCGCCTAATCAGGAATTTGCTTGACGTCACGGACAAGGCGGGCTGTTTTGTGCCGCTCTATATTATGACAAGTGACAAAAATGACGCGGAGACCATTGCCTTCTTTGAGGAGAAAAATTACTTTGGATATCCGAAGGACTTTGTGAAGTTTTTCAGACAGGAAATGGCGCCGTCTGTTGATTTTAACGGAAAGCTGTACATGGAATCGGCTGATTCCCTCTCCCTCTCGCCAAACGGAAACGGCGGCTGGTTCTATTCCATGTCGGTGACAGGCGTGTTAAAGGATGTCAAGGCAAGGGGCGTTGAGTGGTTAAATATTTTTGCGGTCGACAACGTATTGCAGAGGATTGCAGACCCCGTGTTTGTCGGGGCAACATTGGAATCAGGATGTGTCAGCGGCGCAAAGGTCGTCAGGAAGGCTGACCCGAACGAAAAAATCGGCGTGCTCTGTCTTGAGGATGGCAAGCCCTCCATCGTTGAGTACTATGAAATGACAGACGAAATTATCAACTCAAGGGAGGAAAACGGGGAGCTTTCATATAATTTCGGTGTGATTCTCAACTACCTGTTCCGGGTTGATAAGCTTGAGGAAATACTGAATGAGAAAATGCCTGTGCATGTGGTCGAGAAAAAGATTCTTTATATCAATGAAAATGGGGCGCTTATCAAGCCCGAGGCGCCAAACGGCTACAAGTTTGAGCTTCTGGTTCTCGATATGATTCATCTGCTGGATAACTGCCTGTCATATGAGGTCGTCAGGGATTACGAGTTTGCGCCGATTAAGAACAAGACGGGCGTGGATTCGGTGGAGAGCGCGCAGGCGCTTCTGAAAAAGAACGGTGTGGAGCTATGATAAAGAATGTAATTTTTGACATTGGAAATGTCCTTGTGGATTTCCGGTGGCGCGCGCTGATGAAGGACTTAAGGCTTCCAAAAGAGACGCAGGCAGTCTTTGAAAAGACTGTGTTTGGCAGCCGGTGGTGGGCGGAGCTTGACCACGGTGTTTACGAGGAAGCCGAGATACTTGAGAAGTTCCGCGCCGACAACAGGGAGCACCTTGAGGAGTTTAACCTTGTGTGGGATAACCGCGACAAGCTGGTGGAGCCGTATGCATATTCCGCGGAGTGGATTGCGGGGCTCAAGTCGCGCGGACTGAATGTGTACCTGCTGTCGAATTACCCGAGGGATGTGTTCACGCTCCATGCGGAGTGCGGCTGTTTTCCGTTCCTTGACAAGGTTGATGGAAAGGTGGTTTCGGGGTTTGTCAGGATGGTAAAACCAAACGCGGACATCTACGAGTACCTGTTAAAGGAATATAATCTCAAGGAATCCGAGTGTGTATTTATTGATGACAGGGAGGAAAACGTGGATGCGGCAGAAGACCTTGGCATAAACGGAATTGTCTTCCACAATTATGGGCAGGCTTGTGCGGAACTGGATAAATTGATAGGATAAATCGAGTAGAGAAGATTCATCTTCTCTACTCGATTAAATTTGTCTGATTTTCATCCACGGTAAAGTTAAATTTATCATTATATGTAAATTCGTCGGTGCCAGTGTTGTAAGGCAGATCAATATAAATGCATTTTATCTGCTTATGGTAGGATTTGAGTAAATGTTTTATTGCGTCGAGATTATCGCCGCTGATATATACATTCTGACTATTTTTATTTTCAGGCAGGATGTTATGGATTTCATCAGGAACAATGACGGTTCCAGATTCTAATGAAGCAGGCATTTTTGCATAATTTTTTCCAAGAAATTCTAATTCATATCCTTCATGTGAAATATCAATCTTATCTTTCAGAAATTCGTAAAAACGTGACATATCGAACGAACCGTCGGCTTTGAAACAAGACGGAAAAGTTTCTTTCAGGAAAGATAATTCTTTTATATCTGGTGTGATAATTTTATTTTTGGCAATGATATTTTTTATCATAACTGATTCTTCTAAGTTTCGTTTTTTACAATAATAGTAACATTGTATCAAAAAAATAAAAAGTGAAAAGATATTGCATGAAATATAGAACAATATTATATTAATACTATAAGTTTCTATACAGAATGAAAATAAATTCATTTTACAGAAGTATATGATAAAACTCGTAGAATTTACATGGAGGAAAAAAGATGAGATTTGTTATACAGCGTGTCCGCGAAGCAAGCGTTTCCGTGGATGGGAAAGTGATTGGGCAGATTGGTCATGGGCTGCTGGTGTTTGTGGGTGTTTCGGACAGTGACAACAGACAGATAGCCGACAAAATGACGGACAAAATGACGAAGCTGCGTATTTTTGATGATGCGGATGGAAAGACAAATTTATCCATATCGGATGTCGGCGGGGAGTTTCTGGTCATTTCCCAGTTTACACTGTACGCGGACTGCAGAAAGGGAAACAGGCCGTCTTTTACGCTTGCAGGAAAACCGGACATGGCAGAGGAACTATATGAATATATTATGGAAGCAATCCAGGAAAAAGGGTTTCCCGTAGCGCGTGGGGAGTTCGGCGCGGACATGAAGGTGTCGATTTTGAATGACGGTCCGTTCACCATATTGCTGGATTCGGATGAAATTGTCGGAAAGGGTGGTTGACAGATGTTTACGACGCGTTTTTCTGACTGGACATGGGGCATGGTCACCGTCAGAATTATTTTGTCCCTGGTTCTCGGTGTTGTGATTGGGATAGACAGGGGCGTGAAGCGGCGCGGCGGCGGTGCGCGGACGATGATAACAGTGTGCCTTGGTGCGACCATGGTCATGCTGCTGGAGCAGTATCTTGAGGAGCTTTATCCGGAACGGCTGGATATATCGAGAATTGCAGCCCAGGTCATCAGCGGGGTCGGGTTCCTCGGAGCCGGTTCCATACTGGTTTCAGGCCATCAGATTAAGGGGCTGACTTCCGCGGCAAGTATATGGACCTGCGCGTGCATCGGTCTTGCGGTTGGTATCGGATTTCTGGACGGCGCGGCGATTCTGACAGTGGTCTGGCTCGCAGGTGTCCACATGATACCGTTTATTGAGGACAGGGTTTACCGGTATTCGCGGTATTTATCATTGTATATCGAAGTCGAGGATGGCAAGGCAATTACCAGTGTCTCAAGGCATCTGAAGGAAACTGGATGTTTTGTGGACAGCTTTTATGTGGACAAGCCTAAGGCGAAAGGACAGCATTTCCAGGTTGTGGCGACTTTCCGAATTCCCCGGAAAATAAGCAGGGAAACATATATGCATGCCTTGCAGGAATTAAAAGGGGTGGAATCGGTCAGTGAGATTTAGAAAAGTGTAGGAGATGAATATGTGATGGAAGAAATGAATCATGGATATTTTGAGGAGGCGCTGTCCAACTTTACAAAGGATTTTGCTTATGGAGGTGCCATCAGGCATCTGGTCGACCATGGGTATACGGTGGACAGGATTATCAAGGAATTTCATTATCCGATTTCAAGGGAAAGCATTGAAAAGATAGTCAATCAATATTTAACGGACAAGGATAAAAAAGGAAATAACAATGGCACTGACAAAACTTCAAAAACTGGAATTAAATAAGAGGGTGGACAGGATATTCCATGCGCCCGCAAATGCGGCGGTGAGGGGACATGAACCGGAAATTGCCTTTGTGGCGAATCTGTCAGGTGACCTGGAAGCGGTTCATGGTTCCATAAAGGATGCCGTGTCCTCCCTGAAACAGCACGACAGGATGTTTCAGAACATGCGGAGCAATATGGTCTACTGGGGAAGATGCGGCATATGCTCAAAGGTGACACCAATGTCATTTATATTGATGGGAAGGGCATTTTCAGAAAGTGACGGCATGGGGGATATTGTGGATGAAAATGTGGATAACACTGCGGATTTGGATCGTCTTTGTGCATATCTGAAGCTGTACCATGCGCGGTGCAGATGTGTTCTTATATTTATGGACTGCAGCTATGAGGAGCTGGAAGGGCGGAAATTTGGCATTACGGACAGGGAGAAGGTGATACAGAACCTGAATCCGTTTTTGAAATACCGGCTGCTCATCCTTACAAGGGATAAAATGGTAACCGGGACAGAATTGATGATTAAGGTGGTGGACATGGATGGACAAGAATAGACAGGCTTCAAAAAACGAATACCCGACAGACGTGCTTATCCGGCGGTTTCTGCCGTATTTTAAGCCATACCGCAGGACCTTGTGCGCAGATTTATTCTGTGCGGCACTCACGACGGTCTGTGAGATTGTGCTTCCGCTGATTATCCGGCAGATTACAAACACGGCGCTGGAGGATGTGGCGCTTTTGACGGCGCGCATGGTAATTGGTCTGGCGCTTGTTTACTTTGTGCTGCGCATTATAGACGCGCTGGCAAATTACTACATGGCGGACACAGGGCATGTGATGGGGGCAAGGATAGAAACGGACATGCGGCGCGCAGCATATGCGCATTTGCAGCAGCTGTCCAATACATATTTTAACAATACAAAGGTCGGTCAGATTATGGGCAGGATTACGAATGACCTGTTTGAAGTGACGGAGTTTGCGCATCACTGTCCGGAGGAATTTTTTATTGCGGCAATCAAGATTGTGATTTCGTTCATGATTCTGGGACGGATTCATCTGCCGCTCACACTGATGATTTTTGTGTTTGTACCGATTATGACGGTGGTGTGCAGGAGCATCAACAAAAAGATGCGCAAGACATTCAGCGAGCAGAGAAACCAGATTGGTGAGCTGAATGCAAAGATAGAGGACAGCCTGCTCGGGCAGAAGGTGGTAAAGGCATTTACGAACGAGGCGCTTGAGTCGGAGAAGTTCGAAGAGGGCAATCAGGCATTTTTGAAAATAAAGACGCGCTCGTACATGCTGATGGGAATATTCAGTACCTCCACAAGGGTTTTTGACGGGCTTATGTATCTTACAATTATTATTGGCGGCGGTTTTTTCCTGATGGACGGAAAAATCCTTCCCGGCGACATGGTGGCGTATGTGATGTATGTCTCCACACTGATTGCCACGATTCGAAGGATTATCGAGTTTGCCGAACAGTTTCAGCGGGGCATTACGGGAATCGAGCGTTTTTTGCAGATTATGGACGCGGATATTGAAATTTTTGATGACGAAGATGCCGTGGATATTGTCAGTCCAAAGGGAGAAATCGTATTTGACAATGTCAGCTTTGAATACCCGGATGACCATAACAGGGTGTTTGCGAACCTGAACCTGCGCATACATGCAGGGGAAAAGCTTGCCATCGTCGGCCCGTCGGGCGGGGGAAAAACGACACTTTGCAACCTGATACCAAGGTTCTATGATGTGTCGTGCGGCGAGATAACACTGGACGGCAGGAACATTAAGAAACTGACATTGAGAAGCCTCAGGCAGAGCATCGGTGTCGTGCAGCAGGAGGTATACCTTTTTTCCGGAACTGTCTATGACAATATTGCCTACGGAAAACCGGGCGCATCCTATGAGGAAGTAATGGAAGCCGCAAAACGCGCCGGGGCGGATGAGTTCATCCAGAATCTCAAGGATAAATATGACACATATGTCGGTGAACGCGGGGTAAAGCTTTCCGGCGGGCAGAAACAGCGGATTAGCATTGCCAGGGTATTTTTGAAAAATCCGCCGATACTGATACTGGACGAGGCGACCTCCGCCCTTGACAATGAAAGTGAGTACGCGGTTGCAAAATCGCTCAACGAGCTGGCAAAGGGGCGCACGACACTCACAATTGCCCACAGGCTTTCCAGTATCAGGAATTCTGACAGGATACTGGTATTGACGGACGAGGGAATTGTGGAGGAAGGAAAACATGAGGAACTGATGGCGCTTGGCGGCATTTACCATCATTTTTACAGGATGGCAAATGAAATAAAATAACCGAAGAATTGGAGATTAGTGTGAAAAATACTTCTAAGGCAGCAAAAGACACTGCCAAGAAGTATTAAGTTTCACACCGGAAAAACGCAAAGGACGGCGTTTTTCATTCCTATTTGAGCCGCCAAAGGCGGCATGGAGGATTAATATGGCAGAATTGGAAAAAGGGACACAGGAAGAAAAAGAAATGAATCAGGATGAAGCGGCAGAAAATGAAGTGGAAAATGAGGGCGGGGAGACGAATGCTTTTGACATTACGGAAAAATTTAAGCGGCAGCAGCCCCAGCCCCAGGTAAAGCAGAAAGAACTTGTCGGTGTGACGGACAAAAAGGTTGAGACGAAGCGTCTTTTGATTTTTATGGGGTTATGCTTCGGCGTTGCGTGGCTCACGGAGTTTTTCAGCATTATTCCGATGTACCGCAGCGGGAATGCCGAAGCCGTACAGGAGGCGGCAAATATGGTTTCCCAGCTGATGCTCACACCGGCGCTGTCCGTGGTGGTGGCAAGGATAGCGACGCGGGAGGGGCTTGCAAAGTCCGGGCTACAGTTTAACTTTATGGAGCATAAACTCTTGTTTCTGGCTGGCTGGTTTGGCATGACCGCGCTGACATTTTTGGGCGCAGTGATTTATTTTCTTGTTTTCAGGGACAATTTTGACCCGCAGATGGGCAATTTCATGACGGTCTACAGTGCGAGTATGGCGGATAAAAATGTTCAGACGGACAATATAGATATTATGGCGGTCTACCGGACAGATTTGCTGATTAAGGTATTTACGGCAGCAGTGCTTGACATCATCAACAGCTTTGGTGAAGAATGGGGATTCCGTGCATATCTGCTTCCCAAGCTTTACAGAAGGCTTGGCGCGGTTCCATCCATGGTTCTGTGCGGTTTTGCATCTGGTCTCTGGTATGCGCCGCTTGTTGCCGTCGGTTATTACTATGGAAGCGCAAATGCAGGATTCCCGGTCGTGAATATTCTGGCAATGTGCATCTTTGGCACTGTGACAGGAATTATCTACTCATATCTCTGCCTGCGGACGGGAAGCGTATTCCCATCGGTATTTGCACACAGCACAGTCAATGTCATGATGTCACAGGCGACACTGCTTACGTTTGACGGTGGTAATTATTTTGTGGGTCCTGCGCCCACGGGGATTTTGTCCGGGCTTCCGTTTATCGTTGTGGCAGCGCTTTGCATTGTATCCATGAAAAAGCATCCAGTAGAAGTTCGTGACAAAATCGAGTAGGGGAATGCCATTCTCTCCTACTCGAGCGCCGGGCATCCGTCAGCCTGCTGACATGGAAAAGACCACCAGCATTGGAACCGGTGGTCTTTTCCCTTATTTTGTGACAGAGGGTATTTTCTTGTCCGTATGTAGGATGTGGTTGATGAGCCAGCCAAGTAAGAATTCAAGCAGCTCCTGCAAATTTTCCTGCGGGTTCTCTTCGAGCTGGTTTGGGTCGATGTTGTTGAGTTTGTCTATAAATGCTTCATGTGCCCGCTTTTGTGCATCCAGGCCTTCATAGTGAATACTTTCCATGTATTCCTCCTCGTCGGTAAAATGTTCCTTTGTGTATTCCCTTAGCTCGTTCAAAATGGCTATAATATTGTCAAATCCGGAGAGACTGTCGAATGATTTGACGAGCCGGTTTGCCTTGTCGACAATCCGGAAAAGCTCCTTGTGCTCAATATCGACAAGCTCGATGCCGGTAAGGTATTCGTCTGTAAATTCGCAGGGATTTTCACGAACCATCCATTCCTCAAGCGGTGGGAGCTTTCCAATAAGGATGTCGCTGCTCAGGATATGGCGGTAAAGCCATTTTGCGAGAAATTTCACAAGCTCGGTAAGCACGTTCTGCTGTTCCCTTTCGTCATCAATGTTTACGAACTCAAATTCACGCACTTTGTCGCGGAAGAAATCATGTTGTGCGCGCTGCCGTATCAGTTCAGGGTCGCGAATCTGCATCATGTACGCTTCCTCGTGTGCAAAGTGTGTCTCCGCATACTGATCCAGCTCCTCAATAATATTTTTTAATTCCTGGTAATAGTCACTGTGATAGTCTGTGCTTGCAAGAATATAAGCCTTGGAGAGGAGCGCAAAAAGATTTCTGTGCTCGTCGTCTATGGTATCTATACCCGTGATACAGTCATCCGTAAATTCAAATGTCATGTTATTATCATCCTTTCCTATTTGTTGATAACAGCCTTAATTTCTCTGTCCATTATATCACAAATTTTTGTACTGTGTTATATCTTTTATATCTTAATTTTCGTCCATTTTCCCGCCTTGAACCGGATGGATGCAAACAGGAACCGCGATATCTGGTCGGCAAGGATTCCGATCCAAATTCCGGGGATGCCCCATGCAAACACGATACCGCACAGGTAGGAGAAGAGTGTCCGGATGACCGTGACGCTGACAGTCGATGCAATTGCAGTGTATGTCGTGTCGCCGGCGCCCCGAAGACACCCCATATAGATGACCTGGGAAACCTGGAACAGCACAATAAAAATGACGACATGGATAATCTGTACACCGTAGGCAACAATATTGTCCTCCTCAAAAAACAGCCTGTAAAGCGTCTCTCCGCCCAGAAAGTAAATGACTGCCAGAGAGATGGAAATGCACATTCCGATACGCCTGCAGACCCTTCCGTACTCCTTTGCCTTTTCGGGTGAGCCTTCCCCAAGGCTGCGTCCAATCAGTGCGACTGCGGCAACCTGCATACCATCGCCGAAAGAGAAGGTCAGCCCCAGAATATTCATTCCAACCTGATGTGCCGCCATTGCCGCCGTTCCCAGTCCTGCCGCCATCATTGCAGTGGACATAAAGCCAATCCGCATCAGCACCTGTTCAATGAATACGGAATATCCCACTTTGACAATCCGCGTCAGTGAGACAATGGAAAATTGTATTTTCTGCTGAATGATATAGGGAAGGCTTACAAAATTGTCTTTTTTCAGCAGGGAACACACACTCATGATGCATGCAACGACTGTGCCAAACACGGTGGCGATGGCAGCGCCGTAAATGCCGAGTGCAGGAAAACCAAAGTGCCCATTGATAAGCAGGTAATTACCAATGACATTCACGACATTTGAGGTGATGTTTGTCCGCATGGCAATAATTGTATTTCCGGCGCCCCTTTGCGCCGCATTGATGCCCATGGAAATCACGTTAAAAATCATTCCGCCCATGATAATGCGGAAATAAATGACAGCTGTGTCATGTGTGTCCTCGGCTGAACCGCAAAAATGAATAATCTGATTGGCAAATACCACACACAGGGTAGACACAACAGCGATGGCTGCAAAAATAAAAAAGATTGCTGTCAATAAGATGCGGTTTGCCTCATCCTTCTTTTTTTCACCGCGCCTGCGCGCGACAAGCGCAGACACGGCGACATTCACTGCAATGAAAACAGAAAGCCCCATGAATTTAGGCTGTGTGGTCAGCCCGACTGCCGCCACCGCGTAGGAGCCCATTGTGCTTACCATCAGCGAATCAATCATGCCGGCAAGCGAGACAAAAAAAGACTCGCACACCGCAGGCCATGCCATATGCAGCGTATCCTTCACAATGGCATTGCTTACAGTGTTATTGAAGTCTTTGGTTTTGCTGTTCCGTATCCTGTTCATAAAAATTCATCTTCTTTCAAAGGGCAGTAATGTTGTTTATGATTCCATTTTAAACGTTTTGTCATGTTTCTGCAACATGAATCATGCGGCGAACAGGTTAAACTTATAAACTGTTATTTTAAGCAAACGCTTCAAAGCGTTGCTTTTTTCTACTATGAAGATATGCCCTATTCTTGGGAAGATCTTCCCATAGACTCTAATATATTTTTAATATTCTCCGCATTCAGCATTGAGAATATCTTTTCCACCTCATTCTCATAATTCAGTGATATGGCATATCGGATCCGTTTTAGGCTCAGTCCGTAACTTTCCTTTACCAGCTTTAAGACCGCAAGCGCTATTTTTTTCATGATCTGCAGGTTTTTTGCCCCTGCCTTCGCCATGCTCGTATTTTTGTCATCTTTGAATGTAAAATCCAGCTGCCAGTGCAGCCCGTTCTCTACTCCCCAATGCCCCCTCGCCGCACGCTCAAACAGCTTTACGTCCTCCTCTATGCTGCATATATAATACCTCTCTTCTTCCATGCTGCTTCCGTCCGGTCTCTCCAGTGTCTTTTTCACCATCCCAAAGGCATTCAGCTTTTTCCATTTCTCCCGCTCGCTGTACCACGCCACGTCTTCCGTGATGAAATACTCCCTGGTCGCTACACTGCCATGCTCCTTCTCCACGCTTTTATACCAGCAGTTTTCTTTCCCTTTTAGGCGTTTCCTTATATCCTCGTCAAAGTATCTTTCCACCTCTTCATAAAACAGAGGGTGGTTTTCTATAACTCTTGCGAATATCGAAAAAAATGATGAACTGATCCGGAGCATAAAGAGAAATGCCGATGCTGTACATGATTACAGGCATCCTTCCTATGTGCGGCATCTTCACTGACACAGGATGAAAGGAAACTGGTTGACCTGTACCGGAGCACGAATGATGTTGAATTGACATTCTTATTCCCGCAACATATACTATAAGGGTCAAATTATTTGACACCTTAATCCTTTTATTAACGCGCGTAACGTTAAATAAAAACAGATGACACAGGTTTCCGCCTGTGTCATTTGCTTTATGTGAACATATGTTGGATACTTTGTTGACATTATGTGTCAGAAAATGTAAAATGTTGTTGTTGCCCCTCCTATACTGGCTTCAGGAAGGAGGTGAAAACATTGGATTTTAACACATTCACATTATCCGTTTTCGCGGGAGTCCTCGCATATTACATATGCAAATGGATAGATAGGACTAAATAGGGCAACTTGAATCTATCTGAAGGTGTAAGTTACCTTAAAAACTAGAAAAACCCCAAGTGTTCTTAGCCCTTGGGGTTTTTCATGGTTGCCAAACATTGGAACCATAACACATTCACTTGTCAGATACAGTATAGCATATACATTTTTGAATTGCAAGATTCTTTGTATGACATATTTCCCCGGAAAATCTGTCATACAAACATAAGACAGCTGCCTGTGTATATGTTCCGGCGCATCCCTTAGACACCATAACTCTTAATCAGGGTGTCCAGAATCCCGGATTTGTATGACAAAATCCCCCTGGACAAAATAAAAACACCATCCCCAAAGCCTACGCTTCAAAAATAGTGCCTTCGTGCACCGCCAGGGGCTCGAACCCTGGACACCCTGATTAAGAGTTATGGTGTCTAAGTAGTGTGCCGGAACAGATAACAGGATTTTGCAGGGAAAATTGTCATACAATTTGTGGAACATCTCCGGAATCCTGAAGAAATTTGTCATACAAGAATCTTGCAATTTGAAAATGCATATGCTATAATTGCCGTAGGCAAAGGATATGGAGTCAGGCATTGGCTCATTTCAAGCGAAACCCCCAAGGGCTGGTAACACTTGGGGGTTTCTATTCCATTTGGAGCTGGCGGAAATTTTGTCAATTCATGTTGATTTTAGGAACCAGGTGTGATATTATCATGTTAATCATCAATCTCAAAAGGGTATGGGACAGTGGAATGCAATTGCTGCAAGCTGTTTTATGCCCTTTGTTATTTGTAAGACAAAAAACCGGCAATCCATTTTTCCTGCAGGAAATTTGTCATACAAAGAATCTTGCAATCTGAAAATGCATATGCTATACTAGCATCATAAATGATGTAGCTATCCATTGTGGTAACTAATGAAACCCCCAAGTGTTTGCGGCCCTTGGGGGTTTCTGACTACTTTTGGTTGTCAAGCCTTTTGAGGTTGCCCTCTTTTAACGTATGCTGTCAATCCATTTGCAAAGGTAATAAACTAAGATGCCAGCGGTGACAGACACTAAAAATGATGTAAAACTATCCATTGCTTCACCTCCTTCCTGAAGCCAGTATAAGAGGGGCAACAACAACATTTTACATTTTCTGACACATAATGTCAACAAAGTATCTAACATATGTTCACGTAAAGCAAATGACACAGGCGGAAACCTGTGTCATCTGTTTTTATTAAACGTTGCGCGCGTTAATAAAAGGATTAAGGTGTCAAATAATTTGACCCTTATAGTATATGTTGCGGGAATAAGAATGTCAATTCCTGTTTTTTACCCAATCCTGGAAGCGGATGATTCCAGCCCCTTTGCCTGGTCTTCCCTTGGAAGTGCCTGCTGGATGTCCTCCGCATGCTTCATGGTCAGGGGCTGACCAATGTCATTCGTGCTCCGGTACAGGTCAACCAGTTTCCTTTCATCCTGTGTCAGGTCTTCAGGTTCTTTTCCGGTTAATAAGTATTCCATTGATACCCCAAATATTTGGGATAGTTTATATAAAGTGGTTGCATTTGGTATTTGACCATTTTTATAATTTCCAATATTATTCTTTGATATTTCAGCCAATTTTGTAACTTCGCTATTTGTAATTTTGCTATTTTCAAGTATTTTTGCAAATCGAATCCCAAATTCTTTATCTAACATATTAACTCCTTATCCCAATAATTTGTTATAATTGTGTTGACAATCCCAATTAGTTGGTATATATTTAATTTTGTAAGACAAATCAAACCGGAAAAACAGACAAGCCGGTAAAATGTCTTACATTTAATAATAACACATGCGCGTGCGTTATAAAAGGAGCAAGGAGGGATAATTTAAATGAAATGTTTTGAATGTGATGACGGCGTCATCAGGAATGTCAGCTATGTCATAATGCAGGCACTGTTCTCCTACTGGAAGGGCAGGGAACTGGAATTCCAGTCCGGGGGATATGCCGTCGTTGGCTTTGAAAGGCCGTCAAGCCCGGTCACCTCGGGCCATTTCCTGTATACGTCGGATGACTATGGCGAATGTGCGGGAAAGCTTGCGGAATACTGGTACCAGCTGGAACATTATCCGGATGACGACCCGGATACCGGATACATCGTGGAAGACTGTCCGGATGGGGATGCCGGATACGGCGGGGACATCCGCCCGGAACCGGGCAGTGACATGCTGCCCTTTTAGGAGGTGAACCGCATTGGGTATGAAAATGTATTCAAAAAGCGTGCGGTTTCCCGAAGACCTGGCTGCCTTCGTGGAGCAGCAGCCGGGCGAGGACTTTTCCAAGAAGCTTGTCGGAGTCCTGCGGGAATACCGTGACGGAAACGAGCGCCGCCAGGCGGACATCCGGTTCTATGACGCACAGATAGCGCAGCGCAGGGCGAAGCTCCGGGAGCTGACCGACAAGATAAACAGCGCGTCCATGATATACCGCCGTGTCGAGGCACTGGTAAACGAGGTGGACGCAGCAGAACAGGAATGCCCCCAGGAGCCCGGAAGCCCAGCGCCTGGTGGAAAATTGTTTCCGGTTCGCCCCTTAACCGGGAAGAATTTCCCACCGGGTGCGGACTGAAGGAAAAGTCCCCCGGCAGCCAAATCCGGGAGCGCAAGCGGCTCGGATATGGTAGGCGCCTGCCCGTGTACATGAGCCAGTCCCCCCATTAGCGGCATATGCCGTGACCCGGCCAGTACAGTGGAGGCGCCGGCACAGCCATGACCCGGCCAGTAACCTGAATCTGCGGGGACAGCGTATATGAGCCATAATAAAAAGGCGCGTCTTATAAATAATCACATACCGTACATGGAGCCAAGACATAAAGGCATGGCAGACAACTGCAGGTGAAATGTACAAAAAGAAAAAAATGCCCCTTTCAATCCAGCCCTTACCGACGCCGTTCGGAAAACCAGCGCCTGGTGTGAAATTGTTTCCGGTTCGCCCTTTAACCGGGAAGAATTTCATACCGGGTGCGGACTGCCGGCACGAA
>CARTDA010000069.1:0-14005 GCA_949066965.1 uncultured Lachnospiraceae bacterium
CCATCCTGACTACTTTCACGCTCCCGCTGGTCTGCCAGCCTTCATGCAGGCACTCCGTTTTTACACAGCCTGTCTTAAAATCATAGATACTGTAAATGTTCCTTCTTGTGTCATCACTGATACCAAGACAATATACAAGCGCTTTGTGGTACACGTCCTGATACCTGACCTCTTTCAATTTCTCATAGTAGAATTTTTCATGTGCATCGCTGATAAAAATAATCGCTTTCTCTGCTCCTAACGCTGTACTACTCATGTCTTTTCCTCCATTCTTTGATGATTGACTATAACAAAAAAAGGACATCCTTATTCGTTAAAATAAGTTTGTCCTTTAGACGCTTATTAGGTTGTTCCTCTACATCATCAAGTATTATACAGTACTATTGGGTGAAAAATTGATGTACAATTGATGTACCAACCCTATTTTGATGTACAACAAAAACTCTTTTCAATCCTCAAGAAGTTTCCGTTTTCTCTCAATCATCTCGTCGATTCTTTCTATGAAAGAAGCCACATCCTTGACATTTTCGCATCTCTCGATACGTCCGTCAGGGTATACCCTTTTCGATATGCTCCCGGCTCCGCAGGCAACTATGGTCTGTTTCTCCTCCATGATCAGAATATTGTAAATCCCATACTTCCCTTCCCTCGCATACCCGACATTCTCAAAATTTCCCGACATGTTTTTCTGACGATAAAGATAATAGGGCTTCATATTCAGTGCATCGGCACCATTCTGCGCGATTTTCATCGTGCTGTCCGTATTTCGAAGCATTGCAATGCCGTGTTCTTCAATCCACTGACTGAGCTTCGATGCCCGCTTGACTGCAAGCGAATGTACCGTCAGGCTGTCAGGATTCAGCTTTACAATCTCGTCAATCGTGTGCTGCACATCGGCTTCCAGCTCTCCGGGAAGCCCTAAGATAATGTCCATATTAATATTGTCAAAGCCTGCCTCCCGCGCAAGCCAGAACGCATCCTTTACCTGTGCCACTGTGTGCTGCCTGCCAATGTACCTGAGCGTCTCGTCCTTCATCGTCTGCGGGTTCACCGAGATACGGGTCACTCCATGCTTTTTCAGCACATCAAGTTTTTCCCTCGTGATGCTGTCTGCCCGCCCCGCTTCCACGGTAAACTCTGTTACATGCTGAAAATCAAGCCGGTCACGTACATGCTGCAACAGCCTGTCCAGCTCCTCTGCCTCCAGTGTCGTCGGCGTTCCGCCGCCAATATAGACGGTGTCTAAAATTTTATCCCTGTATATTTTTGCAACAAAATCTATTTCCTGAAAAAGCGCCTGAAGATATTCTGCTGCCCGTTTGCGCCACACTGCGATTGGATTGGATGTGAAGGAGCAGTACAGACAGGTTGTCGGACAGAACGGAATACCGATATAAATGCTATAGCCGTCTGCATAATGAATCCTGTCAAGGATTGCTTTCTCGCGCCTTGCAATATCAATGCTCAGCTTTGCTTTCTCATCACTGACTGCGTGTGTCGCTTTCAGCCAAGCGGCAATCTCCGTATCCTCCTTCCCTTCTGCCAGCATTCCCATGGCAAGCTTTGTGGGGCGGATGCCCGTGAGGTTCCCCCACGGAAGCGTCTTCCCTGTGTAGTCGCACAAGTCCTGATAAATCGAGAGCTTGCGCTCCTTTTTTGTGACATCTGTGTCATTTTGATATGTATGCACATACTCCTTCCTGCCGTCTATGTCAATCACTACCTTCATGCTGTTGTCAAAAAGATGTACGGTCGCATGACTGCCGCTGTCCTGATGCTCGTTTTGTTCTGCCTCTGCATACACCCGCACATCATGCTCCGGATAAAACGACTTCATCAGCGCATGTAAATCATACTGGTAATTTTCCTTGTTTGTATATATATTTATCATCCTTATCCCCTTACGTGCTCCGGCACGCATACCAAATTTTCAAACTTCACTTTCTGCAAATAAATAATGCTGCCGTTCCTCCTGCTCAATACAGGACAGTTTTCCCTGCAAATGCAGAAAACCTGATGCACAACAGAAAAAATCCATGCCCAGAATAGGCATTGCCTATCCCAGGCATGGATTATTTTTTCGCTCATATCCAACCGTCGTTGCGTCCCCATGCCCTGAGTAGAGTTTCACATCGTCGGGAAGTGTCATAATTCTCTCGCGAATCGAATCACCGAGCTGTCTCATGGAGCCGGAATAAAAATCAGTTCTTCCGACAGAACAGTTGAAAATTGTATCGCCGCAAAACAAGATTTTATCCTCCGCGGCGTAAAAACAGCACCCGCCTTTCGTATGCCCCGGCGTATGGAGCACCTCGAACGCCACGTCCGCCATGGTAAAGGTCTGTCTGTCATGAAAATATTCGTCTGCCTCAAAACCATATGCCTTTCCAAACCATCCTGACAAGTTCTTTTCCTGATCTTTTAAAATCTCCGCCTCGTCCTCATAGGCATATATTTTTGCACCACTAAGCTCCTTGAGCTTTAAAGCGCCGCCTGTATGGTCTCCGTGCCCATGCGTCAGCAGAATGCCCGCAATCTTGTCAAAC
This sequence comes from uncultured Lachnospiraceae bacterium, assembly GCA_949066965.1. Taxonomy (GTDB): domain Bacteria; phylum Bacillota; class Clostridia; order Lachnospirales; family Lachnospiraceae; genus COE1. Next base: position 2,547 of record CARTDA010000069.1, read on the forward strand.
CCAAGACTTTTCACATCGTCATACACAACCTCCCCATTATCCCCCGGGTCAACAATCACGATTTCATCCGCACCTTCCCTGTACACATAATAGCAATTGGTCTGGCAGGCACTAAGTACCCTTCTCTTTACTTTTAAATCTGCCATATCATCCTGTCGTCCTTTCAATATCAATCACGCTGTCAATCAGCCGTAGCTTATCGACAACCATTTGCAGCTCTTCCCTGCCGGTTATCTCAAACGTCATTGCAATCGATGCAATATCCTGCTTATTTGTCCTGGTGTTCACAGAACGGATATCAATGTTTTTCTCTGACAGTGTCTTTGTGATATCCGCCAGCAGACCGCTCCTGTTCTGCGCATAAATCACGATTTCCGTCAGATATTTCTCATTCCGCTCTGCTGCTTCCTCAGGCTGCCATTCCGCGTCAATCAGCCTGGAACGGTCGATCTCTGACAGACTCATAATGTTGATGCAGTCTGTCCTGTGGATGGAGACACCGCGCCCGCGCGTAACAAATCCGACAATCTCATCACCGGGCACTGGCGCACAGCAGCGGGAAAACCGCACTGCCACATCATGAATCCCTTTGACCGTAATACCAGTCTTGCCCTTGGGCTTCATCAGCTTATTCGCATTATTTTCCTGTATCTGGGCAAGCAGTTCCTCATCTGTTGCCTGCTTCTTGTGCTCCCTTGCGTACAGCTCCTGCATGCGGTTGATGACCTGCCCTTCCTTGAGGGCGCCATGTCCGATTGCGGCGAGCACTGCATCCCAGTCATTAAAGCCATACTTGTGCATCACTGCCCTTTGCAGCTCCGCCGTCAGTATTTCCACCAGATTTACATTTTTAGATTTACAATAGTTCTGGAAAAGCTCGCGTCCCTTAATAATGTTGTCTTCTTTCAGCTCACTCTTGAACCACTGCGAAATCTTGTTTTTTGCCTGTGACGATTTGACGATATTCAGCCAGTCACGGCTTGGTCCTTTGGAGTTCTGGGATGTCATAATCTCAATACAGTCGCCGTTGTTTATCTGATAGTCAATTGTGACAAGCTTGCCATTTACCCTGGCACCTATCATTTTATTGCCGACTGCGCTGTGGACACTGTATGCAAAATCAATCGGGGTAGAGCCCGCAGGCAGATTCTTCACATCGCCTGCCGGGGTGAAACAGTATACATGGTCTGAAAATAAATCCAAATCGCTCTTTAAGAGCTTCATGAATTCCTTGTTGTCGGATGTGTCCTTCTGCCACTCAAGAATCTGGCTGAGCCACGCCAGCTTTTCCTCCTCGCCGCCGCTCGACACCTTGCCGTCGCTTGCTTCCTTATATTTCCAGTGCGCGGCAATGCCGTACTCCGCAACCCGGTGCATCTCAAACGTCCGTATCTGTATCTCAAACGGCACGCCCATCGAACCAATCAGCGTCGTGTGAAGCGACTGGTACATGTTTGCCTTGGGCATGGCGATATAATCCTTAAACCGTCCGGGCATGGGCTTATACATCTCGTGAATCACACCAAGCGCTGCATAGCAGTCCTTGACCGAATCGACAATGATGCGCACTGCAAACAGGTCAAAAATCTGGTCGATGGTTTTCCCCTGATTTTTCATCTTTTTGTAAATGCTGAAAAAGTGCTTCACTCTTCCGTCAATCTGGGCATCAATCCCTGCGTCCGTGATATGCTCTGTCACTTCGTCCACAATGTCCTGCACATATTTCTCCCGCGCGTCCTTCCGCAGTGCAATTTTTTCCACCAGGTCATAATACGCTTCCGGTTCCAGGTATTTCAAGGATAAATCGTCCAGCTCAATTTTAATCTTGGAAATACCGAGCCGCTCCGCAAGTGGTGAATAAATGTCAAGCGTCTCCCGCGCAATGCGCTTCTGGCTCTCCGGCGATTTATATTTCAATGTACGCATATTGTGGAGACGGTCAGCCAGTTTAATCAGAATCACGCGGATATCCTTTGTCATCGCAAGAAACATTTTCCGCAGGTTCTCTGCCTGGAGCTCCTCGCGGCTTTTTTGTAAATCGGGCGCAGCGTCCCCTGTATACTGAAGCTGCTCCAATTTGGTGACACCGTCAACAAGGAGCTCCACATCCGGTCCAAACTCCTCCCTGAGCTGATCATTGGTCATAATGGTGTCTTCCACGACATCATGCAGAAGCCCTGCGATAATGGTCTCCTTGTCAAGCTCCAGATCCGCGAGTATGATTGCCACACACAGCGGATGGACAATGTACGGCTCCCCTGACTTTCTGACCTGATCCTTGTGCGCGACGCAGGCAGTCCTGTATGCCTTGTCAATCATCGATATATCATCGGACGGATGATATTTATGCACACGTCGAATAAGCCCCTGATATAATTCATCGGGGCTTTGAAATTCCTTGATATATTCGATTTTCCGTTCGTCCGTTTTTCTGGGTCCAGCCTTACTTCCGTTTATGATAAGGGAGTCCTCATATGCTCCTGTCCTTGTCTGTTTCTCATCTGTCACTTCGCATCACCAGCCATATCCAACAAAATATTTATACAATCCGCTTCCTACTTGCCCTCGTAGGTTATCGCTGCGTCAAGTCTGTAGCCTGCTATCCGCTTCCTTCCCTTGAGTCCGGCAAGCTCCATCAGCACAACGACACCCACTACCTCACCGCCAAGTGACTCAATCAGCTTGATCATGGCTTCTGTCGTACCTCCGGTCGCAATCAGGTCATCGACTACCAGAACCTTTTGTCCCGGCTGAATGGAATCCTTATGCATCTCTATGGTTGCTTTGCCGTATTCCAGGTCATAGTCTATGGAAACGGTCTCCCTCGGGAGCTTTCCCTTTTTCCGTATCAGGACAAAGGGTTTGTGGTTGTTATAGGCAATCGGGGTACCAAAAATAAATCCCCTCGACTCGGCTCCTGCCACGACATCATACTCCAGATCCTTCACCATGTCCTGCATGGTCTCAATGGCAAGATGCAGTCCGTCCGCATCCTGCAGGACACTTGTCACATCGCGGAAAATGATGCCGGGTTCCGGAAAGTCAGGTATCGCTCTTACGTATTCTTCCAATTTTTTCATACTGTATACTCCAATCTTTTCCTTTATTTAGGAAATTTCATAGAATTTTTCTAAAAAGTTTACTTTAATATTACTATTATAGTATTATTTGTATGTGAAGTCAATTCTTTTTCGATACCATTCCAAGTCACTATTACAGGCATCAAGCCATGCAAAACCGCTTTGTGGCGGATTTAACGCCTTTTATACGAATTTCCGCTCATATATTCAATCTGTGCATTTAACGCTGTACAGTAATCAAACATGCCTTTATTCCCATGCAGCACATCCAGAACCATGCTTTTAATATTTCTAACCGCCTGTGCGGGGTTGGTATCATATTGGCTGACAAAATGGTTCCGAATCGCTGCACCGCTGTCTGCTATATACGCCGTAACCTGCTGTCTATTATACTGTTCGGCAATATGGGGCTGATTGTAAAATTTCAGATTTTCCTGTGCAATCATCTGCGATGTTATGGCCAACATTTTCATGGAAATAAGCTGTTCATAATCCTGATTCAATAACGAAAGTTCCTCCTCCACTGTCATTTCTCTCATTTTTCCTGCATCCTGGTCATACTGGTACCGCTTTCTGGTTCCGTCGGCATGACCGTTGACAATCTCCTGATACAACTCAGAATACGCATAGAGACTTCCCATTACATCTGTCGAAAAATCGTGCCTGCTTCCCTGCGTGTATACCCCTTTTTCATACTCTTTCTTTTTAGCCTGCATCTCACGAAGATAGTCTCCCCGCATTCCCAGATTCATTGCTTCCTGTACCAAATCCTTGTCATAGGTGAAGCAATAAAATTCATTATCGCCGGCCTGCTCATAATAATCTCCCTGTGATTGTCCCGTCTTTTCAGCACACTGGCGTCTGTATTCCTTTGCATTTCTCCTGATATCCTCCTGTGCACGCTGCATACTTTTTTGAATCGTTTCCGTTATAACCATTTTTCCCTCCTGTGTAAAATAAGGCCGCCGCCAAAAAGCGGCATAGTTCCTTATGCGCTTGTGCGAATCAAACACGCTCTAGGCGGCCAGTCTTTTCGACCGCCAGTGTAACATCTGTAAGTTATATCGGCGCACGCATTCAAAAAGTTTACATGCGCTATGCCGAAGCCACAGCCGCTTTCATCTCGCGCACATACTGGCAGACCGGGTCGATACAGTTTTTTCCGTTCTGCGCAATCAGCCTGACAATGGCGCTTCCCACAATCGCACCGTCCGATACGGATGCCATCTCATGCGCCTGCTCCGGCGTCGCGATGCCAAATCCAATGGCGCACGGAATGTCAGACGCCTTTTTCACATGATCTATCATTTCCTTAATATTCGTCGTGATTTTACTTCGGACTCCGGTGACGCCAAGGGACGACACACAGTAGAGGAAGCCTTTTGCCTGACGCGCAATCATGTCTATGCGCTCCTTTGAGGTAGGGGCAATCATGGATATCAGTTCGATTCCTGCCGCCTCGCAGGCGCCGTTTACCTCCTCCTTCTCCTCAAATGGCACATCGGGAACAATGATCCCGTCGATGCCACACTCGGCGCACCTTTTTGCAAACCGCTCCGTGCCGTATGTGTAGACAGGGTTGACATAGGTCATAAACACGAGCGGGACATCTACTTTCCCTCGCACGCGTTTCACCATGTCAAACAGTTTGTCAGTTGTCGTCCCTGCCTTTAATGCACGCTCGTCTGCCGCCTGAATGACAACACCTTCGGCTATCGGATCCGAAAAAGGAATCCCAATCTCGATTAAGTCCGCGCCTGCTGCCGCCATTTGCGGAATCAGTGCCTCCGTCGTCTCGATATCCGGGTCGCCCCCTGTCACAAATGCGATAAATGCCTTTTTATTTTCAAATGCTTTGCTGATTCTGCTCATTTTTACTGCTCCTTTCATTATTTTAATCATTTTATTTCTTAGTCAAAAATCTCCACGCCCCTGTACCTTGCAATTGCCGCTACATCCTTATCCCCGCGTCCGGAAATGGTGACGACAATAATCTGGTCTTTTTCAAATTCCGGCGCTATTTTTTTTGCGTAGGCAACCGCGTGCGCGCTCTCTATCGCCGGAATAATCCCCTCTGTCCTTGATAAATATTCAAATGCCTCCACTGCCTCCTCGTCGGTAATTGGCACATACTGCGCGCGCCCTGTCTCATTTAAGTTGGCATGCTCCGGCCCGATACCGGGATAATCCAGCCCCGCCGATATTGAATAGACAGGCGCTATCTGCCCATATTCATCCTGACAGAACAGGGACTTCATGCCATGGAATATACCGACGCTGCCATTTGCGATGGTCGCCGCGTTTTTGGGATTGTCAACGCCAAGTCCCGCTGCTTCACAGCCAATTAATCTGACACTTGTGTCAGGTATAAATTCGTAGAAAGAACCCATCGCATTACTTCCGCCGCCCACACAGGCAATCACTGCATCAGGCAGCTTTCCCTCCTTCTCCATGAGCTGTTCCTTGATTTCTTCCCCGATAATCTTCTGAAAATCGCGCACAATCATTGGAAACGGGTGCGGTCCCATGACGGAACCCAGCACATACAGCGTGTCATCCATTCGCGACGCCCACTCGCGCATTGTCTCGTTGACTGCATCCTTGAGGGTCATGGTTCCCGAAGTCACCGGATGTACTTTCGCGCCCAGAAGCTCCATCCTGTAACAGTTGAGCACCTGTCTGTCCGTGTCCTCCTTTCCCATGAAAATCTCACATTCCAGTCCCATCAGCGCTGCCGCAGTAGCTGTCGCTACGCCGTGCTGTCCGGCGCCTGTCTCGGCAATCACGCGTTTCTTGCCCATCTTCTTTGCCAAAAGCACCTGTCCGAGCACATTGTTGATTTTGTGGGAACCGGTGTGATTTAAGTCCTCCCGCTTTAAATAAATTTTTGCCCCGCCCAGATCCTTTGTCATTTTTTCCGCATAGTATAAAAGCGAGGGTCTGCCTGCATAATTTTCCATTAAATCCTTTAACTCCGCCTGGAATACAGGATCATTTTTGCATGTTTCGTATGCCTGCTCTACTTCCTGCACTGCCGGAACCAGTGTTTCCGGTATGTATTGTCCTCCGTACAAGCCATATCTGCCTTTTTTTGCTTCCATTTTTTCATTTCCTCCTTTTCCTGACGCACTCCAGAAACCTTTTTACCTTCATTTCATCCTTTACACCGTCTGTCTCAACGCCAGTGCTGACATCGACGGCATAGCAGTCTGTCTGCCGGATTACCTGCGCCACATTCCCGCAGTCAAGCCCTCCTGCAAGAAAATAAGGCTTTATCGTACAGTTCCTTTCACGCAGTTTTGCAAGGCCTTCCTGCAATAGTTCCAGTGAAAACCGCTCCCCTGTACCGCCGGGCATTCCTTTTTTGTATGTGTCAAACAGCATAAAATCAGCCACTGACGACATACTCTCCATCACCTGTTCCGCTCTCTGGACGCGGACTGCTTTTATGACGCATATGTCAGTTTTTTGTTTTAACGCCCGAATATAATCCTCGGTCTCATTTCCATGAAGCTGCACAATATTTATGACACCCATGTCACATAATTGAACAACATGCTTCATCGGTTCATCCACGAAAACGCCCACCGCCTGAATGCTGTCTGCAAGTTTTTTCCGCATCAAAAGCGCCTGTTCATCCGTGACAAACCGTCTGGTACTTGCAAACACAAACCCGGCATACTCCGGCTGATACCGGTTGACAAGCTCCACATCCGCCAGTGTCCTTAAACCGCAAATCTTTACTTTTGCCATATGCTTATATTCCTTTTAATTTTCGAATCATATCTGCCTTATCGCTGCTGCGCATCAGTGTCTCCCCAATCAGCACACCGTCCACCCCGGCATCCCGCAGCGCCTGTATGTCCCCGGCATCCTGAATGCCGCTCTCCGCGACAAACAGGATATTTTCCGGCACCAGCTTTCTAAGCCGTATGCTGTTCTGAATATCGACTGTGAATGTCCGCAAATCCCTGTTGTTTACGCCGACCAGCCGCGCCCCCGCATCGAGCGCACTGTACAGTTCTCGCTCATCGTGTGCCTCCACGAGCGCCGACAAGCCCAGCCCGTCACACACTGCCTTGTACTGCCTGATGGCATCTGTATCAAGAAGCGCCGCAATCAGCAGGACACAGGACGCCCCCAGCAGCTTTGCCTCATAAATCAGATAGGGGTCAACCGTAAAATCCTTGCGGAGGGTCGGCAATGAAACGGTATTGCTGATTTCCTTTAAAAATCTGTCGTCACCCTTGAAATAGTCGGGTTCTGTCAGCACAGAGATACAGTCTGCCCCGGCGCTTTCATAGTCGAGCGCAATGTCCAGATGCGGAAAATCCTCTGCGATAACGCCCTTTGAAGGAGATGCCTTTTTGACCTCGCAGATGAAACGAACGTCCTTTTTTGCAATCGCTTTCTCAAAAGGAAATGTAAATCTTCCCTCGCCTGCCGCAAGTTTTTCCGCCCTGATTCTTACTTCCTCAAGCGGTAACTCCTTTTTCTTGCGCGCCACCCTTGCCCTGGATGCGGCTGCCAAATCGTCAAGTATCATAATAATCCTCCATTCCTGCCAAAGTCTGCGAATTTGGGCGTATGCACAAATATGCCCTGTGAAAAATTTATTTTTTACAGTATCCTCCTCATATTATTCATTTGTGAGCTTTACAAAATTTTGCAGCGTCTCATATGCTTTTCCGCTCTGAATAGTCTTTCGTGCGATTTCCACTCCCTGCGCGATGGAAGGGGCGCCGCCCATCAGATAGATGCCCGCGCCGGCATTTAAAATCACTGCGTCTGCCTTTGCATCCGTGCACTCACCCTTTAAAATCTGTTCCAGAATTTTTGCATTTTCAAAGCCATCCCCGCCTGTCAGGTCACTCTTTTGGCATCTATGGAACCCAAACTGCTCCGGCGTAATCTCATACTTTTCATATTTGCCATCCCTGACCTCCACACAGGTTGTCGGTGCACTTACGGAAATCTCGTCAAGTCTGTCCTGTCCGTACACGACCAGCGCGCGCTTCACGCCGAGGTTGCCCAGCACATGCGCCAGCGGCTCCACCAAATCCTCGCTATACACGCCCATCAGCTCCGCATTCGCACCCGCCGGATTTGCAAGCGGTCCAAGAATGTTAAACACTGTCCTGAGCCCGATTCTTTTTCTCACCGGCCCCACAAAGCGCATCGCCGCATGATATTTCTGCGCAAACATAAAGCAGATATTTCCCTTTTCAAGTACCTCCGCGTTTTTCTCCGGCTCCAAATCCAGCTTGACGCCGAGTGCTTCGAGGCAGTCAGCCGCCCCGCTTTTGCCTGAAACGCTCCTGTTTCCATGCTTTGCCACCTTATACCCCGCAGCAGCCGCGACAATGCTCGCTGCCGTGCTGATGTTGATGGAGTTCGCCTCGTCGCCGCCTGTTCCGACTATCTCAAGCACATCACCGCTGACAGGAACCTTTGTGCCATGTTTTCTCATGCCCTTTGCAAACGCAGTAATTTCCTCGACGGTCTCTCCCTTCATGCGGAGCGCGGTGAGAAACGATGCCATGTTAATCTGCTCTGCCTCCCCGCTCATGATTTCATCCATCACCTGCCCTGCTTCATCAGCTGTCAAATCAATATTTTCCACTAATTTTTTTGTCGCTTCCACAATCATTTTTATAATCCACCTTTCTTATTTTTTCATATCCCTTATTTTTGTTTTGCCGCCAGCAAATGATGTCACTTCAAAAAGTTTTCTATCATCTGTTTCCCAAGCGGTGTCATAATCGACTCCGGATGAAACTGTACACCATGAACCGGATTGTCTTTGTGCTGTACTGCCATCACCACACCCTTTTCATCGACCGCTGTGACGGTGAGCGCATCCGGAATGCTGTTTTTGTCCGCGACCAGCGAATGGTACCTTGCAACCTTCAGTTTCTCCGGAAGCCCCTGGAATAACAGGCTTTCATTGTCCGCCTTTACCACACTCTGTTTTCCATGCATCAGCTCCGGCGCATAGGTTATCCTGCCGCCAAATGCCTCACAGATTGCCTGATGCCCCAGACAGACGCCCAGCAGCGGGATTTTGCCATTTGCCTCCTTGATGAGCGCCTCGCACACGCCTGCATCAGATGGCTTTCCGGGTCCCGGCGAAAGCACGATATGCGTCGGTGCCAGTGCCATAATCTGCGCCACTGTAAGTGCATCATTCCGGATTACACGAAGCTCCTCCGGCTCTTTTTGTTCTCCCAGCAGTTCCCCAATCATCTGCACTAAGTTAAATGAAAAACTGTCATAATTGTCAATCAGCAGTATCATTTTAATCACCATGCCTTTCTTACAGCCTGCAAACTTTGAGCCGCAGGCACAAATTTGCGTGTGAAAAATTTATTTTTCACACTATCCCCTCCTCTGTTTCACCTGATATTATCTCAGCAGATTTCCTGAACCATGGAGATTGCCTCAATCACGGCGCCTGCCTTGTTCGCGCACTCCTGATATTCATTCTCAGGCACGGAATCCGCAACAATTCCGGCGCCTGCCTGCACATACACCTTTTTCCCTTTTTTGACTGCTGTACGGATGGCGATACATACATCCAGGTTCCCGCTGAAATCAAGATAGCCGATTGCACCGCCGTACACGCCCCGCGGCACTGGCTCCAGCTCATCAATAATCTCACATGCCCTGAACTTCGGTGCGCCGGAAAGCGTTCCCGCCGGAAGCAGTGCCTCTATGGTATCGCCGCAGGTCTTATCCGCTGCAAGCGTTCCGGTGACGGTGCTTGCAATGTGCATGACCTTGGAAAACCGATGAACCGCCATGTAATCCTCCACTTTGACGCTGCCGTACTCTGCAATCCTCCCGATATCGTTCCGCGCCAAATCCACCAGCATATTGTGTTCTGCGCACTCTTTTTCATCTGTCAGAAGTTCCTGTTCCAGCGCGCGGTCTTCTTCCCTGTCCGCGCCCCGCTTTCGTGTCCCTGCCACCGGAAATGTCATCAGTTTTCCGTTTGTAAGCTTCACCATTGTCTCCGGCGAAGTCCCGGCAATCTGCATATTTTTCAGATTGATATAATACATATATGGCGACGGATTGGTGGTTCGCAGCACCCTGTACGCATTGAGCAGGCTTCCGTCATAATCTGCCTCAAACCGCCGGGATACCACACCCTGAAAAATATCACCCTCCTTGATATAATGCTTCGTCCGCTCAACCATTTCACAGTATTCCTCCCTGGAAAGGTTGCAGGTAAATTCCGGCGCCGGCTGTGGCTCCTCATATGGCACCGGATCTGTAATCCGCAGGGTTTCCACAAATGCTTCCAGCTCCGCAACCGCCTTTTTGTAGCCTTCCTCACCCTCCTGCGCCTTCGCATTGGTGATGATGCAAAGCTTATGATGGAGCTGGTCAAATGCAATCAGCTTGTCGAACATCATCAGTTCAAAGTCGTTCACATCGCTCTGCTTTATCCGGAGCTTCGGCTCCGCATACTGTATCATCTCATACGCAAAATATCCGACCAGACCGCCTGTAAATGTGGGCAGCCCTTCAATCCGTGGCGAACGGCAGGATGCAAGAATTGTCTGCAATGCTTCCTTGGGCGTTCCCGGTATGATGCGCACCATGCCGTTTTCCTTTACCTTGGTTCTTCCGCCTTTGCAGGATACCGTAAGCTTCGGGTGATATCCCAGAAAAGAATATCTGCCAAGGCTCCCTCCCTCGACACTTTCCAGCAGAAAATACTGTTCATCGAGCGCCGCAAGTTTCCTGAGCATCAGAATCGGCGTAATGTCGTCCGCCAAAAGCTCCTTACACACCGGAATGTATGTATATTCCTTCTCATACTGTTTTACTTCCTTATAAGTCGGTCTTATCATAACTGCACCATCCTTTCTTCTTTCACAACACGCACGGGGCTGCACAATTGAGTAGGGGAATGTCCTTCTCCACTACTCGCTGCGCGACCCATGCGCCGCCTCAGCGGCATATTTCATCTGCATGGGTCTGCACAATCGAGTAGGGGAATGTCCTTCTCCACTACTCGCTGCGCGACCCATGCGCCGCCTCAGCGGCATATTTCATCTGCATGGGTCTGCGCATAAAAAAAGCTTCTGTCCTAATATTTCTACTAGGACAAAAGCTCTCAACTTCTGCGGTACCACCTAACTTGGCATATCAAAAATACACCCTCTCTACACACGCACCATCATGCGCTTTCCCTTGATAACGGGCGGAAATCCCGTTGGGCATTACTCAAGCCGCTTTTGACAAACAACTCTTTGCTCCCACCTTCCCAAGTCCATTCCATGTCCTATTGAATACTGCAATCCCACCGCCTGCAGCTCTCTGTGAATCTCCTAACACATGTACTCCTCTTGGTCATTAGTTTCGTGT
>CARTDA010000070.1:0-13715 GCA_949066965.1 uncultured Lachnospiraceae bacterium
ATGGGTTCATTTATTTGTACTATTTTTGATTACATATTTATTTTACAATTTACAACTTGCGTAAACCTTGAAATTGCGATATGATAAAAATTATATGTATTGATTTTTGAAATTCTATGAAACATAGGAGTTTGCGCTGCGAAAGAGGTTATTGAATGAATCGTAAGAAAAAAAGAGGCGGTACGGAAGTTGCTTTCAGACCACAGACCATTATTGAGGCGAGGTATGACCTTGACAGGAGACAGAATGATATCCTTGATATCCTGCTTGGCATTGTGGGTGAGGGAGATGACACGGAGGAAAATACGCGTTATGAGATTAACATAGGTGATGTCAAGCATCTGTATAATCTGCATGACGAGTCAAACGCATACAGTTATTTGCAAAAGGCGGTCAAGAAGTTCGAGGGGCTTGGCTTCCGCCTGAAGGAGGACGAGGGAACGGATATTTACTATCCCTGGTTCAGCAAGATAAAGTATCAGAAAAAGCGCGGGGACGAGAGCAGAAGCAAAATTGTGCTTGACCTTCATCCTGAGGTTAAGGAAATGATTATGTCCGCAAAACAGGGGGCATACTATCGTATCGAATATCCTCTTAATCTTACAAAAAAATACTCCAAAAGGCTTTACTATCTGTTAAAGGACAAGGAAACGTTCAATGGCGGGGTATTCGTGATAGCGTTTGACGAACTCAGGAGGATGATGAAGATACCGGAGTCCTATGCCAACGGCAATGTGAAGCGTGAGATTCTGGACAAGCCGTATGAGGAGATTAACGGAAATACGGATATCTCTTTTGAGTACGAGCTGATTTATGAGCGTCTGCCAAGCGGACAGCAGGGCATCAGCGCCGTCCGGTTCCGGGTAAAACGGATAAAAAGGAACCGCACCGTTGTCGAGTATGAGACGATAGAGAAAAACGGGGAGTCCGTTGTCGCGACGGAGGAGGAGCAGGAGGTTATAGACATTCTGGACTGCAGCCTCAAGGAGGCAAAGGATATTCTCCGGACGGCAAACGCCAATGACCGGACACATGACCAGCTGATAGAGATATTGTCCTATACGTTAAAGAAACAGGTTGAGAACAGGGTCGGTTATGTGCTGACCATACTGAAGAATGGTTACAACGAGCCGACAAAGCTCGGGGGGAAACAGGGCGGTTCGTCATGGAATAACAAGGAGCTTGACACGGCATATTCGCAGATGAATTTTGCCGATTTGGAAAAACAGATTTTATCAAACTGATGTGTGAAAAAGGGTTATGATATGGAACGGTTGCTGGCAGTAAATATTGTGTGTTCCTATGGACGCAAAAAAGTGCTTTCTGGTGTGAATATAGCAGCCGGTGCGGGACAGTGCGTCGGCATTGTCGGGACAAATGGCTGCGGAAAATCCACGCTGCTGAACATTCTTGCAGGCTTCAGGCGCCCGGATGGCGGGGAGGTTTATTTTGACGGAAGGCGGGCAGAAGGGCGCCAGGCAAGGCAGCTTTTTATGCAGTACGTTGGATATGTGCCACAGGAGAGCAATCTGATACCGGAGCTTAGTGTGATGGACAATCTGCGGTTATGGTACCGGGATGCGGATTCGCTGCAAAAGGAGCTTCGGCAGGGTTTTCTGCATGAGCTTGGCGTGGATGAAATGTGCAGGATGAAAGCCGGAAAGCTTTCGGGAGGCATGAAAAAACGCGTCAGTATAGGGTGTGCACTGGCAGGAAACCCGCCGGTTCTCATGCTGGATGAGCCGGATGCCGCGCTTGACCTGCCGGGAAAAGCGGATATCAGGAGATATCTTACAATGTATAAGGAGCTTGGAGGCACGATTCTCCTCGCGACGCATGATGAGATAGATTTGGACTTGTGTGACAGGATTTTTGTCCTGAACAGGGGAATGAGCAGGGAGACAGACAGAGCCCTGCGGGGGGAACTGCTAATAAAACAGATGAGGAATGAGGAGTAGAGAAGTGGAAGAAAACAACAATTTAGAAAACAACGCAAACGGCTCCCTGTATGGGGGTGGGGCGTACGGCACAGAGCCGCAGCCGGAGTCGACTGAACAGTCGTCCGTATACGGCACGCCACAGCCGGTACAGGAAACGGCAGCAGTGCCAGAGCAGCTACAGCCGTCACAGGAAACGGCAGCAGTGCCAGAGCAGGCACAGGCGCCACAGGAAGCGGAGCCTGTTTCCGCACCAGCGCAGTCAGAGGAGCCTATGGCAGCGGTCTCGCTTGAGAAGCCGGCAAAACCGGAACAGCCGCAGTCAGGTCAGTCGTATCAGCTGACGGATGGACAGCCACTCAATGGCGGACAGCAGGGATTTTATGGTCAGCCGCTGTCTGGAACGCAGCAGGATCCGGGTGCATGGAATGGCAGTGGACAGCAGATGCCTTCCAGTCAGCCAAACGGATATCAGCCAAATTACAACGGACAGCCGATGGGCGGGAATCCGGCAAACGGATATCCGGTGAATGGGAATCCGACAGGCGGATATCAGCCGAATTACAACGGACAGCCGGTGAATCCTAATTATGCCATGAATGGATATCAGCCAAACTATACGATGCAGCAGGCGGTTCCATATGCCCAGCCGAAGAAACGCAAAACAGGGCTGATTATCGGCATTTCTGTAGCAGCGGTGCTCGTGGTGGCTGTGTCAGCAGGGGTTGTGCTGTCAAAGTCCCTTTTTGGTGGCGGTGCAAAACAGCAGCTTGCAAAGGGAATGCTGAACATGACAAAGGAGATGGAGGCATACTCGGGTTCCATCAGCAAGGAAATTGATATTGACGCATTGCAGAAGCTCACGTTCCAAAAGCCGATGCATACCAATATCGATTTGTCGTTTACCGACCCGAGTGCTTCGGGAAGCTTTGATAATGTCAGCCTGGAGATTGATTCCATTTCAGATATCAAAAACAAGCGGGGAAAGTATGATGTGAATTTGGGCACATATGGGTTTGACATGGAGCTTGGAAGCATTGTTGCCGATAACAATACGCTGTATATCAGTTCCCCGCTTCTTTTTAAGGAGGACGTGTACAGCCTCGATGTGACCAACCTTGGAAGGGATTTTAACAATTCGGCATGGGCCGAGCTGTTTGACACCACGCTTCCGGAAGATACCACCTATGCACTTTTTGACTACGAAACTGACAGTGCGGGGACAGATGCAGCGGATGTGACGGAGCTGGGCAAAATTATCAGAAAGTACAGCCAGGACACACAGGGCGCTTTCAAGTATACCGTTATCAAGGAGAAAAGGGAGTTCCCATACGGCGGCGCCCTGGCAGAGTTTGGCGGTGTACAGGTTACTGCGGACAAGGATGCTGTCAATGCGTCCATTGAAAGCGTCAAAAACGACATTCTTTCCAGCGATTTTTATGCAGATTATCTGGAGCGGTATAGGACGATGTACGGCAGCGGGTTTGACGAATACAAAAAAGAGTTTGACACTGCGATTGAGCAGATTTTTGGAATGCGGTATGAACAGGATCCGGTGCTGAACTTTTACCTTGATAAGAAAGGGCGTATCATCAATATCTCCACACCCGAGGATATCGTGGTGTCAAGCCAGTATACGGATGTGGATTCCATTGCGGTGGACATTGATTTTGGCGGCGACGAGCGCACGCTGGACTCCATCGAGGGCGGCATCTATATGCAGGCGGGTGGAGAAATCCTTTATCTGGGCATTTCACGGACGGCCTATGTCACGGAGGATTTTTACAATGAGGATCTGACAATAAGGCTGCAAAGTGACAGCAGTGAGGATGACATCACATTTTATTATGGCAATGACTGGGGCTATGATGACAAGACGTATGACATGACAATATCTATCGAGGCATCCGGTGAGACGCTGGCTCTGGCTGCGGACGGCAGCCTGGAGGATGTTGTAAAAGGTGAGCGGTACACATTCAGGGTGGACAATGCCGCACTGACCATGGATGATGAGGAGCTGCTGCTTATGCGGGGCGTTGTCTCAATGGAACCGGCAGAGGACAGTAAGGTCGATGTGCCTGAGAATGCAATTGATATTCTTAAGATGAGCCGGGAGGATATCTCAGAGGCACTTTATAAAGCGCTTTATTCATTTCAGTAATTAATATGAAAAATATGTCGAAAAAAATAGTTTGGTTGCGAATGGAATACAAAAGGGCGGCTGTGATGCTGCCCTTCATTTTGAGGAGGGCAATGATATTGGCGGCTGTATGCCTTGCAGCCGGCAGTATCATTGCTTTTTGTGCGGTTCTTATGCATCATGCAAAAGGCGGGGAGCCAAAGCTGCGTATCGGATATGCGGCAGCAGACAATATGCTTACGGAGCTTGCGGTTTCCTATGTGCAGGACATGGAGTCGATTCGGAGCCTGTGTGTGCTGGAGGCTGTCGGGGAGCAGGAGGGGAGAAGGCTTTTGGAGGAAGGCAGCCTGTCCGCATTAATCGTACTTCCGGAGAATGTCGTGGATGAAATTCTTTCCGGAAGGAATGCCCCGGCGAAGCTGTATCTTGCAGAGCAGGAAGGGGGTGCGTTGTCGGGCGGAGGGATTCAGGCAGTCGGCGGGATGCTGTTTGAGGAACTCGCAGCGGCGGGGATGGGAATGCTTGGCACTGCGCAGGCAGAGATTTATGCGTCCTCCTCCCTGGTGCGGGAGCTTATGGCAGGGTATGGTGCGCATGCGGACAGCATTGCTGTGGACAGTGGCTTTTTGCAGGCAATGTATGACGACATCAACCGGTTTAACCTCGGCGTGGTCACGTCAAGGGAGGAGCTGTTTCAGACAAGAAGCCTGTCATTGACGGAAAATGACACCTATGCAGTGTATTATGGAAGTGCAATTTTTACAATCTATGCGCTGCTTGCGGGGCTTTTTCTGGGAGACTTTTGTAAGCGGAGCGAGCTGTGGCAGCGGATGGCAGACAGGCGGCTGGGCATACCATACACGGTGCAGCTTGCGGACAGGTGCCTTGCGGGCAGCCTGCTGATGCTTGTCGTGCTGCTGCTTCCGGGCCTGCTGTTTGCGGTACCGCAGGTCCGAGCGGTGTTGTCCATCGAGCTGACACTTGCGGGCGTTGCCAGCCTGGTTCTGATGACGCTTTTTCTGACAGTCTATCACATGATGGTTTATCAGGTTGTGGAAAAACGGGAGTCGGCGATTGTGGTGGGCGGAATTCTGGCGCTGCTCCAGGCGTATCTGTCAGGGTGCCTGATTCCGTCCGTGCTTCTTCCGAAAGCTGTTGTGAAGATAGGGGAGCTGCTTCCGGCTTCATTTCTGAAAAAGGGATTTACACTGCTTTTCACCGGTGAGACGAAAGCATTTTTCCATATGGCAGCGGGGCTTGTGATATGGGGAACGGCATTGTTTTTGCTGACAGTTTTTTGTATGCATACAGGGGCATGGAATGGGACATCTGCCAAACTGAAGCGGCATCGTTTCAGGGCAGGGAATTCTGTGCCGACTGTTGCCATGGTGCTGCTGCGGCGTATGCTGCGCAAGAAGAGCATCTGGCTGTTTGTGGGAATTTTTGCGGTATTGTCTGCGGGGATTGTCCGTGCAGAAAAGAACTCCGTGACGCAGATTGAGGCAGCTGTGTACGATGCGTCGGGAAATTACCAGGAACTGCTGGGGGCGTATGAAGGGCTTATCCACTTTACCATGTATGAGGACAGGGAACAGGTGATGGATGCGGTCAGGAGGGGAAATGCCGAGTGCGGATATGTTCTGCCGCAAAATCTTGCAGAGAACATGGTGCGGCGGCGGGCGAACCAGTCCGTTACGGTATATCAGGACGAGGATGCTGTCGCGGTTCCCATTGTGAACGAGGTGATATTTGAACGGATTTTCCGACAGGTGTCGCTGGAGTGGTACATGGATTATGTTTTGCAGAATGATGCCATAGGGGAATTTGGCGTTGGCAGGGATGCACTCAGAAAGAAAGTGGAGGCGTGCTTTGACAGGGAACTTGCGGCGGGGGCGACATTCCACTTCGAGACAGAGCGGGTGGGGGCAGGAAAGCCTGCCGGCAAAGAGGAGGATGGGGACAAGGCAGCCTATCCGGTTTTTCTGGCTTTTGTGATTGTGACAGGGCTGTGCGCGCTGCAGGGCTGTGTGCAGGCAGTGAAGGATATGAAAAATCACCGGTTTTACAAACGAAACAGGGTGGTGATGTCAGCGCTTACGATAGTGTTTCCGGTTCTGACAGGAGGGATCTGCCTATATTTATTATTCCTATTGACATTATAGGAAATAAGTGATATAAGTAATAGTAAGGAGCTGTAAACGGATTGGGAGGCATTTTATGACGATATCGACAAAAGGGCGCTATGCCCTGCGAATTATGATGGACCTTGCGAATCATATCGGGGAGACAATCAAGCTGAAGGATATCGCAGCCAGACAGGACATTTCGGAAAAGTATATGGAGCAGATTATTGCCGTGCTGAACAAGGCAGGGTATGTCAGGAGTACCCGCGGTGCGCAGGGCGGATACCAGCTTGTAAAGCCGCCCGGGGAGTACACTGTCGGCATGATTCTCCGGCTGACGGAAGGTTCCCTTGCGCCGGTCGAGTGCCTTACGGAAAATGCGCTCCCATGTGAGCGGCAGGGCAGGTGCGCCACGGTTGAAGTGTATAAGCGTATTTATGAGGCAGTAAACAATGTGATAGATACGACTACGGTACAGGATCTGGTAGAGATTGAGCGTGAGAAGTCGGCAGATCACTATGTGATATAGGGGATAATCTGGCTGATGTTGTAATTGTTTTTTTGCCTTTATCTATAGTAATCATATAGGGAAAATAGTATTTATATGGGAGGAAAAATAGATGATTTATCTGGACAATGCGGCAACGACGAAGGTTTCGGAAGAGGTCTTTGCGGCGATGAAACCATATTTTTGTGAACAGTATGCGAATCCGTCCGCGATTTATACGTTTGCGGGAAAATCCATGAAGGCTGTCGACGAGGCGAGGAAGGACGTGGCAGGGCTGATTGGCGCGCAGCCCAATGAAATATACTTTACGGCGGGGGGAAGCGAGTCGGACAACTGGGCGGTAAAAGCGGCGGCAGAGGCATACCGGGCGAAAGGAAGGCATATCATTACTTCTGCAATAGAGCACCATGCAGTTCTGCACACCTGCCAGTACCTCGAGAAACAGGGGTATGAAGTCACATATGTCGGTGTGGACGAATACGGCGTAATAAAACTGGATGAACTTGCGGCAGCTGTCCGGGAGGACACGGTTCTGATAACGGTAATGGCGGCAAATAATGAAATTGGTACGATTCAGCCGCTTAAGGAGATTGGCGAAATCGCAAAAAAGAACGGAATCCTTTTCCATACGGATGCGGTGCAGGCATATGGGCATATTCCGCTGGATGTTGACGCGCTTGGGATTGACATGCTGAGCGGGAGCGGACATAAGCTGTACGGACCCAAGGGAATCGGGTTTCTCTATATCAGAAAAGGCGTGCGGATTGGCGCCTATGTACATGGCGGTGCGCAGGAGCGCGCGCGCCGGGCAGGGACGCACAACACGCCGGGAATTGTGGGGATGGGATCCGCAGCGCGCCTTGCGGCGGCAGACCTTGAAGAAAACATGAAAAAGCAGGCTGCGCTTCGCGACTACCTGATTCGGAGAGTCCTTGATGAAATACCATACAGCCGGCTGAATGGCCATCCTGCCGACAGGCTTCCGGGAAATGCCAGCTTTTGTTTCCGCTTTATAGAGGGGGAGTCCCTGCTGATACTTCTGGATCAGAAAGGAATCTGTGCGTCATCGGGGTCGGCATGCACGTCCGGTTCCCTTGAACCGTCGCATGTGCTTCTTGCAATCGGACTGCCGCACGAGACGGCACATGGGTCGCTAAGGCTTACGCTCTCAGGGGAAACAACGAAAGAGGAGCTTGACGTCACGGTAGAGGAACTGAAAAAGATTGTGGGGCGCCTGCGCTCCATGTCACCGTTATATGAAGACTTTTGTAAAAGTCAGGAGGGATGAGGACAGATGTACAGTGAAAAGGTCATGGACCATTTTAACAATCCGCGGAATGTGGGTGAGATAGAAAACCCCAGCGGGGTAGGGACAGTCGGAAATGCAAAATGCGGGGACATCATGCGGATGTACCTTGACATTGACGGCGATGGCATAATAAGGGATGTAAAATTCAAGACATTTGGATGCGGTGCGGCAGTTGCGACTAGCAGCATGGCGACAGAGCTTGTGAAGGGGAAAAGTGTTTGGCAGGCGCTCGAAGTGACGAACAAGGCAGTGATGGACGCGCTTGACGGGCTGCCTCCTGTAAAAGTGCACTGCTCCCTGCTTGCGGAAGAGGCAATACATGCGGCATTGTGGGATTATGCGGAGAAGAACAATATCACCATCGAGGGACTTGAGAAGCCGGTGGACGATATTGAGGAAAAGATAGAGGAAGAATATTAAACCTTATGACAGGCAGGGGAAAGAACAATCTCCTGCCTGTCATATTTTTAAACAAAAACAGCGAGAAAAAGATTGTAAAAACCGACAGGCTGCACTATACTATTATATAAATGAGTCTGAGGATTTGACATTTAGAGTATATTTCCGGTTTTTTTGTGCGTAAACCTGTGAACAGGTTCTAAATCCGGGAAATGCTCTGTACACAAGGAGGACATTGAATGAAGTATGTTATTTTAGGCGGCGTGGCCGCCGGGACCAAGGCTGCGGCGAAATTAAAACGGCTCGACCGTCAGGCACAGGTGACCATTTTTACGAAAGGCCAGGATATTTCGTATGCAGGCTGCGGACTGCCGTATTATATCGGTGGCGATATTCCGACGCGGGAGGGGCTTATCGTAAATTCACCGGCAAAGTATGCGGGACTTACGGGCGCACAGGTGCAGACGGGCTGTGAGGCGGTCGGTGTTGACAGTGCAAAGAAGCAGGTATCCATCCGCCGTGCGGACGGCAGTACTTTTACAGAGACATATGATAAGCTGATTATCGCGACTGGCGCAGTGCCTTTTGTTCCGCCGGTAGAGGGCGTAGGGCTCTCGGGTGCGTTCTGCGTGCGCACGCCGGACGATGCCGTGCAAATCCGCGAATACGCCGAAAAAAATAACTGCCGGAAAGCAGTCGTGTGCGGTGCGGGATTTATCGGGCTTGAAGTGGCGGAAAACCTTGCGGCGATGAATATGGAAGTGACAGTGATTGACGCGGCCTCACAGATTATGCCAAACGCGTTTGACGCAGATATGGCAGGATATGCCAGGCGCCAGCTCAAGGCAAGCGGAATGCGTGTGCTGACATCGGTCAGCCTGAAAGGAATCAACGGGAACGAGCATGTCGAGAGCGTTTCCACGGATGGCGGCATTTTGCTGGCAGACCTTGTCATTCTTGCAATCGGTGTGCGCCCGGCAACTGCATTTTTGAATGAATCCGGAATTGAGATGTTTAAGGGGACAATTATCGTAGACAGGGATATGCAGACAAACATCCCCGATATTTATGCAGCGGGCGACTGTGCCATGGTAAAAAATGCCATTACGGAGAAGCCGCAGTGGTCTGCGATGGGCTCCACGGCAAATCTTGCCGCGCGTGCGATGGCAAAGAAACTGTATGGCGCCGGAAACGGATATGGCGGATGTCTTGGAACGGGTGTCGTGCGGCTGCTGCCGGCATTGAACGGAGGAAGGACAGGGCTTACACAGGAACAGGCGGCGGCAGCAGGGTACGAGGCAGTATCCGTGGTCTGTGTCCTTGACGACAAGGCACATTATTATCCGGATGCGTCCTCCTTTATCATTAAGCTTACGGCAGATGCCAAAAGCCGCAGGATTCTCGGCATCCAGGTACTGGGTGCAGGCGCGGTGGACAAAATGGTGGATATTGCAGTGACAGGAATCTACCAGAATATGAAGCTGGACGATTTCGACACGATGGACTTTGCCTATGCGCCGCCATTTTCAACGGCAATCCATCCGTTCGTCACGGCGTGCTACATACTGGAAAATAAACTGGACGGTGTGTTTGACAGCATGAGTCCGGCAGAATATGCCTCCGGTGCGGCAAAGGGCTATACCGTCCTCGACGTACAGCCTGCCCCGGCAATTCCAAACGCGCGCTGGATAGAACTTTCCAAAGTGACCGAGCCGATAGACGGACTGGATAAGGACGCAAAGCTGCTGCTCGTGTGTGCAAAAGGAAAGCGGGGCTACTTTTTACAAAACCGTCTGAAAGCGCTCGGGTATACGAACACGCTTGTCCTGGAGGGCGGTGTCACATTCAATGAGGTGAAGGTGCCGCGCGATGGGAAGAAGCTTTCGCCCGAGGACATCAAGCGCGTGAAGGGACTTGGCTGCCTGCAGGATAAGCGGTATGACGATATTTTTAATGTGCGTGTCATCACCAGAAACGGCAAAATTACTGCGGATGAACAGAAAAAGATTGCCGAGGCGGCACAGCGGTTCGGATCAGGCGAGGTTACGATGACGACGCGCCTGACACTGGAAATTCAGGGCGTGCCATATGACAGCATTGATGATTTGCGTGAATTCCTGGCGGAGGCGGGACTGGAAACAGGCGGTACGGGTTCCAAGGTGCGCCCGGTTGTCTCATGCAAGGGAACGACCTGCCAGTACGGACTGATAGATACCTTTGCACTGTCACAGAAGCTGCACGATTTGTACTATAAGGGCTATCACGATGTCGCGCTTCCGCACAAGTTTAAGATTGCAGTCGGCGGCTGCCCGAATAACTGCGTGAAGCCGGATTTGAATGACCTTGGCATTGTCGGACAGCGCGTTCCGGAAATTGATTTGTCAAAGTGCCGCGGATGTAAGGTGTGTCAGGTTGAAAAGGGCTGTCCGCTTCATGTGGCGCAGATGGAGGATGGAAAGATACGAATTGATGCCGATGCATGCAACCACTGTGGCAGATGTGTCGGAAAATGTCCGTTTGGCGCCGTGAATGAGTCTGTTTCGGGATACAGTATATACATCGGAGGACGCTGGGGGAAGAAGGTGGCGCAGGGACATATGCTCGACAAGATTTTTACCTCCGGGGACGAGGTGGTCGAGATGGCAGAGCGCGCAATTTTATTCTTCCGTGACGAGGGACTTTCCGGGGAGCGGTTTGCGGACACGATAGACCGTCTCGGTTTTGAATACGTGCAGGATAAGCTGCTCAATAGTAAAATCGACCGCGAGAGCGTCCTGAAAAAAACAGTGGTAGGCGGTGCAACCTGTTAATATAATATATTTTGGGTTGGAAAATCCTTTCGTAAAATCAGGCGAGAAGGCGCCAAAAGAATAGAATCGCATAAGGAGGATTAGAAATGGAGAAGAAACGAAACATCATAGTAGGACAGTCGGGAGGACCGACATCGGTAATCAATTCCAGCCTGGCAGGCGTGTATAAGACTGCCAAGGAGAGGGGATTCCATAAGGTGTACGGTATGCTTCACGGAATTCAGGGATTTCTGGATGAACAGTATGTGGATCTGTCGACGCAGATTCACTCGGATATGGACATTGAGCTGTTAAAGCGGACACCGTCTGCATTTTTGGGCTCATGCCGCTACAAGCTGCCGGAAATTCATGAGAATCCGGATATTTATGACAAGATTTTCAATATTCTTGACAAACTTGACATTGAGACGTTTATCTATATCGGCGGAAACGACTCCATGGACACGATTAAGAAATTGTCCGACTATGCGATTATCAAAGGCCATGCGCAGAAGTTCCTCGGCGTTCCAAAGACGATTGACAATGATCTGGCGCTTACGGACCATACGCCGGGCTTTGGCAGTGCGGCAAAATATATTGCTGCATCCACAAAGGAGGTTATCCGCGATGCGCTGGGACTGACCTACCACAAAGAGATGATTACGGTTATTGAGGTCATGGGACGCAACGCAGGATGGCTTACGGGCGCGACGGCGCTTGCAAAGACGGAGGAGTGCGACGGACCGGACTTGATTTATCTGCCGGAGCTTCCGTTTGACATTGACAAGTTCCTGAAGAAGGTGCAGGAGCTGCTGAAAAAGAAGGAGTCCATCGTCATTGCAGTGTCAGAGGGAATTAAGCTTTCCGACGGCAGATACGTCTGTGAACTGTCGGGCGGTGCGGACTATGTGGACGCATTCGGCCACAAGCAGCTTCAGGGAACAGCTGCGTACCTTGCAGGATTCCTTGGCGCGGAGATTGGCTGCAAGACACGCAGCATCGAGTTCTCCACCCTGCAAAGAAGCGCATCCCACATGGCGTCGCGTGTTGATGTGAATGAGGCGTTTATGGTAGGCGGCGCTGCGGTGAAGGCTGCCGACGAGGGAGACACCGGAAAGATGGTCGTGATTGACCGAGTGTCGGATGATCCGTATATGAGCGCTGCCGGCATCTATGACGTGCACCGCATTGCAAACAACGAAAAGCTTGTTCCCAGAAGCTGGGTCAACAAGGAAGGAAACTATGTGACGGATGAGTTTATCAATTATATCGAACCGCTGATTCAGGGAGATTACCAGCCATTTATGGTAAATGGTCTGCCACAGCATCTGGTTCTTAAGAGAAAATAGAAAATAAGGAATGGAGCAGGCGGTGCCTGCTCCGTTTTTTTGTGCATGGGAAAAGGCTATTGATAAAATGCAGTGCCCCGGTGCACGATAAGCAGTTCAAAGTGCAGGTCACGCACGCGTCTATTGCAAAAAAGAAAGGGATTGCTATACTGTTTTTATAGGGAGGCATCAAGTATGAGAGTCAATTATTACAAGGATTCGGCGCTGCCGGAAAACAGGGTGGACGTCTATTACCGGGAACAGGATGCCGAAATTATGGGGCTGATGGCATTTCTCGAGACAGGGCAGGCGATTGTGGGACGCAAGGAACAGGCAGTCACTTGCATGCGAAACGTTTTCTTACGGACTTAGCAGTAAATGCTAAGTCCTGTGTGAACCTGTTTGCCGTCCACCATAAATTGAATTGGAGATGGCATAAAAATATATTTCAGGGTAAATATTCGACCATGCGTATTTTTCAGGTCTGTGTAGATGTGCTGACATTGTTTTCAATGATTGCCCTGATATACAGCAGTATTGTTATGTCGAGATATGTATTTGCGTTTTTGCCGGTGGAGGGAGGAATGGCGCTGGCAAGGCGGCTGCATATCTTAGGTTCTTACTGGGGATTTTTGCCGTTTCTCATTGGCACGGCAATTTCCCTGTATGGAATAGCAGTATTTATCAGAAGGGATTTTCTACGGCTCTATAGGGATGTGCGCGGAAAGAAATGCTTTATCAACAATGCTTACATATGGCGAAAGTGAGATTACAAAAGTGGTTTCAGTATATAAAGATGGAAATATAATTCCATCTTGTGGTATTTGTAGAGAATTTATGATGCATTTAGGCGGAGATGTGGAAAATATTGAAATTCTCTTGGATAAAGAAGGGCGGGCAGCAAGATTGATTGATTCGATGCCTGAATATCCACGACATAAATAAATACAACTCTTTGCAGTAGCTGGTGCGCTGCCCATGAATTACTTAACTTCCAAACGCTGTTATAAAAATGCCATGCCGCTAGAAAAGGCGCATGCAATCATCAGGGAGGAATCCGGCACGCACTTTGGTCCAGTAGTTGTGGAGGCTTTTTCTATTACTATTACTTTTGAATTGGCTTTTGATGAAAATTGCAAGATAAAAATGTAAAATTCCCCGAAAATAGCAGTATGCACAACA
>CARTDA010000071.1:0-8581 GCA_949066965.1 uncultured Lachnospiraceae bacterium
GTATATCAATACCTGTAGGCACTTTTCTTAATATTCAACTGTCAAACTCCCGTGCACGCTAGAAGTAAGACAACTTCTTGATCCGATCTTGGCTAAAGTATAGCAGGTTTTTGGTGATTTTACAAAAGCCTAATTGAAGTTTTGGTTGAATATAAAACTTGAATATAAAACGGTGCCCATATCCCCGGGCAGTTTTCCTACTATTTCTTTGCCATTTACCCCAAAAAGGAGTATACTGTAATGGAATAAATGAAAAGTCGGAGGTTTTATTATGCCTACTTACCCACAACAGCTCATTACTTCCCTGTGCGAACATTTGGAGGAACGCCTGGTAAGTTTTTTTTCCATAGAGCGCCCGAAATATTTCGGGGAGTACCCGGATTTAAACGGATTCGTAGCCGATACCTTATGGAACTACATCAAAAATGAAACCCAGAAAACGGAAATCTATTCCGTTTACAATACACAGGTCAAGACACGGCGCCAAAAGAGGAACCGCTGGTTTCATAATTACGAAACCTCCTGCGACAAGTATCCCCTAAGCGACAAGAAAAACCCCTATTTTACCATCTGGAACAACCACAACCAGCTCATGGGGATTTTTTTCCTGAAGCTGTACAACACGTCGGATCTGGATACCGCCATTGAAAACTGCAGGAAGAAAATGGATGAATGGATAAATAATGACAAGTCCCTCCTGATTGATTACCCCCTCCTTTCCGGAAGGACGAAAAATCAGGTAAAGACCAGCTTTAAGATTGACCTGATTATCAACCTGATCGAAATCCTTTTGGAATCCTACGATGGGAATATCGAAAACTACTTTTCAAAAAAACCCGTCCTTCTTTTGGACAAGCCGCTTTTTGCCCCGGCAAAGTTTTCCGTACCCTTTAAGGAATCCCTTGACTCCTACGTGGCAGACCTCGTAAACTTTGACAAGGACGACACCGCGTTTCAGATGCTCGTCAGCTATGATCCGAATGAGGCGCCTGTGGAAAAACTCCGGGTATTCGATCCGCGGGACAACCAGATCCTGATGACGCTTATCAACCACATCAACCTTGATTTTTACGAAAGCAAACAGATTATCCTTGAAGTCGGCTCCATTGCAAAGGTGATTAACAGCCACCCGAACAAACGGCTCTATGACGATGTAAAAAAGCGCCTGCACACCATGGCTCGCACCAGCTTCCAGATGTACAAAAAGGACAACCCGAACGAGCCAATTTATACCTTTTCCTTCTTTGACAACGTAAGGACCATTTCCAAGGACGGAAAAGAATATATGTCTGTTACATTCGGCAATACCTTATACGAAGCGATAACCAAAAAGAAAATGATTTCCGTAACCTCCAGCAACTATAATTCACTGGAACTGGAAATGAGCAGGCTGCTTTACCACAATCTGCAGAGGGAGCGCATTACACTCTCCACCTCATCCGTCCCGGATGAAAACGGGTACCTTCACAAAACCTACGACTATTCCTATTTCCAGCGCATCGTCCTGTTTAAGAAAAAAAAGAAAGCAGACAACATCCAGTTAATCACGGAAACCTTTCAGGAATTCGTCGAAAAGAAAATAGCCCTTGCCAGCTTCCACTACGACAAGGGACAGGGACTGTTCCACCTGTACTATTTTCCCTTAAGCGATGATGAACGGGCTGACCTGATAAGCACCGGCGATGATAAGCGGTCCGGGCAGCTTATGGACCTGACGGAAAATGCCCCTTATCTGAAAGCCACAGCCGTCCAGACCACGATAGACTTTTCGGAGGAATAAGCCGTGTGCTGCCCTGACAATATGCTTTAAATTCCAATAGAATGCCATACGGATACCATGCGTCGTATGGCATTTTTATCTGTTTCCTTTCCTGCCGCTTCATAGACCGCAGAAATACTCCCATTTTCTTCGCCTTTTTTCCGTTGGCTTACTGGATTCATTTTCTGCCATATTATCAGAAAAATACTCCCATATTTCTCGCCTTTTTTACCTTTTTTTCTCTGTCCATACCGTTTTTGACAAAAATGACACCATTTTCCCCGCCTTTTTGTCCTTTGCACACTGTTTTTACGGATTTGCCATTTCAAAACAGCGCTCCACTTCTGACGATTTCTGCTCCAAGCTCCAAAAATGAAACCATATTCTTCGCCTTTTTCCGTCTTTTCCTTAATATTTACCGAATCCGCCGATAATTTGCAAAAATGAAACCATTTTTCTCGCCTTTTTTTATGGTTTCATTTTTACATCAACACTTTTAAATTTATTTTTAGGCCTTTGAACCTGTCACTTCACATTTTTTGAAACCATATTCTTCGCCTTTTTTTGCAATTATGCGGTTTTATGGAGAAAAATTTCAAATTATGAAACCATTTTTCTCGCCTTTTTTACTGTTTCATTTGCATCCGTATCGTTTTTGCAAAAATGACACCATATTCTTCGCCTTTTTCTGCTTTTTCCATTGTTTTTACAATAAGCTGGCTCAAAACATGCCTCAAAACCCGCAGCCCTTTTTCGCAAAACCTTAAAATGACACCATATTCCTCGCCCTTTCCTACTTTTGCTTCCGTATTTTTCGCCCAAAATGGGCATTTTTTTAAATGAAGCCATATTTCCCGCCTTTTTTAAGGATTCATTTTTCAGCCTGAAAATTTTTTCAACCTTTTTTTCATGCCGTCCTACCCCTTAATACTGATTTTTGACACCATATCCTTCGCCCTTTTTTGAATTTTTACGTCCTGTTGTACAAAATATTACTTTTTGACACCTTATTACTCGCCCTTTTATTGGCAAAAAAAATTTTTTAAACATAAAGTCCTTTAAAAAGCATTGGAACCATGCGGTTTTACATAAAATGCTCCCATATTTCTCGCCTTTTTAAAAAGCATCAGAAAGCTGAAAAATATGCGGTTT
The DNA here is from genome assembly GCA_949066965.1 of uncultured Lachnospiraceae bacterium. Classification (GTDB taxonomy): domain Bacteria; phylum Bacillota; class Clostridia; order Lachnospirales; family Lachnospiraceae; genus COE1. Next base: position 2,912 of record CARTDA010000071.1, read on the forward strand.
TACATAAAATGTTCCCATTTTCCTCGCCCTTTCCTACGCATTTACAAGAGAAAAATTTATGCTTATAATTACTGTCAGGATACCATATCATGTACTATTTTTCCATAATGGCTACAAGATATATCCATATATCCGAGAATACGGAAAGGAGGTTTTCGTCATGGAACTGAGCAGTTTCGCCCGTATCGGAAAGGGCGCCCTTACAAAAGCCATCGGTCTGCAGAAGAATTACATTGAAGTCTATTCCAAAGGACCTGATGTTTTAAATGAATGCAAATCGAATTGCCACGGCTGTATCATCCATCAGAAAAAAGAAGAGCTTCGGGCTCTTGGACTGGATGAAGAAGCGGACAAGATCCACTGTTTCTGCCATACCTGCCCGTCCTCCGTGTGGGAATCCTCCTATACCGAAGAAAAACGCTATATAAACGAAAAAAACCGCTACGGCTACCAGCCCACGCTGAAAAGCAATGCGATCAAGCTCCTCTTATTATACCACTTCCTCCAACCGGACGGACACGGATTTATCAAGGACGTCTGCATCAGGGAACTGGCAGACATCATCGGCTGTACAGCCGCCACCATAGACGCATGCAACGAAGTGCTTGAGGATTACGGTTACTGTTATTTCTCCAACTCCGGCATCCATGACCGCTGCATAAATATTTTCCTGCCCGAATATAAGGATTACCATAAAACTGCGACCGAAGGCGGACGCGGCTATATCACTATGTCAAAGGACATGCTGCTTGATCTGTGCGGCATCGGGAGCCTGAACACGCTGCGGCTGAACCTGAAAGGCATTTTAGAGGTTGACAATGCCTCTTATTCTGATGCAAACAGTGACACCCTTTCCCCTGTTACCGCGCAATACCAGCGTCTGCGCGGCTTTTTGCCGTCCTACTGCAAGCGCGGCATCATACAAAAGGCTCTGGAGGAAAACGACGCCATATTTGACCTTGCGTTCGATGACCAGAACGTCACTTTTACAATCCATGAAAAATATGCCCAGAAAAACATGCGTGAAAAAATGCTGGAAGATACGAAAGACAGCCTGATAAACCATGTTGACCATATCAACACGGTTTTGGAGGAAGCCGCCGGCACGCAGCATCCGGAGGAGAGGGAACGCCTCAACGCCATCCTTTCCATGCTGGATATCCGCCCGTCCGTCAAATACCCGTCCTTATGCCTTTCGCTTTCCGACTACAGGGATCTTGCATCCCTTGCACTCCAGTACGGCCTGCATACGGTACATATGGCGGTCAGCCAGATTTACAATAAATACATTTTGCAGAACCGCCCGATTGAAAAAGTCGGCGCGCTTGCAAGAACCATCATCCGCAACAGATCCATCTATTCTGCCGCATCCTGACCAGGGGCTTTTTTGTCGTGCCTTTTTTTCTTAATTTTTCTGAAAATTTGCAATCTTTCGTCTAATTTCCCCTTATTTTCGTCATCAAACTCGTTTTTGGACACAATTTCCATCCTCTTTCTTTATCCACAACAAAAAAGTTTTCATCCTTTTTATAAAGTTTTCTTCAACACAAGATATCATTTCATCTGCTTTAATGGAAGTTTCATCCATTTATTTAAATTTCCGTCCACTCCTCTGACAGCTTCATCCACTTTTTTTGCGCCCCGCCCGGCAGAATTTCCCCAAATGCCCTGTTTCAGCGGATTTCCAGGATTAGGATTTACCAATTACTGAATAATTACTGATATAATCTCTGATATAATTATGACAGAATAAATGAATGTATGATACAGTCCCTTCCTTTCCCATCATTCATGTTAGGAAAAGACCATAATAAGATAGTATTTAGATTATACATCCGGCGACACGAAATAACAATAAAAAAACTTCCCAAAAGATACAAAAATCTTTTGGGAAGTATAACCATGCTTATTTTATCTTTATATTTTCCTCACCGCAGATTGCAGCCAGTTCATATAAGAATGCTTTGTCAAGGCTGACGTTTTTGCTGCCCTGTTTGATCTGCTTCGTGTTTTTCAGGAAAAAACGCAGACTGCCGTTTCCGGGATATTTCCGCATACAGGACACGACAGCCCCTTCCCTTTTCTGGTAATCGGCAAAATCAGCAAACTGAAGCCATATTACGGCAGTCTGCTCCCTGTCGAAAAAATAAGTGACCGAATCCACCTGCAGGCTTGCGTCCTTTGCCTCTTCCTTTTTGACTTTCCCTTTGCAGAACACCATAGCCCCCTCCCTTAAAAAGGACTTGTATTTTTCATACTGCTCCGGGAATACCACCACTTCCAAACTTCCAATTAAATCCTCCAGCACAAGACACGCCATCTAAGCTCATACCGGCTTAAAAGTACGGATTCCAGAATGCGGCACATATCAGGACTGGGTGTATATTTCTTTGCAATACCGACTGCATGGAGAAGTGCGCCTGCCATAAGCAGATTTGCCTGATACGGGATGCTGCGGGAAGGGTTCATATCATAGTAGCTCAGCGAATGCAGCATATAATTTGCAAGGCACGTGACGCTTGCCGTATAGACCAGAAAACCGCCGCTGAAATTATGGTGTTTCTTTAAGGATGCGGGGAGCTGGTCCAGTCCGGTAATATCCTTGAAGATGGAGGATACCAGATACCGGTAGCCTTCGTTTTTAATGGAATTGATGTACTTCCATAGAATTTCCGTGTAGCGTGACCGCTCGGCATCCGTCAGCCCGTTAATATAATCAGCCATCAGGCACTCTTCTGCCGCCTCCATCCGGCGTATAACAAGCCGGAAAGCACCCTGCGCGTCTTTGGCGACAAACGCCTTGACAGCTACGACCGTTCCCTTTAAATCCTCATGGCAATCCTCCATCAGTTCCTCCCAGATGGTTCCCCACAGAGTCCCGGAGGAATCCTGTAGCAGTATGTCGTAATACTGTTTCTTATTCTCCCGTGTTTCTTTTTTGTGATTTCATTCCGGATAAGCATACGCAAGATCGGGCTTTATCAGGGAACTTTCAACTTTGAGCAGCCTTGAAAAATAAATCTCGCCGCATCTTGCAAAAATTTCCGCCGGGCGGAAAAAGTATTGGAGATTATATTTGCTTTTTCCGTTCAGCGTGCCTTTAATACTCTCATCTAGTCGCTCCATATGTCGCAGGAACGCCTCTTTATACAGGACGGTAATCCGGTTGAATGCGACTTCCAATGACAGATCTCCAAGCTGGTCGTCAATCATATGGAAATACTCATGGACAAATGAGGAAGGGCACCTGATGTCAACGCAAAGCGTATGCAGCGACGGATAATACAGGCCGCTTGCCTTATGCTTGCCCAGTCTGCGGAACCGGAGGGTGACATCCTTAAACGCCTTCCCGGAAAAGTACGCTCGGTTTAAGACTTCAAATTCTTTTTCAATTGTCCTGACGGACGCAAGGTCCACGTCCTCGTCAAACTCCACATACTTAAAGTAATCCATGAAGCCGGTGTTTTCCATTGCCCCATGGACTGCCTTTGGTATATTCTTTTTCGTGATATAGGCGGTTGCGATCGAACGCCCTATTTCAGAGCGGTGCCTGTTCTCATAACGGATATCAAGGTAGACCTCAAGTACCCTGCACAGGATGTTTACAGCATCTGATACCAGATATGTGTACTCATCCAGACAGAAAAATTCCTTTCCGTTATTTGTATATGTCCTGAAAAAGTTCTTTAATGGGAGCGGCGTTTTCTGCAGTATGCTCTCTGCCAGCTCGTTCGGCTTTCCAGTCGCGACGTTGCTCCCTTCTTTATCCAGATAGTCTTTAAAAATATCTTGGACAAGTGGAAGATTTACGGATGACTGTATCTGATGAATTCCCGTAAACAGGAATGCTTTGGACAGAAATGCAGCGAGGTCTATTATATGGGCTTTGCGGGAACGGTTTCCCCGAAGGAAGTAGTAACCGTCCTGACGTTTTCGTTTCATACCGATGCCGCCATAGATGTATTCACCGCCCATGCAGTCAAGCCGGATGCAGTAACAGGACGGCAGGCGGAAAGTAATGCATGCAATTTCCGCAGAATATCCTGAATGACGGTCGGCATAGCTGACCTGCAGTTCTTCCTGATAGGGTTCCAGAATGTTTTGTATGAAGGAAACCCCTTGACTTGTTTCGGGCATTTCGGAATCGCCATCTTTCTGAAATGCCATTAAGGTATCCTTCAGGTACTTTCTAATAACTTTCAGAACATAATCCGCCTGTTTATGCTTTTCCACAGGCATACATGGATAGTTCAGGTTTAAGAGGGGCACGCCGCTCATCACAGGATATGCTTTCTGGTAGCTGTGTTCATTCTTTAACGACAGGATGCGTCCGCCGTCCACAAAATCCGTTATGGAGCTTCCTGCCTGATATTCTTTCGGAATGCTTTTTGGCAGTGTAAAGCCAAACGCCTCAAATACGGAATCAGGCACTTCAGTTCGTTTCTTTTGTTTCATACAAATCCTCCTTTTTTTGATAATGGGCCGATTTTGGCCAGACCGGGGTATTTTACCTTCGCGGCAGTCGCCAAATGCCTGCCAGCAGTCACTTGGCTCGTTGCTCGCGGGAATAAAAAAAGCATCCTAAGATGCCTCTGCCCAAATATATGATATAAACCTGTTTCCAGGAATTTAGAAGACCGGCCGGATCATAAGAAACAGCCGTTAAAGAAAAATGAATGTTTCTGATAGTATAGCAGATAACGGGGCGGCGCGCAAGGATAATTTGGAACCGTGGGATGAAACGGGATGAATTGCCGAGGAATTTCCGATTTGGTTCGTTATGGCATAAATAGTTCGGGGAAATTTTCCGCCCGGCGGAAAAATGAAAAGGAATTTTTTGACGGATTAGAAATAACATGAAGACGTTGAAGTTCAAGGACATGGACATTTCCATGAACTTAAAGTATTGATACATGGACGAATGACATTGATAAAGAATATGAAAAGCATATTAATTGTTGGTGCAAACAAATGTCAGTGCTACTGACGGGAAAATTAACGAATTTATTCGTTTTGCAAATATTCTGATTGCACCTAAATTCGCAGGCTGAGTAAAAACGGAGGATTTTATGGAAGAACATGAAAATTCCGCCGGGCGGAAAAATGACAGAAAAAACAGTTCCATAAGGCAAAACGCCCTGCGCCGGAAAACCGGCGGCAGGACGTTTTAAACCCTGACCAATTCATAGTTGGGACGGACATTGATGGAAAGAATATCATCCAGCCCTTTACCGAAGCCGGGATTCCAGTAGGCCACCGCAATGCGGAAACCATATCCGGAGAGAAGCTCGATGAGTTTCTGTTCATACATCAGGACCGCTTCGTTGACATATTTGTCCGAATCATAAGCAATGATTACCGTCGTACAGCCTTTTGCCGCAAGGAAATTCAGGACGTTTCTCCCGTCATCCATTGTTTCAAGGACCTTCCCGAAAGAATTTACTCCGGGAAGGGAAACGACAGGGGCATGGAGCACATGGTTTGCGAACAGGGATTTTTTCTCACCCTCCGTTATGTAGCAGACTGTGTAGTCGTCGCGCGAGGGGACGGCATACAGACTTGGATGGCTTCCGGAACGGCAGCTGTTTTTAAAAGTGTTCACGAAATGGATTCCGTCTGCGGAAGTTTCATAAAAGGAAGAAAAATTGTGGTATTTGTTCTTTTCCTTTC
>CARTDA010000071.1:8681-12846 GCA_949066965.1 uncultured Lachnospiraceae bacterium
GTGGTCGTACAGGGGAATCAGCAGTCCGCTTTGTCCTGCAAAGTTCCATTTGCCGTCAGCCTGTTCATAGAAGCCGGGGACGCCTTTTAATGATCCGAACTCCCTGACAAGCTCCTTGGCGACCAGATCCCTTCCCTTGCCGTAATAGTAGCCGTTACCGCCGGGCGGCATGGAACGCACCTGTGAATGGATGATAAGCTGGTCAGGCCAGCGTTCCTGCTTTAAGTAGCGCACATGGTTCTTCTGCAGGTGGAGCTTTTTCAAAAAGGCGCGGTAGATGGCGTCAAGCGTGCCTTTGTCCAACGGCGTAACGGAAACGGCGGGCTGAGGAGCGGGAGGCTGTTTTACGGGAGGGGATTTCGGTTTTGCGCGCCTCCCGTTTGCGCACCTGTTTCTGCCGTTTGCCTTTTCCCATTCTTTCCGTGATTCCATGTAGGCGGATTCTTCTTTGTACATGCATGAGCCGTCGGATGTCTGTTTGAGAAAGATATAATTCATCCCGTTTGTGCCGCTTATGATGTTGGAGCAGCCAAGTACCCGTCTGCAGTAGTGGAGCTTTGTGTTTTCCTCGACATACTGCACGGTGCACCAGTCCGGTTTCCCGCAGATTGGACAGGGTTCGGATTTTGAGACGTTACGAAAGTTTGACATTTCATTCTCCTTCCAATTACCTGTTTAGTAACTGTCGGCTCGGCTATCCGCCTTGCCCGCAGGGAACCAACCAGTGATTCCCCTGTCCCGCAAGAAGGGACAAAACAGGGATGCCCCGCAACAAAAGCCGCAGGCCATCCCGATAATAAATAAACTAAGGAACTGTTAATAAATTACTCATGACAATGACTTGTCTAAATGCCCATCTGCGGCATCAGACAATCTTGACGTAGCCCGCTACGCCTGCGATTGTATTCTTTGCAGATGAACATTTATACGGCGTCCTTGTCACAAGTAATTTCTGAACAGTTCCTAAGATATTTCCACCATTATATTCCTTCGCAAAGAGATACACAAGTTGTAATTCTGTTTAAATTTCCGCCCGGCGGAAATTTTGGTGTCGTTTTTACCAAAATGGGACAAATCCGTCTGTTATGGTAAGCTGCCTGTGGGAACACGGACAGGTGTGCGCAAAAGATAATAATGTTTTTCCGCCGGGCGGAAAAATAAATGCATAAAAACTTGATTAATAAAAATTTTTCTGTATAATAAAATTATGACTGATGAAAAAATGGGAATAAAGTATTTGAACTGGGAAGGAAAATGTGTATGCGAAAGAGTGACTGGAAGGACAGGATGAATGCACTTCTGAAGAAAAAGGGATGGGACATTAAGGACTGGCGCAGGGCGACGGGATTGAACCAGTGGCAGCTTGAAAGCCTGATGGAGATGGATCTTTCGGAGATGAATGAGGAAGATCTTGAAAGCATTTATGAGCAGGCAAAGGAGGCAAAGCTGGACAAAAACCTGATGCGGTTTGACTGTCCTGTTATGATTGCGGTGTGGGCGCATAAGGGCGGAATGGGAAAGTCAACGGTGGTGACGAATCTTTCCTATGAACTGGCGAAACGCGGCTACAACGTGCTGGCAATCGATACGGACAGCCAGTCGGATATGACAAGCGTCCTGTTTCCCGATTATCTGGAGCAGCCTGATATCAGCTTCTATAATGGTTTTCTCGGTCAGGAAGATTTCCGGAAAGAAGGTTATATTATGCATACGGAATATACCGGGATTGATGTCGTGGCCGGATCAGCGGAGAGCGAGGCACTGGAGGGATCATTATGTACGATGACGGAAAAAATCCGCAATAAGATGTGGAAGAAGTGCTTAAGAAGCGTCCGAGAGGAAAATTACTATGATTTTATCATTGTGGACATGGATAAGACTGCGGGTAAAATGAACAAGACGATACTCGACGAGGCTGATTATGTGCTGGCGCCGATCGAGTCCAGTATGTTCGGAATCAAAGCGGTGCCGCCTACACTTGCACAGATAGAGGAAATGGCGGAAAGCAATCCGAAGCTGAAATTACTGGGGTTCCTGTTCAATAAAGTGGACCTGCGGAAAAAGACGGCGATGGCGGACAATACAAGTCTCGTGGAGCAGATTGCCCCGGAATACACATTTCAGACGTTTATCAAGAATGACGCAAACGTGGATAATTCGCAGAAAGAGCATATGCCGATAGGGTATTATAACAGCAGGAGCCCCGCGAGCAGGCAGATGGCAGAACTGGCAGACGAAGCGCTTGAAAGGATTCGGAAAGACCAGAAAGAGAGGAGAGGATAGGCTCATGGCAGGAAAAAAAGGAACGGTAGGCAACATGGATTTTTTGAACCGGGTTACACAGAATTCCAAAGGCGCTGCAAAGAGCGTGTCGCAGACGCTTGACAAGGTAGGGATGAGCGCGCTGTGGGAGAATGATGGGAAGAAAAAGATAGAGTACATAGACATATCCAAGATGGAAGGGGCTCCGGCGGAATGGAACCGGTATCCGCTTTTACGGGACAGCCAGCCGGATCGTTATCTTGAATTGAAGTTGTCCATTTATGAGAGGGGGGTTGAAGATCCCCTTGTGCTGTGGCGGAGGCCGGGCGGAAGCTACATGGTTTTGGCAGGGCACAACCGGCGGGATGTCTGTGCGGAGATTATAAGGGAGTGTTGCGAAGAGGATGGTTTCGAGGAAGACAAATTCCGTTTTGTCCCCTGCATTGTGTATCAGGAGGATGAAATTGACGAGCGGAAGGCAAGGGAAATCATAGACGACACCAACCTTTACAGGGATTTTTCAAAACTTCCGGAAATGGTAAAGCAGCAGATAGTGGTTGACAGACTGGAAACCTATAAGAAGCGCCGCTATACGAAGGGCGAGCGCATTGACCAGCTTATGAAGGACTTCGGACTGAAGAAGTCCGCGATATATGATGCCCTTGCGCTTAACGAAAATGTAATAGAACCCTTGCAGAAGCTGTTCTTTGACGGGGCAATAAAAAAGAAGACGGTCATGCGTTTTACTTTTTTCCCCAAGGATACCCAGCAGTGGATTTTTGACGAGTTCGGGGAACAGATCAGCGACGTAAAGGTGAATGTATTGAAAAGGAACATGACGAGGGACGAGATTACGCAGGTATTCCAGACGGAGCGGGAAGGAACAAAGAGACTGACACTGGAGATACCGGCCGGGCGTGAAGAAGAGTTCAGGGAACTGTTTAAGAAATGGCTTGCGGGCGAGGCGTGATGCGCACAGCATAAACGGAAAAAAGTATAGGAATATGAAACAGCCTTTACACGCGAGTGTAAAGGCTGTTTTTCACCATATTGTTTTTATGCCGTATGCAGGGATTTTGGAATCTTTGGTAACAATTGTAAGTCCTTCCATGGTGGCCTGCGAATTCTGTTCCTTCTTGCCTATAAGCCGCTTGCAAGACGGAGCCGGACAGTGCTATAACAAGCCGGGATTTTATGCTGTCCTCGGTATCCCTGTCAATATGCCCGTTTTCAATAACGGCGATTCGGATTCGCTTGCCGTAATGCCGTAAAACCTCGTCCACGGCTTCCGGCTCTCCGCTGGTCGCCCGGACAATCGTTTCATAGGGCAAAAGGTTCGGATTCTCCATGTGAAAGCACCTCCATTTCCTTGTGCAGAAGCTGTAAAGTCCTGCGGATTTGATACCCGGTGGTACTCCGGCAGCGTCTGTACATTTCCCCGATTTCCGGCTGTGTGTAATGCCTGAAAAAGTAAAGGAAGATGATTTCCCGGTTCTTCTCCGGCAAAGATAACAGGGCGGCGGCAAGCTCCCTATTGGTGAGGATAACTGTCTGACCGCATATCGTAATGGGGTATTCTTCATAGGGTGCTTCAAAATATTCGTCTGTTGTGCCTAAAGGGTAAAATTTTTCTTCTGTGAGATATTTAAGGGATATTTCTTTTTGTCGCCGTCTGCTCCTGTCACGCCATGCGTTGATAGCCGCAAAGCGTATGACGGTCTTGCAATAGCTGTTGAACGTATACATGATGTGTTCTCTGTATGCTTCTGTGCAATGCATAAATGATTCCCCTTTCTCCCACATGGGATGTTGCATGGTTTATGGTTGTTTTTCACTATCATTGATAGCTCTAATAAATTGTTGAATTTCAAAATTTACTTGTTCTGGATTATCCCCATTTGCG
>CARTDA010000072.1:0-12110 GCA_949066965.1 uncultured Lachnospiraceae bacterium
TTTCATATTTTTGTAATGCCTTATAAACTGACAGATAACTCCCGATTATCAGTCATATTCCCCTATAATTTCCCTTACAATTCCATAATATTACCTTTCACCCCTTTATACAAGGGACAGAATTGACCAACACTTGCCTCGTCAACTCTGCCCCTTATCCATTTAAACTTTATATGCTGTTCATCCACGTCCCACATCATCCGGCCGCTACGTACACGCCCCAATCAGGCACTCCTTGCCCTTAAATGCAAATCCATATTTCTTTATCCGCGCGGGCTCTATGCCTGCTGCGGTCAGGTCTGCATCATACCTTTTTGCTTCAATCTGTGCAAGGGCATTTGCAAGCGTTTCCTGTAAGTCTTTTTCCTTTGCCGGTTTATGCACCTTAAATTCCATGATGTAGGCATCATCCCTCTCCCTGTCAGCAGGGGTTAACATTACGTCATATCGCCCGAATCCGCTCTCCCTGTTGGAGGTGATTTGGAACCTGCCTTCAAGCTCCACAATAAGTCCCAGCACAAAACCATGATAAAAGCGTTCCGGCGCGTCTTTCGGCAATGCGCTTTTCGCCGTATCAAAATTTGAGAAAACATGAAGCGTGATGTCATTCATGAATTCATTCATAGCGTCCACATCATTCATGAGCAGCGCCTTGATAAATTCATTGTATACTGCCGCAGTGCTATTTTCAAACCAGCCTTTTACCATGTTTCTGAACAATTTCTTCACTTCAAAGTTTGTCAGCGCCAGCGTGTACAGTGCATCGTGTTCGTCATCTGCATTGATGGGCTCCACGTGAAGTACCTTTAAATAGCCCGTGGCAAGAAGAAGGCTCCAGACTGCATTTGTACTGCCGTTTAGATGCTCAAACACAATCTGCTCATCAATATGTGCCTCAAAGCTGCTACCCTTCAGCAATTCCTCCGTGGTGCGCTTGATGTCGGTATTTCCTCCCTGTATCAGTGTATTTACAAGTCCGTTGCCGCTTGTGTTTGACCAGTATGGCTTATATTTTCCATTTTCGCTGATAAACGATATGATTGACCATGGATTATAGATATCTGGCTGGCTGCCAAACGAAAAACCGTCATACCATTTTTTCACGCCCTGTTTTTCCCGTCCCAGTCCCATATCATCAAGCGCCTGAAAGACTTCCTCCTCTGTAAAGCCAAAGGATGTGGCATATGCATCAGATGTGGTTGTAACTACTTTCAGATTGTTGAAATCAGAAAAAATGCTCTCTTTTGATATTCTGGTTATGCCTGTAATCAGTCCACGCTCCATGTGCGCATTTGTCTTGAATGTGGAATTGAACAGTCCCCTGAAAAACGCCACTGCCTCATCCCAGTAGCCCGATATCCACGCCTCCTGCATGGGCGTATCGTATTCATCGAGAATAATAATTGCATTCTTTCCATAATAACGGTATATGAATTCAGATATTGCATTGACCGCCCCTGATGCAATTTCATCCCCCATTCCCGGCTGTATTTTATTAAAATATTTTTTTTCGTTATCGCTTAGGATATTGCAGTCAAGCAGATAACTGTTCTGTTCATACAGCCTTGCAAGCAGTTCGGTTATCTTATATTCCATTTTCCTGCAGGTGGAAGCCTTGACATTTGCAAAGCTCATGAATATCACTGGATATGTGCCTTGAAGCTGTCTGTACTTTTCTTCATTCCAAATGGAAAGTCCGGAAAACAAATCGCCCCTGTCAGCGTATTTCCTTGAAAAAAAGCACTCGGTCATACTCATATTCAGTGTCTTGCCAAATCCGCGCGGGCGGGTTATGAGCGTCACCTTGTCCGCGCGTTCCCACCATTCCCTGATAAAATCTGTTTTGTCCACATAAAATATGTCCCCTGCCCTGACTTCTTCAAAATTCTGGTAGCCAATGGCTGGCCTTCCCTTATACATACCCACACCTCACAATCATCCGCCTTGTCACGCATTTCCCCTGTCAAACGCATTGTTTCAAGCATAAACCAATTATAATGTTATTTTAGCATTCTATCTGTGAGATGTAAATAAATCCTACCTTACAAAATTTATTCCTGACTTTTTACTTTATCTGTTACATCCCTTACAGCCTGAGCATCGCCTAACTCCCTGTATATTGTTTCCACTGCATGGTAAAACTGATCCGCACCTGGTAGAGCATCAGCTTTTTGCAAAGTGCCTTTTTTCGTCCGTTTTACCAGCTTGTTATCATAAAACAAGGGACAGAATTGACCAGCAAGATCAATCCCTCCCTTGCAATTATGGTAAGATCATGCCCATTCGGGCGAGTATAATATCTGACAATATTATACCATACAGCCTAAAAATTCCCGGTTTCTGATGCGGTAAACGTATCCGCAATCGCGTGTATCTGCACGCCCCAGCCCTCCTGCGCATCGACAGGGTAGCTGGCAAATATCCCCCATGTATCCGTTTCTGCCTCCTTGAGCTCAATACTGTAAACCATGTCCCCGTCCTGCCGGAGCATCCTGTCCCCGACGACGGCATAGCCGTTATCCAGTAATTCTTTTTGTGCCTCGTTCATGGACATGCCTTCCAGGCGAACCGTCCAGAACCGGACGTCCTCATTATTCCACGCAGTCCATGCATCAAAGATACGCGCTTTCCATTCTTCGCCCACATCCGCCCAGTTTTCAAAATCAGAAGGATACCAATCCCCATCAGGAAGATAAAGCGTATAGCCATTCCCCTGTACAATCCCGGCAGGCACCGCATGGACTTCTCCCTCCAGGGAATATGTCAGCGTAGGCTGCGGCTGCTGTCCCAGCGCCAGCTCCAAATCATGGGTGAACGTGTCGTCCCCCGGCTCACAATCATTTTCAAACATGCGCACCAATAATGTCAGCGTATCCCCATCCTGCTGAAAAACAAGGTATCTGCTGTTCGGATAGTCCGGAACCACCCATCCGTCCTCCGTCACGGACATGCCGCCCACAAGAAATACGCTTTCCGGCATATCCGATAAGAACTGGATGTTCATGCGGTAAACCTGAAGCGTCATGCCCTCATAATCCTCATACGTGTAACAGTGCACAAGCGATTCTATCCGCCAGTCGCTATAATGGTTTCCGGGGCTGACCCTTTTATGATACTCATACTCTTCCGTCGTCCACGCCTGTGCCTCCTCCAGTACAATATCCGGAATGTCCGTATCATGATCCTCCGGTTCGGACAAAACCGTCTCAGCCGTCCTGTCATCTGGCTGTTCGCTTTCCGTCCTCGGCTGTTTCTGTACCCCGGGTGCCGATTCATCCGCGGCGCTGCACCCTGCCAGCATCCCAAAACCGACTGTGCAGGAAATGGCAAGCATCAGGATTCCGTTTTTCTTCCCGGTTTTTCGAAGAATATTCTGAAACCGTTTCCTCATCATCCGTTTTCCTCTTTTTTCCTTAAATTCCTTGTGCTTTTCTCCACCTGGCGCCTGGGGAGCATCACCTGATGGCCGCATCCCATACATTTCAGCCTGAAATCCGCGCCTACCCGCAGAAGCTCCCACTCCTGGCTGCCGCAGGGATGCTGTTTTTTCAGCTTTACAATATCGCCAACTTCATATTCATATCCCAATGTTCAAGCCCCATCCTTTCCGCAGCCAACATGCCTTCAAAATGCCGCCAAATCCTAAAGCCGGATCTGTGCGAACACCTCACCGATGCTTCCTGTGATAACAAGGTCTGCCATCGTGTCCCTCTGTGTGGGCGTTTTGTTAATCAGGACAAGACGGTTCCCCTGATAATAGTCAATCAGCCCTGCCGCAGGATATACCGCAAGCGAGGTGCCGCCGATAATCAGCATATCCGCATCACTGATGACGCGCACGGCTTCCTGCAATGTATACTGGTCAAGCCCCTCCTCATACAAAACCACGTCCGGCTTGATTCTGCCGCCGCAGGAACAGGTGGGAACCCCGGTACTGTTCACAATTTCCTCCACCGGATAAGACTTGCGGCACTTCTCGCAATAATTGCGCAACACGCTGCCATGCAGCTCCAGGACTTTTTGGCTTCCGGCAGCCTGATGCAGGCCGTCGATATTCTGCGTCACGACTGCGGTTAATTTCCCCATCTGCTCAAGCCTTGCAAGAGCCTTGTGCGCAGTGTTCGGTTTCGCGTCAAGGCAGAGCATTTTGTCGCGGTAAAACCGGAAAAATTCTTCCGGTCTTTTCACATAAAATGTATGGCTCAGTATTGTCTCCGGCGGGTAGTCATACTTTTGGTTATAAAGTCCGTCCACGCTCCTGAAATCAGGGATTCCGCTCTCCGTGGACACACCCGCCCCGCCAAAAAATACAATTTTTCCGCTCTCGTCAATCATCCTCTGCAACGTTTCGATTTCCTTGTCCATATCCATACACTCCTTTTCTTATTTCATCTTTTATCCAGTCAAGCAGGGAAAAGCCCTACCACGTCTTAAAAGATATATTCAGGTCCACGTTGTTCGGGATGCCGTTCACGCGTCCTTTTTCCGTGTACTGCCAGCAGCTTACCTCGTACGGCATATACATATAGTCGTCATAAAATGCATACCATTTGTCATAATCATTCAGCCTTGTCATGTCAAGCAATTGTGAAAAGCAGACGACATTTCCGTATATCATCGGTGTGTATCCCGCTGCCTTAACTGCCTCACAAAATGCAATCGTAATCTCCGTGCGCTCTTCCTTCGTAATCTCGTCAGCGCGTCCCTTGCCGCCTGAAATGCGCTCCACGTCGAGCACAACGGGATACGGCACATCATAGTCTTTCAGGTGGTCTATCACGAATGCCGCCTCCTCCTGCGCCTCCTCGACAGTGACTGCCTGTGTAAAGAAATATACGCCTGCACTGACTCCGGCTGCATTTGCCCCGCTCATGTTTGCATCATAAAATTCGTCAAGCACAAGCTTCCCGGACTCATATCCCCGCAGCCCCAGCCGGATAAAGGCATACTCAATGCCTTCCTCTTTAACAGCTGCCCAGTCAATGTCACCCTGGTATTTGGACACGTCGATTCCCTTATGCGAGGTGACTGTGCCATTCTCCACATACTGCATCAGCCCCTCTTCCGTTTTCTGGAAATTTTCATCAAGAAGGGTGTGTTTCCTGACACCTTCCAGCACCGGTGCAAACACGTATTCATCCTCAAAGCTGTATATTAAATTTTCCGGGAAAAAGGAACGGAGCATCTTAAGCGGGCTGCCATCCTCCCCCGTCACAAGCGCCTTCATCCTGTCCTTTATGGACTGCTCCACCTCGCTCTCCTTTGCCTGCATAAGCGCCGCAATGTCCGCGGCATCCGCATCCCCTATGCTGTCCTGTCCTGCCGCCGCAATCTCACTTGCCGACTCCGCATCCTGCTCTCTCATTCCAGGTTCCCCATTCCCTGCCGTGTTATCCTCCACATCCACCGACAGCACCGGCATTGCCTGGTCTGCCAGCAGCTGTTCCTTTTCGCCCCGGAGACGGTCAGCTTCCCCGGCCTCCCTGACATACAGGATTCCCATTGTCCCTGCGCATGTGAGTGATATCATTGTCAGAATAACAAGAAAAACAATGATAATATGTAACGTCCTGATTCGCTTTGTCTGCATTCTTCTCCTCCAATAACCGGACTAATAATTCCTACCCTTACAGTCTACACTAAACAGGGCAGATATGCAAGAAAAGCGTCCCATGGATTTTTACCACTTTTTATAGGAACACACATTATTTTTTATGACCGCGCGCAGCTCCACGAAACACCCGCATGCCCTGCACATCCCTGCCTCAAGGTAATCACATGCCTTACATACAGACAGGCGCTCTTCATAGAGCGCCTGATCTGCCTTGATATCCTCATCCAGTCTCTGGATATAGTCATATAGATTATCCATGTAGGCTTCCTTGTCCATCTCGCGCAGGAGACACTTGCGGCAGTGCCTTTTACCGTGTTCCATCCCACTTTCCTTTTCCAAGGCTGTTTCCTCCATGTTTTTCAACCATTCCTTATCTTACCCGGAACTGCACAACACTACATGCCGGCATCGTAAACGTGATGCCCCTGTCCGTTATCTTAAAATCCTCAAACGTCTCTTCCTTTACATTGTCAGGATTGTCAAACGTATTGTATGCATCCATCCTGTCTGTGACAATCGCCGCCGTCACGTCACCCGGATGAAGCTCCATAAAGCAGATTTCCATCTCCTCACTGTCCGTGACAGACAGATTGTTGAGTGTAATCGTCACAATGCCATCCTTGTCGACAGACACCGACTCCTGGATATTAGGAACCATATAATCCGCTTCTTCGCCAATCTCCCTTGTGCCTTCCATGCAGCTCTCCACAAGTTCTGCATCCTGATGGTACTTGTACATATGGAATACATGGTATGTCGGCGTAAGCAGCATCCTTGGCCCGTCTGTCAGGATAACAGCCTGCAGTACATTGACAAGCTGCGCAATATTTGCCATCCTGACACGGTCGCAGTGCTTGTTGAATACATTCAGGGAAAGCCCTGCCACAAGCGCGTCGCGCATTGTGCTCTGCTGATACAAAAATCCAGGATTGGTGCCGGGTTCACACGTAAACCATGTCCCCCACTCATCGCAGATTAACCCGATTTTCTTTTCCGGGTCATACTTATCCATGATTGCCGAATGCTTTTGAATCAGCGTCTCAATATAAAGTGCCTTATACAGGGTCTTATACCATGTCTTCTCATCAAATTCCGTTGCGCTTCCCTTTGTCTCCCAGCCTTCCGGGTGCACATAGTAATGCATTGACAAGCCGTCCATGAAACCATGGGCATTTTCCGGTGCATTCTCATAGCAGGTTCTTAGCACTTCCTCCGTCCAATAGGTGTTGTCGACATTTGGACCCCCACATACTTTAAAAATGTGCCCGTCCGACCTGTAATCCCTCACATATGTCTGGTACCTTCTGTAAAGGTTGGCATAGTAACCCGGCGTCATATTGCCGCCGCATCCCCAGTTTTCATTTCCCACGCCAAAATAGTCAACCTTCCATGCCTTTTCATGGCCATTCTTTTTCCGCAGCTCCGCCATCGGGGAAACCCCCTCAAAAGTCATATACTCAACCCATTCTGACATTTCCTGGACGGTCCCGCTTCCGACATTGCCATTAATATAGGTCTTACAGCCTATCTGCTCACACAGCTCAAAAAACTCATGCGTGCCAAAGCTGTTGTCCTCCGTTACACCGCCCCAGTGGGTATTAATCATTTTTTTCCTGTTTTCCTTCGGGCCTATTCCGTCCTTCCAGTGATACTCGTCCGCAAAGCAGCCCCCCGGCCACCGAAGAACCGGAAGCTTCATCTCTTTCAGCGCCGCCACGACATCATTTCTCATGCCGTTCGTGTTAGGTATCTCGGAATTTTCCCCGACATAAAGTCCTTCGTAGATGCATCTTCCAAGATGCTCGGAAAAGTTTCCGTAAATTTCCGCATTAATGTGCCCTTTTTTATTTTTCTCATTAATATAAAGTTTTGCCATTTTACAAATGCCTCCAATTTACTTATAATCAAACACTGGTCTGCCGTTTTCCCACCTGACCTTCATCAGCATCGTGTGCCTGTTGGGATTATAGAGCGGGTCGCCCTCTATAACGCTCTCCTTGCGGGCATGATAAACCATTATATCGTTTCCCTGTTCGTCCACCGTAAACGAATTGTGTCCCGGGCCGTATATCTCCAGCGCAGGATCCGACGCCAGTACCTGATGACGCTCCTTTTTCCATGATAAGGGATCGAGCAGATCCGAACCACAGTCTGCCGTGAGCATGCCCATACAATACGGTACACCCGTCTCACTTGCAGAATAAGTAAGGAATATTTTCCCATTCCTCTTGATTACCGCCGGCCCCTCGTTTACCCAGAACCCGACCCGCTCCCAGTCATAATCAGGCGTAGTCAAAAGCACCTGCACCGTTTTCAGCTTATTTGTTTTTTCCATCTCCGCAATGTACAGGTTGGATATCTGCCTTCCGACACCGACTTTCTCTGCCCATACATAATACTGTTTTCCACTGTCTTCAAAAACTGTGGCATCAAGCGAAAATGCCCTGAATGAAAACTCGTCATCATCGGCGCACTGCATCATGCCAAGCTCGTTCCATGTGCCGGTCATCGGATCCGCATCGGCACATTCCAGCACATATGGACGTATTTTCCATATATCATCCTTTTCCCCGCCTGCATAGTAGATGTACCACTTCCCCTCAAGATAATGAAGTTCCGGCGCCCAGATATTTTCGCTCATAATGCCCGATTCATGCTTTTGCCATACTGTCACTTCCTCCGCGTCCGCAATCCCCGCAAGCGTGTCCGCGCACCGGAGTATAATCCTGTCATATGCGGGCACTGATGCCGTAAAATAATACTTTCCATTCCACTGCCTGCATATGAATGGATCTGCCCTCTGCAGTATCCATGGCTCATTAAATTTTAACTGTGTATCCAATCCCGCCGTCTCCTTAATCAATTCCTTTTATTTCAAAAACATATCACAGGCAGTTCCGCCGCCTGCATATTATTTTTGTAAATATTAAAACATTTTAGTTGTATCTAAATTATAATAAATTTTACAATTTTTGCAAGTCATTTTACCAGATTCTTTCCTTTTCGTTAAATTATCTATTTTTCCTTGATAAAGTTCGTGAACTTTTACAACAAAGAGAAATGCTCACACAAAATAGAAAACCGGCATCCTTGTACGAAAAGGCAGCCTGTTTCCCTGTGGGAGCAGCCATGCATGTTCATGTTTTATCGCAATACGCTCCTCAATCATTCCGTCCGTAATCACCAAAATGGGACCATCCCTGGGAAAATCCCGCGCCTTCTCGAGCAGGTCGATTCCGGGTTGTAAAACAGTACCGCCCCTCCCTTTCACGCATACCCGCCCGGCAATATCATCCGGCGAGAGATAGCCTGCGTCATATGCCTGCGCGTCACAGAAAACCACCCTTGCAAACGGGACATCATGTGCCGCCGAATAGCTTGCAACCGCTCCCAGCGCCTTCCCAATCATTGCCGCGTCCATGGAACCGGACGTATCAATCACGACGCCGAATGTCCTGCTGTCAGCCAGGACTTCATTTACCTGGTAGCGCGGGCGTGGTATGTCCGGAGTAGACGCCTGGCGGCGGCTTGGCCTTGCGTAGCTTCTATACTTTTCCAGCGGCTCAAAAAAGAGGTCAAACCAGTTTGCAAGCTTCACATCCCATGGAACCGGCGGCATCGCCAGTGCCCGTATTTCCTCGATTAATCCAGCCGGAACCATGCCGCGCCCCTGTGACTGATGAAATTCCAGCCCCTGCTGCAATGCACTCTTACAGAATTCGTCAATGTCCGTGGCATTCCCCGCCGTCCTTCCTTTCGCGGAACCGTCCATAATGTCGCCTTTACCATACCCGCGAAACGTGCCCAGCTTTGAGTACGTGCGGAGATTTGTGATGATTCTGTCATACACCTCCTCAGCAGAAAGGTTGCAAAGCTTTTCATCATACAGCAGGCCGTCCATGGGCATCACGCCAATCTGCATGTCATGCAGCCAGCCGTTAATCACAAAGTCACAGGCAACGTTCCATAAATAGCAATCCCTCCCCCGTGCACGCTCCTGGTGTCCCAGCCCGGCATGAAGATATTCATGCGCCAGCACAAACCGCCACTCTTCCTCCGAATACCGGACTGACGGATTCACATAAATTTCCCCATCAGAGACACTGATTGCCGCAATCGATATCTCATTTTTAATACAGAACTGGTAATCCTCAACCATTTTAAAATGTGCCGCAACGCCGCCAAGCAGCGGGTAATGATCAATAAACCATGCCGCCGCCCGCCTTGCCGGCGTATTGGGCGCACCTTCCTGACTATGCCCGCCCGCCTTGCCGACTGCATCCGAGACGGAATATGCCAGCGCATACGCAAACTGCGAAACATATCTGTTCTGGCTGCTTCCATGGTATTCCAAAGGCTTATCCAGACCAATCATGTCCATCTGCCCGCTCGCAAGCGTGCTAAACCGTGTATCTCCCTCCGGATAATTGTGTTCCATCAGGTACTGGTAAATTTTACGCTCATCATTCAGTGCAGTCGGAAAGTACAGGAGGGGATTCTCATGGACTGGCTTGCCGAATTTGATGTCATACAAAAATTTAGCAATATAAATATCACACGCAGTATTCCAGATGCTTTTGCTGCACTGGACTTTCCAGCTGCGCGAACCGTCCTGCCGTTCCACAAAATATCCCGGCATATGTTCCGCATCAAAATGCCCAAAAGCAAGGTGCAGCATGCAATGTGCTATTACATATGCCCATTCCCTCGGTTCCAGATACACGTCCTTGTTCAGATAAATTCTTCCATCGGAGTACACACATGCGTAGCTGTTTTTCCCGAGCTTGTTCCGGTCACCAGTATTCAAGTCTTTATTTAGCATATGAAAAAGGGCATTGCCGTTAAGGTATGCAATGCCTGCCTCGAGGCTTTCTTCATTTTTATTCTGCTTTTTGTGATTTTGTTTAGCCATGTCTGCCCTCCGCCAGTCGTGGCAGGTCGCGCACGATTTCCAGCATAAACCATTCCGGGAGCACTTTTTCCTCATCCGCCGAAATAACCATCTGGGCAATTTCATAGCTGATTGCAGAAAGTTCTTTCATCAGTGCCTTTGACCTGTGAACCAGGAACTGCCCATCCCTGCCAAGCTTCTGCTTGTCCTGCGGGAGGTCATGAAGCAGCCTTCCCCGAAACGACTGCGCCAGAAAATACAATACATCCCGTTCTTCCGGCTTTGACGGCCATTTCGCCTCGCCCTTGATAATCTCTGACAACAGATGGGTATTTCCAAGCTGTTTGGTAAAGGCGAGGAACATCCCGCCATGCGATGCCGATATACACCCATATGTTACCACACGCAGCAATTCCTCTGAAATGCCGGCAGTCCCCGCACCATACTCCTTCAATGCATCACTCAGCATATGCCATGAGCGAGGTGTCGAATAAGGTTCTTCCGTTTTGGGCGGCTCCGTGAACAGATGCTCCGGTCTCTGGCTGATGTAATCCGTAATCCACGGATGAATCCCATTCTGGTATGCCCATGTAAGCCACTGCGCCGGATCCGCCTTTAGCTGTACGTGAAACATTCTGTTTACAAGTGCCGATGACATCGTCTTGACAATCGCGGAATCCTGTGCACGGTTACCCGCTCCAATCACGATGCTTCCCTCCGGAAGATGGTACTCCCCAATTCTTTTCTCATGAATCAGGCTGTAAAATGCCTTCTGAACCTCCTGGGAACATGCATTCAATTCATCGAGAAACAACACGTAAGCATCCTTCCGCGCAATCATTTTGGGCGGGAGAAATTCAGAAGTTTCCCCTTTTATCTGTGGAATTCCAATAATATCTTCAGGCGCCAGCTGGCTTCCAAGAAGCGACACGCAGGGCATCCCTACTTCATCTGCAAACTGTTCCACAAGCGCCGACTTTCCAATACCGGGCGCCCCCCAGATAAACACCGGGCGCACTGGCGCAATATGAAGCAGTATTTCAAGCAGTTCATTTTGTGTAACTGAAATCGGCAAATTCATGCTTGTTTGCACACCTCGCTTTCCTTTTTCCCTACACATGTATAGATAAAAACCCCGAAATTAAATTCCGGGGTTTTTACCTTATTTCTCCATAGAGGCGACTAACGGATTTGAACCGATGATCAGGGAGTTGCAGTCCCACGCCTTACCACTTGGCTAAGTCGCCACATTAAATTATATTCAAATTTGTATCATATTATTCAACGGTATTAATAATAAACTCCCCGAGTAGGGCTCGAACCTACAACCCCGCGGTTAACAGCCGCGTGCTCTACCATTGAGCTATCGAGGAAAATGTCTTTGCTACGCAAAGCCACAGAAAAGCTTCACTTTCCCGGGTTCTGCAACTAGCTCTCATATTGAGGTTGTTCCCTCAAAACCGAACACAAAAATCTTTTCTCTATTTTACATATCTATTTTATGCGTTTCCATCAGTTCATATACTTCCAACATTTAATTCCCATACCAATCAGGATAAGCCTTCGACCGATTAGTGGCATTCAGCTGTGTGCATTGCTGCACCT
>CARTDA010000073.1:0-11762 GCA_949066965.1 uncultured Lachnospiraceae bacterium
TCCATAAAAAATAGCAATATAACGATTTGAGTCAATATTTTACAACTTTAGGGATCTTATACCAAGCCGAACAAGGGACAGAATTGACCAATACCCTTGTTTGCCAATTCTGTCCCTTGTATTTTTATATATATCTGATAACATTATGGTAGTTTAAGAAATGGAGGTTTTATACAAATGAAAAATTCTAAATTAAGAAGATTTTTGGTACTGTTTGCGCTTGTCATTATTATCCAGAATGGAACCATCATTGTACAGAATGCTGGCAATGGCGCTGAAACAGGGACAGAGGAAGGGGTTGCTCCTTGTAGTGATTTTCCGGGGCATGAAGATGTTTTCGACTAATTCGAATTATTCATAAAATAATAAAATATCTACTGAATTTTTATTCTTGACACATTTTTTTCATATAAAAACTTTTATCATATGTCAGTTTACAAAAATGGCTGAGTATAACACATTGGTTTAGAGTCTCAGTCATTTTTTCTTTATTTGGTACTCCTCCGGCTTTTATGTCTTGTTCCCTTTTATTCCATGCCAAGTCATACAATATATCCGCAGTTGACGCGATTCTTCTATACTTTAATGACTCTTTCAAAATTTTGTCATCTAACTGTGTTGCCAATTGATATTCTCCCATGTTTGCCAATTCACTTGCCATTCGTGCCATCACGAACTCGTACATAACAACGCAATCGGATAACATATGTTTTTTCTCAAACAATTCAAAAAAATGCATTAAAAAATCAATCTGTTTTCTTTTCTCATTCCCTTCAAGTCCCTGCATTTTTTTACGTATACACAACACTTCCATCTCTGTCAAATACATTTCATCCGTATATAATAGTTTTTTAGTATTCAACGTACATTGGAGTGCATCTTCCTCTCTCGCCGCAAATTCCTCATTTGTAATTTTGCCTTCCATCCAGTCCAAAGATACTTTATACTCCATAATAAACTGCCTGTTTTCCGGTATTTCAAATGACAACATCTCTTGCAATTGATTCAATAATTCTCTGCATCTTTTCACATCACGATTATTTCGACAAATAGCCATTTCCTTTTTTAATTTCAATACCGCTCTATCATTTGTCACCAGCCACGCTCTTTGATACTCTTTCGACAACCCAAGCCTACGCATTACCATTTCGAGCGAATCCTGATGCATCGTTCTTTCCATTTTCTCCGACCTACGCAGCGTCTTTGTAACGCAAATTCCCTTGCACAGTTCCTCCTGCGTCATACCATACATACTCCTGCGAATGCGCAGAACATCACCAACATAAAATACCCATCTTTGACGATACAGATAAACACAATCCTGCATATATGCCGGAACCTCATATTCCTCATAAAGCCCCTTCAGCAAATCCGCCAGTTCCGTACTCTCCCTGCATTCATCCCCATCATTCTCAACAGTCCCCAGTATCCTGCACTTCATTTCCAACAGTTCAAGCAAATAAAACGCCCTCCCAGTATCCCGCAGTATTTCAATTGCCTGATTACATATTTGCAGACTTTCAATTAACTCCTCCGCTGTCTGTCCACCCTGTTCAGCAAACACCTCCCTCAAATAATAAAACGCAATCTTAGGATAAATCTTCACCCTCGACAGCTCATCATAGACGCCATTCTCCACAAACGCCAATAACTCCCTGCACTTTTCCAGAAAATTTCTTCCCCTATCCCTCGCGTAAAACTCATACTCCAAAACCATATTAATTTCCTGTATGGACAGCATGCACTTTTCCATGCAAAGATGCTCCACCTTCGGAACCGTCAGCTTCACTGCCTTTTCATAACATTCACCAATCTCCGCCCAATCCGTATTCTTCTGTTTCAAAACCTCCGCTTTCATCACCAGACAAAACTGCTGTTTTAACTTTTCCTTCGGCGGTATCTGTTCCTCATACTCCGCAATCAGCCGCAGCGCATCCTGCGCTTCCCTCCGTTCCACCGCCGCCAGAATATCCCGCTGACATTCCCAGGCCTTATAATCCTCAATATCCAGCAAATTCTCATACAAATCGCTTGCAATCCCAAAACGCCCCAACAACCGATCCCTCATATCCTTATGAACCGGACGCTCGCCCTTCACAATCCTCGAAATCTGGCTTATCGGCATCAGCCCCTCCACCAGCTGCTCAAAAATAATCCCCCGCTCTTCCCGCATCCTCTTCAAAAAATTCGCAAAATCCTGATCACATTCCAACGGCGCCTTCTGAACCTTCTCTTTCTTCTCCCCCATCTGCCCCACGCCACTCCTTCCATAATAAAATGTATATATATTACATTTTACTACAAAGTTCTGCATATTTCTTCCATAAATTGTTAATTTTTATTATTTTTTTCAATATTTTCCCACACCTACACGATATGTAAAGCGCCAAGCCATATTTAACTGATAATCTCGTATTATTGTTTGATATCAAATGAATCAATTTTATCCTTGCGTTTAATATGATTTAAATGCTAACAGTTCTTTTAACTAATTAACTATAAATGAGCAAATTTGGAATTTTGCACAAATTTGTCCGCCACAAAACGACAGATATGAGATTTTATATTAGTTTTGTCCGTGAATGAAATACAGAATCTTTTGTGCAGTTTTCTAGATTTGTTCAATTATAGTAATTAATCTATTATGACAGGAGACCTATAGAAATGAAAATTATTCAATATACTGAAGATTTAAGTGTAAAAGTATGTTCCTTTATTCAAAAAACATTTGCTGAAAACTCAAGAACATACGAACCAAATGGAAAAGATTCAGACATTCTTAACATAATGGATAATTACATTCGTGATGGGAATTTTTGGTGTTTAATTAATTCAAAAAATGATGTTTGTGGTACTATTGCACTGAGAAAATTAGTAGACTGTTATGAAATCCGACGTTTTTTTATTTTAAAAAAATATCAAGGTTGCGGCTACGGAACAAGTCTTTTAAATGTGGTATTAAATTTTGCTATAGATAACTATTATAAATTATTAAAGTCTGCAACAATGGCAAACGGATTTGCAGCTCAACATTTATTCATAAAAAACGGATTTACAAAAACAGTACGTTACAATAACAGTACTGCTGATCTTTTCTTTCAATTTGAAATAACGCCCTTGTCCGCATATACATATAAGCTAAATTACCTGAAAAGCAAATTTGATACATCTTTAATATTAAATCCGACAGAAAATGTCCCTTTTATATATGATATTAAAAAAACGGACTTTTTCAGTGGACTTTATGTCAGTGAACGATTTAAGGATGTAAATGACAAGGTGATTTTTGCTGGAAGAAATGAATATATTGAATTCTTTCAATATATAAAAAATGGGTGGAAAAAAGAACTGCATGCACAGGATGTTGATTTAAAATCATTATCAGGACTAAATGCTCACTTAATTCTTTTTCTCTGCATTTTAAAACCAGCTGACAAGGTCATGATTTTACCAGAAATATGTGGTGGACATTTTGCTACAGAACAGATTTTAAAAAATATAGGTGCATTTACATACCAAATGATACCTGATTATAAGTATTTGTGCGTCAATCAGGAGGAAACATTGCAATTAATTGAAAGCGAGAAGATAGATTATATTTTTGTAGATCGAAGCGAGGGACTTTACTATGAAGACTTCTCATGGCTGAAAAAAGCTTCTTTTTGTTATAAAATATTTGATGCATCGCAATATCTCAGTTCAATATTGTGTAATCACTATATTAATCCTTTTGATATGGGGTTTGATATGATTATAACTACATTACATAAAAATTATCCAGGACCACAAAAAGGGCTAATTGCGGTTAAAGCGATAGATGATCGTGTATGGGAACAGTACTTAACACACGCAAAAACGTATATAAGCAATACCCATCCTAGAGCAATTGCTGATTCGTTATTTCCTATAATTAATAGAAATAAATTTGAAATATATTGTGAAACATGTAAGATTTGTGTAGGGCTGCTTGAAAGTTTATTAAATGATTATGGTGTACCAGTTATCAGACGTTCGCCAGAATATGTTGCAACACAACATATTTGGATTTTATGTTCAAATAAGCATGAAAGCTATCAATACTTCTTAAAATTAGAAACATTAGGACTTCTTACTAATTATCGTCTACTACCTTATAACTTAGGTTATGGGTTACGAGTCGGTCTGAACGGGGCTGTTTTATGCGGATTGAAAGAAAAGCATATAGCAGATTTAGTCAAAATAATGAGTGATGCCTATTATAATGACATCACTCCACAACTTATTAAAGCATGCCGCAAATTTATTAAACAGGTAAAAATCACTGCATAATGATTGGATATGCTTTTATAATTGATATAATACTCATAGTCGAACTGTAATTGTTTTTTAAAAAATTGACTATGGTTTTTTCGCGCTGATATTCCTGATGTAATTCAGAAATATCAGACATTTTTATAATCAGTTTATCAATATCTACTTTATTACCTAAAGTTGCACATAAATATAAATTTTCTATGAATTCAATTCTAACAACGCCGTAATCATTTTTATATTCTTTATATATTTTTTTGGCTTCCCGTAGATAAGATTTAATATTTGAATTTTTCTCTTTTTTATTAGTAGTAACGTAAAAATCATTACTTTGTAAGGTTTTTACTATATATAATTTAGCTAATAAAGTTTTACAATAAGCGACATGTACACTGACCTTGTTAATCTCTGCATTGGAAAGAAATTTCATTATTTTTGTTTGGTAATTGGAGAACTCATTCAAATTTTCTGGATTAAATAATTTTAAATCAATATATTTCAATTCACAGGCACTAACTGATTTTTGTTTTTCAATACCATTTCTTAACGCGATTTCATAGTAAGAACAGGCTTTGTCAAAAGTATCTTGACAATTTCTTCCATTCACTATTTCATCCAATAAAGTCACATAGTGTAAAGAATTTGCTTTTACATATAAAGCGGTATAATAATCAACCATTGTTTTATCATAATTAGCTTGCATAAATTTAAAAAAATCAGAAGTCAAAGTCTTCGATGGCAAAAGTTGCAAAATATGAGAACAACGAATAATATCCGTATAACAACGTTTTACTATTTCGGTATGTATATCAAAAGCTGTTTCGATATCCTTTAAGTCAGTTAATCCTTTTAATAAATCAAGATATTCTTCTATTGAAAACTTCCCACGCTCTGATTTAATATGCAACATCCAATATGTTGCATATAAAGCATATCTATTATTATATGACTTTAATATATTTATATATTTGTTAATATTTTGCGTTGTTAAAACATTTACATCACCATGAGTTGCTTCTATTATTCGAAGCATAGTAGCATATTTTACATCGTCATTATTTCCTTTTTCAATAAGTTGGTTATATTTTTCGAATGCCAAATCTTGATGACTATTATAAAAACATAACGTACCATATTCATAAAAGAATATGGATTCTTTTTGTGGACAGTAATTTATTTCTTCGTATAAAGCATTATATAATGTTACATAATTTCCGCATTTTAATGCATTACTAAATAATATTTCTCTTTGCTTTGTATTTTGCATCGAAAGCTGTTTATATGGCAAATGAATTAAGCTTAACCATGCACTTTCTGGAAACCTGTCTGAATTATGTAATATCTGAAAAATAGCATTTAAATTATGTTCTGTATCCCAAAATATTATCTGATTTTTAACTACATTTATGCGATCTGCAAGGATAAAATAGCTAGAATCAAATGGAAAAGTTTTTATCAAATTCTTGTGTAAAAGGGCATATATTGTCAATCTAAAACGGAAAAAAGAACAATTTTGTTTTACGAGAGAAAATATATCATTAATAGGAATCAGCGTCATTGATAAAGATAAATAATATATAACTAAAAAAATAGTTTTTTCATTATCATTTAAACTTTCGTAATTATATTTAAACTTAGTTAAACTAGCATCATCTACTGAAAGTGAGTAATTATCCCTAATAAATTTTGCTTCAAGAGAATCATACATGGCATTATCTAACTTATTTGCATCTGCCAGCAAAATAAAAGTTCCGGTAGAAGCATTAATTATATAAAGAAGATTCTCCCAAAATGTTTTTCCCATGGTTTCTAAGTTGTCCACAATAATAAGAGATTTTTCATACATAATGTTAGACAAACTTTTATCATCATTGCAGAAAAAATCCAAAACATCACTTTTATTATTTTTGCAATCAATATATATAACACTTTCCACCCAATTTAGTTTCTGTAACAGATCCTTATCTTTTGTATGCTGTGACAAATATATGAATACAGAGCTAGTCTTTCCAATATCGGCTTTTCCGTAAATCAAAATTCCCTTACCATTTTGAATTTTTGTATTTATCCATGAACATACTTCTGCTTGCATTTTAGTTTGAGGAAATAATGAAATATTTTTTTTAAATCTCTTAATGAGAAGATTATATAGAAATGAATGTTTATTAAATGTCTTTCGAATTATTAGTTCTACCAAACTAATAATACCAGCAATTCCCATAATAATGAACCATATATCTACTTCTCGCATATTTTGGTTGACAAATAATGCAATAAAAACAAATGTTGTTAATATTAATCCTACTACCCCTTGCACAATTTCAATTATACTTAATGCCAACTTCTGATATTTTGTATAAATTGTAAATTTATTTGTAATCATATCTTCCTCTTTGTAAAAATATCAAATATTTATCTCAAAGCACTTGTCAATATTATATGTATGGTGTGTTCAAAAATACAGTCACCAAAAGGCATTTTAATTGATAATACGAGATTATCAATCAAATTTTGCCACTATTCCATAATATTACCTTTACCACCTTTATTCAAGGGACAGAATTGACCATAAATCTTCGACCGGCTCCTTTATAATATCTTTCTATTCCGCTGCATGACCGTATGAAACATGCCGTCATCAGGTAATATATAGTCAGTTTTTCCGGTTGCATTTTAAGATATGTGAGCGTCTTTAAATTTCGTTATAGTTGCTGGTTAAGATATCCTCACATGTAGCATTTCACTGTGTATAATCTCTATTACTGCAGCTATAGTTAATTCTTCCTTCAATACAAGGCAAAAACACCTAAGTCTAAACTCAGGTGTCACCTTGAAATGCATTATTTTACAGCATACAAATAAAAATGGGCTGTCATATATTTACACACAGCGCGTTTTCCACTTCTGTAAATTCTTTCTCGGTATAGCCAAAAGATATAATCTGTTCTTTTGTGGCGTCAGCTTGAATCATCCTTTCAATGGCATTAAGCCGTTCTTTTTCGATGCCTCTTTCCAATATAACTTCCGACCAGTTACACATAGTCTGCATCCTCCCTTCCAGTTCGGTTGTCATTATCATCCCAAATTCCTCTGTCAGTATGCCGTTTTTTTCTCCACGCTTATCCCGGAAAACAGTTTTTCCAGCATAGAATCACCATCCTCGCGGTTGCACAAACATATCCATATGCTGTAGACTTTCTTCAAATTATCATAATCACTATGGAAAAATTCAGTCTGTTTCTGCGCGGAAATCATCCGGACAAGATAAAATATGATTCTGTTCTCCAGATGATACCCCAACCGGGCAGGATCTGACGGACGCTGTGCCCCTAAATTAATCAGTACTTTCATTTCTGTTTTTATATGGTATGCCGTAAAACGGATGTCAAAGAAGATTCTTACAATGACAAACTTTTTACAACAAACAAAATTGGGCTGTCATGCATTTTTGCACAGCGCGTTTTCTACTTCTGCTAATTCTTTTTCGGTATAGCCAAAAGATATAATCTGTTCTTTTGTGGCACCAGCTCGTATCATCCTTTCAATG
Organism: uncultured Lachnospiraceae bacterium; assembly: GCA_949066965.1. Lineage (GTDB taxonomy): Bacteria > Bacillota > Clostridia > Lachnospirales > Lachnospiraceae > COE1. The sequence continues at coordinate 7,838 of CARTDA010000073.1, forward strand.
GCATTAAGCCGCTCTTGTTCAATGCCTCTCTCCATGCCTTGTTCAATGCCCCTCTCCATGCCTTGTTCAATACCTCTCTCCATGCCTTGTTCAATGCCCCTCTCCATGCCTTGTTCAATGCCTCTCTCCAAAATAGCTTCCGACCAGTTACACATAGTCTGCATCCTCCCTTCCAGTTCGGTTGTCATTATCATCCCAAATTCCTCTGTCAGTATGTGTTTCTTTTCCTCCACGCTTACCCCGGAAAGCAGTTTTTCCAGCATGGAAATCAGTGTGTTTTGGGAATCCCTCATGTTTTCCCTGCTTCTCACATTGATAATAATGCCTCGCATCAGATCCACGTCATATGGGTTCTCCTTATTTCCAAAAACGGTATTCCTGCTAAGGCTAATCTCCTCAATGGAATCACCGTCCTCGCGGTTGCACAAGCATATCCATATGCTGCGGACTTTCTTCAGATTATCGTAATCACTATGGAAAAATTCAGTCTGTTTCTGCGCGGAAATCATCCGGGCAAGATAAAATATGATCCTGTTCTCCAGATGATACCCTAACCTGGCAGGATCCGACGAACGCTGCGCCTCTAAATTAATCAGAAATTTCATTTCTGTTTTTATATGATATGCCGTAAAACGGATGTCAAAGAAGATTTTTCCCTCTCCCGGAACATTGTCCTCCGTGTTGGTTGTGTTTACCCGTCCCAGATTGGAAAGCCCTGCATCCAGCGGTCTCGTTCCGATTTCAATATCCTCCCCGATACTTGTCATGATATCCCCAATTGCCATGTCCTTAAATTCCGAAACGGCATACTTTAAAATACGCGCCAGTATCTGTTTGTCTGCAAGAAGGAATTTTATGTTTGTGTCATAGGAGCTTGCGGCATTTGCCGCCTCAACCGCCTGTGCTAAATACGTATCTGCCATTTTATCTTCCTTTCTTATGTATATGCCTACAATAGCAGGCTTTTCTTAAACCGCTAAAATCCCTGTTACGGTGTCTTTATTATACCTGACCTACATAATAATAGCAATCTTTCCATCCATTAAATATTAAACCGTTATTTACCGGAAATGTATTTTCCCATATGTATCCCACCATGCCGCAAGGCCGGCAATGGCACAAAAAGAGGTATTTTCTTCCTACACAAAGTATTTTACACTACCAAAAGCTGCTGCCAGCATGACACATTGGCAGCAGCTTTTCATTTTCGATATACACAATAAGTACAAATTTCAGTTGCCTAAATCCAGTTGCGAGAAATCAATATACAAAGCATCATAAATCTGACTGTATTGCTGGCGGCATAATATACACTTCCTCTCTGGTTGTTGTATATGGATGAATACTGATTGTTCCTTGAATCTGGCTAAGCTGTCATATATTTACACACAGCGCATTTTCCACTTCTGTAAATTCTTTTTCGGTATAACCAAAAGATATAATCTGTTCCTTTGTGGCGCCAGCTTGAATCATCCTTTCAATGGCATTAAGCCGCTCTTTTTCAATGCCTCTTTCCATACCTTTTTCGATACCTCTTTCTATGCCCTTTTCAATGCCTTTCTCAATGCCTCTCTCCAATATAGCTTCCGACCAGTTACACATAGTCTGCATCCTCCCTTCCAGTTCGGTTGTCATTATCATCCCAAATTCCTCTTTAAGTATACGTTTCTTATCCTCCACGCTTGCCCCGGAAAGCAATTTTTCCAACATGGCGATCAGTGTGTTTTGCGAATCCCTTATATTCTCCCTGCTTCTCACATTGATAATGATGCCTCGCATCAAATCCATATCATATAGGTTCTCCTTATTTCCAAAAACGGTATTCCTGTTAAGGCTAATTTCCTCAATGGAATCACCGTCCTCGCGGTCGCACAGACATATCCATATGCTGCGTACTTTCTTCAGATTATCATAATCACTATGGAAAAATTCAGTCTGTTTCTGCGCGGAAATCATCCGGGCAAGATAAAATATGATCCTGTTCTCCAGATGATACCCTAACCTGGCAGGATCCGACGAACGCTGCGCCTCTAAATTAATCAGAAATTTCATTTCTGTTTTTATATGATATGCCGTAAAACGGATGTCAAAGAAGATTTTTCCCTCTCCCGGAACATTGTCCTCCGTGCTGGTTGTGTTTACACGTCCCAGATTGGAAAGCCCTGCGTCCAGCGGCCTCGTCCCGATTTCAATATCCTCCCCGATACTTGCCATGATATCCCCAATTGCCATGTCCTTAAATTCTGAAACAGCATACTTTAAAATCCGCGCCAGTATCTGTTTGTCTGCAAGAAGGAATTATATGTTTGTGTCATAGGAGCTTGCGGCATTTGCCGCCTCAACCGCCTGTGCCAAATTCGTATCTGCCATCCAATCTTCCTTTCTTCTGTATATACTACAATCACAGGCTTTTCTTAAACCACTAAAATTCCTGTTCCACTGTCCTTATTATACCTGACCTGTATAATAATAGCAATCTTTCCGCCCACAAAATACTCGGTAAATGAGGATTGTCCAGCATTAAAACGTTAACCCCTGTAACGATTACATTAAATCTTTATATTTAAATATGCTTCTACTTACTGTTTGATATGTACCACTACATTCCGCTGCATGAGCATTTACCATAAGACTAAAACTTATATAAATATTTTTCAAAAATATATTGGCATCATATGCGGGGTCGTTATATTATAATTGTAAATTATTAGGGTCGCATACGACCTCATTTATGAAAGAGGAAACTAAAAATGACAGAAAATATTAAAGATTTATCGGGAAACATTAAATTACGTCTGCCCAAATCCCTGCATGGCGCTTTGCTAAGACAATCCCAAGCGGAGAATGTGAGCCTTAATCAGTTGTGTCTCATGTACCTCAGCTCAGGAATTTCAAGCAGTAATATGGGCACAGCTGAATTTGACCACAGGTTAGAACTGATTGCCAGAGAGTGTTTTAAAGATGAGAAAAAATTATTCATAAAACTTGGAGAACTTAATGACGAGGTCGAAGCGCTTAAGCCACATCTTTTGCAGGAATTAAAGACTGCCATTGATGAAAACAGACGTCAGATGAGGGATTATATTGAAATACTTAGGTATACATATCCCATTTATCATGGCGACTTATCTGGTGAAAAATTGCCCATGCTAAAAGTACCCTCTGCAAAGATTTCATTGCGCCCGGTCGGAGAAATCCTCTTAGACCTTAAAGAAATAGAACAGCTGGCACATGAGGCTTGTCCAGACATGTCAGTAGCAGTAGCATATGGTGATTATGATTTTTATCTTCCGCTTGACTTACGGTTGTCAGACAGAACCAATGGGCAATCAATTGCAATAAATGTCTGCTGCAAATTTCAGGACTTACAAAAAAATATTGAAAAAATAAGGTTTATATTAGGACAATCAAAACAGAAGGATGATTTTGTCACTTTAATCAAACCTTGCTATCTTCAGGAACGTACAAGTTTTTTATTAAAAGAGAAATACGGAATGGAATAACTTTAGCAAAGAGCCAGTGTTTCTAAAGCGCTGGTTCTTTCATCCCATTCTTCGCTCCCCATGTTGAATCTGCAATTCCGCAATCCGTAAAACCGAATTTCTTTTTCATTTTTACTTTTGAGTTGAGGCAGAAAAAGACCACCTCACATCTACATTTTTCTTTTCGCATATACTGATATACAAATGCTCTGCTGAGCCATAGTCTTCGCTACTCTGGCAACGTCCCCCAATCCAGGCTACATAACATCTTCTGAATTATGTACACTAACGCCTTTTGACATGCACAATGAAAAAAACAGACAAGTCAAGATGTGTCAGTTATTTTTCAACATTTGTATATTTTTAGTAGGATTCTATTGTAACATTTTGACTGATAATCGGGAGTTATCTGTTGACTGGGAGGATATAATAATTGAATTGTA
>CARTDA010000074.1:0-10941 GCA_949066965.1 uncultured Lachnospiraceae bacterium
TATGATGCCTCTCATTAGAATTTTCAGGGTTGCATTACTGTTTATTTGTCAAAGTGCATTTTGTTGTTCTTGTTTGACGCAACTCCGATATCTTATCACAGCTCAAAGCTTTTGTCAAGAACTTTTTTCATTATTTTTAATTAGTTGTCCACTGCTTTTTCGCAGTAGGATTTCATGTTAACATTCTTTTTTCTATCTGTCAACACTTTTTTTCATTTATTTTACAGTTTAACAAATAAAATCGCTTATCGCACCAACAGTATTTTAAGGCGAAAAAAAAGAATCTCGATATAACTAAGATACTTTTCCCATGACTTAAAAGTCACTGATTTCATTTATCTCGTAAAACAAATGAACGGAGAAGAAGGGATTTGAACCCTCGCGCCGGTCACCCGACCTACACCCTTAGCAGGGGCGCCTCTTCAGCCTCTTGAGTACTTCTCCTCGTTACTGAATTAAATCCTCTACCAATATTTAAATCGTGCGCCTTCTCGCTCGACGCAAAATTTATTATACATAAGTCCACAGCCCTTGTCAACAGGTTTTTTCAATTTTTATAAAATATTTTTAAGCATATAATAAAGGAGAGGTTTTTTATGAAGTCTTGTGTAGTTTTTAAAATTTGTGTATACTAGAGTAAATACTTTTAAAGGAGCTTAATCAATGGCAAAATCAGATGAATCAAAGTCAAAAGCAAAAACGAACGCGATGCGTATGCTGGACACGAAAAAAATACCCTATACGACACACACCTATGAGTGTGATGAATTCATAGATGCCATTCAGATTGCCGACATGCTTGGTCTTCCATACGAAAAGGTATACAAGACGCTTGTTACGCAGGGAAGCAGCAAAAATTATTATGTGTTTGTAATTCCTATTGCAGAAGAGCTGGACATGAAAAAGGCTGCAAGGTCAGTAGGTGAAAAGTCTGTGGCAATGCTTCACGTAAAGGATATTCTTGCCGTCACAGGTTATATCAGGGGCGGATGTACAGCAATCGGCATGAAAAAAAAGTATGTCACTCGTATTGATAATCGTGCACAGCAGCTGGAAAAAATAATTGTCAGCGGCGGCAAGCTTGGTATACAGCTGGAACTTACACCACAAAATCTGGCGGTGGCTGCCAATGCGGAATTTGCAGATATTATTTTTTATCTATGATTATAGAAAGGACACACAAAATGAAAACAATTCATGTAGCAGAACTCACACAAAATATCAGGGAAATGTGCATTGAAGCCAACCACTGCCTCACTTCTGATATGGATTGCGCGCTCAAAAATGCCGTAAGTGCAGAAAAGAGCCTGCTTGGAAAACAGATTTTAAACCAGCTTCAGGACAATCTCCGGATTGCAGGCGATGATATGATTCCCATTTGCCAGGATACTGGGATGGCAGTTATTTTTCTGGAAATCGGTCAGGACGTGCATTTTGAGGGAGGAAATCTGGAGGAGGCTGTCAATGAAGGTGTCCGGCAGGGTTATGCAGACGGTTTTTTGCGGAAATCCGTTGTCAAAGATCCTCTCATCCGTGAGAACACAAGGGACAACACGCCTGCAGTCATTCACTACGAAATGACTTCGGGCGAAAGCGTTAAGATTACAGTAGCGCCCAAAGGATTCGGCAGCGAAAACATGAGCCGTGTCTTTATGCTCAAGCCTGCTGATGGAATAGAAGGCGTTAAAAATGCAATCCTTACAGCGGTGAAGGATGCCGGTCCCAATGCCTGCCCGCCTATGGTTGTCGGTGTCGGTATCGGGGGAACTTTTGAGAAATGTGCCATTATGGCGAAAAAGGCGCTTACGCGGCCGGTTGACGAGCGTTCTGCCATTCCTTATGTCAGGGAAATGGAGGAGGAGCTTCTGGACAGAATCAACCGCACTGGCATTGGTCCTGGCGGACTGGGCGGCACGACAACTGCCCTTGCTGTCAATATAAACACTTATCCGACACATATAGCCGGGCTTCCGGTAGCCGTCAACATATGCTGCCATGTGAACCGCCATGCGGTAAGGATTATCTGAAATAAAGGAGAATTGAAATGGAACGATATATGAATGCCCCACTTACGGATGAAGATGCCAAATCCCTGCATTCAGGGGATTATGTTTATATAACGGGCACTATCTACACTGCGCGGGATGCGGCGCATCTGCGTATGTGTGAAGCGCTTGACCGGAACGAAACGCTTCCATTGGAGCTGGCTCATAATATTATTTACTATATGGGACCCTCTCCTGCGAGGGAGGGACGCCCCATTGGTTCCGCGGGTCCTACGACAGCCAGCCGTATGGACAAGTACACGCCAAGGCTGTTAGACCTTGGTCTGAAGGGAATGATCGGAAAGGGAAAGCGCAGTGACGCTGTAAGAGAAGCCATCGTGCGCAACGGAGCCGTCTACTTCGCGGCTGTCGGCGGTGCCGGCGCCCTTTTGTCGAAATCAATTATAGCATCCGAGGTTGTCGCCTACGACGATCTGGGCACGGAGGCAATCCGCAGGCTCGAAGTGGAGAACTTTCCTGTCATTGTGGTTATTGACGCAGAGGGGAACAACCTTTACGAAACTGCTGTCAGGGAGTTCGGAACAATATAGCGAAAGGATGCCTGTCCCATGAAATACTTGAAAGCCTTTTTTGCAGTTATTATGCTATGCCTGCTTTTTGGATGCGGTGCAGACGACGGCATTACGTTGGAATCCGTTGCCTGTGATGCATGGCAGACAAGGACGGAAAATAATTACTTTGTTTCTGCGGATTTTCAGAATGAAAACATATGTCTTTCTGATGCGGCGGCAGACAGGGAGCTGGCATCCATTGCGGCATCCTACGGTATTGGGAGTCTGTATCTGGGCATGACGGACGAAAACAATGGCTGCCTTTTATACTGCAGCTCACCGGCATGCGGCCTGATGATGAAGCAGCTGTATGTCACAAAGGACAGATGGCAGACATATGATGTGACGGATATCAGCAGCCAGATTGACGGATATCCAACCAGCTTGTCCATGCAGTCAGATAAGCATTTATATATTGGCGCACAGATGCGCAGTGATGGATATTTATTTGAAACAACGGATGGCGGAACGAGCTGGAGTCCTGTTATCATTGATGATGAAATCGAGAAATGCCAGTATGGATATGCGCCGATTTTAGATGACAAAAATGACATTTATTATCTGCTTCTGGAATGCTATGGTTTCTATTCCCTGTACCAGTCAGATGCCATGTTGTCAGACTGGGAATTGCTGGGCACACTTTCGCTGGATGGTGAATCGAACCTGTTGAAATCATACTTTATTCTGGAAGATGCGGTGATAATTGAAGATACGCAGGGACAGACTTTTCGGATACGTTAGAGCGTGTTTGAAAAATGCTCTAGGAAAGGAGTACAGACATACCATGAGTTACATTCAGCACAAAGCCGAGGAATCCCTTGAGGATTACCTTGAGACAATTCTCATCCTGAGCAGGCGCCTTTCCGTGGTGCGCTCCATCGACGTGGCGACTGAACTGAATTTTTCGAAACCAAGTGTGAGCGTTGCCATGAAAAACCTGAAAAACCGTGGTTATATCACTGTTTCGCCGGAAGGGTACCTCCATCTGACGGACGAGGGGAGAAAAATCGCAGAAAGCGTATACGAACGTCATACTCTGCTGACTGACTGGCTGGTTCACCTGGGTGTCGACCCCGAGGTTGCTGCCAGCGATGCCTGCAAAATGGAACATGACATCACCCCGGAAAGCTATGAGGCGATGAAAAAGTGCATCCTGTCCATCTTATCTGCGGAAAATGATAATTCGTGATTTTCCAACAAGCACATATTTTAAATGCTTTCTGGCTGCCTCTGCAAGACTGTACACTTTTTCCACTGCTGTCGCCTCCCTGTCTGTCATATGATATCGCGGGAAAAAACGCGTGACATGCAGCGGAATTTCCCTGCCGGCAAGCGCCCCGACAGATGCAATCCATTCAGCCTCCTCCTCCTCCATTTCTGGTATCCCGTCATTTTTACCTGGAACAATTGGCGTTGTAAGCTCCACATGACAGACCTCCGCCGCACGCCGGATAAATTCCATGACGGTTTCCAAATCCCCGCCAAAATCCCTGTAATACGATTTCGAAAGCCTTCCAGGTCAATATTCATGGCGTCTGTCAGGGGAAAGATTTCCTCCAATACTGCCAGAGATGCGGTTCCGTTTGTCACCAGTACGTTTTTCATCCCTGCCTTTCTTAAGTAAAATTTAGCACTTTAACGTGCAAAACATGTGTATAAAAAGTAGTGATTTTTTTAATATTATACACATGGAACTATCCATGAATTCCTTGTAATTTAGCCGTTTATAGACCACATGTGTATAATTTTTTCGGGAGATTAGGATACATAAATTATTTGCCAGGTCATCTGCCATATATCTGTTTAGGATAAATCGGGGCTAAAAATATACTGTCCTTTTAATGGCTTAATATCTGAAAATTTGATATCATATTTACTGATGAAATTATTCTCTACCTCAGCAAAAGAAGAATATTTGTATTCATACTCGTACTCATATTCATCAATTGCCATTTTTTCCTCCGCAATTTCACATTCATATACGTAATAAATTTTTTTTACTTTTTGAATAGCATACTCATACCAAAACAATTTACCATTCTTCTCGATTTTTTTGCTAATACCTAATTGCTTTCCTGACTCTATTTTTTTTATTATCATTTCCTTAACCATTGTTTTCCACCAATATTCTCTTTGTTTAGATATAGTTTATCAAATCGCTTTATTCTATCTTTCTATTGTCCTAATTGACTTAGCTATACAAAGTCTTTTATATTATGCCCCATTTCTTCTGCAATCTCCAACGCGGTTTCCCTTGGGGCTGAATCATCATATTCAGATGTATTATTAAGAATATATTTTATACACTCCTTTGTCTTTTCAAATTCTTTCAATTCATAATAGACTTCCATGGTGCACGATTTAATTTCCAATTTTTCATAAGTATTATCCACTTCGTCAAATGCTGCTTTTAGTAACTCAAGTCCATCATTGTATTTTCCTTTGTCCAAAAGGTATAGGGCTTTATTAAATTTTTGGTTCATAATTTTACCATATCCTTTCAATTAAAATCGCAGTTACAGCATTGTTAAACTGCTATATTTGTCAAAAATTTTCTAAGAAATTGCTGCATTTTATAACCGCTTAAGTAATAGCATACTTGTTGCCCTTTAGCATAGATGCAGATTAGTTTATTCCTGTAGCCAAAAGGTATTGCTATATTCTTCATAATTTTTAACAATCTTAATTGTCTCCTTCTTAAGCTCAACTATCACTTCATCCAACTTCTCGGGCAATAAAGAAGCTATATCCTCCAATTCACATCCTTTTGCTATAAGTTCTATTATTTTTTCATTACATTGCCTTAATCTTAATTCCTTAATCATATGTGGAGAAAATAAGAATTTTTCTGCTTCATCAATTGTAATGCCCCCATCTTTAACGGCTTCTAATGTTCCTACAATAGAAAGCAACAAAATCTTTTCATCCACTTTTTTTAACACTTTTTTATTCATCATTTAATTACTCCACCCTTGTTTCAATTTGGCATTGATTGCTTTTCCTGATTGATACCCATTCGGGTCACAGTATATCACCGGATTCGTCCGTTCCGTCCTTCCATGGTCAGGTGGTTCATACTTTCATAGGCATATTATGTAACCGCCCTTGCAATCACGCTATCCTTTTCCAGAAAAACTTCTCATTGGTACGGTTTTCGTCATAGGTATATTTTGCGTCCAGCAATGCTGCCGCTCCCACGAACCCTGCCCTCGCTGCTGCGCTTATAATGGTATACCTTGCTTGTTTGTTTCCATCACCGATGTCTGGAATCTGCACGCGTCATATCTGTAAATGCTGCTTATTGAAGGTGCACCGAGTCCCTCCGTGTCCCTGATGCCTGCCCCATTATAAAGGAATTGTGTCTTGTTGCCGTTTCCATCGGTAAAAAATATGCCAGGTCCAATTGTTCTAATTTACAATAACATTCCTGCACATTCCTGTTGCAGGGTCATAATACCTTGCCCGGAGGTATGTCAGCCCGGTCAGTTCGTCCCCCATCTGGCTGTTATATCCAAGGCGGCTGGGCGCTCCCTCTCGGGATATCGCCTCGCCAAATGCACTGTATTCCTGACAGGTTTCTGTCTGCCTGTCGGCATTGAGGATGTAGCGGAGGCTTCCCTGTTCATCCGTGATGTAACTGTATTCCTGTTTCTGATTCCCACCGAAAAAGGTCGCATCCTGCACCGTATCCTCATGCCCGAGGTACTCATTTTCGAGGATGTAATGGCGTTCCCTTGTGCTGTTTACTTCTTTCTCGCTGTAAAGCATATCCCCGCTGTAAACGAAGTCTGTCACCTTTCCGTTTTCCTCGGTACGGTTCCTTAATCCTTCCGCATCATAAAAGTTCTTATGCAGGAAGTCCTCTCCCCTTACCTCGGTATTGCGGTTGTAGGCATCATAGGTATACTTCCTTGTCTCTGCACGCTCCTGTATAAACCGCTGTTCCTGTGTCAGGTTGCCCGCGGGGTCATACTGGTAGCTGGTTCTCCTTCCCATGCCTGTCAGTTCCGTGAGCTGGTTTCTGCTGTTGTAGCGGTATTCTTCCTTATCATCTCCTTTCAGGCGTCCTGTCCTGTTTCCTGCCATGTCGTAGGTGTAGGCTGTCGTGAACCCGTTCCGGCTTTCCATGGTCAGGCGGTTCATGCTGTCATAGGCGTACTGTGTCACTGCACTTGTCGGAGTCCTATCGTTTTGCATGAAGAACTTCTCATTCTTGCTGGTGCGGTTTCCGTTTCCGTCATATGTATATTTTGCATCCAGCAGCGCCGTCTCTCCCGCGAACCCTGCCCGCAGGCTTTCCAGCCTGCCGCGGCTGTCTCGGGTGTATGTGGTGGTGAGTCCGTTGTCGCACTCCGTTTTTATGAGCGCCCCGTTGTTGTCGTACTCGTAGTTTGCGCCGAGCCCGCAGTCCGGCATGACACAGGTCATCTGTCCTGCAAAGTTGTGGTAATGCCGTGTCCCGCCGAGCCTGCCTATCGTTCCGTCGGGGTTGTAGACCACCACCGTATGAGATCACTTCTTTCGTGTTTTTTGGTTTACAAACTTTTTGTACACTAAAGTGTCTCATACGGCATTTTTGTCTAAAAATTGTGTTGCTATACTTTATCTCTACAATTAACTATAAGATAAATTTCCAAACAAGGGTTATTAATATTCTCTTTAAGATAACTCATTAAATGTTGTCTTGAAAATATTTCATCTAAATCTTCGAAATCTGTTCCATACCAAAAAACCATTAGTTCAGATTTTTGACATATTTCATCTATAATATTTAAATTCTGTTCTAAATCATCTATCATATCATGAATATTTTCTACAACCCATATTTTTTCAACATCACCTTGCATATACTTATCAATAACTTGCATATATAGGTTTCTATTTATTTCTATATCCTCAACTTTCATACTGTACTTGGTCATTTGTTGCTCTGATTTGCATATTAGAAATTGACTCAATTCAATATCCTCCTTTATCTTTTTTTCCACAGCGGACTCTCAACTTTCCGTTCTTTATTGATTTATCTCCATAATTAATATCATTTGCTTTGGTATCATCACTTACTCTTTTTGAGCTACTAATTCCAGTTGATGGGTCAATATTAATTTGAGGCCTGTGAGTATGCGGATTATTCAGACTTCCATGAGCATGCTGAGTATGAATTTGCAAATATTCTCCCCCTTTATCCGTAGGTACACTTGTACTAACTAAATTAAAGTCTTGATTTGTTGGCAAAGCCACTCCTTCTGGTGTAACAATAAAATCTGGATTATTTGTTATACTTCCTTTAACACCCTTACTATTACCTCCAATACTAAACATATTTGTTTTCGCAAACCCGATTGGGTCACAGTATATCACCGGATTGCTACCACAGTACGCATAAAGGTTAAAACCATCATCATAAATGATATCTTCCTGCGTAAACCTTCCTATTTCGTGGTTGTAGTACCTTGCCCGGAGGTATGTCAGTCCGGTCAGTTCATCCCCCATCTGGCTGTTATATCCAAGGCGGCTGGACGCTCCCTCTTGGAATATTCTTTCGCCAAAGGCACTGTATTCCTGATAGGTTTCCGTCTGCCTGTCAGCATTGAGGATGTAGCGGAGACTTCCCTGTTCATCCGTAATATAGCTGTATTCCTGTTTCTGATTCTCATCGGAAAAAGTTACATCCTGCACTGTATCCTCATGTCCGAGATATTCATTCCCAAGAATATAACGCCGTTCCGTTGTACCGCTTTCCTCTTTCTCGCTGTAAAGCATGTCCCCTCTGTAAACGAAGTCTGTCGTCTTTCCATTTTCCTCGATACGGTTCCTTAATCCTTCCGCATCATAGAAGTTCTTGTGCAGGAAGTCCTCTCCCCTTACCTCGGTATTGCGGTTGTAGGCATCATATACATATCTCCTTGTCTCAGCACGTTCCTGTATAAACCGCTGTTCCTGTGTCAGGTTGCCCGCGGGGTCATACTGGTAGCTGGTTCTCCTTCCCATGCCTGTCAGTTCCGTGAGCTGGTTTCTGCTGTTGTAGCGGTATTCTTCCTTATCATCTCCTTTCAGGCGTCCTGTCCTGTTTCCTGCCATGTCGTAGGTGTAGGCTGTCGTGAACCCGTTCCGGCTTTCCATGGTCAGGCGGTTCATGCTGTCATAGGCGTACTGTGTCACTGCACTTGTCGGAGTCCTATCGTTTTGCATGAAGAACTTCTCATTCTTGCTGGTGCGGTTTCCGTTTCCGTCATATGTATATTTTGCATCCAGCAGCGCCGTCTCTCCCGCGAACCCTGCCCGCAGGCTTTCCAGCCTGCCGCGGCTGTCTCGGGTGTATGTGGTGGTGAGTCCGTTGTCGCACTCCGTTTTTATGAGCGCCCCGTTGTTGTCGTACTCGTAGTTTGCGCCGAGCCCGCAGTCCGGCATGACACAGGTCATCTGTCCTGCAAAATTATAGTAGTACCGTGTCCCGCCGAGCCTTCCTATCGTTCCGTCGGGGTTATAGACCACCTCAAATAATTTCCCCCTGCTGTCTGCCTTTTCGGTCACCCTGCCCTCGCTGTCGCGTTTATAGTGGTATGCCGTGTTCCCTTCCATCGCCGATGTCAGGAATCCGCGCGCGTCGTATCTGTAGATGCTGCTTATCGAGGGGGCGCCGAGTCCCTCCGGTGTCCCTGACGCCAGCACCATGTTCCCGTCGAGGTTGTAGCCCATGCGGATGGTGTTTCCGTTCTCGTCGCGCCGGAAGGTGCATCTTTCCTCACTGTCATAGCTGAAAATCCGCTCCGTGCCGTCCGCCTTTATTATCCTTTCAAGCTGGTCTGCGCCATTATATAGGAACTGCGTCTTATTATACTGAGCGGTCAATCTTTACGACCACAGTATAACTAATACATAACTATACTAAATCTTCTAATATTTCCCAAAAATAATTTATAAATGCATCACTTACAAAGTCTATGTCACCATTATCATAACATGACCAATTCACTATGGGCGATTCATTATTTTCATTACATTTACTTGTATCTATACACTTAACATAATCACCATAATCTTGTATAACAACCAACTCTTTTTTCATGCCCTTTTTCCTATAATCATCAGTTGCATACACTACTGTATATAACGATATATCCTCTCTATCACTTTCAATTCCAAAAAAATCAAAAGTATCCATTCCGCCAGAACCATAGGTTTCTAAAAACCATTTATAACTATCTGGCAATTTCAGACCAAGATATTTCTCAACCTGACTTATCTCTTTCACAATAGAACGATCGGGAATACAAAAAATATCACTCTTGCTTACCCCTTCTTCCTCACAAACTATATCTATTTTTTTCTCTAATTCATCATATTTCATAATATTAACAACCTTTCTTTTTACAATTTAAATTTTTTTCGTTTGCTTCTACTTCTGCTATTCTTTCTTTCCAATATTCACTTCTAAACTTCTCATATTGTGCACCTAAATCAACATTATTTCTAAAACTTCCTCCACTTTCAATAAGATTATGGAGTTGTTTTGAATATTTGTCGTGCTTACTTCCATATAATTCAATCATTGCACCTGGCTCTTTTTGTATTAAATGATGAAGCTCTATCCACATATCATCTGGTCCAAACGGAACTTTTCCTAAACGAGCTAATTGTCTATTAGATAGCCCCTTTTTGTTTAACGGACTTGAAGAAACATAATCCCAGTCAATATCTTTCAGCTGGTATACTTTTCTATCAATTGTCCTAACTTTCCCCCTAGAATAAACAGTGCCTGTTACATCAATGTCATTATATGTTCTTCCCAATACTGGAAATTTTTTATCAAAGTCTGAATCTTTAATAGGTGTAAACTCTATGTTGTTATCCTTTTTTGCCAACCCACTCGGATCACAGTATATCACCGGATTGCTACCACAGTACGCATACAGGTTAAACCCATCATCATAAATGACATCTTCCTGCGTAAACCTTCCTGTTGCAGGGTTATAGTACCTTGCCCGAAGATACGTCAGCCCGGTCAGTTCATCCCCCATCTGGCTGTTATATCCAAGACGGCTGGGCGCTCCCTCTCGGGATATTGTCTCGCCAAACGCACTGTATTCCTGACAGGTTTCTGTCTGCCTGCCGGCATTGAGGATATAGCGGAGACTTCCCTGTTCATCCGTAATATAACTGTATTCCTGTTTCTGTTTTTCACCGGAAAAGGTCACATCCTGCACCGTATCCTCATGCCCGAGATACTCATTCCCAAGAATATAACGGCATTCCCTCGTGCTGTTTACTTCCCTCTCGCTGTAAAGCATATCCCCGCTGTAAACAAAGTCTGTCGCCTTTCC
>CARTDA010000075.1:0-10888 GCA_949066965.1 uncultured Lachnospiraceae bacterium
ATGGGTTCATTTATTTGTACTATTTTTGATTACATATTTATTTTACAATTTACATTCGGGTACAGCGTGCAAAAAAAGCCTTGACGTTTCCGGTAGGAGTCATTATTATTATAGTAAACGACAAAAGTGCGTGTCGTTTACTATAATTGATGCACACGACTGCATAAGGAAATTAGTCGCCTTGTGACATGCGGTCGGCGCAAGTAAACGCAAATAATATTTGCGTTTACTATAAATATATTGAAACAAATGCATATATGATTGCCGCGAAGATGCAGCATCGGATTTTCCTGTCTGGAAAAGCCGGTGCTTTTTCTTTCCTGCTGCCGGATAAGGAGGAAGCCATGAACCAGTTAGATAAAAATATAGCAGTGAATCTGAAAAGAATCAGAAAATCAAAAAATATGAGCCTTGACATGCTTGCCGAGCGCACAGGGGTCAGCAAGAGCATGCTTGGGCAGATTGAGCGGGGGGAATCCAACCCTACGGTGGCTACGATAGCCAAGATTGTGACAGGAATCCGCATATCATTTGAGGAGCTGATTTATCCGCGCAAGGAGTCCGTGCTTATCATAGACAACGAAAAGCTTCCCATATACAAATCCGAAGAGGGCGCCTATCAGGTGCGCTCGGTTTTTCCGTATGACAGGCACAGGGAATTTGAGGTGTACGAGGTCCGGGTAGAGCCGGGCGGAAGCTGCGGGTGTTTTCTGGAGGATGGTGCCGACTGTGAATATATCATAGTCATACAAGGGACGCTGACGCTTGAGACGGAGGAGGGAACCTATGAAGTGGCTGCCAGCCATGCCATAAAGCTGGATGCCTCAAATGCCCACGGCTATCACAACTACGGAAGCCAGAGACTGATTCTGAACATTTTTACTGTTTAGGAATCCCTTTTCCCCCTCTTTACAATATGCCAAAAGGCTGTTAAAATAAATAGTACGGCTTTATATACTGGAGGCCAAAAGACGGATGGCACAGTATAAGGCGATGACACAGGGGGATGAATATGCGTTATTACAAAAGACTGAAGCTGTGTTACATCGAGGCAGCCGCCATAACGCTGGCGGTATGTGCATTTTTGTTTCCGACAATACAGCTTTTTCAACATACAGGAAATAATTTCTATACAATTAAGTTAAATGGCACTGAGGTAGGAAGACTGGGCTCCACGGAGAACCTTGACACTCTGCTGATGACGGCAAGGCGTCAGGCAGTTGTGGAAAGCGGAAGTGACGAGCTGGTTTTTATGGACGCGGAGCTTGAGACGACAGGGGAGGAAAGGGTCTGGGCTGCGATAGACGACGAGGAAACCGTTGTCGCGAACATGGCAGGCGTGATGAAGGAAAGCATACGCAAGACGCTCCATCGTTCTTACACAGTAAAGGTTAATGAGACTGCAGTGAATCTGGGGTCTTATGATGATGTGCACGAGCTTCTGGAGCAGGCGCTGTCACCGTATGATGCACAGAACCAGTACCAGGTGGAGCTGGAGTTGGACAGCGACCGCGAGATTAACGTACTCGAGGCTGTCATCACGCCGATAGAGCACAATGCGGAGGAAGAGCCGCTGAATGCGGCTGCGGGCATTGATGCGGATCTGGAGAAAATGTTTGCGGAAGTAGAGCCGGCGGTGGAAAAAAGCTTTGAGGATTACAATGCGGGGCTCACGGATATTGACTATGCGGAAAAAATCGAGGTGGTGGAGGCGTACCTGCTTGAGGAGGAGCTCAACAGCGTGGAGGAAGCCGTAAACCTTGTGACAAAGGAACAGGAGACACAGATTATCTACAAGGTCGTGTCGGGAGATACGCTTTCCCAGATTTGTCTGACCAACAATATTCCGATGGATGAACTGATTGCCATCAATGATGCGCTTGAGGATGAGAATACGATGATACGTGTGGACCAGGAGCTTGTCATCACGGTTCCGGAACCGGAGCTGTCCATAATGTGGAAAGAGGAGCAGGTATATACGGAAGATTATGAGGCAGAAGTGCAGTATATACCAAATGATGAATGGTACACGACGCAGAGGGTGACATTGCAGGAGCCGTCAGCCGGAAGGCGAAAAGTTGCAGCAGTTATTGAATACAAGAACGGGCAGGAGGTCGGCAGGGAAATTTTAAAGGAGCAGGTATATGCCGAGGCGGTGCCCAAAATTATCGAGCGTGGCACAAAGATACCGCCAACCTATGTGAAACCGATTTCCGGCGGAAGGCTGAGCTCCGGATTTGGCGCCAGAAGCGCTCCGACAAAGGGTGCATCGACAAACCATAAGGGCGTCGACTGGGCGGTTCCTATCGGCACAACCGTTGTGGCATCCAATGCAGGCACGGTCGTACATGCGGGCTGGGCGAGCGGCTATGGTTATGCGGTGTACATTAACCACGCGGACGGCAGGCAGACAAGGTATGGTCATCTAAGCAAGGTTTTAGTAAAGACAGGGCAGACGGTATCACAGGGCGAGCGGATTGCGCTGAGCGGGAATACGGGACGAAGCACAGGACCGCATCTCCACTTTGAAATCCGCATCGGAGGAAGTGCCGTCAATCCGCTAAAGCATTTAAATTAGCTATTTTTTACATACAAAAAGTGGAATTTTCGGCAAGGAGGTTCGTGAAAAGTACCAAAAAAATGAAATTTTTATGAAATTTACCAAGCAGTCTGGTAGTTTACAAATGTTTAAAATAGGTATATAATCGTAACAGTTTCAGGGTTATACATGAAAAAAAGAATACCGGAATAATAGATATGGCAAATGGAATAGTGGATGTGCTGTCCGCATAACGCGAAACAGAATGGTCAGCCACAGGAAAATTATGAGGTGAACGATGGAACAGTACGCAATTAAGGGGGGAATTCCCCTGGTTGGTGAAGTTGAAATCGGCGGTGCGAAGAATGCAGCATTAGGGGTGCTTGCCGCAGCAATTATGACAGATGAAATGACAGTGATTGACAATATACCGGACGTGAGGGACATCAATGTACTGCTTCAGGCGATGGAGAGCATCGGTGTCATTGTATACAGGATAGACAGACATACCGTGAGAATCAATGCATCCATGATATCAGGACTTGTTATCGAGGATGATTATATCAAGAAAATCAGGGCATCCTATTATCTGCTTGGTGCACTTCTTGGAAAGTATAGGCATGCAGAGGTGGCGCTTCCGGGAGGATGCAATATCGGAAGCCGCAAGATTGACCTGCATATCAAGGGATTCAAGGCGCTTGGGGCAAATGTCAAGATTGAACATGGCTTAATCATTGCAGACGCGGAGCACCTGAAAGGAGCGCATATCTATCTTGATACCGTGTCTGTCGGAGCCACGATTAACATTATGCTCGCGGCTGCACTGGCAGAAGGGAAAACCGTGATAGAAAACGCAGCAAAGGAGCCACACGTCGTTGATGTGGCAAATTTCCTGAATTCCATGGGCGCCAATATCAAAGGCGCCGGCACGGACGTAATCAGGGTATCGGGGGTGCGGAAGCTGCATGCTTCCGAGTATTCCATCATACCGGATCAGATAGAGGCAGGCACGTTTATGTTTGGCGCGGCAATTACCAAGGGCGATGTCACCGTTAAAAATGTAATACCGAAGCATCTTGAGTCGACGACGGCAAAGCTGATTGAGATGGGGTGCCAGGTTGAGGAATCGGATGACGCAGTGCGCGTGGTGGCATCAAAGCGGCTTGAGAATACCCATGTGAAGACATTGCCATATCCGGGCTTTCCGACGGATATGCAGCCGCAGATATCTGTGTCGCTGGCACTGGCAAAGGGTACCAGCATCGTGACGGAAAGTATTTTTGACAATCGTTTTAAGTATGTGGATGAGCTCGCGAAGATGGGATCCAACATCAAGGTTGAGGGAAACACGGCAATTATAGAAGGCGTGGAGCAGTTTACCAGCGCACGGCTCACGGCGCCCGACCTCAGGGCAGGGGCAGCGCTTGTGCTTGCATGTCTGACGGCGGAAGGCTACAGTACGGTTGACGATATCAAGTATATTGAGCGCGGATATGAGGATTTTGAAGTGAAGCTTCAGAACCTTGGCGCACAGATAGAGAAAGTGGAGACTGAAAAAGACTTCCAGAAATTCAAATTAAAGGTTGGTTAAACAATAACATTCGTGATTGAAAAACGCTGGTTCCGTCTCTGACAAAACCGGCGTTTTGACAGATTCATGAAAAAAGTTTTTTCCTATTGACAGGGGAAATAATTCAGTATATGATATATCTGATATGACAATTCAATATTGAACGAATCTCTTATTCAGAGTGGCGGAGGTACAAAGGACCTGAGAAACCACGGCAACCCCGATATGGAAGGTGCCAACCTGAGCGAGTCACTATTATGAAATAGGTCGAACAATAAGAGGATTTGATTATCAGTGATATTCATGAAATCCGCTTATTCAGACAGAATAAAGCGGAATTTTTTCATTTTAGGAGGAAAGTACAAATGGAGAAGCTTTTATTTACTTCAGAGTCAGTAACAGAAGGACATCCTGACAAAGTGTGTGATGCCATTTCCGATGCCATCCTTGACGCGTTGATGGAGCAGGACCCGATGAGCCGTGTTGCCTGTGAGACAGCGACCTGTACCGGATTTGTGCTGGTAACCGGTGAGATTACCACAAAGGCATATGTCGACATCCCGAAGATCGTGCGCGACACCGTCAAGGAAATCGGCTACGATAAGTCAGCGTATGGCTTTGACGGAAATACCTGCGCTGTATTTACTGCGATAGATGAGCAGTCAGGCGATATTGCCATGGGTGTTGACAAGGCTTTGGAAGCCAAATTGTCCGGGGACAATTCAGAAAATAAGATGAGCGATGCCGAGATAGAGGCAATTGGTGCCGGTGACCAGGGGATGATGTTCGGCTATGCGACAAACGAGACACAGGAGTATATGCCATATCCCATCTCCCTTGCGCATAAGCTTGCATTGCAGCTTACAAAGGTTCGCAAGGACGGTACCCTGAACTATCTGAGACCGGACGGAAAAACCCAGGTGTCTGTAGAGTATGATGAGAATGGAAAGCCCAAGCGGCTTGAGGCGGTTGTCCTTTCCACCCAGCACGACGAGGACGTGACGCAGGAGCAGATCCACGCGGATATCAGGAAGCACGTGTTCGATGCCATTCTTCCAAAGGAGCTGATTGATGACGACACGAAGTTTTTCATCAATCCCACAGGACGTTTTGTAATCGGCGGGCCACACGGTGATGCAGGGCTTACGGGACGGAAAATTATTGTGGATACTTATGGCGGATATGCTCGCCACGGCGGCGGCGCTTTCTCAGGAAAGGACTGCACAAAGGTGGACAGAAGCGGTGCATATGCGGCGAGATATGTTGCAAAGAACCTGGTTGCCGCAGGGCTTGCGGACAAGTGTGAGATTCAGCTTTCATACGCGATTGGTGTGGCACAGCCTACATCCATCAATATCGATACATTTGGGACAGGCAGGCTTGACAGCGAGAAATTAGTTGAAATCGTTCGTGAAAACTTTGACCTTCGTCCGGCAGGCATCATCAGGATGCTTGACCTGAGAAGACCAATTTACAAGCAGACAGCAGCATATGGCCACTTCGGCCGCAACGACCTGGATTTGCCATGGGAAAAGCTGGACAAGGTTGATGTGTTAAAGAAGTATTTGTAAAAAAGTGAAAAAAATGGAAAGTAATAAGAAATACTATGAACTGCAAGCGTTGGATTTGTGGGATTTTTCATCATTTATCAGGAAAGCGCGGGAGATACAGGGAATTACACTGGAATCCCTGTGCAGGGGCATCTGTTCCTTTAGTATGATGGGAAGGGTGGAAAAGGGTGAAAGATTATTAAGCAAGGAGCTTCGGGACAGGATTCTTGCCAGACTTGGCGTTTGCAGTGACGGGTATGAAAACTTTCTGTTTCGTGAGGACTATATTGTCTGGAAGCGGAGACAGCAGATTGTGAGCGCCATCGAGAAATCTGATTTTCGGATGGCGGAGAGTCTGCTGTCTTATTATGATAATGCGGATGATGACGGTGAGGACGAGGGAAAGCTTGGAAGACAGTTCAAGCTGGTCATGAAGGCACAGATGATGAAGAAGCGCGGTGAGAATCGGGCGGTGATTGCAAAATTGTGCGAGGAGGCAGTGAAGCTGACCGTTTCGGACATTGACGGGATGTCCGTGAATGGACTGTGCCTTTCCGTACAGGAGCTGGACATGATACTGGAGTATGAGCGGTACTGTCATCCGGACAGGCTTGCGTGGCGGTGTGAGGACATCCTGCGGTATATCAACAGCGATATTTTTGACACATACAGCTATGTGAAAATTTATCCCAAGGTCGTCTATTGCCTGTACCAGAGCATGGATGACGGCAGCAGGGACTGGAATAAACTGCTGCGCCTCAGCAATGAGGGAATCGAGCAGCTTCGCATGGCAGGAAGGATGTACTATCTCTGGGAGCTTCTTGAAATCAGGAAGGAAGGGATGACAAGGCTTTTGCAGGATGTCAGGGACAGCAGGGGCGAGCGGACAAAGCAGGTGCTTGAGGAAACAGTCGAAACAATGACGGAATGGCTGGACGCGCTTGATTTCGTGCATGACCTGTGCGGGACAAACAGGAGGATGGAGACCTCCTGCTACCTGTACCAGCAAAAGGAAGCATACTGTGTCAGTGATGTAATAAAGCGGCGCCGTGAGATGCTCGGGCTTACCAAGAAGAAGCTCTGCGAGGGCATCTGCTCGGAAAAGACAATCGGCAGGCTTGAGGCGGGGCGCACAAAACCGCAGATGGAGATTGTGAAACAGCTTTTTGAGCGGCTGAACCTGTCCGGGGAGTATCAGCGGTGGCAGATTGTCACCAAGGATGTGCGGGCATTTGCAGTTGTCGACGAGGTAATCCGGTGTGCCAATAACCGGGACTTTGACAGGACAGCGAATCTGCTGGATGAGCTGAACCAGTACATATCCATGGATAATCCGATAAACAGGCAGTTTCGGGAACGGATAGAGATTAACCTGAAATATGGAAAAGGGGAGATTACAGGGGCAGATGCGGTCGAACAGTTTCGAAGGGTATTGGAATACACCATACCATATGAAGTGGCAATGAAGGACTGTGAGTTGTACATGACCAATGCGGAAATACTGTGCCTGTTCAATATGGCGATTTATTCGGGCAGCTTCAATGAGTGCCCTGCTTATGATGCGCTGCTCAAAATATGCGGGCATATCGAGGAGGATGGTATTTCGGAGCACATTGCCGTGTGGGAGGCGATTATGACAAATGCTGCCAATGTATATGGCGATATAGGGGAATATGACCGGTCTGACGAAATCAGCCTGCGCACCATGAAAGAAAGCATACACTGCTATAGGATGAACTTGCTTGCGGCAAACCTGTACAATAATGTGTGGAATTATGAACAGCGTATCAAAAATGACATTCCTGTCAGGCAGGGCTATCAGGGGGAAAAATTTCTCAAAAGATGTATCACATTGTGTCAGATGAGTAAAAGCACTGTTCGGGAGACAATAATTAGTAAAAAATGTAAATAGATTAAAAAACTCCATGTACCTCGCTTTATGCGGATACATGGAGTTTTTTATGCACACGGACGCGGAAAGGAAATATGCAGCTAAAGCTGCCTGCATCCGGCGTGCAAGTAGGGGAGAAGGTTGTTCCCCTACTTGATTGCATGGGCACCCAGAGGAAGAGTGTCGGATAGCTGACAGGTGCCCAGCGTATGGCAGGGAAAAATTTCCTGCCTGCCTGAAAGGAAATTAGATATAAAATTCAAGAACTGGTAAATCATCACTCATAGGTGAAATTACGCCGCCTGTAGCAGGAACGACAACTGCTGCGCTCAGTATTAATGTTAGTGCAAGGGATAAAAGGGCATTCATGGGCTTTTTCATTATTTTTTTCATCGGTGCATCCTTCTTTCTTAAATCGTTTGACTGGTTTCCATCCCACAACTTCATGCTATATAAAATCTTATAGGCAAATCCATGCACTCCTGTATTTGTGACCACAAGAGTGCATGCGAGGTCTAATGAATCCAGCCTGGTCGGAGACTGAATTTGGTTTGATATAGTTTATAAAGTGTGGATTGTATTTATCATAACGCTGTCGCAAATATAATACAATGCCCAAAGTAGTCCAAAAGGAGGTAAAAAATTTGGACTGCTCTGGGCATTGATGAAATAAGAAACCAATGATATAATATCTGCCCCGGTTGAGAATCAGATGGGTATATCAACCATATGCAATAAATATTTCGGTACAGCAGTGGAAAAAACTTAGGAACTGTCGCAAAATAAACAAAAAACATCAAGCCATATAAATGACGCTGCCTTCGCATTGCAGCGCCGCATGGCTTGATGCGGTCAGTCTTCATAGAGACTGAAATTGTTTTAATGATTTGCGAAGTAAGGGTTGTATTAATCATAGCGCTGCCAGCCGCATAAAACAATACCCAGAGTAGTCCAAAACATATTGCGTATTTTGGACGGTTCTGGGTAGTCCGTGGAAAAGGGATCCGGGCGAAACAGCAGGAATGTCAAAAAGGAGTCGATTGTGGAGCGTATACGTTATCAGGGATAAAAGATGATGCAAAAATGATGCAAGTTTGTTTTATGCTAAGTGTATGGTGGATATAATGGGATTATCAGCATGAAACAGAGGTGCATATGGAGCAGAATAAAAAGAATATAGATGAGATGACGAATATAGAAGGACAGCAAAATCAGGCAAAATCCGGCACAAAAAAATCCGGCAGAAGGAAAATATTCTGGACGGCTGGATTTTTTTTGCTTGTCACGGTGTTTTTTGCGATGGGGATACTGATTTTGCGCAAGGACATCAAGATTAATCCGATACTTGCTGACACGTATGCGGTGCATGGCGTGGATGTCTCCCACTATCAGGGGACAATCGACTGGGAAACCCTGTCACGGCAGAATCTTGACTTTGCCGTGATTAAGGCGACCGAGGGGAGCACCCACATAGACGACCGCTTTGTGGAAAACTGGCAGGCGGCAGAACAGACACATCTGTACCTGGGCGCCTATCATTTTTTTAGTTTTGACAGTGAGGGTGACAAGCAGGCGAATTCCTTTATTGAGACGGTCGGAAACCTCGATGGAAAGCTTGCGCCGGTCGTGGACGTGGAATATTATGGGAACAAAAGGAGCAATCCGCCAGAGCGCGCGGAGGTGGTGCAAAATCTCAAGGCGCTGCTGGACACACTGGAACAGCACTACCAGATAAAACCCATCATCTATACGACCTTTACCGTCTATAACGATTATATCCGGGATGATTTTGGGGACTATCCGCTGTGGGTGCGCAGCGTTTACTGCCCGCCCGCAGTCCTGTTTGGCAACAGGTGGAGCTTCTGGCAGTACATGGACACCGCCATGCTCGACGGGTACACAGGCGACCAGAAATATATAGATGTGAACGTCTTCCGGGGAACCGTGGAAGAGCTGGAGGAACTGGTGATACAGGCAGCGGAGTGCAGGGAATAATGCGGCAAAGGAATTGCGTTTCAAAAAAGCTTTTGTTATACTAATGTTATAAAATGAAGGGAAACAAAAAGCCATGAATGATAAAAAGAGTTACGAGAAAGCGGTTGAGGAGCTTTCGCTGATGCTGATGTACCTGACAAGGACACCGGATAACAACGAATTTTGCAGATACAGGGAGATAAGCTGGAAGGGGTATGACTTCGGGATGCTGGACAGGCTTTCGGACGAGGAGCTGATTATCCAGCCCAGGAGCCGCCGCGGGTATGACAAATACCTCTACCTGACCGAACAGGGACGCAGGAAGGCACAGGAGCTTCTTGCGGAATATGGTCTGTGTGACAAGAGCCTCAACGAGCGCTTTGTGCTCCGCAATATTCTGCCGGAGGAGGCGGAACAGGCGGCGGAAATCGAGAAAATCTGCTTCCCGCCCAACGAAGCGTGCACAAGGGAAAAGATTGTTGAACGCGTGGCAGCAGCGCCGGAGCTGTTTCTCGTCGCAGTCGATCAGGAGACGGGAAAGCTTGCAGGTTTTTTGAACGGCATTGCAACGGACGAGTATGCGTTCCGGGACGAATTTTTCACGGATATAAGGCTTCATAAACCGGATGGAAAAAATGTGATGCTGCTCGGGCTTGACGTGCTGCCGGCGTACCGCGGACAGGGACTGGCAAGGGAAATCATGTATGCATATCTTCGAAGGGAGCATGAGAACGGGCGGAAAATGATAGCCCTGACCTGCCTGAAGCCCAAGGTGAAGATGTACACAAGGATGGGCTATCAGAATAAGGGAATCTCGCAGTCTGCGTGGGGCGGGGAGCAGTGGTATGATATGGTCTATGTGCTGAATATCTGATGCAGGTTTGTGCGAAGTGAAATGAATTCACTTCGCTGCCTGTATTTTTGAGATCAGGGCCTCCTGAAGGATTTGTGAGAAGTTCAAATCCATGGACATTGCTGCCTCGTTTAACCATTCTGGAATACTTAACGTTTTTTTAACTGCTCGTGAGTTTGTGCGTTTTTTGTAAGCGAACATGTCAAATTCAATCACAACAAGGAAAGAGTCAGGTTCCGTGCTGATTGTGGTAGGGTCAGAGACGGCAGGCAGGGGGAGATGTTCCTGTTCACGGCATGTAAGCGCCAGCCCAAGGGCATCCACAGCCATTTCATAAGCCTGCGACATATCGTCACCCTGTGTAAAGCATTCAGCGATGTCGGGAAAAGTGACCCAGAATCCACCTTCTTCCGCTTTGTGGAAAATTGCCGGATAAAATAGTTTATTCATAATCGTGCCTCCTAGTATAATAATGATATAGCCACAAGAGCTATAAAGTTAATAAGTTACA
>CARTDA010000076.1:0-9992 GCA_949066965.1 uncultured Lachnospiraceae bacterium
AAAACAGCTAGTTAAGAAACAGGGGTATCATTTATAAAGTTGTAAAGTAGTGTTTAGATAATACAGCAACAAAAAAACTTATCAGAAATGTTGTTGCCGGAAAGTTAAGAATAATGAAGAATTAGCTGAGTAAGGAGATATACAAAATTTGATTAAGCAGGGACATTTTATAGTTATTTTAGATTCATTGTTTTCATTGTGCATATTTTAGAGATTTCTTAGAGATATTTATGATACAATTCCAATGTACAAAAAATGAGCGTACATATGAAGGGCTACTGTGAAAAATAAATTTTTCACAGGGCAAATTTGTGCTTACGCCCAAATTCGCAGACTTTGGCAAGAATGGAGGAGTGTTATGAGAAAAAAATCAATATGCATGAAAACAGCGGCTCTGCTCACTGCGGCAGCAGTCGGCATCACGGCAGCAGGCTGCGGTGCAAAGGAACAGACTGCCGGTAATGGGAATACAAAGGAACCAGGCACGGCAGCCGGGACAGACACAACAGACGAAAGCACCACCCAGTCCGGACAGGATGATGAGACGGACGGTAGTGGAATGGGGCGCTATGTGGAGACAACGGTCTATGAGGTTGAAAAACTTTATGACAGGGTGGTGCAGCAGATTTTCAGTGATGGACAGATGGTTTTTCTGAATAGTCTGACAAAGCAGCAAATTGTGTCGAAGGATGATGGTGCGACATGGAACGCCGAGACAGACGAGGCTTTTTCCTCTTTTATAGAAGAGCATTATCCGGTGGCGTCAGCCATTGCGAAGGATGGGACGATAGCCATCGTCGGTATGGATAAGATAGAAGGGACAGAGGACGCGTATGATTATAACCTCTACATTTTCAATACGGACGGAACAACAAAGCAGATTGAGGTTGAGCTGCCGGATGCGGATTCAAGCCTGAGGACACTGGCATTTGACGAGCAGGGGACATTGTATGCGTTCGCGTCAAGGTGCAAAAATATTTACAAGGTGGATGTCAGCGCGGGAACAGCGGAAAAGTTCCTGACGCTCGACGATACCACGGACTTGATGGAATGCAGGGATGGTATTCTGATGTGCATGACCTTCGAGAAGGTTTTTCTCTATGATTTGGAAAAGAAGAGCTTTCTTGAGGATGAGGTGCTTGACAGCTTTGTTGATGATACCTATAATGGGCTGTCATGGATGGGAAGCGGTTATACGGCATATGCTTTTCTGGGTGCGGACAAAACGATTTATGTTGCAGGGGACAAGGGACTGCACCGCCATGTCATTGGCGGGGGCGCAGTGGAGCAGGTAATTGACGGCAGCCTGTCTTCCCTTGGAGACCCGACGAACAGCATAATGGCGATGACCATGAATGACAGGAATGAGTTTTTTGCAGCGTACAACAACGGAAAAATCGTGAAATTTGCCTATGATGCGACCGTGCCCTCCGTTCCAAACGACAAGATTACGGTCTATAGCCTGACGGAGGATGATCTGGTGAAACAGACGATTTCGGCATACCAGACACAGTATCCGGAAATGTTCATAGAGTATCAGATTGGCATGGATGAGGGCGGCATTACGAGGGAGGATGCGCTCAAAAAATTAAACACGCAGCTTTTAAGCGGAAGTGGTCCTGACATTCTCATGCTGGACGGCATCAATATTGATACCTATGCGGAAAAGGGCGTGCTGATGGATTTGTCCGATATTGTCAATGAAACAGACCAGACAGACGGTCTTTACAGAAACCTGATTGAGAACATCCGGACAGATGACAAAATGTACGCTGTTCCGGCAAAGTTCACGATTCCGGTTCTTTTCGGTGATGAAACATATGTGGGCAGTGCGGTCGATTACCAGTCGATTGCGGACATGGCAGAGCAGGCAAGGGAGGCATATCCGGACACAAACATTTTGGGTGTGTGCTCATCAACAGGCATTATGCGGCGGTTTATGCCAGTGTGCGCGCCGACATGGAAGGACGCAGACGGACAGCTTGACCAGGGCAAAGTACGTGCGTTTTTAGAGCAGTCCAAGCGGCTTTATGACGTGGAGATGAACGGCACGCCCGAGGAGTATATCCAGCAGTATCAGCAGAACGTAATCGATGCGGACGGAAGAAACTTTGAGGAGGAAAAGTACTTTATGATGACACAGGACACGTTATACCTGATGCGGGAGGCGCCGTTTGCATATGGGGAATTGGTAAATGCGTCATCGTACAGGGATATGCTGTCTGTGCCGAGAATTGACGGTCTGGAAGACACGCTGATGAAACTGATGAGCGGGCAGTGTGACAATGTCTATCATCCTATGTCAATTGCCGGCATCAACTCCGCGACCCAAAATGCAGATGCGGCAAAACAGTTTGTGCGCATGATGCTTGGCGTGACAGTCCAGGAGGAGATGCAGTTTGGCATTCCGGTGAATAAAAAGGCGCTGCCGGCACATTTTGCCTATGACGAGAGTGAACTTGGCGATGACGGCGGACAGTACTATATGGGCTTCTCGACGAAGGACGGCAAAAGCTTTGACTATACGATTTATCCGGTAAACCAGGACGGAATTGACAAGCTGGAATCGTGGATTGCACAGCTCGACACGCCCTATCTGAGCGATACCGTGCTCGAAGCCGCAGTTTATGCGGAGGGTGCAAAGTATCTTGAGGGCACGCAGGACATTGACGCGGCAGTAAAGGCGATTGTGAACAGCGTGGAGATTTATCTGTACGAATAAAGATTTTTTTACAGACCAGAGGTGCAGGATAATGTGAAAATCATTGTCCTGTACTTCTTTTAGAGATTCTTTAGATAAAGACATGGTACAATACTCTTGCAAAGGATAAAAGGCTTTTTTCCTTTGTGTATCATTGACATAGCAGGTGTGAGGTATATGAAAAAAAAGAAGAAGCGGAAAGAATGGATGTATTTTATGGGCTTTATCGGCGTGAGTCTTGCAGGGGTGCTGGTCTTCGTATTGATACCATTTGCGGACGTGGTGCGGCGCTCTTTTATGACAGTCATGTCAGGAGAGTTTGCAGGGATGAACAACTATAAAACAGTGATAAACAATCAGGCATTCCGGCTTGCGGTAAAGAATACGCTTCATTTCGTGGGCGCGGCGATACCGCTGCTGGTGGTGATAGGACTGGCAGCCGCCCTTGTGCTCAGCAGGATACGTGACATCAGTGTCATAAAAAGCCTGTATCTGTTTCCGCTGGCAATGCCGACGGCAACCGTGGTGATTGTGTGGAGAATGTTCTTTTACAGGCAGGACTTTGACAGTCTTGTCGTCAGCTATCTTTGGAAAAATACAGGCTACACAATTGTGCTGTGGCTTGCGGGAATCGCGGGCATCCCGAATGAACTGATTGAGGCGTCAAGGGTGGATGGCGCAAACAGGTTTCAGTGCCTGATTTTTGTGAAGCTGCCCTGCCTGAAGGGCAGTGTCTACACGATTGTGATTCTATCGTTCTTAAATTCCATGAAAATCTACAGGGAAGCGTATCTTGTCGGCGGTTCGTATCCGAATAAGGACATTTATCTTTTGCAGCATACATTTAATAACTGGTACGTGAATCTTGAGTTTGACAAGATGGCGGCGGCAAGCGTGCTGGTGGCGCTGGCGCTGTTTGTGTTTATTTTACTGTTTCAGTATTATAGTCAACGGTAAAAGGTAGGAGATTTGAAGTGAGGGTAAGAAAATTTCTCCGTGTGGCATCGGAGGCAGTGACTAAATTAATATTCATAGCAGCAGGCATCGTAATCTGCGCGCCGGTGTTCCTTGTAGTGACAGGTTCTGTTATGGGAAAGGGCGATTTGTACGAATGTCTTGCCCCTGTGTTTGAGCATGGGACGGGATTTGTGTCGTGGAAGCTGATACCCCAGTATCCTACCGTGGAGAACTATATCCGCCTGCTCTTTTATTCGCCGGAATTCTTCGTGCTGTTCTGGAACTCGGTGAAAATGGTGGGGCTGATTCTGCTGGGGCAGATGGTCGTGGGCGTACCTGCGGCATGGGCATTTGCAACGTACGAGGTCAGGGGGAAAAATGTACTCTTTACCATTTATGTCGTGCTGATGCTCCTGCCCTTTCAGGTGACGATGCTGTCAAGCTACCTGACGCTTGACAGGCTGTCGCTATTGGATACCCACTGGGCAGTCATTCTGCCTGCGGTGTTCAGCACGTTTCCGATTTTTATCATCTACGGCGGATTTCGCGCGATTCCCAAATCACTGATTGAGGCGGCGCGGATTGACGGGGCAGGGGAGGTCTATATCTTTTTCATGGCAGGCATAGGGCTTGGAAAAGGAGGAATCCTCTCTGCGCTGGTGCTCGGATTCCTGGAATACTGGAACATGATTGAGCAGCCATTTGCATTTCTGGAGGACAAGACGCTGTGGCCGTTGTCGCTGTATCTGCCTGAAATCAGCTGGACGCAGGCGGGATTTGCGTTTGCGGCATCCGTGGTGATGCTGATACCGGCAATCTTTGTATTTGTCATGGGGCAGGATTATCTGGAACAGGGAATTATCTATTCCGGATTAAAAGGTTAGCGTGAAAAGTACTTCTAGCCACTCGCAGCAGAGGCTGCTTCGCGGAGAAGTACTAAGTTTCACGCCGAAAAATGCCAAAGTACGGCATTTTTCATAACGATTTGAGATTCCGCAGAGCGGAATCATGTAGGTTAGCGTGAAAAGTACTTCTAGCCACTCGCAGCAGAGGCTGCTTCGCGGAGAAGTACTAAGTTTCACGCCGAAAAACGCCAAAAACGGGCGTTTTTCATCCGGATTTATACACCCGGCAAAGCGGGAAGATGGTAGTTAGCGTGATTGTATGGAGGGTTCGTATAATGGAAAGAGATGAGGAGAAGCTCTTTATCCGCAGGCGGATGGAGAAGTGGATGAAGATATTTTTGGTATTTCTGGCATTTGTGTGGCTGTGCACGATTATTTCAAAGAGTATCTATGTGTCAGGACTGCCGATGGTCAGGACAGATACGGCTTCCAAAAAATATGTGGAGCATCTTGTCAAGACGGACGGAATTGTGACAGCGGGCGGCGAGATTGCCGTCAATACACAGGCAGGGCTGCGGGTGGATAAGATTGATGTCCGGCAGGGTGATGCGGTCAAGGCAGGGGATGTCCTCTTTACGATTGACACGGCTGATATTGCGGAGCTGATTAGTGTGAAGGAGGCGGAGCTTTCCAAGCTTCAGTGCAATCTCGCAGACTGGCAGACCAATGCGGTGATTGACGCGCAGAAAAAGGAAGTGGCAATCCTCTGGGCGAAGGAGGACTACGAGACGGCAGACAAGGAGACGGCAGTGGCGAAGGAGCGCGCCAAGGAAGCGTTGGAAAAGGCGGAGGCAGCGCTCGGAAGGCATCTTGCGGATACCGTGCCCTACACGGCGGACAATGCCCGGCGCAATGCGTGGGACGCATACCATGACTGGGTGAACAAAGGATACAGTATCGCGGACAAGATTACGGCGAAGGAGCGCGAGATTCAGGATTTGGAGGAACAGCTTGCCGAGCTGGAGAGCCGTATTGCAAGGGGGACTGATGCAGGAAAAGCCGGACAGCCGGACAGAGGAAATACGATAAGCGGAAGCGCCGGCAGTTTTGCAGAGAGTAAGACAGGCGATAATGACAATATTAATGCAGATGGGGGCAGTAATACGGGAGTAACAGACAATACAGGGGCAGACAGTGAAAATGGTGATGGAGACAGCAATACAGGAACCACAGACAGCGGGGACACTGATTCAGACAACAATACAGGAACCACAGACAGCACAGACAATGCCGGAAATATGGGCGCAGAGGACAATACAGACAGCGCAGACAATGCTGGAAATACAGGCATGAATGACAGCTCCGCTGGCGCGGATAGCACAGAAACAGATAGCAGCACAGATGCCGGCGATTCCGCACAGAACGCGAAAGAAAATCAAAGCTCCAGTCCGGCAGATGAGGAAAAGCGGACAGAGCTGATAAATAAAATTAAGAAGGCAAACGAAGAACTGCTTGCCCTGCGTGACCAGCTGACAAGGCACGAGCGGGATACAGTCGCACAGCCCGACTATTCAGCCGAGGAAGCCGAATATGATGCATGGCAGAACACCAGACGCACCCTTGAGGAGAACGTACAGCACGCGAAGGAAAGCTATAATGACGCAAGCTACACGCGCGAGGTGACACTGCGTCAGAAGCTGCGGGATATCGCCAGCGCAGAGGTCACGTCAAGGGCGGATTCCACTGCTGAACTCTACGAACTGGATATCAGACAGGCACAGAAACAGGTTGAAAGGCTTCAGACAATCAGACAGCAAAAAGGAGAAATCAAGGCTGAAAATGACGGAATTGTTTCAAGGATTCAGGTTGAAGTCGGCGGCAGGACATCAGACACGGCGGCGATTCTTTTGACAGATGCACGAAGACCCTGCCAGTTCAAATTCAGCATCACAAAAGAAGAGGGAAAATATGTGCACCTAAATGACACTGTCGAAGTAAAACTCAATGGACAGTCCTCAGCGATGGATGTCACAGTGGATTATTTTACCGAAAATACACAGGGCGGCTATGATCTGCTCTGCACGCTCCCGGAGAACGCGGGACAGCCCGGATTAAGCGGAACAGTTCAAAAGTCAGTACAGGGTGAGTATCATGACCTGACGCTTCCTGTGGAGGCCGTTTTTGAGGACACAGGCGCTTTCTACCTCTATACCCTGAACGAAAAGGAAGGAATTCTCGGCAGCGAGTACTACGCTGAAAAAATCAAGGTGCAGATAAAAGACAGAAACGACCGCTATGCCGCAATTGAACCCGGCACAATCAGCGCAGACACTAAAGTCATTACATATTCGACCGAGGAACTAAAACAGGGACAGAGCGTGCGCCCGCAGGAGAAGTAAATGGGTTATGGCAAAATTTATTGATAATGCAGGCACTTTTGTGGTAAGATAAAGACATGAATGCACTTGGTGAATGAAAAGCTGAGGAGGTGCTTGCATGGACGAGCGTTTGAAAAAACAAATGGCATTTGCCCTGGAAATTGACAAGGTGAAAAATATCTTCCGGCAGACCCATTTATCCATGAACGGAAGAAATGAAAATGATGCGGAACATTCCTGGCATATGGCGGTCATGGCATATCTGCTGCGGGAGTACGCAAATGAGGAAGTCGATATTGCAAAGGTCATGCTCATGTGTCTGGTTCACGACATTGTGGAAATTGACGCAGGAGACACCTACGCATATGACACAGAGGGACTGAAAACGCAGAAAGCCAGGGAAGATGCCGCCAAGGAGCGGATATTTTCCATTCTTCCCAAGGAACAAAAAGAAGAATTTATTGCACTGTTTGACGAGTTTGAGGCATATGAAACGCCTGAATCAAAATTTGCGCATGCAATGGACAATCTTCAGCCGCTCATGCTCAATAACAGCAACAACGGCGGCGACTGGCGCGCGCATCAGGTCACGGCAGAACAGGTCTATCAAAGGCAGGGTAAGACAAAATTAGGATCCCAGAAGCTGTTTGAGCTGACAGACAGCATCATTCAGGAGAATATTCGAAAGGGAAATCTGTAACCATGGCACTTGAGAACAAATTAGGCATCACAGAGTCGGCGGAGCTGGCAAGGGAAGAGGAGCGCATCAGTAAGGCGAAGGCGGTCGAATTATATGAGAAAAAATCCCCGATGATGAAATAGGGAAATTTGCAGGTCTGGCAAAAATACATCAGTATCTTTTTGATGAAATCTATGATTTTGCCGGAAAAGTCAGGACAGTCAACCTTGCAAAGGGAAATTTCCGTTTTGCGCCTGTCATGTATCTGGATGCGGCATTAAAACACATTGACGCCATGCCGCAGTCCACCTTTGATGAAATCATTGAGAAATATGTGGAGATGAATATAGCGCATCCGTTTCGGGATGCTGATGTTATAATTGGGACAAGGTTAAAGGAAAAACTACCTCAAAATCCCTGAAAATTAAAGTGGTGAAATGTAAAACAATCTGCATAAAATGATATCGATTTTTGGGATAAAACATTAAAGAGATGTAAAGAGAATTTCATAGGTATTTTAAAGGAATTAGAATAATCAATTGAGTTAATCATGATGCGAAAGGAAGAGATATATGATAAAGCCAGACAAAGTGAAAGTAGAAGCAAAGAAAAAGGAGAACGAAAATTTTAAGTTTCGTACTTTCTTGAAATGTCATGCAGATGAGGACGAGCTAGACAGACAATTTCTACGCCTACATAAAGAATTATTTGCAGACTATGATTGTAGCAAATGCAGAAACTGTTGCAAAATGTATAGAGGAAGCATTCCGGTGGAAGATATTGACAGGGATGCACAATTTTTAGAAATAACACCCGAACAGTTTATTGATACTTACTTGGAAAAAGAAGAGTATGGCATAAACTATCAGACCAAGCATAAACCCTGTGATTTTTTGCAGGAGAATGGAAACTGTAAATTGGGAGATTGTAAGCCAGATAGTTGTAAGAAATATCCGTATACTGATCAGCCAGAAAGACTATCAAGTTTACTGAGTATATTGGATACGATAGAAATATGTCCAGTAGCTTTTGAGATTTTTGAAAGATTAAAGGAAGAATATAGATTTAGATTGCGTAGATGAGACTGTAATGGCAGATAGGAGGCAATGTGAAAGAAATAAATTTCCTACAGGAAGGATTTCGTAAGCCTGAAATTGAAAAACTAGATCCATATTATTATGTATGTGGAGGAAGATATACATATGAAGAACTGGATGAAATGACTTGGGAGGAGTTTGGACTTAGAAGGCACGGAAGTATGCCCTCTAAACTATACAAGTATTATTCAAATAAAGTGATTGATGGAATAAATTACTCTAAAGAAGCACTGAAGAATAATACGGTATATTTGTAATAGCTTATTTCCGGTCATTTATAGCGATGCAAGAACAGATGTCTTAGACAGATGTTTGGAGTATAATGAAAAAGAATTGGATGCCGAGTATTTATCAGCAATTTATAAGTATGGGGTATTGGCAAAAAGTAAGTCTATGTGGAAATCACAGGATGAGTGGCGGTTAGTATCATGTGACAACCTGCTGGCGAATGATTATAACTGAACGTCCATTAAGCCCCCAGCAGAGCTGGGGAGAACAGAGTGAGCAGTAGCGATCCTTAAAGTACCAAAAATAAAACCTCCATGTTATTATAGATTTGGGTCTAGGCAACCTAATCAATAATAGCAGGAGGTATCCTAATGGATAATCAGATTTTAGTACATACCAAGTATAATTGCACGTATCATATTGTTTTTATTCCGAAATATCGCCGGAAAGTGATGTATGGGAAGATTGGGAAAGAGGTTGGCGAGATATTGTCCACAGTATGCAGAATCACAGGAGTCGAATTGATAAAAGGTGGGGTATGTCCAAACCATGTACATCTATATGTTTCGATTCCGCCCAAGATGAGTATCTCAGAAGTGATGTCAAAATTGAAGGGAAAGAGTGCCCTGATGATATTTGACCGACACCCGGAATACAGGGACAAGTATGGCAGACATTTTTGGGCAAGAGGATATTATGCTGAGATGATTGGGCAAGTGAATGAAGAGACAATCAAAAAGTATATCGAAGAACAGGAGAAGTGCAGTAGAATAGAAGGATAAAGAGCTTCTTTTAAGAGGCAGCCAAGTACCAGAGGTTAGTGAAATACTGCCTATAGGAAGCACCGAAAAAGGGGTTGCTTAGACACCGCCTACAGGCGGAACCAAAAAATGCCCCGGAGGGGTTCATCCAAACCACCGGCAGAGCCGGTGGTTTGGCGGGTTGGCAAGTGGGAAAATAAGTTATAAAAAATTCATAAAAGATTTGTTGCGTTAACCGATATAAAATAATAAAATAGAGATAGAAAAGTATGAATTGAAACGGAAGAACCATACTAGTACATCGAATAATTAATAACTGATACATTAAACGGTTGCTTCCTCAACT
>CARTDA010000077.1:0-9905 GCA_949066965.1 uncultured Lachnospiraceae bacterium
TATTCTGAAATTAATAATCAACAGTATGAAGTTAGAAAAGTTGAAGTATATAAAGGGGGTGTATTTATAAAGTGCAGTGAAGAAATGGTTGATTCTCAAATTGAGTTGGCGGATGTTCCATTTCCATTAAATCTTGATGAGATAAATGAGGATAAACAGTTTTTAGCTAAGTATATAAGTAAAGAGGACTTTGAAAAAATATGGAATAAAAATGATTGAGGAATATCTCGCATATGATTGCAACGGCAACATGGTGAAGAAAAGGAACCTCGAGGGGACGACAAGGTACACCTATGACGCGAACAACCAGCTCGTGGAAGTGTCGTATCCCGGCGCGGGGGGGGACTGATCTCGGAGAGATTCGGCTACGACAAGGCAGGAAACCGCCTGACACGCGAAAGGCGTACTGTGGACAGCGTTATTATGGAGACATACCACCATGATAACTGTAACAGGATTAAGGAACTGAACAGGAGGACGTATGAGCCGGATGGGGTGACACAGAAACTGAAAAAGTCCCCCGCAGTTAGCATCAACCCCGACGCTGTGGCAAGCTATATCGGGGAGACGAGTTATTACGGCTATGACAGGAGCGGAAACCTGTTGAGCGACGGCAGTGCAACGTATACCTATGATGGATTCGGGCGTACCACAGAAGTCAGGATGGCAAATGGGAACAGCCAGATAAACCGCTACGACGCCGAGGGACTCCGCGCCGAGATGGAGGAGAACGGCCAGCTCGTTCAATTCCTGTTTAATGGGGAAAAGGAAGTCATTGCGGAAGAAACCGATGGTGAGGTAATACGATACATCCGTGGACTTGGAATCATCAGTTCCGACAGCGAAAGTGCGAGAACCTACTACCATTATGTATCGGATAATCAGGGAAGCGTGCGGCTTATTCTTACGGATACGGTGAATGACCGAAGGATACGCAATTACTACTGCTATGATGCATTTGGCGAAAGTGTCATAAGCCATGAGGACATCCATAACCGATTCCGGTTCAATGGGGAACAGTATGACCCAGTGACAAGCCAGTATTACCTAAGGGCGAGGTTCTATAATCCGGTAATTGGCAGATTCACGCAGGAAGATACCTATTATGGGGATGGGCTGAACCTTTATGAGTACTGTAGGAATAATCCCATATTTTATAGAGACCCGAGTGGGAATGACGTATGTCCGGCGCAGCTTATATTGTATCATTATACAAATAAAAAAGGAATGGATGGAATTGTAGAATCAATGGAGTTAAATCCATCTTTAAAAGCAAACAATCCAAAAGATGCTAGATATGGCAATGGTCAGTATTTATCAGATATTAAACCATACGCCCAAACTCCAGTAAGTTTAGCTAAGAAATTTATTAATGTTCCTAATAAATATAAATATACACATTATATTGAGATTAATGTAACAGGCTTAAATGTGATTTCAGGTCGAGATGGTGTATTTGTAATTCCTAATGATGTACCACTAGATTTAACGAACAGAATTGTTAGCACAGGAACAGTGGGGAAGAATAATTGAGGTGAGTATATGAAATATTTGTATTTAAAATGGAATAATGAGAGTTATTGGTTTGAATTAGGGGAGGATAATTATGTAATTAGACAGATTGTTTTAGATGAAAATGAAGATTTTCATGTTTCTTGCTTGGAAGATTGTTTGGCAGAGGGACCAATTAATAAAGCAGACTTGGAAGGCCATATTTTTGATATAACAAAGGAGACTTTTGAAGATGTATGGCAATCAGTATTAAAAAAACATGAAAAACAATGGGAAGCGATTAAAAAAAAGTATCCTATAGGAACGTATATTCACGGTATAAATAGTTATTTATATCCACAAGGAACGGTTGTCAAAGGAATGGATTTTATTGCGATATATATAGGGAATGACTCCTTTTGTATTGATAAGTTATCTCATTATAAAATAATATCTTATGATAATATAAATATGTGGTTAATCGTTGAATAATGTAGCTTTAAATTCCTGTTTAGTGAGGAAAAGGAAGTCATTGCGGAAGAAACTGATAATAAGGTAATAAGGTATATCCGCGGACTTGGGATTATCAGTTCTGACAGCGAAAGCGCAAGAACCTACTACCACTATGTATCAGACAATCAGGGAAGCGTGCGGCTTATTCTTACGGATACGGTGAATGACCGAAGGATACGCAATTACTACTGCTATGATGCATTTGGCGAAAGTGTCATAAGCCATGGGGACATCCATAACCGATTCCGGTTCAATGGGGAGCAGTATGACCCAGTTACCAGCCAGTATTATCTCAGGGCGAGGTTCTATAACCCAGTTATTGGCAGATTCATGCAGGAAGATACCTATTATGGGGATGGGCTGAACCTTTATGAGTACTGTAGGAATAATCCGGTGCTTTATAGAGACCCGAGTGGGCATGATGCGGTGAATCAGGGGAATTTGTATGAGAGTGAAAGTGGCTTAAATGAAGGATTAATTTATAGATATATGCTGGATGGAAAAATATACTTTGATGTCGAAAATTTGCCAGGAGAAGCAGGAATAAGAGTTCCAAGAAGATTAACACCCGAGGAGATGAGTTTTTTGACAAAAGAATATGGAGTTGAATTTGGGTTAGTGTACAAATTAGGTCCTGGAAAAAACGGTGGTGGAGGTCAGTATTGGCTATATTCAGGCATGCAAAATCGAGTAAAAGTACCAATTGTTAAAGATGTAATGTTAATCTATCATACACATCCCAAGGGGTCATCGGGGGCAAGCCTGGGAGATAGAACCGTGATGAAACGGTTGGAAGCTATTGGATCGCCACAAAGAAGTTCTCAAATAATTCCAGTAGGAAA
Source organism: uncultured Lachnospiraceae bacterium (assembly GCA_949066965.1). Classification (GTDB taxonomy): domain Bacteria; phylum Bacillota; class Clostridia; order Lachnospirales; family Lachnospiraceae; genus COE1. The sequence continues at coordinate 2,847 of CARTDA010000077.1, forward strand.
AAATGAAACTGCGAGATTTAATTCAAATGGAACATATACTACACAATAATAAATGTATTATAGAGGAGGTTAATGCTGTGGATAAATTGGATGACTTACAATCTCTTTGGACTACAGACAAAGATAAATATTATTTAGAAATAATGGATGGTATGTTTAGCATTATGGATATAAATAATATGATGTTGCTTATAGAGGATGATAAGCTGTATCTTTCAACCATGGAAAAGATGATTGATAATGGGGTTAAAGTTATTGAGAGGGACAATACTACTAAAAAGGGGATAGTATTATCATGTCATAAAGCTATGCAGAAATACAGAGAATTTAAAGATAGCATATAGGGGGATTTCAGATTTCGATGATATTGCGAAGACAAGAACCGAAATCTAAGGTATCAAACAAAACTGTTATAATGTCGAGATATACTACTGAACTGACTGGTTCATATCTGGTAAAACTATAAAGGATATTTTTCTGAGAGTGCAAATTGCTAAAGCAATTATCTTCACAACCACAGGCATGGCGATGGTTACGTCGAGGCTTGTGGAGTAGTGTTATCACAAAAATATGTAATTAGGCTTACCTAAATATGAACCAGTCAGTATTGTCTAAGGGTGAGGTTCTATAATTCGGTAATTGGCAGATTCACGTAGGAAGACACCTATTATGGAAGGAGACTGATCCTTTATGAGTACTGTAGAAATAATCCAGTAGTTTATAGTGATCCGAGTGGGCATGATGTGGTGAATCAGGGGAATCTATTATGGTACTTCTCTGGGACTGTATGTAACATATATGGAACCAGATGGATGGCGTGTAGATATTAGGCCGAATGGTGAAGTGATTCATACAAGAAAAGAGTGGCTTCCAGATCATTCAAAAAAATATGCGTATCGTTATTATTATGATGGAACTCCTGTACCAAATGGGTGACATAATACAGGTGAGTTTGTTGATCCTGTAGGGGAAGGCACTTTCTTGCCACCGAAACATAAGAAGGATGTGTAGTCTCGGAAAGTCAAAAAAAATAGAAAAACATTTATTGATGTGAAGTTTGTGAAAAGGTGAAATAAAAAAATGATTATTTTTGAGTTATTTCAGGATAGCGGTTAGAAAAAAGGACAAGGCAATTAAGCCTGTCGAAAATGTTTTTTTAACAGACTGAGAAGTTATACTATATCAGTTTTAAGAATTAAGCAGTATAGAGATGGGCAGCTTTATACCTTGCATCCAAATGGATGCATATCCCTATGAGCATAGTCCAAAAAGAAAAGTGGTTCCTGCCCCGTATTTTCAGGTGCTGCAGGCAGTAGTCGTTCAGTACGCGGTCGTTGACACGCTCACAGGCTGTACGTTCGCTGTATATTATCTTGTATTCTTCGGAATCTCTTGGAATCTGTGGCTGGAAGCGGAGGTCGCCGTGATTCTTTATGTAGACGGTGCGTCCATATTTTCCGGGGGAACATTTTCCGGCATGGGGGCAGAAATCTATGCGGCCGCATTTCAGCGGGCAGCGGTATTTGTGTGCATCTTTTATGGGATCATTACCCCATGGACACATTTTATGCCCGCCAGTGCAGAAGGGATGTCCGGTTTTGTCAAAAGTGATGTCTGCAGGGGCATTTTCCGATGACTTTGCCCTGCCGTTGATGTCAATCAGAGCATTGATATTCCACCGATCCAGCAGTTCATAGGTTGGGATGTTGTCATGTGCGGAGTCAAGGCAAATGTTTTTCGGTGAAATGCCAAAGGCATTACGTCCGAAATCATCTATGGCATAAAGGAAGTTTTTGCTGTCATGGCGGCGTGCATCGGTAAACTTTATTAACAGCGGGAGTTCGATTTTCAACGCATTGTTCCTGCTGCACAGCATGTAAAGCGTATGGCCGAAGTACCATGTTTTGTTATCGCTGTCCCATCCCCATGAGGCATCCGGGTCAGAATAATGGCGTCCGCAGCCATCCCGGAACGGGCAGTCCCTGCCGCAGGAGTGAAGATGCCTGCCGTAAGGGGAGGAATGGGAAACCACAGCGGTGCCGTCACCGGAGAGGGTAAGGTTTTGCGCATCAATCAGCCCAAGGCGGACAGACGGCAGTACAGCAAGAATGGAAAAGATTTTCTGGAGTGCGGCTTGTGGATTGTCAGCGGCAGGCTTTCCGTCCAGGATATCATTTGCGATATCCCTGCAGGTAACCGTGCAGGGGTCTTGCGGTTCCTCCAGTTTTCCATCGGCGCCAATCAGTTTTTTTGGTTTTTTGCCGTTTCTGCCTGCCGGAAGAAGCGCCGTGCGGGAATACAGGTTCCTCGTGCCCATCCAGAAGCGGTTCATGAAATCATAATAAGAGCCGAGGGGCGGCAGTTCATCCAGAGAGGAGCAGCCAATAAGAACAGCCAGGGAAATGGAGTTGGGAAGGACTTCACGTACCCATAAAGTAAGGCTTGTGCGGGCTTTGGTTTTATTAAAAAGCAGGACAAAAAGGATCAGGGAGCGCAGGATCTGTGCCTGGTGTTTTGCAGGGCGGCCGCTCTGGGAATAAAAACCAGGGATATAATCCAAAAGCGGGTCAAGATTGAGGTTTAAGAGTTTCTGGCGTTCCGCATCATATTCGTTAAAGGAATATTTAGGGTTGTTACGGGAAAGCCTGCGGCCAATCGTAGTGATGATGGTTCTATACTCGTCATGGCTCTGCCATAATTCGGGTTTGAACATAAAATGTGTCCTCCTTTGTTTTATAAGTGAAAGAGTGAAGATACTTATAAAACAAAGGGTCGTTTTCGCTTGCATTATCAGCGAAAACGACCGCACATTTCAAGATGTCTGTCAAGATAATTTTGAGTAAAAGTTGAGAGATTTTTCAGAGGATAAAAACTTATGAAGATGGAAAATGTTACAAAATGGAAGTGAAAAATAGAGGTGAAAACGTGATTTTGGAAATCTCTAAAGCTTTATAAAATAAAGGCTTTGAGTTTCCGAGAACACACAGGTGGAAAGAGGGGGGATAAAGGCACCGAGGGACTGAAACACTTGATTTTACTGATGTTGTGGCAATTTTGGGGTATTAATCTTGACACTGCCAATAAATGGTTGGAGAAAAATAATATGAATATAAATGGGTTTATTATGCAAAAGAGAAATGAAACATTTTATCAGGGAGTAGAAGGTGATAACTGGTATTTAAATTATGATTATTCTGATGAGATGGACTTATTTTATGAAGAGAATATTGCTAAATCATGGGAAAACACCAATTATATAGATGTATGCAATGATATGAACTATATACATCAATATATAAATATTTCCAAGGATAAAGATATAGAATATAGGATTTTATTATGTATGACAGACAGGATTCTGCCTACAATGACTTTAGGGACGGAAATGGATTTGTTTTTTTTGGGATATGATTATGCTTATGCAGGAGGAAGTTATTATTCTGCAATATTAAATGATATCATATCAAGGCGGATACCAGTGTTTGCTAATATTCAGTTGAATAACTATGGACTTTTTGAGACATATACGGAAGTAATAAATTTTGTGAATACTAGGCAAAAAATTAAAGGAGTGGAGTGTTCTATGAAAGAATATATTGAAGATGGTGATTTTGTCATTTATAAGCTTTTTGAAGTAAAAATGTAGTTATGATGTAAACTGTCAGTCTGCATAAGTGTTATACTTCAGTGAGAAGGTGTGCTTTCGGAGAAATATAGTAGTACTCCATCCGGCTAGAAATTGAAGTATGGGACTGCCTGTTATGCACCATTGCGTCGTTAAAATTTCTAAATGATGCCACCGCATCGCCGTCAAAATCTTGCCTAGCAACTGGCACGAAATGGAGGAACACTACGCCTATGACCATGCCGGGAACGTCACAGCCGCGACGGACGGGAACACCGTGACATACAGATACAACAGCATGAACCTGTTAAGCGAAAGGAAGGACGCATCAGGCGCGCAGGAGCTTTTCCTCTACGACATGGAGGGACGCCTCTGCGAGCACCGCGACCGCGACGGCAGGAGACAGCTGTACCGTTACAACATGTACGGAAGCCCCACCCTGCACGAGAACCCGGCGGAGCGCATGCGAGAATCATGGGAGTATGACGCCATGGGCAGGCTCATAACCGCGACAGGCGGCGGGATGCAGTACAGGTACACCTACTACGACAACGGACGGCTGAAGGAAAAACAGGCAAGCGGCAGGACGCTGCTCGCATATGCCTACGACCTCTCCGGAAATGTCGTCTCAAGGCGCGACCTGACCGGAAAGGAGACATGCTATGGATATGACCGCTGCGGCAGGCTGAAGTCCGTCACGGACAACGGAAGGGTGCTTGCAGCATATACCTACCACGGCGACGGCAGGGTGGAATCGCGGACAATCGCGGACACCATCCGGACAGACTTCCGCTACGACGCCGACAAAAACCTGACCCACATGAAGACCGTCGACATGACCGCGCAGGGCAGGAAGCTCGTGTGGGAGGAGTACCCCGCGTATGACCACAACGGCAACATGGTGGAGAAAAGGAACCTCGAGGGGACGACAAGGTACGCCTATGACGTGAATAACCAGCTCGTGGAAGTGTCGTATCCCGGCACGAGGGGACTGCTCTTGGAGAAGTTTGGCTACGACAGGGCAGGAAACCGACTGACGCGAGAGCGTCACACTGCGGACAGCATCATCATGGAAACATACTGCCATGATAACTGCAACAGGATTAAGGAACTGAACAGGAGGACGTATGAGCTGGACGGGGTGACGCCGAAACTTAAAAACCAGACAATGTCAGTTAGCAACAATCCGGATGCGGTGGCAAGCTATATCGGGGAGACAAGTTATTACGGCTATGACAGGAGCGGAAACCTGTTGAGCGATGGCAGTGCAACGTATACCTACGATGGGTTCGGGCGTACCGCAGAGGTGAAGATGGCAGACGGAGGTACGCAGATAAACCGCTACGACGCCGAGGGACTCCGCGCGGAAATGGAGGAGAATGGTCAGCTCGTTAAATTCTATATTTTCAGTTGAAAAAGTCAACTGAGGTGTCGGGCGGCATTTTCAATGTGATGTAAGAAAACTTAAAAAGTCAACGGACATTTCAGCCAGTGCTTTCTGCCATTATGATTGTATTTTTTACTATCACAGTGATTGTGTTGCACAAACTTCGTTTATGCAATGGGGATTTCGCCCTTGCAGGGGGCATAAGTCACGCTAGCGTGACTTAGCAAATGCTGACGCATTTGTGATAACCGCCGACAGGCGGATATGTTCGTAAACGTGCCGCCTATGCTGCCCACTCACAGCCTGCCATACCAGTGCCACTTCTTTTCAAAATCGGTCATTGCCATTTGCAGGAGGGAGGACAAAGCACAATACAAAGACATTCATTTATCAGTATGTGTAAGCTGCCTGATGTCAGGAGCAGGATCACTTATATATCCAGCCATGCAAGGCAGGAGAATCTGTATGCGGTCTATGAAACAACAGACCGCCACTATTGGACGGAGCTTGCAAAATGCAGCCAGCAGGAATTTCAAAAAAGCGGCACAGAGGGGAAATGTATCGAAGCGAGGGAATTTATCATTGCCCTGCCCGAATCCTTCCCAAATCTCTATGTGCCGGACAAGCTGTTACCGTTGTTCACAGACCGCTTTAAGGAAAAGTATGGTGTGGAGTGTGTATCGGCTCTGCACCATAATAAACGAAAGACAAACTACCATATCCACCTTATTTTTTCAGAGAGGGAGAGATTGCCTGAACGCATAGAAAAAACCGCAACTAGGAATATGTTCTATGACGAGCAGGGGAAACATGTCCGTACCAAGAAAGAGATACTTGACGAAAACGGGGATATCCGCAAAGGCTGTAAGATTGTGAAAAAAGGCGAAGTATATGAGAGCAAACTCTTTACCGTCAAGAATAAGCTGTTCAAACAGGACAACTTTGTGGACGAAGTAAAACACGTTTACACAGAGCTTATCAACACTCTGATAAAAGACGACAAAGAGAAACTGCACGTTTTTGATGAAAACGGTCTATACCTTGCCACCAAAAAGATAGGGAAGAATAACCCAAAATCGGAACAGATACAGACAGATAACGAATACCGTGTGCGCTGGAATCGTGAGGTTGACAGGGCAATTATCAGTGGTGTGGCAGAAACGGAGATACAACAGATAAAAAAAGAGTATATCGCTGACCGTATCAAAGAATCGATTGATATATTCGGCAGTCAGCCGGAACGGTTTGGAACAATCCTCATGAGTGCAGTTGCGGTGTTGGCAATGCTGATTTCAAAGGTGCTGCAAAAGGCAAGGGAACTGTCCGCAAAACGATATGATACAGAGCAGATACAGCCGCAGATGCTAGTACAAGAACCTGTCCACCAACCAGCCGAAAAGGAAACACAGACCAAGCCGAAGATACCACCCAAACCTGTCATGTCAGCAGAGGCAGCCGCCTATCCAAAGTTGTTTAAGATTTACAAGGAACTGAAACAACAGAATGAGAACATTTTTGAAGCAGAAAAGGAACGCAATGCTTTGGAGTTTGAGCGTGACGAACTGAAAGGACTTGCGAGATTTACCAAGAAAGGCGAACTGCAAAGCAGGATAGACCGCAAAAATGAGGAAATTGACATCTTAAAAATCGGATTATCCGGCATTGTTAAAAGATACGGTTATAAGAATGTGCAGGAGTTTTACCGTATTTACCATAAATCCCACAGTGCCTATATCGCGTATAAGGAACAAGTGGCTGAATGGGAGAAAACTTACGGAGAGGATAATCAAAAGCGGGATAAGCGAAGTGTGCTTGAAAGACTGAAGAATCCGCTAAAGAAAACGATAGACTGCCAGCAACAAAGTGCGGTTAAAGGAAAAGACCGAGGAGCAAGGTAATGCTCCTCGGTAGGTTAGGCAAAAATCTGTATTCGCAACTGTGGGTTGCCAAAAAGAACTTTAATGTTGGTGGTAAACAGTAGTGTTATTTTGTATAATACAATTAGTAAAAGGAGGCGTGACAGTGAAATTATCAGAAAAGATTATAA
>CARTDA010000078.1:0-9239 GCA_949066965.1 uncultured Lachnospiraceae bacterium
TCCCCCGTAATCAAATTCTTCGTTGGGAAGATTTTGCTTTCAAAAAAATCCTTTAGCCTATCCATATCACCATCTTCAATATAACCAGATAAAGAGAGCAGAATATTAACATAATCATGCTTAAAGGAGCGCAGGCTGTTATACATAGCTTCTAAATTCCGTGTGTAGTCCTGTAAGTCCTGCATGGCTTTCTGCTTTGCTTCGGTCTGTATCTGTTCCAGATAAGAGCGGCGCATAGCCAGAAGTAAACAACACATCACAAGCAGATACCCCGAAATGTGTAAGGCATTATTATATATCATTTTTCCGACAGAGCCATTTTGTCCTGGAATCAAATTATCAAACAGATAGATGGTTATAAGGAGCAGTAATGCAGCATCTATCACATACCATGTCTGCGGAAGACGCAAAATGCCTCTGCCAGACAGGAATACTTTTTTCAGCAGCTTGCCGCAAAGCAGCGTAATCCAATAAAACAGCAAAGTATAAATCAAATCGATGCCGCAAAAAAAATACCACTGATTTGATAAAGGTGAGGGAATCAGTATATAAAGAAAATTTGCCAGCAAATTCTCTGTCACAACGGCAAGCATACATCCAATCATACCCATAAAAACATTCTGTGGCGCAGTGTCACGCCAAGCAATCAACCCATAAATACATACCGCCACCAGAATACCGAACAAACCGTATGGAACACAGGCGAGGAGCGTTACAGGCATTCCAGCAGCCAACAGCAGTATATAAAGTACGCTAAACGCTTTGAAGTTCATATGCTGAGTCCATACATTGCGGATAGCAAGGGAAAGCCGAAAAAAAGATAGTAGCATTTCAATATATTCCTTCTTTCGATATTTACTTCCCTAATTATACTTTATGCCATTCTTTATATCAACTGCCCTCATACAAAAATGACGAATAAGTGCGTGTTCTGTAAAAAGAAAAACGCACTTATTCATGAATTGGGGCATTCCATGACCGTTTTGAAAGAATTGCTGTTTTCTCTGGTATACTATTTTGCAGTAAATAAATTTATTTTGGAAAGGAAACAGGAAGCTATGAAGCATTTATTAAAAGGAGCTGCTGTAGCAGCAGTGGTATTGGTTGCTTTAATGGTAATCAATATGTTTTGTAATATGCATGACATTCACTTAGACCAGACAGCGACAGGTACAATATCCGCAGTTTGTGCTATGCTGTTTTATCGTGGATTGATTAGGAATGAAAAAAGTAAAGATGATGGGAATGAAAAATAACGATTTTAAGGTGAACGCCCACCATATAAAAAAACGGTGTTATGGTGGGCGGTAGTTTCTGCTGCTGGCTGTCGTTCGCCGCCTTTCCAATCTGGATTTTAACATTTCAAAAATTTCAGACTGGCGGAAAAAAGAATGGCATACAACAACGGACGGGAGAACAGGAAATGGCTTACTTCAATTCCAACAGGAGGTTTTACCATTGGACAAGCGACTTTGGAAAATATCTTGAGGAAAGCGCCCATCCACAATCTCCTTGTCAATAAGGAACTGTTCAGATTGCGAAGGATATTTCTTCGAGGCTTTTTGATATGTGCAATCGAAGAAATAGACAAGTCAACATGTATAGGTCATTTTTCAAACACGCTCTAATTTCCAGCAGATTTTTATTCCCCAAATATCATGCGGAACACATTGAGGGATTCCAGCGGATGACCGTCAAAATCAAACATTGCCTGGTTGTCCCACGAGCATCCGCCGTAATATTTTCCGGCATCCTCCGGGTCATAATCGGACGCATAGCTGCTCGCCCAGCCGCTTCCGAACTCCTCCCAGATCGGGGAGTTGTCCGCTGTCGCCTCGCCGACCGGAATCCATGTGCCTTCCCAGTAGAATACGCCAAGTGCGCCTGCCTCGCTTGCCGCCGCGCAGACATCGCGCACCATGCTTGCCTGTCCCTGAACCGTCGCAGGATAACCGTCAACCAAATCATCGATACCGACAAGGCTGTTGGCGCTTCCGTCGCCATCCTCTGACGTATAGCAATAGGAGGTCTCTGCAATAACCACTTTCTTGCCATATCTCTCCTGAATCAGCTGCACAACGCGCTGCATATTTTTCATGGAACCGTCCCAGAACGGATAGTAGGAGAGCGCAACAATGTCATAGTCAATTTCTGAATTTTCGAGATTGGCAACCAGGCTGTCTACCTGTGCCTTGTTGGTAACACTTGTATAATGCACGGCAATCTGGATTTCCTTTTCATATTCCGCTGAAATCTCACGAACCGCGCGGCTTCCCGCATCCAGAAGCTGTGTGACCACCGGAAGCTTTGTCTCGCCGGACATGCCGTTATTAATCTCATTTCCAATCTGTACCATCTCCACATCTACGCCTGCGTCAAGAAGCTCCGTGAGGCTTTCCTTTGTAAAATCATAGAGCGCCCTGCATTTTTCATCGGCATCCATACCCTCCCACGCCTTTGGCGCGTGCTGTCTCTTGGGGTCTGCCCAGAAATCGGAATAATGGAAATCAATGCACACCTTCATGCCATACTCGGTTGCCCGCATTCCCAGCTCGACCGCTGTCGCAACGTCATTATTGCCGCCGCCATATCCGTTTCCATCCTCATCATAGGGGTCATTCCATACGCGCAGACGGATATAATTGACACCGGACTGTGACAACGTCTCGAAAACATCCTGCTCCTCCCCGTCAAAATTATAATATATAACACCGCTGTTCTCCTCCGCAAGTACGGCTGACGCGTCCATCCCACAGATAAAATCCCCGGAAATTCCGGCAATTGGCTCCACATAAACAGAGTCCTCCGAACCATCCTGCGTGGAAGCTGCAGCTGTATCAGAATCCGCTGCCGTCTGTTCCTGCGTCCCGGCAGAAGTCTGCGCCTGTGTCTCGGCAGGAGCCTGTGTCTCACCCTGCACCTCTGTCTGAACCGGAGCCTGTGTCTGTGTCCCCGCATCCCCGCTGCCAGCCCCGCATCCCGACAACAGCGCGGAACAAAGGCTTGTGCTGATACATAGGGCAATCAATTTATTGTGTACCTGTTTCATAACATAAAACCTCCCTCTATGTTTGCATATAATAAAATGTTTTCAATTATTATAGCGAAAAAAACTGCATTCCTACAATATCGCAAAACGATATGAAGAACGCAATTTGTAACATATTCGGGATTGTTATAGATAGGGGGATTATAATTCATCTGCAAAAATATTTTCATAATCCTGGAGCTGATGGTATATGGCATCCACATAAGCGGTTGTGCCTTCTATCCGGTAAAGCATAAGGTAACGGTGCCGTACGCTTCTTTTTGCAGATACCAGCTATACCCTTTAAAAACCAGCCCCTGTTTTTCTCCGTGAAAAATTGGCGAAAGTGTCTCCCGAAACCACTGGTATACCGCTTCTTCCTTTCGTTCGCCCGCATCAATCCTGGCATTTACATTTGACTGAATCATCATAAAACCAATAAATGATGCCAGGTCAAAAGAATACACCATCTCCAAATTCCTCTGTTTTAACATCCGAAATCCATACGGTGCGACATCCTCATTTCTCCAGACGGACTCATTCCGGTATGGTCTTGGAAATTCCTTTAAATACTGATTATGCCACCAGTCCGTGTACGGCTGGTTTCCCTGCATGTCATCCGAAATTGCAAAGTCATAGATGAGCAGATATCCGTTCTCTTTCATTGCCTGGCTGACTCTTGGCAAAAAAAGTGCCCTGTCTATCCACTGGATTGCGCCTGCCGCCGTGACAATATCAGCCTTTTCCTCCGGTATCGCTATCTCCTCCGCACTGCTGACAATATATGTAATGGTTTCATCCTGTCCGCAGACCTCCTGCGCTGCGCGTATCATTTCCGGAGAGATATCCGAACCAATCACCCTTTCGCAGATGGCTTTCAATGCCTTTGTCGACAGGCCTGCCCCGCAGCCGATATCAAGGCCCAGCGCAAAATGCCGCCCCCCGATATCTTCTTGAAATGTCTCAATCACCTGTCTATGCAAAAAGGGTCTGTTCCTATAGCCCTCTGCAATCCGTTTTGTATCAAAATCCGTACTTTTCATTTTGCTTCTCCTTTCAGTCATATTTGTTCGATGCCGCAAATAACAAATGGACACCCGTTTTCGCAAGTCCGTCAATATAGTCCGCTTCATAGGAGTCCGGATATACTATTTGCGGAATTACTTCTGCGGGCAGATAACGGCGGCAGTATGCCCCAATGTCTACGCGGTTCGTCCCTGTAGGCAAATAGAGCATCAGCTGCTCAGGATTCACCAATGTGATAAGCTGAATCGCAAGCCTTCCGATATATTGCTCCATCTCCACATCCTGGTAGCCGCCCAGTGCAATGTCACGAAATGTCCGCTTTTCATCATATGGGCTAAAACCAAGTTCTCCCTGAAAACCGCAAAACCCGCTGACTGGCGCACCGTTCACAAGGCAACTGCATCCCGGTCCCTTCTCCCCAATGTGAATACATGCAATATTTTCGTCCCTGTTATCTCCGCACCCTGCAATCAGGGCGTTCATGTTATTCAGAACTGCCACAGGCACGCAAAACTTTTCCGCAGCCATGTGCTGCAAATCACAGTTCTGCAATTTTGAAAAACCGTCAATCAAGAATATTTTCCCCCTGTGAACCGCCCCGGGGACGCCGATTACAACTGACCTTATCCGGGGAAACTGCACAAGCTGCGCCTGCACAAATTCCAGAATATCCGCAGCAGAAATATCTCCCTTGATTACCGTTTCCCCATGGCTTTTCATTTCATTGTCCATATTGATGACAAACGCCTTTAAACCGCCCTGCGCAACAGCAATGCATAAACTGTACGCATACTCTTTATCCAGCTGATATACATATGCCTTCCTGCCCCCGGTATCACCGCGCTTGTCGCAAAGTACCTTTATCATTCCCACGGAAACCAGCTCGTCGACAATTTTGCTTGTCGTCGGAAAACTAAGGCTTGTCTTTTGGGACAGTTCCTGTTTGGTATAATATTCAAAATCACGGACTGCCTGGACAATACTTTCCTTATTAAAATCTTTCGCAATGCTGGAAAATGCCATGTTATCACCGCCTAATTTTTAAATTAGTTATTAAAACTATTTAAATAATAGCATATTCTTTTTTATTTGTCAAATCGAGCAGGGAAAGAACCTTATTCCCGCACACCCTTGTCCGCAAACTGATAAACCTTGTTGCAGTATTTCAGGTTATCCTTGCGGTGCGTAATCAGGAAGATAATTTTGTCCCTCTGCCTTAATATCATTCCCAGAATCTGTTCCTCCGTTTTCTCGTCCAGCGAACTGGTCGGCTCATCCAGGACAAGGACATCCACATCCTCTGTATACAGCCTTGCCAATGCAATCCTCTGTTTGTCACCGCCGGACAGATTGTTTCCGTTTTCCAGTATTTCCATTCCCGCAATGCTTCCATCCTTCTGAAACTTGTTCAGAAAATCCAGCTTTTCATATGCCTCCCGCCCGATGTCCGGTCTGCCAAAAATCAGGCTGTCGTAGAGTGAACCAGTGATAATCGGCACATTTTGCGAGTAAAAGGAAATCCGGCGGCGGTATGAGGCATTGTCAAGCTGTTCAAGCGGAATATTGTTGATATATACACCGTGATTTTGTTCCCAGAATTTTAAGACGCTTTTCATCAGTGTTGTCTTTCCACAGCCGGACTCCCCGACAATGCCGATAACATCCCCTTTCTGTGCCGTCATATGAATCCCGCCAGCCAGCGTCTCGCCCTCCACGGTCATCAGCCTGTCCATGTCAATCCGAACCTCGTCAATCCTGTCAATTACAGTGTCACCGCTGCTCTCCTGATTCTCCTCCAGAAGCCTTAGATAATCCCTCGAAGCCTTAATTTCCCGCAAATCAAGGTTGACTGACACAACATTCATAATGGCAGGCATAAAATAGGACAGCAGGATGGAAACAGTGAAAATACCGTTCAGCTCCGTCCTGCCCTGCAGGAACAGATAAAACAGGAAAATGAGGATGATATTCTGCGCAAACATATTAAAAAAACTAATCAGCCTGCTCATCTCTCCCGCAAACGTATTGACCTTCATCGTGAAGACCTCGATGGTTTTGAGGTGTTTCTCCAAAATACGGTCAAGCCTGCTGTTGTCGTCATTCTGCTTGATAAAGTCTATCTGCTCTGCGACCTGATAAATGTCCTTGCGCTCCTTTGGAATAATCCGCTGCATTTCCGCCGTCTTTTTTAACAGGCTCTTGTTGAGGAAATAGAACCCGGCAACATTCAGGACAAGGATAAAAGCCATCAGAAGAAACATGACCACGTTGATTGACAGGGAATAGCCCAGAATCAGCACGATAATGACAGACTCCGAAACCAGCACGGGAACCGACCGGATGGAAAGGGTTCGAAAACGTAAGAACCGCGGAATCTGCGCGTCCCACCAGATACGTCGCGCCATACCGGATAAGTGAACTGTACTTCATCGAGAATATTTTGTGGTAAATTTCCTTTGACATGCTAATCTTGCAGTTTTTCATCAGGTGCTGCTCCATCACCGTGTAAACAAGCTGCAAAATAATTTCCAGGAACATCAGGGCAATGATAAAAACTATCACCTCGGCTGTAAATGCAATCCGCCCATTCATCATCTCATTGACACAAAGCGGTATCAGGAAAATAATCAGGCTGATAAAGATATGGAATAAAACCAAGGCAACTTCCGTCAGTAAATATTTCTTGTTGTTTTTCATTTGTATTCTCCCCTTTTTTGAATAGTCATTTCATACAGTTCCTTACTAAAAGTAATATTTCTATCACATTACTTTTTGGCAGGACTTTCATTGTCAATGGATCAATTTCCTCCTCTGCTAAACCTTCACGTTCCACTGATGTTGGATAGTGCGGAGGGGTGACAAACAAATACAAATAAGAAAGGGACTTCCTCAATCCTTAAAAGGCTATGGCAGTGACGGTTATAGTCTTTTTTCGTGCGGTAATTACCGTATGAAATGAACTCCTATTCCCCCAAGCGGAGAAATGCCCGTCAATAATTCCGCAATCCAATCTCCCGACAATAAACGGAAGAAAATCATTTACAGCACCGAAATCAATCAATCCATATCACAGGAGGGCAAAGACCATGAACAAAAAGCAGGAACAGCAGATTTTAGATTATTACAGCACCACAGACAAATATATCCGTAGCAAGACGCACTCTAATGCGCATCAGACCGTATTCACCAAAGAAAGCGACAAATACCAGTGGCTTGTGTTGGAGCAGAAAAGCCAGTGTGAAGTCGAGGTAAGGCAGACCGACGGTCATGGAACAATCACAGCGAGGGATAATTACGAACTGACAGGAAATCTCCCTAAGTGCGTGGGCGTGGAGCGTTTATGTGAGGGCGCAAATATTCAGTTACCCTTTAACGCCGATGAAATCAATCCAATCTATCAGTTTGGGGAGCAGGGAAAAGCGGAAACGTGCGCCAGTCTGTCCGCTATTCTTCCACGGGTAAAGGACAGCGGTACAAAACAGATAGTAAGCGGCACATTGAAGAAATTAAATGCCCTGTCAGAAAAAACGTGTGCGGAACTGACCGCCACCACCAAAAGACGGAAACTGACCGAGCGTGACCATTCCATAAGGACAAGGTTAGCCAAAGCAAAGGAACAGGCAAAACAGCCAACAGTTACCTAGGGAAAACAGCACAGAACCCACAGCAAAGGAAAGAGGGATATGACGCTATGAAACTTTTCCGATACGAGCAGGAAACGATTGTCAATTATAACGCAGGAGAACAGACCGCCACCCTCTACACAAGGGATAAGGCGGTTATGCGGAAACTTGACACGCTTGTTGCCGATTTTCCCAATACATACAAGATGATAAGGCAGGACGAAGTATCTAAAACCTATTCCTTTCCGAAGTCACATGTCAGCTACCGCAAGCCGAGGGCGGTCAGCATAGAGCAGAGGGAACGGGCAAGGCAGATGAATTTATAGAACTTTCCCTATTTTTCAAGGCATTCCAAGCCTCATACAGTGAATTGCTATGTATTTTCCCTTGTTTTTGCCCTTATGGGCAGTTTACAAGGGAAAGTTTTTCTGAATGTATCTAATCGTTGCCTGCCACCTTATCCAACAGCCTTGCGGAAGTCCGCTTTGCCTCCCTTGTGGCATGGGCATACACATTCATGGTGGTACTTACGTCAGAGTGTCCCAAGAGTTCCTGCACGTCCTTCGGCGCTGCACCGTTAGACAGCAGGTTGCTTGTATAAGTATGGCGGAGCTGGTGGAAGTGAAAGCCCTCAAATCCGTCCAGTTTCTTTGCCAGTGTCCGGCAGACGATACTCAATGTACTCGGCGTTTCAAGACAGCCGTCCGGTCTTAAACATACAAATGAGATTTCGTTGTAATCCGCCGGAATATCCTGCGTGTTTTCCAAGCTGTAATACTCATAGTAAACCCTGTTTTTATCCTGCACTTCCTTGTAGTAGTTGCGGTGGTACAGTTCCCCGTACTGCATCTGATTTTTAAGCTGTTCTTTCCTTGCTTTTTTCAGTATGGCGGTAAGCGTATCCCCAAAATCAACCGTCCGTACTTTCTTACGTTTTGTCGGTCCGATAATCGTCTTGTGTTTTGCACCGTCATAGCGGACACACCGTTTTACCGTAAGATACTGTTCCTCAAGGTTGATGTCCTGCCAGGTCAGCCCGCATACCTCTCCGATCCTAAGACCTGCATAGTAAGCTATCTGTATCGGCAGAACCGCAGAAACATTTTTCTTTTTAAGATAAGCGATAAGTTTTTCATAGTCATCATGGGAAATAGGCTGCGTGCCTGACTGTCCCATATCTTCCTCCGAAAACAAATCCACTTCCTCTGCTTTTCGTTTCAGCTTGATGTACTGCATTGGATTGAACGTAATCAGCTTCTTTGGGAATACCGCAAAACGGAACGACTGTTGCAGAACTGCCGAGAAAGAGTGGATATAGTCTTTGCTCAATCCTTTCTTCATTTTTCCGTCGGGATACGTCCCTCCGAAAGTAAGCAGGTCAAGGAATGTCTGCAAATGCTCCGCCGTTACAGTTTTTAACCTGCGGTCAGCAACAGGGTGTTTCTTAATACACCGTATCGCACCGAGATAATTTTCCACCGTACCGTTGCTAAACGTGCCGACCTTTAATTCTTCCTCCGCCCAAATATCGAGCAGTTCCCCAAGCGTGATGTTGTCAGCCT
>CARTDA010000079.1:0-8609 GCA_949066965.1 uncultured Lachnospiraceae bacterium
TGCATATCTGAAACATTTCTTTATATCGTTTGTAGCCCCTTGTACACTGATGTTTAATATGATTGCGGATACATTTGACTGTACAGGAAGCTATAGCGATGAGACAAGCGGTATTACATTATCATATGCATCTTATCAGCCGGAAAATGCACGGAATGGTGAAACACCGCTTATCATATGGCTGCACGGAGCAGGTGAAGGCGGCACAGATCCAACAATTGCAATTATGGGAAATAAGGTAGTCAATTTGGCGACGGAAGATATCCAGCGATATTTTGGGGAGACTGGCGCAGAAGTTCTTGTTCCCCAGACGCAGACTATGTGGATGGACAATGGCGAGGGCAGATATATGGATACAACAGATCCCGGTGCAGGAATTTCATATTATACTGAGGCATTGATGGGACTGATAGAAACTTATGTATCTAACCATGGGGAGATTGACACGGATCGGATCTATATCGGAGGTTGCTCCAATGGAGGGTATATGACGGTCAATATGCTGACTGCGTATCCGGAGTATTTTGCGGCCGCATTTCCTGTATGTGAAGCATATGAGGAGGCGTGGCTGGATGACGAGAAAATCGCCAGGTTAAAAAATATTCCCATATGGATGACTGCTGCGAAATCGGACCGCATGGTTTTGACAGAAAATCACAGCAGTGCGCTTTACAACAGGCTTGTAGCGGCAGGAGCACAGGACATTCATTATAGTCTCTTTGAAAATGTTGTGGATACATCTGGAAAGTACTTTCAGAAAGATGGGGTTACACCATATGAATATCAGGGACACTGGTCATGGATTTACACGTTGAACAATGAATGTGTGGAGGAAACAGATGGTGGGGAAGTATCAATTTTCGAGTGGCTTGCGCAGCAGTCGAAATAGATGCAGTTCAGAAAAGAGAGGTTGGTTTAAGGCATGAAATTACCATTAAAGGAAAAAGTTGTCCATGAACTGTTTCAGGGCAAAGGGGATATTGCTATCTGTGATATTGCGACGAGCAATATGATGAGATCAAGAAACAGGTGTTTTATCATTATCCGATTGAAGCAGGGAGATTCATTAGGCGTCCATCGTCATGAACAGGAATGTGAGATTTATTATGTGATGCAGGGACGCGGATGGTATAGGGATAATGAGCAGGAATATGAGATTCAAGCTGGAGAAGCAGTAATTTGTCAGGATGGAGACAGTCATGGTATTTCCAATAATGAAAAGGAAGAGTTGGTTTTTATCGCATTAGTAGTTAGTTTTAAGGAGGTTTTAGAATGAAAGCAGCAGTATATAAAGGAAACGGGGTTCTTTCGGTGGAGGAAGGATCAGACAGGATGCCGGGAGAAAAAGAGGTTCAGATTAAGGTTTCTTATTGTGGGATATGCGGGTCAGATATCCATATTCTGCAGGGGTCGGAAGATCATAGAATGCATCTGCTGTCTGTCATAGGACATGAGTGTTCTGGAACGGTCTGGCGTGTAGGCAGCAGGGTGGAAGGATTTCAGCCGGGGGACAGAGTTGTGGTCTGGCCGGTAAAATCCTGTAAAGAATGTTTTGCCTGCAAAGAAGGATATGAGCATGTATGCCAGAATCTGAAAGTGCGCGGAATTGAGACAGAAGGGGCATTCCAGTATGCATGGACAGTGGACGAGGAGGCGCTTGTGAAGCTGCCGGATTCAGTCAGCATGCTTCACGGAGCGCTGGTTGAACCGCTGGCAATCTGTTGTCATGTGGTAAAAAGAGGAAATGTACAAAAAGATGATTTTGTCGTCGTGATTGGCGGCGGGCCGATTGGACTCATGACGGCGTTAGTGGCTAAGGCAGCAGGAGCAGAAGTATTGGTGTCAGAGGTCAATGAAAAGCGGTTGCAAAAGGCGGAGGAACTTGGGATTAAAACAGTGAATCCGGTCAAGGGCGACCTGCTGGAAACAGTAAAGCAGATGACAAACGGCAAAGGGGCGGACGTTGTTTTTGAGACATCCGGATCGCAGCCGGGCGTTGACAGCATGGTCTGGCTGCCAAAGGTTCACGGTACAGTTGTACTGGTTGCTATCTATGGAAAGCCGATGACAGTTGACTTAAAACAGCTCTATTATTATGAGAAGAATGTGGTGACGGCAAGAATGCAGGAACGGTCGGACATGGAGAAGGCAATCGGGCTTCTGGCACAGAAGCAGGTTGATGCAGATAAAATCATTACTTCTGTGATGCCGCTGACAGAAATACAACAGGGATTTGATAAATGCATGGACCGGAACGGCAGTGAAGTCAAAGTAATGATACAGTGTGATGTTGAATAGGGAAGATCAGTTTAAGGATTTTGCAAAGCGAGGAGGAACGGATTCAATGAAAATAAATGTTTTATATCTTGGGAAAATATCCTGTAAACGTGACAATCTGGTACAGTGCAGTGAGGAGAGCCAGATGATCCAGTCGCCAATCAACGCGATTCTGATAAGACATCCGAAAATCGGCAATATTCTTTATGATACGGGCAACAGTGCGGATTACGAACAGAAATACCCAGTTTCGGTGCTTGATACATATCCGGTCACGGAGTTTATATCCGTTGAAGATGCCCTGCATCAGCATGGTCTTACAGTAAATGACATTGACACAATCATTTTGTCGCATCTTCATTTTGACCATGCGGGAGGACTGGGCTGTTTCGCGGGGACGAAGGCTTTTCAAAATGTCATCGTATCGGAAGAAGAGTTAAAGGACGCTTTCTTCCGTGTCATGACTGGAAACGGAGGGGCGTATGTCAGGGAGCTTTTTGATATTGATGGTATCCGGTATGTGCCTTATCAGAAAGAACTGCGCCTGGCGGATGATATCCTGCTTTTTTCCCAGCAGTCGCATACGGCAGGGTGCACGGGGATGGTGCTGGATACGGAACAGGAAGGCACCATCATTGTAACGAGTGACACGATTTACACAGAAGACAGTTATAACAGTGAACTGCCGCCCGGAGGAAGCATTAATGCTACCACGGATGAATTTTATACAAACCTTGCGAGGATTAAGAAAATGCAGTCAGAAAAGAATGCAAAGCTGATATATGGACACGATTTTGAGCAGATCCAGCGGTTGAGTAAGTGTACGTTATCCTGATGCAGGCAGCATGGGAATGTCAGGTCTTAAAAAAGGAACGCTGTTTAAGGAAAGTTATATAATGCGATAGAAACAATATATTGTGGAAATGTGGATGGCAGTCATAGAGTTTGCCATCCCATTTCTGCGTTTTAGGGTAAAATAAAAAATAACCGGATTATGGTTAAAAAATAATTTTAATTGGGTTATTTTATATTCTGTTTGTTTTACAAATGTGTTGCTATGATTCTTCCATACGGGGGTGCAGAATATGGAAGAATACAGGAAAAATGTAAATATACAGATTGGTAAGAGATTAAAGGAAGCAAGGGAGAATCTGGGAAGGACACAGGCAGAAATTGCAGTATCTTTTGGGATATCAGATGAGCATTACAGAAAATATGAATCTGGTGCAACCGGACTGTCTGCAGACAAGCTGCTGATACTGTATAAAGAGTATGGAATCGATCCGACCTATCTGATTACTGGGGAATGCATGAAGGAGCATTTTAACGTGGACTATTACATAGCAAACTGCAATAAAGAACAGAAGAATGTATTTATTGATGAAGTGGCTGCGTATATTTCGCGTATGCTTAAAAAGTAACAGGGATACCCCTTGTTTCCGGTGTATTTTTACGGAGGGGTAATGTAAATGCTTAAAATTGCCATATGTGATGACGGCAAAGTGGACGTAGAGCAGCTGGAGACTGCTTTTGGTGCGCTTTGTGGTTATCGGATTGATTATGACGTGTATTTCAGCGCAGTAGAACTGCTGAAATATACGTTAAAGCACAAGGAAAACTATCATCTATATATTTTTGACATCGAAATGCCGGACATGACAGGGCTGGAACTGGCAAAGGAAATACGGCAGGGCGGCTCGAAGGCACTGTTTGTGTTTCTGACAGGCTATTCCCAGTATGTCATGGACGTGTTTGATGTATTTACGTTTGCTTATATTCAGAAACCAGTCACGATTGAAAAACTGGAGCCAGTTCTATCAAGGGCAGTGCACTATCTCGAGATGGTAAAGCACGATTTCGTTTTTCATTTCCGCAAGAACCAGTTCAGGATAAGCTGTGGCGACATTCTTTATATCGAAAAGAAAGGACGCCAGGCAGTCATCCATACAATCCCAGAGAATTTCAAGACAAACATGACAGTCAGCGAGATATGGAAGCAGCTCGACAGCAGGGTATTTACACATATCCATGTGTCCTACATTGTCAACATGGAACATCTCCGCTCTATAGAGGGGGACGAGGCCGTTATGGATAATGGGGAGCGTCTGCTTGTCGCCCGCGCCCATATGCAGGAGCTCAAGGAAAAACATATGGAGTTTGTGAGGAGGACGGTGTGAGGAGAATTTCTAACGTATGTGCGTTCTCCACGCAGTGGGATTATGGAGGTTAGTATGACAATGGAATATCTTATCCGGTTCGGCATCAGTCTGTTTGATATTGGTGTGTTCTGGTATTACCTGATTACTTTCCGCAAAAGAAAGCATGTCCCGGAACCAGCCTGTGCATGTGCGCTTATCCTGCTGGCGGCATGGGCACAGTCTGATGCGAAGAAAAATCCTTATTGTAATCTGCTTGTTTTAGTGACAATTCTGACGCTTGTGACGCTGCTCTTTGAAGGAACGGCAGGATCAAGGGCTGCGAGTGTCGCAATGTTTACAGGGACGGGTATTATCCTGGAGCCCGTCGGGATGCTCCTGCTGTATGCACTCCATTACACAGCCGGTGAAAGCCCCATATATCTATATTATCTTGTTATGGCACTCTGTGCATTTATCAGGGGAAATGTCATTTTCCTGCTTTGCAGGCTTATGCACCGGAAGGAACTGAATTTATTGAAGCTTCCAAAAGAAGTTGTGGCTGTGCTGGTGCTGGTATTTGCCTCCTCTGTCGTGAACTGCTGTTTTATCACAATCCTTTCCATGGAGACAGAGAGCATGAAGAGCAGACTCATGTGTATCAGTATTATCGGTTCTATAGTGCTGACCTACTATTTTATGCTTTACATGATAGAAAGAATCAGCTTCCTTGTCAAAAAGCAGCAGGAGGACGAAGTTTATGTTCAGGAGATGCGCTATAAGGAAATTTATTATGCTGAGGCGGAGAAGCGCAATGTGTATGTACACAAATTAAAACATGACATGGAAAACAGGCTGCTGGGGTTTTATCACCTGATTGAGGCAGGGGATACAGGAAAGCTGTTGGAGCAGATTGCGGTACTCGACAGGGAACTTGGGCAGATTGACACAGACAGCTATTCAGCAAATCCTTCAGTGGATACCGTACTCCGTTTTAAACTTGGCGTGGCAAAAGCAGAAGGAATCAAAGTGGATACCCAGATCCATATACCTGGAAAGACGCGGATTGAGTATGGTGATATCGGTGTGCTGTATGGGAACCTGCTTGACAATGCCATCGAAGCCTGCCGGAAATTGCCGGAGCCAGAACGGTTTATCAGTATTGAAAACAAATATGTATCGGGAAGGCTTCTGCTTGTAATCACAAACAGTAAGGAAAACAGGAACAGTGGGCATCTTAAAACCACGAAAAAAGATACATATACCCATGGATACGGAATTGCAAGCGTCCGCAGAGTCGTGGAGAAATACAACGGAGTTGTCCGGTTTAAGGATAACGGGACTACTTTTGAGGTATCAGTGATGCTGTATAATATTAGTGCGGTGGCAGATGAAAAAAGTGATGCGCAATAATGAATCATTAGCAGTGTATTTATCTGAAAATAAATAGCCAGTCAAAATTTTATATATTGACAGGGAGTGTGGGGGACAGATCACTACAAATCCAGAATCAGGGGAGATTTGAGTTGAAATCAAGAAAGAATGTTTGCTTCTGGGGCTTATAATCAAGAAAATGAATGTGAAAATTACAAAGTTTTACACTTAACCGACAATCTGTTACACTTTGAAAAAAATTCATGAATTATGTGCTATACTGTGGAGTGCATGGAAAACACTTTGAAATGAATCCATGACAGGATGGAACTGTGGGAAATGAATGCATCTGGCATGCAAGAAAATTCCTGTGTTATTAAATAGGTAATTGCGAAACTCAAAATACAGTTGAGGTGGATAACTCTTAAAATTTTAAACGAAATTATAGGGGTTGCAAACCCTAAAACAAGAGTAATTATTTAAATCAGAGAAATTCTGTAAAGTTATACACATTTCCACAATATTTCTAAAAGGCAAAAACTGAAAGCTTTTGAGGAGATGACATTAAATTTCAAACAAAAAATCCAGTGTTTTGAATGGCTTCAGAGTTTCGCAAACGCCTATGTGTTATTAAAAACAAAAAGGAGAGAAATATCATGAAAAATTTGAATGTGGCAGTGAAAAGGGAAGTGGACAGGCTGGGTGACATGGCGCTGAAAGGTGTCGCGTCGGCAGCACTGAAAGTGGCAACAGTGAATGTGCGTACATGCTGCTGGTTTGTGCTCGGACAGGACAGACTGCCTGATGGTGCAGAAAAGTTGCGCAGAATTTAGGAGAGGCAGCAGTATGAAGGTGACAGCGGCAGTGGCAGAAAAAATTACCGTAACACTGGCCGGCAGGGGGATTATACCAGAAGATGATGCCGGACTGTACAGATATGGGATAGAGAACGGCATTGTAGTCGTAGGAAAACTTCTGGCGTCCCTCCTGTTCGGACTGGTAACAGGGAGGCTGGGAAATATCCTGGTCTTTCTGTTCTTTTACGGGTCGCTCAGAAGTTTCAGCGGAGGAATGCACTGTAAAAGCAGGACAGGGTGTTTTACTGCATCCATACTGATCTTATTTATCCCGGCGTACCTATGTGACTGGGCAGCAGGGGTTCCCCTTCCGGCAGTTATCACCGGAGGCCTTACTGCGATGGCGGTGATACTGGTGTTAAGCCCGGTGGAAAGTGTCAACAAGCCGCTCAATGATGAGGACTTTGGTTATTACAGGCGGATGAGCCGCTGTATAGCAGGATGGCAGGCCTGCACCCTTGTAACACTGTACTGCCTGGACAGGCTGGATTATTTTTATGCGGGATACGGCAGTCTCGTACTTGTGGCGGTTTTCCTGATTGTGGGGAATATCTCAGAAAAGTATCACATGTAACAAATTTTCCATTCCCGTCATTGGAGGCGGTAATGTGTGTAAGATTTCAACAAAGTATTACACTTAACCGACAAAGTGTTACACTTTGCTTGATTTCATGTTTTTTTCTGTTATACTGTGCAGGATGTGGTTAAAGACCTTCAGCCATATCCCGGACAGAATAAAAGGCAGAAAGGGCAGTCAATGGATAACAGGGAGAATTTGTACAGAATGATAGCCGGAAATATCAGAAAGGAACGCGAAAGGCTCCATATCACACAAGCCGAGCTTGCAGAGAAAGCAGACATTTCCGTGGATACGGTCAAGGACATAGAGCATGGCAGGCGGTCGATGAGCCTTGATACATACCTCGGCATCGTGCAGGCGCTGGAGACCACCCCGGCAGCCCTGATGAGCCGGGAACAGCCGGAAAAGTTTATAGAGCGCTTTAGCTTTATGGTTGGACAGCGGAGCAAAGGCGAAGTAGAGTTTGTCCTGCATATGGTGGAGCAGCTCTTAAAAGGGCAGGACTGCTATCTGAGTGAATAGCAGCCCTGCCTTTTTGCGTGCTGTCATTATGCCGGATTTTCAAAAGGTGTACAATATTCACCCTGAAATAGCTGGCTTAGTCACTCTTCAAAAGCACGCATCTGTCGTAAAATAGGGGAAGCTTAAGCAAATAAACAGACGTCGGAAAAGAGTGCGGAATGCAGTATTATGATAAGAAGGCTGTAGGTGCCAGGTTGAAGGAGACAAGGAGGAGGCAGGGACTGACACAGGCTGAGCTGGCAGCGCGGCTGGATTATTCCAGTGAGCGCCAGCTGCAGAGGATCGAGAACGGGGAAACCTCGTGTTCAGTGGACAAACTTATGGAGCTGGCACAGATTCTGGAAGTTACTACGGATTATCTCTTATTTGGGGAAACGGAAGTACAGGAGGACAGATTCCAGAAGTGTCTTGCAAATAAGACAGAAAAACAGATAGAGTATTTGTATAGGCTGTTAGAGACCGCTGGAGAAAATATGGGATTGCTGTGCCAATAGAATATAGGTGTTGGTTGAAAGATGTGTTGAAACAGTATTTTTGATATAATCTGAATAGTGCTTCAACACGGACATTAACTAACACCTATATTAATTTGCGGAAGGATGTTTTTTGTAAAAAGATACGTTTGATATTTGTTCGTTCTATAATTTTTTGTTGGTATTGCCATTCATATAGGGCAAAAATTGATTGTTTATTAATTGATAAATACAGTTTTGGACAATTCTGTCCCTTGTTGGATGTCCTAAAAAGTGATAAAATAATACAAAATATTCTTGTGAAAAATAATAAGAACAGAAATATTGTAAGATATTTAGATAAAAGTCAGGTATGACTATTAGGAAAAAATGATTGATAATCCCGAATTAT
>CARTDA010000080.1:0-8034 GCA_949066965.1 uncultured Lachnospiraceae bacterium
CGTAGGCGTAGCGGGCTACGGCGAGGCTTTTTGGCATGCATAATCAGAGAAATAGTCAAGTCAAGATGCGTCAGTTATTTTTCTACAGTTCCTAAGTATTATGACCTTGCCAGATCAGGCGATGAACTTGCAAGGAACCATTATAAAAATCTGGCCGTCAAAGCAGAATCCTGTGTCCGCTGCGGGCATTGTGACAGCCGGTGTCCGTTCCATGTGAACCAAATGGCAAGGATGCAGGAAATTGCAGGTTATTTTAACTGTTGAGGAAAAACATCAAAATCAGGCAAAATACTATAAATACAGTAGCTGACAACGGCGGAAAGGAAAATAATGAAGTATACAGATTTAGGAAAATCGGATTTAAAAGTGTCCCGCATTTGTATGGGGTGTATGGGATTTGGCGATGCGGCTGCCGGACAGCATAGTTGGACAGTGGATGAAAGCCGGACAAGGGAACTTATAAAGCATGGTCTGGAGCTTGGCATCAATTTTTATGATACGGCGATTGCCTATCAGAATGGAACCAGTGAGCAGTTTGTCGGGAAGGCGCTCCGGGATTTTGCAAAGCGTGATGAATATGTGATTGCCACAAAGTTTACCCCGCGTACACAGGAAGAAATTGATTCCGGGGTCAGCGGGCAGCGGCACATTGAAAATTACCTGAATAAGAGCCTTGAAAATCTTGGCATGGATTATGTCGATCTCTATATCTGCCATATGTGGGATTACCATACCCCGATGGAGGAGATTATGGAGGGGCTTAATAATGTCGTCAAGGCAGGAAAGGCTCGTTATATTGGTATTTCCAATTGTTTTGCGTGGCAGCTTGCCAAGGCGAATTATTATGCAAGGTCACAGGGGTTTGCAGAGTTTGTATCCATCCAGGGGCATTATAACCTGATCGCCCGTGAGGAAGAACGGGAAATGGCGTCTTTCTGTTATTCGGAAAATATTGCCATGACACCATACAGTGCGTTGGCAAGCGGGAGGCTGTCCCGCCATCCCGGAGAGACTTCAAAGCGGCTGGAACAGGATGCTTATGCGCGGTTCAAATACAACGATACGGCGGAGGCTGATAGAAAGGTTATACGGCGTGTAGAAGAAATCGCAGAAAAAAGAGGTGTTTCCATGACGGAGGTTTCCCTTGCGTGGCTTCTGACGAAGGTGACAGCGCCTGTAGTTGGAGCGACAAAGATTTCCCATGTGGATGGCGCGGTAAAAGCGGTGGAGTTGGAGCTGACGGAAGCCGAGACCCGTTATCTGGAGGAACTGTATGTTCCCCATGCCCTTGTGGGCGTTATGGCACAGAATGGCAAACAAAAAGCAGGAAATGTAGTATAAATGACAGGAGGATAAGATAATGGAGAAAATTGTACAGACAGCAGGAAAGATGCAGTTAGGCGACTTCGCACCGGAATTTGCGCACTATAATGACGATGTGCTGTTCGGGGAAAACTGGAACAATCAGGATATTGACCTGAAAACACGCTGCATCGTAACGATGGTGGCGCTGATGTCTTCCGGTATTACGGATTCTTCGCTGATTTATCATCTGGAAAATGCAAAGGCACATGGAGTAACAAAAGAGGAAGCTGTGGCGATCATCACCCATGCCGCTTTTTATGCAGGATGGCCAAAGGGCTGGGCGGTGTTCCGCCTGGCAAAGGATGTGTGGAAAGATGAGACGGCAGGTGAGGATGCAAAAGCTGCCCATGCGGCCAAGATGGTGTTTCCTATCGGCAATCCTAATGATGGCTTTGCACAGTATTTTACCGGACGAAGTTTCCTTGCCCCACTTTCCACATCACAGGTTGGGATTTTCAATGTGACATTTGAGCCGGGATGCCGCAACAACTGGCATATCCATCATGCGGATAAAGGCGGCGGGCAGATTCTGGTCTGTGTCGCAGGGCGTGGGTATTACCAGGAAGAAGGAAAAGAGGCGCAGGAACTCCGCCCCGGAGACGTTGTCAATATCCCGGTCGGTATAAAGCACTGGCACGGTGCGGCAAAAGACAGCTGGTTTTCGCATCTGGCGGTTGAAGTTCCTGGTGAGAACGGTTCCAATGAGTGGCTGGAAGCGGTAGACGATGGAACATATAACAGCCTGAAGTAAGATCCGGATTAGAGAAGATAAAGAAGCTATTCAAATCCGACAAAAATTTATTTTGGAGAGAATTCCCTGCAGTATTTGGGCGAGGAACTTTCTAAATACGGGAAAAACGTCCAATTGATTTATGGAGGAGGTTCCCTACAATGACCATGAGATTATCCTGTGCGCGGACGACCTTGTTCCGGATCCGACAACAGGAGAGCCTGCTTATTTTGACGAGGCAGACTGGATTGAGCCGGAAGAAGTCATGCAAAAGGAAGCCGATTTCACTCTATGAAAAAGGGTTCCTTTTTGCTATAATGGATTTATCAATGTAAAGAAACCGTCCATAAATTGATTTTATGACGATAAAGGAAAAAGAATTATTTATGTATCTCAAACGCAAAATATATCAGAAGCTGCTTTCGTGGAAAGCGGAGAGCAATTTAACATTAGAGGTGACGGGCGCAAGGCAGGTCGGCAAGACCTATATTATCCGGAAATTTGCCGAAGAAAACTTTGACGCCGCCGTGTACATCAATATGCTGGAGGCATCCGGACAGGAATTTCTAAAGTGCATCCAAAAGGCAAACGAGTGGGAACCCGGAACCGAAAGGCCAAAACAGCCGCTCCATAATGCTCTGTCGCTATACGAGCCTTCCTTTCAGGATACGGAAGGAACTGTCATCATCATTGATGAAATACAGGAATCACCGACGGTTTATAACCTGATCCGCGAATTTACAAGAAACTTTCACTGCCGTTTCATAGTGACTGGAAGTTACCTTGGCAGGACGCTGAACACGGAGTTTAAGCTGTCAGCCGGCGATTTAAAATCGCTGCGGATTGAAACGCTTGATTTTGAGGAATTTACCGAGGCATTCGGGCTGCATGAAGCATATGAAGGAATGGGACTGTATGGAACGCAGCACCCGGAGGAGCTTGCAAGGCTGTCAGAACTTTTTGGACTCTATTTAGAAATCGGCGGATATCCCGCCGTGGTAACGGAATATCTTGAAACAGAGTCAACGGAAAAAAGCCGGGAAAAACTGGAATACGTCATCCACCTGTTCTGCACGGAGTCCACAAGATATTTTGAGGATATCCTTGATACGGCGGTATATGACAACATTTTCTGCTGTGTCGCCCGTATCCTTGCAAGGGAAAAAAGGGACTGGAGGACAATTTCAGCGAAAGCCTGCAAAAACTGGTCGTGCATGATTATGACAGCAACATCAGCAAGTCTGTATGCAACCGCGCCATCATGTGGCTGCAGAGCGCCGGCATCCTTGATTTCGCCGGCAAAGTAAGCGAATGCAGGGTTATGGATTTTAAGGGAAGATGCCGCTGTTATTTCACGGACCTCGGACTGGCATATTATTTCTTCCGCAAAATCGGTGCATCCTCATCTGATATGCAGGGGATGCTGCACGAAAACTTTGTGTTTTTGGAGCTGCGCCGCAGGACAGAACGTTTAAAGGAAATCGCACTGGAAACACCGGCGTTTGCAACCTACCGGGGCGGAGAGATTGACTTCCTTGTAAAAAGCCTTCTCGGCAGGGAAAGCCTTTATGCACTGAAAGTAAAAAGCGGGAAGAACACCGCGCCGACAGGACAGAAAGCGCTGGAAGACGGGAAAGTGGATTACCTGCTTCTCCTAAAGGGCAATACACAGGGAGGACAGGCGGGGAATGTATTTACCATTCCTATTTTCCTGTTCCAAAAATTTGAGTTTACCCTGTAAGATTTATTCCGCAGGGATAAAAGAAAGGAGCAGCCATGCAGAAGGATTTGAAACGCAAGGCATATGGCAGGCTGAAGGAATGGAAGAAATCGGCGAGCCGTTCCACACTGGAAATATCCGGCGCGCGTCAGGTCGGCAAGACGTATCTTGTGAACAAATTTGCCGATGCGGAATACCGGCAGAAAATCTATATCAACCTGCTGGAATTTTCCGGGGAACTGTTTTTGGAAAAGTACCATGAGCTGCGCAGGCAGATCAGCGGCGGATACCAATGCGAAAACCCGGTGCTTGAACTTATCCGGCAGTATGAGCCGTCTTTCCGGGATTCCAAAGACACAATCGTCATCATCGACGAAATTCAGGAGTCGGCGGAGATTTACAACCGCATCCGGGAATTTACAAGGAATCTGGAAAGCGATTTTATCGTTACCGGAAGCTATCTTGGCCGGATACTGGATAAAGGGTTTAAATATTCGGCAGGCGACCTCGACTCTTTGGAGATCCATACGCTGGATTTTGAGGAATTTTTAACAGCGCTGGATAAACATGATCTGTACGAGAATATGGATTTGTGCGGCGGCAGCAATGCAGCCGTATATCAGGAGCTGCAAAAACTCTATGAGGATTACTGTAAAATCGGCGGATATCCGGGTGTTGTACTGCAGTATCTGGAAAACGCGTCTTTGGAGGACTGCCAGACGCAATTACTGAAAATCATCCGGCTTTTTACCAATGAAAGCAAACGCTACTTTGATGACATCCTGGATGATGCGGTCTACGACAACATGTTTTCCGGTGTCGCAAGGATACTCGCAAAGGAAAAGAAGGGATTTGACAAGGACAGCTTCAGCGAGGAACTGCAGGACATTGTTGTAAAAGACTACTCCAGCAATATTTCCAAGGCATCCGTGAACCGTGCCGTCAACTGGCTTTACAGCTCCGGCATTATCGGATTTGCCGGAAAACTGCCGGAATGCAATATCATGGATTTCAAGGCGAAGGCAAGGTGCTATTTTTCAGACATCGGCCTGACAAACTATTTCCTGACAAAAATCGGGTGCCCGAAGGAAACAGCGGCGGGCATCATCAACGAAAATTTCGTATACCTTGACTTAAAGCGGCGCACGGTCCATCCCAGTGAGATTGCGCTGGAAACGCCGGCATTTGCCACATTGGGCGCAGGTGAGATTGATTTCTATGTAAAGGCAATCCAATCACAGAGAACGTATGCCCTTGAAGTAAAGACAGGCAAAAATGCCGGGAAGACAGCCAGCGCCGCCATTGAGAGCAAAAAGGCGGATTATCTGCTGTACGCCAAGGGCAGTACCAACGGCGGAAGGGCAGGCAATATCATCACCATCCCGATTTACGGGATTTCAAAGTTTATGTTTTAAAATTAAATAAGGTAACTGTACGCAATGAGCCACTCCATAACGGGGTGGTTTTTTTGCGGAATTTTTAGAAGGAGGATAAAAAGACTATGAGAAAAGCAAACGACATCACCAAATGGGAAAATGTAAAAGGGCGAATATTCCTGCATTTGGTAAATTACGAGCGGCACAAAACGGAGTTAGAGGATAAGGCATATGTTCCGTTTCTTGACCTTGCAATCCTTTTTTACTGCAACATAAGGCAATCGGGACTTGATGGCTTTTATGTCAAAAAGAAGCATTTATCCATTTGGGAGCAGGACATCAAAAGTGTTTTGCAGGCTGCGACGGAAAATACCTTCCATGAGGATAACGTGCTGGTGAAGTCCGTAAAAGACGTATTGATACAGGATTTGCAGATTGAACCCCATCGTGTACCAATGACCCCAGGATCGGAAGAAAAATTGCTGATAACGCTCAGCAATAAGGGGCTTTCTATCGGCGGGGCAATGCTGTTAAATATCCCTGTTCTGAAAAAACTGGCTGACGCGCTTAACAGCAGCTTATATCTGTTACCAAGTTCGATACATGAAATTCTTGCTGTATGTCCCGATCCGGCCAGAGACCTTTCTTATCTTACGGATATGGTAAAAGAATTAAACCAAACTTCCGTATCGCCGGAGGAGTATCTTTCAGACAATGTATATTATTTTGACCGGGAAAGATATGTTATCGGCATTGCGATTCCCATGCAGGCGTTCCTTGACGACAGCACAACGGGAGGGTGCGCATGACCGTATTTCCGTAAAGATGACTTTAAAACAGGTCATCTATTTTTATGCATACGGGCGCATTCCCCACTTCAATTAGAAAGGAGGCTGAGTATGCCAGATACGCTATGGATTGTACTGGGGGATGGGAGAATTCTCTCAATGCACGGAGCAGAGCCTGACTTTTATACGCAGGGCTGCGACGCGGCCATTGACTACACCCTGTTCGACCAGTTCTGTGAAGAAATTGACGGCGGCCAGATGGATTACTGTTCAGAGGAAAAGCAATACGGACATATCAGGGACGCCATTCCGGATCTGCTGGAGTTTGCGCTTTCATTGAACGGCGCGGGTACGCCAAATTATTATTTTATCTGAGAGGAGAACTTTATAGGATGGATTATAAAGATTTTGAAAATTTAAATTACCTTGGATCAGAGGACACCTTTCGGTTCGGGTGTGACTGCTGCGGCGAGTGCTGCAAATACAGAGGGGATATCCTGTTAAACGCCTATGATATCATACGCCTGCAGGAATACCTTGACATCTCGTTTCAGGAACTGCTCTTTACCTACTGCGAGCTGTATATTGGAAATACTTCCGGGCTTCCCATTGTACGGTTAAGGACAGATGCAAGGTGCCCTTTCCTTCTCCATAAAAAATGTTACGTGCAGGATGCAAAACCTGCCGTCTGTGCCCTTTTTCCGTTAGGCAGGATATACGACGGGGAGCAGGTCCGCTACTTCCTCCAGGAAGGCAAATGCGGAACAGGCATGGAGGAACATACGCTGCAGGAATGGCTGGAGCCCCTTGGCCCTGAAAGCGAAAAATGCTGCATTCTTTGGGGCAGTCTTCTAAAGGAGGGCGTAATGGCCATGAAGCAGATAAAGGAAGAAAACGGTGACCTGGTAGAAGCCATCCAGAACCTCATGGTTACTCTGATGTATGACAGCTATGATAGCAAAGAAGATCCCGCCCGACAGATACAGGAACGTATCGATATAGCCAGGGAACTTCCAAAAAAGGTATCCGAACTTTCCGCAACGGGAAAAGCAAAGATAGCGACCGCCATTAAAGAAAGGGCGTGATCAGATGCAGGGCGGGGGACCATATGAAGTATCAACCTGTCCAAAATGCGGAAGCCTCATGTGGAACGGACAGTGCGAAAACGTAGACTGCGGCTACCACTGGCATCCGATGGAGGACGGGGACGAGGAGGAAGATGACGAAGAATGATGATTTTAGCAGTTTTAAACGTGGATAAAGAAAAGCTGACTGAAACCGGTCACAGCTTCGAGGATGAAATGGGATGGCTGGCGCAGTCCGGCATTACATTAAACCATTATGCAGAAGCGGATAGGTGTGATTTATACGAATATGCCGCATTTGCATGGGATACAGAAAAGGAGGAATACGTCCAGATAGGACGGACAGTCGCGACAATGCTATTATGCCAAAACAGGCTCCGGCAACGCATCAATAAGGGACTATTGGCATCCTGCATTGATTCCGGGAACATCGTTTTTAAGAAACGGCTCGTATCCGAATGTTACAGTGACTGGGAGGTTTTTGAATAGGCAGTACGCCATTTTGTGCAGACAACTACGCACTATGGGAATAGCAGGCTAGAAGCCAACTGATTTTTTCGACCTCGGCGGTGCGCTGCCATATTCTAGTCGATTTTATTATTTTTTATCAGGAAGAAAGGAGAAAGTAAGGGGAACCGCACGGAAAAACGGGAAGGGAAGCGCAAAGGAAAAGGCTGCTTCATTCCCATAGTGCGTAGTTGCTTACACTTTCCCTGTTTTTTCTTCCGGGAAAAGAGGAGGTGCCCTAAATGGAAGGAGCAGAAACAGGCGGTTTTTCACCCTATTTAAGTACCAAATTCATTACAATCTTAAAGAGGCACTATTCAGAAAAGATAAAGGAAGCACGGACAGCGCAGCAGTACACTTACGTTTTTAACGCTTTATGTGATTTTGCCCAGTGTGATTTCCTTGATATTACCCTAAAAGTCGTATAATGTATACTCAAATAATCAGCTAAGAATTACGCCCA
>CARTDA010000081.1:0-7211 GCA_949066965.1 uncultured Lachnospiraceae bacterium
TCGCAGACAGGCTTCTCACCTGCCAGACTACCCGCCCTTCGTCTGGGCGCACAATCCCGATTTGTCAAATTGTTCAATGTTATTATCTTACCACAAACGCATACACAATTCCATTAAATTTTGTTTAATCTCTCTTTGCTTTATTCTTTGCAATCATCATCTGCCTTGCCCGTTCCCTCTGCTCTGTGCTGACCGCTCTCGGCTTACGGTAGCTGACGTATGACTTCGGAAAGGAATAGGTCTTAGATACCTCGTCCTGCCCTGTCAGCTTGCATGTGTCGGGAAAATCGGCAACAAGCGTGTCAAGTTTCCGCATGACCGTCTTATCTCTTGTGTAAAGGGTGGCGGTCTGTTCTCCTGCGTTATAATTGAGAATACTTTCCTGCTCGTATCGTGTCAGTTTCATAACTCCGATCCCCGCCTTTCCTGTTAAATATCCGATTGATATGATTGATTTTGTGTGCTGTCTAAAGATTTTTCGCCCGTTAATAATCGGGTATTTAGATTGCATGATACTATGTGTGGGTATTTCTCCACTTGACAGAATATGCTTTATCTTCCTACGGTAATATACCGCAGATTTTGTTCCAAAATTGAAAAAAGCCATAATATCACTGTCATAGCCTTTTCCTACAAAATCTATTTTTACATTACCGCCTGTTTCCCTGCTCTCGGTATGTTCGGCACTCCTGCATGGAAGTATATGCCTTTCTCTCTGTCCTCGGCTCTTATCTGCTCTTTTTGGCTCTCAATCTGCGCCTTTTTCTTCGCTTTGGTGCGTTCCTCATATTCTTTCTGTTTGCCGTTGGCTTTCCGTTTCAGATAATTTTGGTGCAGTCTGTCTTTTCTCGCCTCTTTCTTCCGCATTTCCTCCAGTTCTTCGGGTGTCGGCTCTTTCTCCGCCATAGTCGGCGGTATGTATTCCCCGATAAAGTTAAAATAAATCTCTATCTTCTGTGTGGTGTCTGCGCTCCCTTTGCGGTCACGTTCATGCACGACTATTTTCTCCACAAACTCATTCAGCATTACCGTTGACATTTCCTCTGCGTTGCTGTACCTCTCAACTAATTTTAGGAAACGTGCGGCAGATTTGCGGTCATTTTCATACTGTGCCTGTTCCGTTTTGTAACCGTCCAGTTCACTCTGCAGCTGTTCCTGCTCGCCCTCATACTGATTGTAGAGCATGGTATAACGCTTTTCCGATAACTTCCCCAATGCGTTATCCTCATAAATCTTGGCAATCAGCATTTCCAGTTCCCCGATACGCTTTTCACATACCACCATGCGTTTCTTCTGTTCCGTAAAGTCTACGGTCTGCCTGTCCTCGATATGCGACTGTATTTCTTCCGCAAAACGCTCTTTATCAAAATTAGCGTACTTGACAACTTCCCTAATCGTTTTTGCCGCTATTTCCATAACGTGATCCGCTTTGATGCGGTGCGCCGACTTGCACAATGTCCCGACTGGCTGTTTCGCATAATTTCCGCATACATACATGGGAACACGCTTTCCGTTATTTACCCTGTGGACATACATTTTGCCGCCGCAATCGACGCAATACATCAGCCCTGTGAGTGGGTGCGCTTCGCCCCAACCATCGGGATAACGCCTTACCTGTCCTCTGATGCGCTGTACGTTGTCAAAGGTTTCTTGGTCTATGATAGGCGCATGGGTGTCCTCAAAGATCAGCCACTGGTCTTTATCGACATAATGGCTCTTTTTATCCTTGAAATGCTTGCGTGTCTTGAAATTTACCGTATGCCCTAAGTATTCATGTTTCTGTAAGATATGCGCTATGGTGGAACTCGTCCATTTGTAGGGATATTTAATCTCCCTGTTCTGCCACAATCCCACGCCCAACTGCGCTTGGTGGTAGGCAGGAATTGGGATATGCTCGGCTGTGAATTGCGTTGCAATCTGATACGGACCGTAACCCTCCAAAGTCATTCGGAATATCCGTCTGACAATGGGTGCTGCCACTTCATCAATTACCCATTGGTTTTTATCTTCGCTGTCTTTCAGATAACCGTATGGCGGACTGCTCGCAACGTGCTTTCCACTTTCTCCTTTTGCCTTAAAGGTGGACTTGATTTTCTTGCTGATGTCCTTTGCATAGTATTCGTTGATTACGTCACGGAACGGAAGGAAATCATCATCAAATCCCGAACCTGTGCCAACGCCCTCGTTGACCGCAATCAGCCTTACATTTGCCCTGCGCAACTGCTCCCGTAACATTCCCATCTGCACATAGTTTCTTCCCAATCGGCTCATGTCTTTCACAATGATAGTGCCGATATTGCCTTTTTCTACCTCCGCAAGCATGGCTTGCAATCCCTCACGCTTAAAGGTAGTACCGGAGATTCCGTCATCGGTAAAGTGGCATATGACCGTAAAGCCGTTCTTTTCCGCATAATCCTCAAGCATTGCCTTCTGGTTGGAAATGCTGTTGCTCTCGCCCTGCAACTCGTCATCATGGCTCAACCTCTCGTATAATGCTGTTAAATCGTGACTCATAATCAATTCCCTCCTTTCCGCCAGTACCGCATAAATGCTATGCTATGGCTCTTTTGTATTCATTTTGATTAAGAAGTCTTTTATATTTTATAACTCCTGTGGAAAAGGGGACTCCTATGGCAAACTTAATATATTTTTCAAGAAGGACTCCCACCCCTTTTGTGGAATAAAAGCCCTTATCCATTACAAAGTACATCTGTCTCAGCTGCAACTGTTCAAGAAAAATAACCATGCTGGTTAAAGTGATTACATCTTTTACGCTTCCAGGATAAATATGGGAAAACACGAGAATACGTGATTTCTCTCCGAAAAGCATTGCCAGGTTGACCTGTGGAAGGGCTTCATCTTCACGGTTATATCCGTATTCAACATATGGGCTTCATAACGGAACTGGTCTGAAAATCTGCAATATCGGCATCTTCTCCGTAAAGTTCATAGTATTTTTTATTTGGTAGGAATGCCCCAGTCACAGGATCCCTTTTTCCAAACATAAATACGTTTTTGATGGGACTGCTGCTTGTCAGCATCCCATTACGCAATAGCTTCAAAAACATATGTTGTCCCTCTGATAACCTGTTCTCCTCGAAAACTCATAATTTTATCACCTCGTTATAATTTCATGCGGAATTTAGGCTATAATGCTGTGCTACTCAGACAAATAAATTTCCACCTGCTCCGCGATAGCAGCCACTGCCGCATCGAGCTCCTGCCTTCCTTCAAGGTACTCCGCACCCTCTGTACAGACAGCGCTTTCGAGCACGGTGTCGCTAATATAGGGTGTGTTCAACTGCGCAATCCACTGTTCCAGACGCTCAATGCCATCCTGGTTCACAGGATAAATCATATAGAGAAAATTCTCCCCATTTGCCATCGTGAATCCCGACATTCCTTTTTCACCATTCTCGCCAAGCTCATTTTCATCATATGCAAACTGCTCCAGCAGTGCTTTTTTGTTGACAGGCAGACCAAACGGCATCACTTTCTGGACATCCGCACCGAGCATCACAGCCACAAACTGTTTTGCCATATGCGGATTTTCAGACACCGCATTCATGCCGATGATGGACGCCGGGTGGTATACACCGCTGCTCTGTCCATTCCATGGCTTAATCATGGTATTTTCCAGCCCTTCCATCTGCGGCATGGACAGCGCCTCCTCATAATCCCAGGCAGTCGCAATCTCACCATACGCAAACGGCGCCTCCCGCATCAGATAGGTACTGCTCTGTACTGACATAAAATATCCGCTGTCTTCTGTGTCCGTTCCGTCCCTCCAAATCCTGTTCTGCTGGTAGTACTCGATATCCGCCTGCGGCGTGCCGTTCATCTGCGCGTCGTAAATCTGTCTGGTCTGCTCTAGGAATGCGCGTACTTCCTCCTGATCGAGCTGCCCTTCGCCATCTTTCCACGCGGATGCGCAGACAGGTATCGACCGCTTTAAAATGCCAGTCGCCGAACAGACTGACAGTAAATCAGTATCCGGATACGCGTCCCTTGCCCGCTTCACCATATCCACCATGGACGTGTAGTCCTCCACACTGCCCACAAATGCTTCTTCTCCATATAGAGCCGGAATATAAAATTTCGCCGGGACAGCATACCTTTTCCCATCCACCGCAAGGCTGTCGATAATGTTCTCATAAAGCCCGTCCTGCTGGCTGATTTCATCAACAATATCAGATAAATCTGCCAGCACGCCTTTCTCCGCATACGTATTGATATTCATGCTGTCCAGTATAATGATATCCGGCCCGCTGCCACCGAGCAGCTGCGTGTTCAGCTTCTTGAGTGCATCCTCGCGTGTGATGCCGTCCTCGTCCATTCCAATCTGATATTGTATGTACAGGTTCGGCGCCTGTGCATGGCAGGCTGCTATCGTCTGCTTCACCAGCTCGTCCTCATTCAGGCTGTAGACGGTCAGCCTGTCTGTCGGCACTGATGGCAGTGCCGCATCATAGACGAACTGCATCAGTTTTCCATTGTCAAACATGGCAAGAAACTCATTTCTGTCATTTGTGGTCATGGCAACAATGTGGTCTGACGGGTTGCCAAGCGGAGAGAACGCGCCATCTATCACCTGCTCCACCACGCTGCCGCCGATGGCATGGCGGTACAGCCCTTTTTCCCCTGCAATATAAATTGTGCACCCCACACCGAGGAATGCATACGCATGATAGTTTCCACCTACCCACAGCATTCCGCTCTTAAAATTCTCCCCAAGAAAGCTTTCCAGCGTCTCATCCTCAAGGAAGGTCTTTTTTTCCAGATCATACAAAAAGACCTTCTCGGCAGTCACATACATCAGAATATTCTCCCTGCACGCCAGCATACTTTCATTGGAATTTACCACCTGCACAAGACGCTGCGCTGAGCCCTCCTGGAGATTGATCTGGTAAATACTGCCGCCGCCATCCTCATATGCATATACGTAAAGCGTCCCCTCCTCATCAAACGCCAGTCTTCTCAGGTGGGAATCTTCGCCTGGCAGTTCCACTGGTATCTGCCTTGTCGTATCGTCCGTATCGTATACATAGAGGTTGTAATCATATTCGCTGTAAAACCCGCCCGGTGAATCTGCCCGCTCGTCCCTGCCAATCCATGCAATCGTGCCGTCCTTTGCAATGACTGTATCCACAGGCTCATGCTCCCTAAGAAAGGCGGAACGTGCGTCGTTCGTCTCGACATGCCACGTGCCGCCCCCATCTTCTGACACAAGCTTCTCCATGCTGTAAGGGTTTAACAGGACAATCTGACCGTCATTCAGTGTCTGCATCTTCGTCAGATCATAAAATTCACTTCCCTCATAAACCACTTCACCTACGTAGCGCCCCATACCATTGCCATCAGAAATGCCATCCTGTGCGGACGCCGTGTCAGGCAGCGTGCCGTCTTCATTTTCCAACAAGCCTGTCGCGCCGCAGCCTGTCACAGACATGCCAAGCACAGCCGTCATAAAAAGAATTGACAGTTTTACAAACAGTGATTTTCTATTCATATCCTACCTCCAGATGTACCATAATACATTCCATGGTAGCATATCTGTCTCTAAACTATCTCTAAAAAGACCACGTCTGGCTGTTATTCATATAGATAGATTTCCACGCTCTGTATAATCGCCTGCATGGTCTCGTCGATGTCCTTTCGTCCCTCAATGTATTCCGCGCCATACGTATAGACAACATCTTCAAGTACTATATCCCGCAGATACGGCGTGTCAAGACTAGAAATCCACTGCTCCAGCAGGTCAATGCCATCCTGATTCACCAGATATATCACAAATCGGTAATCAATGCCATTCACTCTATGGGACGTCGAGTACTGGCCTCCGTCCTCCGCCAGCTTACTCTCGTCATATGCAAACTGCGACGCCAGCGACTTTTTATTGATGGGAAATCCGGACTGTGCATTATCCTGAACCGACGTTCCTAGCATTATACCCACAAACTGTTTCGCCCTGTCAGCGCGTTGCGTCGCCGCGTTAATGCCCACAATGGATTGCGGATGATACACATTTTTACTCTGTCCGTCCAATGGTTTATATGACGATGTCTCAAGGTTCTCTGTCAGCGGTATGGACAGCAGGTCGCGATACGTGTACCCTTCTATCTCGCCGAAGGCAAGCGAACTGCATCTTTCAAGATAAATATTGTACATCAAACTCATAAAATAAGGGCTGTCCTCAAAGCTTGTCCCGCCGTCAGGAGACAGTCTTGCCTGATAATTCGTGATTGCCTCCGTCGGCGCTCCGTTCATCTCCACATCATACAGCCGCTTGGAAAGCACAAGAAACTCCTTAATTTTCTGTGCGTCAAACTGTCCCTGTCCATCCTGCCATGACGGAGCGCAGACCGGAAGGGCACGCTTCATGATACCTTTGGCAGAGCAGACCCCCAGGATATCTGTGTCAGTGTACTCCTCCCGCGCTGTCTCAAATTGTTCAA
Organism: uncultured Lachnospiraceae bacterium; assembly: GCA_949066965.1. Classification (GTDB taxonomy): domain Bacteria; phylum Bacillota; class Clostridia; order Lachnospirales; family Lachnospiraceae; genus COE1. The sequence continues at coordinate 6,456 of CARTDA010000081.1, forward strand.
CCAGCGACGCATAATCCGTCACGCCGTCCACCACTTCCTTTTGTCCTACAATCACCGCAATCTGAAATTCCGTGGGAACAGCATATATCCCGCCGTCAGGATTCATGCTGTCAATCAGGTTTCCGTACAGCCCATCCCTCTTGTCCGTCTCGCTGACAATATCCGACAAATCCATCAGCACACCCTTTTCGACATAAGTGTCAATTTTCATGTCGTCCAGCAGGAGGATGTCTGGTCCGCTGCCGCCTAAAATCCGTGTGTTGAGCTTTTTCAGCGCATCCTCCCGCGTGATGCCGCCCTCGTCCATTCCAACCTGATATTCAACGAACATTTCCGGGTACTGTGTCTGGTAAGCAGCAATTGTCTGTTTCACCATGTCATTTTCGTCCAGGCTGTAAACTGTCAGTTTTTCATTTGGAACTGTCGGGACATTTGCATCATAGGCTGCCTTGATAATCTTCCCATCCGAGTACACTGTCAGGAACTCATTCCGGTCATTGACCGTCATCGCCAGAATGCTGTGCGAAGGGGCGCCCAGAAGGGAAAGGCTTCCGTCCATTACCTGTTCAATCGTGCTGCCGCCAATTACATGACGGTACAGCCCTTTATCACCCGCCACATAAATGGTATTGCCGTCTCCCAGAAAAGGATATGCCGTAAATCCGCCCCCAGTCCATGACAGCCCATTATAGTTTTCTCCGGTAGTCACAGCCATACGGCTTGACCACCGGCTCTGCCGGTGGTTTGGATGAACCC
>CARTDA010000082.1:0-7201 GCA_949066965.1 uncultured Lachnospiraceae bacterium
TTGTGCATACTGCTATTTTCGGGGAATTTTACATTTTTATCTTGCAATTTTCAGACATACAAATATTTAAAAATTATTGTTTTTTATAAATGTTGGGTGATTTGTTTAAATAAAAAATGAAGAGAACTTTTCACTCTCCAATAAAGGTAGAAAAACAGATGAAACAAAAATATCAGATATATAAACATATCGGAAATATCTCTGAAGCGAATAATGGCTGGATAAAGGAATTGAATTACATTAGTTGGGATGATAGGGAGTCCGTATATGATATACGGACTTGGAATGAAAATCATACTGAATATGGTAAAGGTGTACAATAACTGTGAGGCAGATGAAACGCCTTCAAGAACTGATGGGTGATAAGATGATTTATTGATTGAAAAAATGCGGTTCGTTGATTAAAATGATAGAAAGCAGTAAATTGATATTTCCTTGCTAAAGTTCTTTATACATGGTGCTAGCACCATGTAATTGAGAGCAATTAAGGAGAAAATCAGTGTCTTGTTTATGGCTTGTTACGCTTTAACTCTTTTGAAACCCTTATTTTGCAAGAGATTATAGATGTGAAAATGACAACGACAATATTATATACCTTTATCCTTCAAAATGGGATTTTACTGTGTAATATTTCAAAAAGAGGTTGCCAAATTGCCGGGATTTGCTATAATAAATGCGTGGCAACATTTTGGCAACAGAAAATCAGCAAGCCATAATAAATGATGTAATTGATGTAAAAATGGGCGTGTATTTGCATGAAACTTAAACAAAAATAGTTAATGTTAACAAAGAACACGCCGAGTTCGAGTGAGAGGGTAAATTCCTACAAAGCTTGTAGTTGTGGGCTTTGTAGGGATTTTTTATGTGGCGGTGGGTACGATTTGGGTACAAAATTTTTATTTATAAAAAATTATAGGTTTGTTTTATAATATTTTGATACCATGTATTGATACAGTATCTTTTATAGGTAAACGTCAAATCCTACGCTCTACCAAATTTTAAGCGCCGCTTTAGTCGCGACGCTTGCTGTAACAATCAGCTGGTAAGGTTTTCGACCACGGCATGAGCGGCTCCAGCATTGATTGTTCTGTATTTCCGTTTTCACCTACGAGCTGCGGTAATTCCGTCAGCAGGTGTTTGATGTAATAATAAACATTCAGACTGTTAGCACGTGCAGTTTCCGTAATGCTGTAAATGACTGCACTTGCCTGTGCTCCGCGGACTGTATTGATGGTCATCCAGTTTTTGCGTCCGATCGTGAAGTTTCTCAGTGCGCGTTCACTTGCTGAATCGTCTATGGGAACTTCGCCGTCTGTCAGAAATACCTTCAGATAATCTTCCTGGTTTATACTGTATTGCAGTCCTTTGCCCGTCTCTGTTTTAGGGAGGACCTTACCGCTGGCAATAATCTCTTTTATCCACGCAAAATACTCTTCAACCAGTGGCCTGATTGAAGTCTGCCTTTCTTTCAGATGTTCGTCCGGAGAAAGATTTTTTAAGGAACCCTCCAAATCATAGATGGCCCCGATCCGTACCAGCGCTTTGTAAGCAACCGAGGATCTGACCGCCTCCTGATTACCTTTGCCCATTGCTTTGACTGCATTGGCAAAATGACGCCTTGCATGCGCCATGCAGTTTGCATTGACCAGTCCTTCCTGTTCACGTGCAAGCTTGTGGTACTGTTCCAGCCCATCCGTCATGAGCACCCCGTGGAAACCTTTGTAATACTCCTTTGGGTGACTGCTGTGCCGTGTTTTCTGGTACTCATATACAATGATCTTGGGAACAGGGCTGAGTTCACCGGTCAGATGCACCCACATATAGCTTTTACTTCCGGCAGGCCTGCCGTCATGAATAACTTCCAAAGGCGTCTCGTCACACTGGTTTACATGGGCCCGCATCTGGTACTTTTTCATCAGGTCATATACTGGCTGGAAATAACGTTCCGCAGACCAGACAGTCCAGTTTGACATGGTCTGTTTTGACAGGTTCAGGCCGTTGGCTTTAAAATCCCTGGATATGCGGTCCAGGGGATTGCTGTTTACATACCTGGCATTAATGACAGCCGCTTCCAATGACGCGGTGGCAATGCTGCCGCGGAACAGGGTGTTTGGGTGGTCCCCGCGAAGAAATTCATCCTGGCGCAGGCCGTCTGTTCCCACATACACCTTGATGATGTGTTTTTCTGCAATCCATCTGGCAGGCTCAAAGCGTAACTGCCAGCAGATTTCGTCCGGCATGTTTTTATAGCTGCCTTCGCCAAAGGTATCGATCAGTTTTTTCTCCGCTACATCGTGGGAGATTTCTTCCTGCGGAAAGTTCTTTAAGTCTTCCTGCCGCTGTCCTTTTTTCTTGGGTTTGCGGGGTTTCTTCGAAGCACTGCCGACAACTTCATCAATGGACGGTTCCGGACTTTGTGCATCAAAGCATGCTTCTGCCTCATTGAAAAAAGACAGCTGGCCGGCAATGCCATCCAGTTTTTCTGTATGCCGTCCAAAACGCTGCCAGTTGGCGAGACGGATCTGCTCAATGAGATTCTCGTAATCATGCTCCAGTCTGTCAAGACGTTCCTGCATATGATATATGATGTCATTTTTGGCACCATGATCCATGCTGCCAAGTTCATCTGCTGTAAATTTCCGGCACATAAAACCCCCTTTCCTTTCAAGATGATTATAGCAGATATATGCCGGTTGATCCAATCCGTCAGGAAAGCGGATTCGTCATTATGCCATGCTTCCAGGCACCATTAAGAGGGCGAAAAAGCATTAAGAAATACAGGGATTTTAAAACTCAAATTTTGCCCTCACGGCGCCGGCATGCTGCTTTATGTGCATTGGAAAACATCCTCTTTGCAGGAAAACAGCCGGGTTATCTGTGAAAAAAGCAGGAATAAAATTTCTATGTTTTGCACAACCATTAACAGATTTTTTCCGGGTTTACGTCCTTGATTTTTGGATTTAAAGGATTTAATCCCAGCATCAGGTAATGGAACTGTTCTTCTGTAAGTTCCGCCGCTTCCTGTGTAGTCCGCGGCCAGGACATCCGCCCGTCTTCAAAACGTTTATAGAGGAGCAGGAACCCTGTCCCCATCCATAACAACCCCTTACAGCGGTCCGTGCGCTTTCCACAGAACAGGAACAGTGTGCCCTTCTCAAAGGGATTCTGTTTGTATTTGTCGCCTATGATCATTGCCAGACCGTCAATTCCCTTCCTGAGATCCACGGTGCCGCAGGCGATCACTACACGGCGGATGCCTGCAGCATCTTCAAGCATGATAAACCTCCCTTGGCAGACGGTTTAACAATCCCTCTGAAATGTCATTGGAAAGTTCAATGGTCAGTCCGTTATATCTGATAACTGCAGTCGGTGGGGCATCTGAAGCATTTACAGCCGTGGTGTCTGATCCCGCAGGCAGAAGCGGCATGGTAATTTCTGCAAATGCAAATGCAACTTCAGTTTTAGCGGCAGCCGTGGGTAACTGCATTTGGTCACAGGCTTCTTTCCGAAACTTTCGAAGCCAGTAGTAATAAGCTTTTTCTTTGATATCATTCTCCGCGAGCCATTGCTTGACCGACGTGCCAGATGGTCTGTTTTGGCATTGATGAATAATGTTTAGCCAGTTTGTGCGTCGTACATCATGTGTAGATTGATCCATGACAGTTTGTGCCTCCTCTAAAAAACTACTAGTTTTTTCGTGTCTTTTAGAATATCGCACAAATATGCTAACTAGCCAAGGCGAGAGATTTGACGGTTACTTTTATAGCAAAAACCTCAACAGAAATGTTGAGGTTGCCGGGTTTGTCTATTCTCTTAGAGGTAGGAAAAAAGCGTATGTATCATCCAATATGATACCACAAAGAATATAAAATCTTGTACTTTGGGCTTTTTTACCAAGATACGCAATTTTTTAAATATGTCTGCTCCATATATACCAAGAATAAACAGACAAAAATCCCTTAGTAGCCTATAAAAATCGATTGCAAACACCTCCCTTTGTATTAACCTAGCAAAATAAATAATGCTATGTAAAATCAAATAACACTAGGTGTTTAGATTCGATGGCTAAGTTGTAGTGCATACAAAGTCATTTGCAATCACATATGAATCCTGTTTCATATGGAGTACGTATCTCACTTATAATAATAGTTTTTTTGTCAATTTATGTCAATAGTACAATTATTTTAATAATATTAATCTTTTACGTTTAGTCCAATCTCATCCATAGCCACATCATGCGCCTTCTGTATCTTTAAATTCAAATCAAAAGGTTCCGATTCCGGATAAATATCCATCCACAAATTGAAATCTGCTTCAGCCTTTAATAGTGCTTTCCCGCGTTTCTTCACATCCTTAATAGAATTACATTTTTCCACTTCTTCCATATATTCTTCGTAGCGATCACACCATGAGCGCATTAAAGAAAGTGTGCCAAAGCTGACAGCAACCATATCATTGCCGTCCTGATCCTGATATTCAAACAAATGCCCGTCATACTGGCGGAACACTTGAAAAAGCCTGTGCATAGCTTTGATGCCGTCAAAATCAGAGTTGGTTAATACTTCTACATTGACAGCGAGTGCCTGTGCTAAAGCTTCTAATGATTTTAACTTGGGGTTTCTGCGCCCGCTCTCATATGCTCTAATGTAGGCTTCGCTGACGCCAACCATTTCTCCTAATTGCTTTAATGTCAGACCTCGTTCTTGACGTATGCGTCGAATATTTTCGCCGACTGTCATAATTATTATGCCTCCTGTGTTATGGTATTTTTCATCAATATAAGCAAATATCAAATGCAACTTAATCATATCATAAGATACGGAATAAATAAAGAGATATTAAAAAAGCTATTGACACGTACCAAAAGATACGCTAATATATAAACGTATCAAAATGATACACATAAAAAACAAATGGTATAAATAGGAGGAAACAACATGAACGAAAAACTTTATTACAGTGCAGCAGATATTGCGGCAATGCTCGGCATCAGTATGGGAAAGTCCTACAAGATTTTACGGGAAATGAACAGCGAATTATCTTCTAAAGGCTTTCTCACAATCGCAGGGAAAATCCCCGTAGCCTATTTCAAAGAAAAATGGTACGGGGCGGCAAAGGAGGCGGTTGTATGAGCTGTAATGCGAAAAAAGATCCAAACGGCACATGGCGGATACAATACCGCTGGACGGATTGGACAGGAGCGAAAAAGAAGTCACAGAAAAGAGGGTTCAAAACAAAGAAAGAAGCGGAAGAATGGTATGCACATTTCTTATTGCAGCAATCTTCTGATCCAACAATGACGCTGGCTGATTTTTGGGAGATTTACAAAGCAGATATGGAAAAACGTCTGCGGAAAACGACCATGAAACAGAAAGAGTATGTGATGAATGATAAAGTCCTGCCTTACTTTGGCAAAACACCAATCAATGAAATCACTGCCCCTATGATAAGAAAATGGCAGGGTGAAATGATGGAGAAAGGCTTTAAGCCTACTTATTTGAAAACCATACATAACCAGCTCAGCGCTATTCTGAATTATGCAGTCAATTTTTATGAGTTGCGTTCCAATCCATGCCGGAAAGCAGGAAGTATGGGAAAGAGCAGGGCGGATGAAAGACCATACTGGACTTTGGAGGAATTTCAGAAGTTTTCGGATGCGATTATGGATAAGCAGGATTCTTGGGTTGCATTTCAGATTTTATTCTGGACGGGAATGCGTTTGGGAGAATTACTTGCCCTTCAGGTAAAGGACATAAATTTTGAGGAAGGCACGATTACCGTTGATGAATCACTTGCGAGGATTGACGGAGAGGATTTGATAACTGCACCGAAAACAGAAAGTTCCATAAGGGTAATTACCATACATAAGGAATTGCAGGAGGTAATCAAAGAGTATATTTCAACGATCTATCGGGTGAGAGCAGGCACACGTCTTTTTGCAGGACGGACAAAGAGTTTCTTTGAACATGAAATGGAACGGGGAATCAAGCTGTCTGGTGTAAAAAAGATTACCATCCATTGTACCAGACACAGTCATGCGAGTATGCTTGTACAGATGGGATTTAGTCCTGTTGAGATTGCAAAACGGCTAGGGCATGGGAAAGTTACAACTACGATTGAAACATATTGTCATCAGTCTATGGATGCACAGATAAAAATTGCAGACAGGCTTGGAAAAGTGGAGAGGGGTGAGGAAAGTGGCGTGTAAACGTGAGGACAGGTTTCGGCGCAATACAATCGCATTCTGGCTGAGTGATGAGGAAAAAGCCCAAGTGGAAGCGAGGATTATATTGTCTGGACTTCCCAAAGGAGATTATTACCGAAAAGCCATATTGGGACAGGAAGTGGTGGTAACTGCCGGAAATTATATGTCTAACAGGGTTGCAAAAGTTTTAGAACAGATATTGGAACATCTGAAAAATGGAAATACAGAAAATGAAAAATTGTTGCTGGAACTGGTAAAGCGGTTGTTAGAAATCGGACAGAATGAAAATGTCCCTGCTGGTAACAGGGACATTTCAGAAACAGAGTAAGTTGTTGGCGCAACTTACTCTGAATATAAAAAGGATAAGCCTCTTTATATGTCTTGCAGATTTATTATAGCAGAGGCTTTTCCAGATGAAAAGGGGGAGAAGCTGTAAAATTGAATATTTTTTCAGAGGTAAAGGAACATCTGACGGCAAGACAAGCAGCAGAATATTATGGTCTGAAAGTTAAGAGAAATGGGACTGCCTGCTGTCCGTTCCATGATGATAGGCACCCAAGCATGAAGATTGATAAGAATTATCACTGTTTTGCCTGCGGCGTTGGTGGAGATGCGGTTGATTATGTTTCTCGTATGTTTGGACTGTCACAGTATGATGCAGCGTTAAAGCTGATAGGGGACTTTTCTCTGCCTGTTGAGGTAAGGGGAAATACAGAGCTAAATATACAGGAGAAAGAACGTATTCATAGGGAAATGGCAGAGCGTGAAAGAATAGCGCATATTAAAGAGCGTTTTGAAAAATGGTGCAGTCAGACGATTGATATGTTGAGGAATTGTATCTTGGAGATTGACGATGTAAATCATTTTCTCATTGAAAAACCGCCTGATATTATTTTTTCGGAAGATTATGCACAGATGCTCCATGCAGAGCCGCTTATCAATTGATTATTTCGCGGCGAGGGATCCGGAGCGGAACTCTGTTCCGCTCCATTGAAT
>CARTDA010000083.1:0-6329 GCA_949066965.1 uncultured Lachnospiraceae bacterium
GTTGTAACGGTACAGCTGTCTCCTGCCGTCGCGGTCGCGGTGCTCGCAGAGGCGTTCCTCCATGTCGTAGAGGAAAATCTCCTACCATATATTACAGGTATCTATAAGTTCAATGTACCTTCTCTGTATATGGCATTGCCATATCTAGTACAACGAATAACTCCCAAAAAACCAGCGCAGCTACCGCTACTTCTACGTTTATAAGGCAGTGCTCTCAGAAAAATATTCTACGTCAAACTATCCAAAACTTAATTAATAACACCTTTTGAAGTGCATTATCTGCCAATTTTTTTCAATCATTATTAACATATATCTCTTGCAACTTATAGTGCACATCGAATATATTATTTAAAAATTCTTCTATTGTATTCCCTGCAATTGACAAACTTTTCCAATCACCAAGATATACTTTTTTACTACTGCTTACATAGATAACCCAATCATAACATTCACCTATCGGAAATAATTCATCATTACTAGCACGATTGAAAATTTCCATTCTATCATATTCTCCACTTGCTGCACTAACTGGATTAAAATGCAACATCGCTCCTAAATGATTTTTATCCCCAGACGTTCTAATTTGCAAATTCCCTAATTCTTGTAAAACATCTCGAGCATAATCATTTACTATATATCCTTCCTTCGATAAAATCTTAATCCAAGACTGGATATCTTGTCTCCTATTTTTATTCCACCCATTTTCTTTTAAAATATTTATTACATATTTATCTAACAACTCAACAATCATGCTTATCCTCCCTATTAATTTATAATAGCTATTCCAAAGAAATCTATTAGTGGCTGACACACATCACATGGAGGTTTATAAGTCCCATGCACACCACTAACATCGTTTTTCTTTCTCACATTTGCAATTGAAATTGTAGCTCCTTTCAAATCTGCCCCATCGTTAAAGGCTCTTGAAATAGCATTGACTTCTGCACACTGCCTATTATAAAGGTTTTTATTTTCTAAATAATCTAGTACTTTCTGAATATTATAATTATATATCCCTGCTTTATTATATCCTACATAATACTTACCATCAGCGGTTCTAACAACTGCAACCGTATTAGGTCTCTTAGAATTTGACAATCCTCTAAGCTTATCTGCAAGACGTGATGCAGGAGTCTTATCATTAACTATTCCATTCCCATACAGATTCCCCTGATTCACCGCATCATGCCCACTCGGATCCCTATAAATCACCGGATTATTCATACAGTACTCATACAGATTCAGTCCATCCTCATAATAGGTATCTTCCTGCGTGAATCGTCCTATTACCGGATTATAAAACCTCGCCCTTAGGTAATACTGGCTGGTTACCGAGTCATACTGCTCCCCATTGAATCGAAAGCGGTTATGGACATCCTCATGGCTTATGACACTTTCACCAAATGCATCATAGCAGTAGTAATTGCGTATCCTTCGGTCATTTGCCGTATCTGTAAGGATAAGCCGCACACTTCCCTGATTGTCTGACACATAGTGGTAGTAGGTTCTTGCGCTCTCGCTGTCGGAACTGATGATTCCAAGTCCACGGATGTAACGTATTACCCCATCATCAGTTTCTTCCGCAATGACTTCCTTTTCCTCATTAAACAGGATTTTAACGAGCTGACCGTTCTCCTCCATTTCCGCGCGGAGTCCCTCGGCATCGTAGCGGTTTATCTGCGTACTTCCGTCTGCCATCTTAACTTTTGTGGTACGCCCGAACCCATCATAGATATGTTGCGGAGGAATGTTTTATGCACCTTAGCATCGTATGTACTATTTGTGCATCCTCCAGTTCGGTTCCTTGAGTCTGTTGCAGTTATCATACTGATATGTTTACATGATGATACTGTCCGCAGAGTTCCTTTCGCGTGTCAGGCGATTTCCAGCTTTGTCGTAGCTAAACTTCTTCAAAAGCAGTCCTCCTGCACTGGGATACAACACTTCTATAACCCGATTGTTCACATCACGGCCGTATCATGTTGTATCCCATAGTCACCTTTCCAGTCAGGTTATGCTTTGATGTAACGTTTTATGAAAGATTGTAGGTGCATGCAAGCAGCATTCTCGGATAACGGATACTTTTTCACGTTGCCCCATGCATCACGAACATACCATAGCCATATTTCTCATGTCGTTTTTATCCAATCCAACTCCCTAAACACTAAAATATCTCCATCTTTACTCATTAACAAACAATTTTTCACCAATATTTTCTATATCGCCACATAATACTATCTCAGCATATTTTTTATAATCTTCCAATTTATGATACCTAGACATGGCAACCGTTTCTATTTTAAAGCAATGTTGCTTTTCATCAATTAATTTTAATCCATTCTTAAGTATCGATATATCTCCCATAACTGTAACACAATACACATTACCTATTTGTAATTTTTCTATTACTCTAAACACATTCATTTCTCTCCCATAAGCTTTTGCAATTCTTCTACGTAACTCTTCAAAGCTGCTTGCGTTTGTTTTATTTCTTTTGGAGTTAACTTGTATGCCTTACTATTTCTGAGCAACATTTCTTGCGCCGCAATTTCGTTTTTAATTCTACTAATGACACTGCCATCATTTAACCCCTGACGAAATTGATTTGCATGAATCAGTTCCTCAAATACGCTCGCCCTCCCCGGTTTTTGGCGTAATAATATTGTATTTTCATTTAAGGTAATTGCTTCTGCATTTTTGGCCTTTAAATAAGCATCTGTTGTCTCATCCATCTGAATAATGCCTCCTTGCCTTTTAAACGCCTTTACAATTCTACGTAATTGTTTTTTTGGCATTGGTTCTATATATGATGCATCCTTCGCTTTTCTATATAGACTCCCCTGGTTCACCGCATCATGCCCACTCGGATCCCTATAAAGCATCGGATTATTCCTACAGTACCCATAAAGGTTCAGTCCATCCCCATAATAGGTATCTTCCTGCGTGAATCGTCCAATTATCGGGTTATAGAACCTTGCCCTTAAATAGTACTGGCTGGTAACTGGGTCATACTGCTCCCCATTGAACCGGAAACGGTTATGGACATCCTCATGGCTTATGACACTTTCACCAAATGCATCATAGCAGTAGTAATTGCGTATCCTTCGGTCATTTGCCGTATCTGTAAGGATAAGCCGCACACTTCCCTGATTGTCTGACACATAGTGGTAGTAGGTTCTTGCGCTCTCGCTGTCAGAACTGATGATTCCAAGTCCACGGATGTATCATATTGCGTCATCGTCTGTCTCCTCTGCCACCACCTCCTTTCCCTCATTAAAACAATAGGTGTTTGCGAAACTTTGAAACCATTGAATATACAGATTTCTTTTCCTTAAGTAAAGTAAATTCTCCTCAAAATTGTTCATTTCGACCTCGTACCAGTGACTGTGGAAATGTGGATAATTTCCTAAAAGTGCTCATCTTCTAGTAGTTATTCTTGTTTTGAACCTTGCAAATCTAATAACTTCATTGGAAATTTCACGCGTTATCCACATCAATCCCGTTTTGAGTTTCGCAATTACCTAATTAAAACAAAAACAGAAATTAAATAATCTGCTCATTTTTTTATATTGAGTTCTTTCTCCTTAATTCGGTTATTAAGAATAACCAATATCTTTTCCAGCCTTTGTTGTAGCAAATCGTTTTCTTCTTTCGTTTGTTTTAAACAATATATTTCGTTACCAGTATCTTCATGCCACAACAACTCATATGTTGAACTATCCAAGTGAATACAAATTATACTATACCACCATCCATCAATTTTCTTATCAACTATGAAACCATACTCTTCAAAAAATAACTTGGCAAGGTATTCGTTTCCGTCAATATAATCGTAGTTAATTAGCAAAAATTCAACTCTGTTATCTTTCTCAGTATTTATATGTTTCTTATATGTTATCTCCATTTTTACTCCAATCCCAATGACTTATTTACTGATGACCTTGAACGCTGCGAACTCTGAATAATAGCTCTATAAATATCATCACCAGTCATTCCTTTATCGACTTGTCTTTGTACTATTTCTTTCCAAGTACGATTAGGGTCAGTTTTATACAACATTTCAGCCACTTCTCTATTTGCCATCAATTCTCTAGCAGCTGTTCTAAACTTGTTACGTAGAGAAAAAGCCTGATAAGCTTGTTGTTCAAGTGATTTGCTATAGTCAATTAAATCTGGTATCGTGGCTTCTTGCAACAAATACCACTTTCTAGCATCCAAATCACTTAATGAATGATAATATTCTTGTGGTATCACTACTCCTTCTGGAGTTACATAGAAATCACCACCCCCATACAGATTCTTCTGATTCTCAACATCATGCCCACTCGGGTCTCTGTAAAGCACAGGATTATTCCTACAGTACTCATAAAGGTTCAGCCCATCCCCATAGTAAGTATCTTCCTGTGTGAATCGTCCAATTACCGGATTATAGAACCTCGCCCTTAGATAGTACTGGCTGGTAACTGGGTCATACTGCTCCCCATTGAACCGGAATCGGTTATGGATGTCCTCATGGCTTATGACACTTTCACCAAATGCATCATAGCAGTAGTAATTGCGTATCCTTCGGTCATTTGCCGTATCTGTAAGGATAAGCCGCACACTTCCCTGATTGTCTGACACATAGTGGTAGTAGGTTCTCGCACTCTCGCTGTCGGAGCTGATGATTCCCAAACCACGGACATATCGTATTACATCATTACCTGTTTCTTCCGCAATGACTTCCCTTTCCTCATTAAACAGGAATTGAACGAGCTGACCATTCTCCTCCATCTCGGCGCGGAGTCCCTCGGCATCGTAGCGGTTTATCTGGCTGTTTCCATTTGCCATCTTAACTTCTGCGGTACGCCCGAACCCATCATAGGTATACGTTGCATTTCCGTCATTTAACAGATTCCCGCTCCTGTCATAGCCGTAATAACTCGTCTCCCCGATATAGCTTGCCACTGCGTCTGGGTTGTTGCTAACTACGGGGAACTTTTTCAGTTTCTGTGTCACCCCATCCGGTTCATACGTCCTCCTGTTCAGTTCCTTGATACGGTTACAGTTATCATGGCAGTATGTCTCCATAATAACGCTGTCCACAGTACGCCTTTCGCGTGTCAGGCGGTTTCCTGCCTTGTCGTAGCCGAACCTCTCCGAGAGCAGTCCCCCCGCGCCGGGATACGAGACTTCCACGAGCTGGTTATTCACGTCATAGGCGTACCTTGTCGTCCCCTCGAGGTTCCTTTTCTCCACCATGTTGCCGTTGTGGTCATACGCGGGGTACTCCTCCCACACGAGCTTCCTGCCCTGCGCGGTCATGTCGACGGTCTTCATGTGGGTCAGGTTTTTGTCGGCGTCGTAGCGGAAGTCTGTCCGGATGGTGTCCGCGATTGTCCGCGATTCCACCCTGCCGTCGCCGTGGTAGGTATATGCTGCAAGCACCCTTCCGTTGTCCGTGACGGACTTCAGCCTGCCGCAGCGGTCATATCCATAGCATGTCTCCTTTCCGGTCAGGTTGCGCCTTGAGACGACGTATCCGGAAAGGTTGTAGGCATATGCGAGCAGTGTCCTGCCGCTTGCCTGTTTTTCCTTGAGCCGTCCGTTGTCGTAGTAGGTGTACCTGTACTGCATCCCGCCGCCTGTTGCCTGTCGCCGCGGCAGTGTTCCCAGCAATCCAAAAGATCTGCAAGCATATGTAGTCATGTGCGCAAAAACAAAACGTACACATAGCATATGTTTTGCGAATTGGTTTATATGCCGTTTATTCTGTCATACTCCCATCTTCCAATAAGAGCATATATTTCGATTCGTCGTCACATATTATTGAAATTTTTTTATTATCAATTATATTATAACCAACAATTATATCTCCAAATCCCCATTTCCATTTCTGCTTTTTTAAGTAATAACAATATACATCCAATTCGCACACCACACAAACATAATTCATATTTAAATCACAACATAATTCATAAAATACTGATTGCAGTTTATCGTTAATTAATACCCTATTTTCATAAGAATCAATGCATAAAAAATTCTTTCCAAGCCCCAGATAGAGCAAGGTACCATCTCTAGAAAATTGGAAATCCAGCGCAGTACCGTAATCATAATACGCTATTCCCAGCTTATGTACATTATCGAAACTAATAATTAAAAAATTATTCTGCATATCATCGCACAAAATCAATTGCTCTTTATTAACCTGACTTTCCAGCTCACACAAACCATCTATTTTTGTAATTTGAAGATCAGCTTGTCCCATATTAGCTCCCTCCTTTAACTATAATAGTGTGCTCTCGGAAACTCGAACCTCTTGTTCTATAAGGCTTCAGAAATTTCCG
>CARTDA010000084.1:0-6105 GCA_949066965.1 uncultured Lachnospiraceae bacterium
ATAAAGTGAAATACTACTTCAATATCATAATCAAACTGCAATATTATCTACCCTTCCTAATAATAATGTTCAATATTAATAATACTATCGTTAAAGATATCTAACATATCCGGCTCAACTACTGGTGTGCCCGACTTAAAAATTGATTTATCTAAATTCATATGATTTAACTGTTCATACACATTTTGAGGAATGGTAACCTTTATGATAGCCACCTTATCTTTATTAATAGATTTATTAGCAAACTCCAACGTTTCGTAAAAATCATTACCAAATTCTTTTGCTGCTAAAGTTTTTCCTTCTATTCCCCTGAATTTACCATTTAACATTATGTCATCATATTCATCTGCACCCACTGCCCGATATATATATTTTATCTTGCTCTCATTCCAATACAAGCTTTCTTGATTTACCGCATCATGCCCACTCGGGTCTCTATAAAGCACCGGATTATTCCTACAGTACTCATAAAGGTTCAGTCCATCCCCATAATAGGTATCTTCCTGCATGAATCTGCCAATTATCGGGTTATAGAACCTTGCTCTTAGATAGTACTGGCTGGTAACTGGGTCATACTGCTCCCCGTTAAAGCGGAATCGGTTATGGACATCCTCATGGCTTATGACACTTTCACCAAAGGCATCATAGCAGTAGTAATTGCGTATCCTTCGGTCATTTATTGTATCCGTAAGGATAAGACGCACACTTCCCTGATTGTCTGATACGTAGTGGTAGTAGGTTCCTGCACTCTCACTGTCAGAACTGATGATTCCAAGTCCGCGTATGTAATGCATTACCTCATCGCCTGCTGCCACCACTTCCTTTTCCATGTTGTACAGGAATTTAACCGTTTAGGAGTTTTAAATTGTAAATCTTTTATAGTATTCATCATTTTTATATGACTGTTCAATCTGATAAAACAAGTCGACATCCATCTCTTCTGACCAGACATCAAATCCAATATATGGCGATGTACGATACTGAATACAAATATTGTATTCTTCAATGAAGAACACTCTTGACTTTTCTGTTTTTGTTAAACTTATATGTAAATCTTTCTTTAGTGGGTATTCTTTTCCTTCATAATACATTGTAGGCCCATCTGTTGTAGGGTAAAAAGCGAAAAAAGTATCTTCATCCTTGAAATATAATCCTGTAAAATGCGATATTTGTTTTCTTTCCATATTGTATTCTTTTTCCCCTGTTCTTATATTCAACATACAATGCTCATATATTTCTATATTTGATAATTCAATAACTTTATCAATCACACTATTGCCTCCTTAGCCATTCTTCAAATCCAGATAATAGCTTATCAATATTCGAGTTCGGTCGCGAAGATGAGTTTATTATTTCCATATTTTTTGCCCCTTTTTCACTTACTAACCAGTCATATGTTGGTCCCAACTTATCTTTATATCTTCCCATATTTATTTCATAGATATAGTCTCTAAGTGGTTGTGGTGTTGCATTCTTATATTTTATCCCCAAGTCTCTTCTCGCTTGATTCAATGCCCGAGCTACTTGCTCCTCCGACATTCCACTCGCAAGTAATCTCTCCCCATATGCTTTTAAGCCTGCAACTTCATTTTCATATGCTTGTCTTAAAGGATTGTTTTTAAATCCGTCACCTTTTAGGTTGTCTATTATACTCTTTATTTCTGCTTCAGAGTATTTACCATTTTTATACAAATTCCCCTGATTTACCGCATCATGTCCACTCGGATCTCTATACAGTATTGGGTTATTCCTACAGTATTCATATAGATTCAACCCATCCCCATAGTAAGTATCTTCCTGTGTGAATCGTCCAATGACCGGATTATAAAACCTCGCCCTTAGGTAGTACTGGCTGGTAACTGGGTCATACTGCTCCCCATTGAACCGAAAGCGGTTATGGATGTCCTCATGGCTCATGACACTTTCACCAAATGCATCATAGCTGTAGTAATTGCGTATCCTTCGGTCATTTGCCATATCCGTAAGGATAAGCCGCACGCTTCCCTGATCGTCTGATAGTGGTAGTATGTCCTAGCGCTCTCGCTGTCAGAACTGATGATTCCAAGTCCGTAGCGCTCTCGCTGTCAGAACTGATAATCCCAAGTCCGCGAATATACCTTATTACCTCATCATCAGTTTCTTCCGCAATGACCTTATACTTTTATTTTAATAAAATGATACCAAACTAAACATCCAAAAATAATTTATTAACCCATTTATCAATACAAATTTTATTTTCTTCCAAGTAATCAGGAAAACTCGTTAACTTGTCGGTATTAATCAACTCTAAATTACTCCACCATTCTGGTATACGAAATGTGGCGTGCGCACTATGACGGCATACGCTACACCACACCCACATCCCTCCTCGTTTACTGCCATTTTTATCTCTATTAAAAAATACGTGTCCTTCCTTTTTTCCGCAAATAGGACAAATCACCGGAAAACCCACCCTATTTTTTACCTCAATGTCGCTCAATATTCTCATTATTTGTTCGTCATCATCTTTCCACATTTACCTTCCTCCATTAATATAATCAGCCAGTGCATTGCCCGCATCATATGCCGGTGGCTCAGGTGCTGCACCACCTCTTATAAAATCACGTGCATGATTTAACTCATGGGCAATTGTATTTGCTAATTCTATTTCGCTACGCAAAGCATCCGATCCAAATTCTATTATATTTGGATTTGCCGCCGTTGTTCTTCCATATATACCTGGTCTTAAATTTGGATTATATTTGATTGTTATGTTTTGTCCCGATCCTCTTAGATTTATACCATACTTTTCAGCTATAATATACGCATAATATTCATAATCCAGTGACATCTCTAATGTTTTTTCAGTCGCTGGAACTGGTTCACCTTTTCTATTTCTTACTCCTGTGCAAGCATTATTGTTATACAAGCTCTCCTGACAAACCGCATCATGCCCACTCGGGTCTCTATAAAGCACCGGATTATTCCTACAGTACTCATAAAGGTTCAGCCCATCCCCATAGTATGTATCTTCCTGCGTGAATCGTCCTATTACCGGATTATAAAACCTCGCCCTGAGGTAATACTGGCTGGTCACCGAATCATACTGTTCCCCATTGAACCGGAAACGGTTATGGACATCCTCATGGCTTATGACACTTTCACCAAATGCATCATAGCAGTAGTAATTGCGTATCCTTCGGTCATTTACCGTATCTGTAAGGATAAGGCGCACACTTCCCTGATTGTCTGACACATAGTGGTAGTAGGTTCTCGCACTTTCGCTGTCGGAACTGATGATTCCAAGTCCACGGATGTAACGTATTACCCCATCATCAGTTTCCTCCGCAATGATTTCCCTTTCCTCATTATACAGGAATTGAACGAGCTGACCATTCTCCTCCATCTCGGCACGGAGTCCCTCGGCATCGTAATGGTTTATCTGGCTGTCCCCATTTGCCATCCTGACTTCTGCGGTACGCCCAAACCCATCATAGGTATACGTTGCACTGCCGTCGCTCAACAGGTTTCCGCTCCTGTCATAGCCGTAATAACTCGTCTCCCCGATATAGCTTGCCACAGCGTCTGGGTTGTTGCTAACTGCGGGGGACTTTTTCAGTTTCGGTGCCACCCCATCCGGCTCATACGTCCTCCTGTTCAGTTCCTTAATCCTGTTGCAGTTATCATGGCGGTATGTCTCCATAATAATGCTGTCCACAGTACGCCTTTCGCGTGTCAGGCGGTTTCCTGCCTTGTCGTAGCCGAACCTCTCCGAGAGCAGTCCCCCCGCGCCGGGATACGAGACTTCCACGAGCTGGTTATTCACGTCATAGGCGTACCTTGTCGTCCCCTCGAGGTTCCTTTTCTCCACCATGTTGCCGTTGTGGTCATACGCGGGGTACTCCTCCCACACGAGCTTCCTGCCCTGCGCGGTCATGTCGACGGTCTTCATGTGGGTCAGGTTTTTGTCGGCGTCGTAGCGGAAGTCTGTCCGGATGGTGTCCGCGATTGTCCGCGATTCCACCCTGCCGTCGCCGTGGTAGGTATATGCTGCAAGCACCCTTCCGTTGTCCGTGACGGACTTCAGCCTGCCGCAGCGGTCATATCCATAGCATGTCTCCTTTCCGGTCAGGTCGCGCCTTGAGACGACATTTCCGGAGAGGTCGTAGGCATATGCGAGCAGCGTCCTGCCGCTTGCCTGTTTTTCCTTCAGCCGCCCATTGTCGTAGTAGGTATACCTATACTGCATCCCACCCCCTGTCACAGTTATTAATCTGTCTATGGCGTCACACTATCATGACCCGCGCAGGCGCTCAGATGGGTTCTTGTGGAGGATGGGGCTTCCACATATGTTCAATTGCTTTTCTCTCTTCACAATTAAAAACAAAAATGATTAAAATATTGTCATATTAAAGTATTAAGTTACTGCCATTTAATTTATAAATTACCTACTCCCAGCAGATATCACTCCCCTCTGTCCATATTGCTTTGCCAGATATTTCACTTCCACATTTGGGACACTTGCAAAAAGATAATTGATTCATTTTTTTCATTATATCAAACCTGTTTTCCAATGTAATATACAAATCCGGATCTGTTGGATTAGCAATACTGCCATTCCAATCACACTTTAAACAATTTGCGTGCTGAATTACTACTCTTCTCCACTCATCTTTATATCTATAGATCAAACAGGGGATCCATTTTTTAGAGTCTTTCCATTTAACAGGTCTAAATGCAAGTGCAAAACCAAAATTATTACTCATAAATTCAACATCCTTGTTTAACATCGAGAACATGCAATCTTCTTTTTCCTTATCAATCCGTTGCCTTAATTTATCTAATCCCTTACACATTCCTCTATTAAGAATATATACGTCATCTCCATCGATGTTTTCAATTTGATTCGTAATTTCTAATACTTCCTTTATCGTCATTTGAATCCTCCTGTACCAAATTTAATAAGATATTCACTTTCACCTGCACCTTTTAGTGTCTGCTCTATTAATTGAGATTTTGGTATATATGCATCAAATACTCTTCCATTTTTTCCTGCAAATCGATGTGCAACACTGGGATCTGTGGTCACGGACATAAATGTTCTGTCTAATCCAAACGCCTGAGATAACTCGGTACCAAATGCACCATGTGCCTGAACATAATCGTTTTCGTTTCCCCATACATTTAACCAGCGGGCATGAACCAAATTAGATTGAGCATATGCAGCATCAAGATTTCCTGTCTCAAAATATAAGTTTCTTGTAGCATCGCTCATTAAATGTCCTGTTTCATTAAATGCAGCTATTTCTGCATACTTATCTGTCCCTCTATAAACGTGTAAAAATTCATCATAAAGATTCCCCTGATTCACTGCATCATGCCCACTCGGGTCTCTATAAAGCATCGGATTATTCCTACAGTACTCATAAAGGTTCAGTCCATCCCCATAATAGGTATCTTCCTGTGTGAATCGTCCAATGACCGGATTATAGAACCTCGCCCTTAGATAGTACTGGCTGGTCACCGTGTCATACTGTTCCCCATTGAATCGAAAGCGGTTATGGACATCCTCATGGCTTATGACACTTTCGCCAAATGCATCATAGCAGTAGTAATTGCGTATCCTTCGGTCATTTGCCGTATCCGTAAGGATAAGCCGCACACTTCCCTGATTGTCTGACACATAATGGTAGTAGATCCTAGCGCTTTCGCTGTCAGAACTGATGATTCCAAGTCCGCGAACGTAACGTATTACATCATTACCTGTTTCTTCCGCAATGACTTCCTTTTCCTCATTAAACAGGAATTGAACGAGCTGACCATTCTCCTCCATCTCCGCGCGGAGTCCCTCGGCATCGTAGCGGTTTATCTGCGTACTTCCGTCTGCCATCTTAACTTTTACGGTACGCCCGAACCCATCGTAGGTATACGTTGCACTGCCGTCGCTCAACAGGTTTCCGCTCCTGTCATAGCCGTAATAACTTGTCTCTCCGATATAGCTTGCCACAGCGTCCGGGTTGTTGCTAACTGACATTGTCTGGTTTTTAAGTTTCGGTGTCACCCCGTCCAGCTCATACGTCCTCCTGTTCAGTTCCTTGATACGGTTACAGTTATCATGGCAGTATG
>CARTDA010000085.1:0-5894 GCA_949066965.1 uncultured Lachnospiraceae bacterium
CAGGTATATCAATACCTGTAGGCACTTTTCTTAATATTCAACTGTCAAACTCCCGAGGATATCCTGCGCACGGACTGGACGGACAGCCAGATATCCGTGCTAAAACAGGATGACAGGGAACCATATTTATTTTACGGAATGATAGAGCGCGTGGAAGTCGCAAGGAAAAACCGGACATGGCAGGCGCGGATAACAGGCGCCGGACAGAGCGCGGTATTGGACAAGGTGCCGAAAAAACGGTCTTTTCAGGATACAGAAATGACATATCTGGATATTGTGAAAGAGATAACTATAGGATATACTGGTATTGCATATGTGTGGAATGTGGATGACAGCCATACACTGGGACAGCCTGTGATCCAGTATGAGGAGACGGACTGGGCGTTTTTAAAAAGGCTGTGCAGCCATTTTCACGGAGCGCTGGTATCAGGAAACGGTCAGGAAGCGTTTGCATTTGGCATGGGACAGGGAACACGCAGGGATTTGTCACATGCCGGGATTCTGGCGCAGGGCTTTGACAGCGGTTATTTCCGCAATGGCTGCTGCGAGGACGGACTGCCGCGGGACGCGGCGTTTTATCTGGAAGTCCGGACAAGGGAAAACTGGCAGACTGGCGACTGGGTCATATGGAATGACAGGCGGTATCAGGTTTATGAAAAGACCATTACATACAGGAATGGGGAGCTTCTGATATGCTGCCGGCTGGGCGCGGAGGGGACATTTTACCAGAAGAAGCAGTACAATGAACGACTGACAGGCGTGCGCCTTGACGGGACGATACGAAAGACGCAGGAGGAGGATGTCTGCATCCAGCTTGACATAGACGAAAGGGAATGTGCCAGCTACCCATGGCCGTGGACACCGGAGACCAATAACATCAGTTACTGTATGCCGGAGCCGGGGATGAAGGCAGTCCTTTATCTGGGGACGCAGGAGGAGAAGGATGGACGGGTGGTGCTTGCGGGGAGACAGACGCGGCTCAACCGATTGGAAAATGAGCGGAATAAATGGTTTGAGTCAGAATACCATAAGGCATTTGTGCTGTATCCCGGGCATATTATTGGAGGAACGGATGACGGAAAGAAAATAATTTCACTGAGTGATAAGCTTGGAATCGCATTGTTTGGGAACTCTGATGTGCTGCTCATGGCACAGGGAAACGTGCAGATTAGTGGAAAGACAGTATCAATGGAGTCACCAGCTGCAGTGGCATGTCAAACAACTGCATCGAACATTGAGATTTGCAGGGATTTTAATTTTTACGCCCCTTCAGGGGTACAGACCATTGGAACAGGAGAATGCCAGGGGAAAAGCGCGGGAAAAGTAAAAAAGCAGGGGGAACAGGATATCGTGCATTGGCAGTCGACCTATGCAGCCATAGCAGCGGTGCCTTTTGCAGGATTAAGCAGGATAGAAGGGGTGGAGACACTGGTTGATTTAGGTGCCTGCGGATGTGTTCCCAAGGTGGCAGAAGGCCTGACGGTAATCGCGCTTACGGAAGTCATGGAAGGGAAAAAAGAAAGCGAATGCAGTTGCCCGGAAGCGCTCCAGGCAATGGAGCAATATGTAGTAAAGGGAGGGTATGCCATACCTGAAAGGTAGGGAAGTGTGTTTGTATGGCGGTACAGGCGCTGTTTGGCGAAGGGAGGAGTTTTGAAGGTGCCGAAAACAAAAAAAAGAATAAAAAGAAGAATCATAATAGTGTTCTTACTCTTGATGGTGTGTATGTTTTTCATTACGTATATGAGGACAAACGTGTTTGACATAATGGGAAAAAGAAAGATAGCGGTAATGATAAGGATACCTGAGGTTGATGAAAATTCAGATATATGGGAGTGGAATCAGGCACTGGATTTTTTTCACTTTAATTCTGTTATTTATGATAAAGAATACTTGCGAGAAGATATTAATGAAATAAGATTAAATTTTGGTGTGAGTAGCAATGATGTAGGAGTTTTTGTTGAAGTCTGGCTGTCTAAAAAAGATTCTATAGGAATGGTCTTATATGCCAATTATAATTATGCGGAGAAGGAATTAGAGTATACACAGATTGGAATTTCTTGTAAAGAAGGGGAAAAATATGAGATTCATACGGATGCAGAATATGTTAACTGGTATCTTGAAAAGTTTGATATTACAAAAGAGGATATCGCAGAATATTACAGATATGCGATTTACGATGTAATATTGAAAACGTGGGCAGAACGATACCGGAGGATATATGGGCTTGAGAAATGGAAACTGGAACAGTGTACACTGATAGATAACAGTTATCAATCCTAATCTCCCGAAAAAATTATACACATGTGGTCTATAAACGGCTAAAATACAAGGAATTCATGGATAGTTCCATGTGTATAATATTAAAAAAACACTACTTTTTATACACATGTTTTGCACGTTAAAGTGCTAAATTTTACTACCAAAATGAACATTTTCTATTGCCCAATAGACTGTTAACTTGCATATACGGACTATATTATTGCTCATTTTCGCAATATATCCAAAATAAACTGTTTATTTGTGCTGATTTCGTCATAAATCTGTGTATAATTTGTCGGGATTTTAGGATCAATTTAAGGAAAGGAAAGAGTAGAGAATGGGGAAGGTTGATATGGAAACATCCGTCATGCCGTTTTTTAGTACGGAACAGATTAGGCTGCATGTGTTAAAGACTGTAGTGGTAGAAAAAGAAAAACCCTGCGTATGCGGAGCCTGCGTGATATGCACAAACGCTTTAAATAATTCTGCGCCGGTGCATATGCAGAAAAATGGCAGGAAGGTCGAGACAGGCGGACTGTCCAATCTGACCAGGAAGGATATTTTGATGGATCAGCCCTTCTCAGGCTGTATGGCCGCGGTGGATAAGGTGTGCGGGGTAACACAGGCAGATATAGAGGATGGCGAGTGGAAAGAGACAGACCTGATGAATAGTCAGGGAAAAGGGCTGGAGGCACTGAAGAAGGAGAGCTCCTACATGGTCTGTACCAAAGGGTGGGGAATCATACATTTCGTGGACTGCGGACAGAAAGTAACGGAGTTCGTGGATGATCTTAGTGCTTTCATGGATTTATTGCAGGCACAGTTTGGTTTTGATGACAGGACAGTTGGTATTCTGGGTGAAGTATATAGGGCAATTCAGGAAAAGTATGCAGATAAGACAGCCAAAGAAAGAGGATGGTACTTTGCAAGGGCGTTAAGCCAGATGGCAGAGTATAATAATAAAAGTGTGTCCGTGATGGGCATTAGCATTGAAACTCATGCATGGAGAAAAGGAGCGGGGTGGGTGTATAAGTATGATGGTGAGAAAGACTATTTTGTCAATGAACTTGGGATAGCAGAGGCAGATTACAGATATATGCGTCAGATGGTTCGGTTACAGCATATGATGGCAAGTGATGATGAAAATTATGGTTATGATGCGGTTGCTGTGATGAAAGAGAATGATTTTGACAAATTCAAATTATGGAAAGGAACGTTAGAGAAAGCAACAGGACAAACGTATACAGATGAAGGATACCTGCAGCATTATAAAGAACTTTATCAGGCTCTGGGCAATCGTGGGGACTTTGGACATATGATGTATACTATCGCCGCAAATCTGATAGATGAGGGGAATAAGGTAGACAATAAGTGGAACAATTTTGGGGCAAAGGAAACCTCGTGGAAGAATGCGGATACAAGAAAGGATATAGCAGGATGGCTCGGGGATGCGGTATATGACGGAACTGAAAAAAAGGTTTCATTTGGTGAGGATGATTATATTGCAGACCTGGACTCTGACAATATTAGTTACAATATGGGTGACAATACGGAACTGATGAAAATAATGAACCAGTATTATGAGGCGCTGATGGCAGGCGGGGAGGATTACCGCACAAAGACATTTGTAGAAAACAATACATATGCAGCAGTCGAAAAGGCTATTTTAGACAGAATAGGTGTAAAGGACAAAAATAAGGACGGTGTAAAAGACTATAATGACCTGGAAGAGAACGACGTGTACAAGGATACATACGAGTTTTTACAGAGGTTAAAACCATATGATACAGCTGAGTAGCGGCCGTTGAAAATTTTTATGGGGAGTATGATAATGGATAGACGCATAAAGGTTTTAAAATTGCTTTTTCCTATAGGAATGTGCCTTTTTCTTGTATTATATAATTTAAGGACAAATGTACTGGAGCAAATAGCTGAAAGCAAAATGTATGGACTTGTTAAAATACCAGAAGTGGTCGGAGTGCATGATGCGTGGGAGTGGTATGTAGGTTTGGAGACTTTTGGAGCGCTTGACGTGAATTACGATGAAATGTATTTGAATGATGAATTTAAGGAAGTAAGTTTGCTTTTCAATGCAGAGGACAATGATATAGGGATATATGCTACTGTATGTATTTCTGAAAATGATTCACTCATGCTGTATGCCAATTATGATTACGCAAATAAAGTGTTGGAATATGAGCCGATTGAAATTGTACAGAGGGAAGGAGTGGACTGTAAGGTTTATACCGACTCAAAAAGTATCAGACAATATATGTCCAAATGCAATATCACAGAAGAAGACGTAAGGGACTATTACAAATATGCAATTTATGATGTGATAGTCCGGACATGGACGAAAAGATACAGGCAGTTTTACTGGCTTGAGAAATGGAAACTGGAGCGTTGTACAATAGACAATTCTTTTGCATTTGAGCAAATATACTGATTGGTCAGTTTTTTCAATCGCCAGTATAAAAATTTCATGCTTACTGGATGGTCTGGTAAGATGTTATTGATGCTATGAAGTAAACGGTGGCGAAGGATAATTTTAGTTTTTATGCAATAATACAAAACAGGGATTGAAATGGAATAAAGGAAAATTTCTGTGAGTATTTTGAGAGAAAAAATGGTGAATAATACAAGGGTAAGAACAGTAATCTTGACAGGTGTAGTGTGTTTATTTGTAGGTATCATTTTCACATGTATATTTTTAATGCCGCGAAAGGAAGAAGTTCTGTTGACAAAAGACAAATATTTTGACACTGGATATGTGAAAAACATCGAGGAAGATGATACTAGGGATTACTATTATAATATTTATAATGCGGACGGAAATTGCGTAAAAAGTAAAAAAGGTGTGCAATTTGAGCCAAGAATTCGTTATATAGATGAAATGACAATTGAGATATTTTTATCCGCAGGCTCCGATACATTTTATTGTACATATTACGATATTTCCAAGGATATTTTCTCGGAACAATATGAGGGAAGGATGACTGTTGAATATGGAAAAATTGCTTATTTGGAATATATTAATGGTGTTCTTTCTTTGACTGTCAAGAATATATTTGAAGGGGACTGCGATAAAAAAAGATATACATTGGATTTTGCCCCCATGGTTCAGCCAATAACAAATGCTGAATTTATAGGTGAAAATATATTGTACATTTCGTATTATTCAGGGATGAATCATTTGGAAAAGGAACAGATTATAGATTTATCATTGCATAATAATTAAAGGCAGAGCAAATGTTTAGACTATAAATGATAACATGCTATACATTTCATGTTTGCCAGAAGTTGGACACGGAAAAATGGTTCTATTAACTGACCTAAAGTTATTGTACGGAGAGGAAGTTTTATAATAATGGGAAAAAAGAAAAATAAGATACTATTCCAGATATGCACATTTATGGTTGCTGCTTTTGGTAGTTCGTTTTTGATACTTATTTGTGCGCTAAATAAAAAATCAGAAATAAAAATTACAGAAGAAATTTATACAGAGGAGTTTAAGGCTGAGGCAGATTCGCAGCAGGAAAGTGTTTCAATTGAGGTGCATTATCCACAGATTAGCGGATTAAATAGTGTCTGCTGATTAGGTTTAAAACACTTGATTTTACTGACTTTTACTA
>CARTDA010000086.1:0-5828 GCA_949066965.1 uncultured Lachnospiraceae bacterium
CAGAAGTGAAGATGGCAAATGGGAACAGCCAGATAAACCGCTACGACGCCGAGGGACTCCGCGCAGAGATGGAGGAGAACGGTCAGCTCGTTAAATTCCTGTTTAATGAGGAAAAGGAAGTCATTGCGGAACAAACTGATGATGGGGTAATAAGGTATATCCGCGGACTTGGGATTATCAGCTCCGACAGCGAGAGCGCAAGAACCTACTACCACTATGTGTCAGACAATCAGGGAAGTGTGCGGCTTATCCTTACAGACACGGCAAATGACCGAAGGATACGCAATTACTACTGCTATGATGCATTTGGCGAAAGTGTCATAAGCCATGAGGATGTCCATAACAGATTCCGCTTTAACGGAGAGCAGTATGATCCGATGACCAGCCAGTACTATCTAAGGGCAAGGTTCTATAATCCGGTAATTGGACGATTCACGCAGGAAGATACCTATTATGGGGATGGGCTGAACCTTTATGAGTACTGTAGGAATAATCCGGTGATTTATAGGGATCCGAGTGGGCATGATATTTGTCCGGCTCAGATTGCATTATATAGGCAATACATGGGGAGTGGGATGTCACCACAACAAGCATGGAACCAAATGTGTTTGGATTTATATGGTGATGGAACAAAATTTAATCCTTCTATATGGATAGATGGCAATAGCTATGATATTACTAAATTAAGAAAGACACAACCATATGTTTATCCAGAAAATGTTTCAGCAATTTATGATTTTATTGCACAAAATGGTCCTAATTCGATTCCGCCAATTCCGGTTAGGGTATATAATGGACAAGTATTAATTGTGGATGGGCATCATAGACTGGAAGCTTTTTATATGTTGGGATATGATAGAGTACCCATTAAATATTTACATAGTTCACAATTGGGAAAAATATATCCAGATGGGACATATTATAGATCATTAGATGAATTATTGAGTGCAGAAAGATTATGTAATTAGTGTTTTATACACTTTAAAATCATCCTTATATAAAACCGAATTATATTACTGAGTATAGTGTCATATTTTATCGTACCAATTATAGTGATGGTCAAAAGGACTGACCGCTTAGTATAATATGATGCGTAAAACGTATAAGGAAAAATGTCGCTTGGCGTCTGTGGTTGGCGCAATACTCACGACAGATTTTTTCTGTCGTGAGTATAACAGTACAGTGAATAATTTAAACATTGTCATTTTATATCAAATTTTTTTCCTGAAATTTAGGTGATCATTCAGTATTATTTAATAAGAGTATTTGATTTTGTATGGACTTGACAGAGTGTTTTTAGAGTATGCACTGTAGTGTTAATGCTTAGCTTAAAAATTGGAGGATGGATTGTTGGAGGATAAGCTGCAAAATGTTCTAAGAGAATACATTATAAATGTGGAGAATGTATGCAATATATTAATAAAAAGTATAAATAAAACTGAATGTCTAAATTTAAAAGGGAAATATGATTTTTTTGATTATTTGAGTAAAAACAAAAAATATGTTTTGGAAGCAGAAGGAATTCAATATTTACTGCATGGTGTAGGGTGTATGGCAATTAGTGAAAATGTATTTATAGATTGGGATTTTGGTTATAGGAGTAGATGGTGCGGAATTGAACCATGGAAAGTTGCAAGCACCTTACGGCATAGTAAGAGTACTCATGCAGAATATTTTGATGGAAGTAAAATAATAGAATTTTGTGATAGGATGGTAGAGAAAAAGGTTATGTTTAAAAAATATGGACAGTATTATTTTACAATACCAGAAAATGAAACTTTTATGCCTAAGTTTCCAACGGAGTACGATATGCTAGTAATAGAACACTCTGACTTTAGGTGGTCTGTACCGCGAAACAAATTAATTGATAAATTTATTAGAAAAAGCCGAAAAATATATAATCAAATTGAAAAAAATGAGGATAAATATTTGCTTAGATTTTTTCTGGAAGGAAAAGAAGTATGTGTTCTTCCCTATGATGATATTGGATACCCTGATAGTGCAGTAAAAATAATGAATGATGACATATTACAAAATATATATAAAGAAAAGCAAAGCATTACTTGATGTGAAAATGTGTTGTGGTGGGCTGAGATCTATCATGAATATGGGCAGATTTCTTGAATATATCAGTGTATGGGTTATTTGGTAAGCGTTGGATATGCTTGATTTTTTTCAAATGAGTATGATGAAGAGCAGTGGGTCAATTATTCAAGGTGTTTTGTGAAATCAAATATACATGTAGAGGGTATTCCACAAGACATTGTTAATGCAATAGTGGCTATATTAGGTGATGAGACTGGATATAAGTGGCTGCTTACACCATTTCAGAAATTTAATGGAAAAAATGCGTTAGAATTGTTGGAATCATCGAAAGGAGAAAGAGCATTAAAAGCTTTCATTATGCGACTTCCAAATTAATAAAATGGGTATTGTCAAATGATTTATGAAAAAACTGTCCTCTATTTGTCTCTTACAGCCTATTATATTTATGCTTTGCAAATCCCTGTCAAACCTTTACGGGCTTGACAGGGATTTGGAAGCAAAATAACAGATCATGAAGAGGTGGAAAGAGATATCGAGAGACGGAACCCCTTGATTTTATTGATGTTGTGGCAATTTTGTGGTATTAATTTTGACACTACCCCCAAAAAGTAGGAGGGTTGATTTATGAATTTTTATATAGGCAGCACAACTAATGAGATTGATGAGCAGGGAGCCAACGTAGAATTTAGTGACGAATTACTTGGTTTTATTTATAAATTGAAAGAACAGGTATCTATTGATATGAGTAAGCTGTATGAGATTAATCCATATGATGATGTCGAAATATCTGTAAATGATTTATATCAAATTATAGAAGTATGCAATTATATTATAGATAAATCACTGCTTCGGGATTATGTAGAATCGGTTGAAGGTAATCAAATGTTGCTGAATTTAATAAAAATTGCAAAAGAAGCAATGTCAAGAGGGCGGGGATTGGTTTCTATAGGAGACTAAATTATATTTGATTAAAGGCTCATTAACTTGAATGGCATATGCAGAAACACTATGACCGCAGGGGGGCGTCGCCTAGGAACTCGACATGGGGAGGAGTTCGAGATCTTTTATGACGCACAGCAAGGCAGAAGATTTTCCTTACTGGTTCGGTGGGGGGGAGAATGTTGCATACAGTTACGTTAATGAGAAGCTGTAAAAGATGTTCTACCACGATGGTACGACCGGATGTTGCTGTTATGAAGGTTGTCGTAATATTAAGCACTAGTAGAATATATGGATTGGACCGAATGATACTGAAACTGAAAAACAGTCTCCGGCAGTTAGCGATAACCCAGATGCGGTGGCAAGCTATATCGGGGAGACGAGTTATTATGGTTATGACAGGATCGGAAACCTGTTGAGCGACGGCAGTGCAACGTATACCTATGATGGGTTCGGGCGTACCGCAGAAGTTAAGATGGCAGACGGAAGTACGCAGATAAACCGCTACGATGCCGAGGGACTCCGCGCGGAGATGGAGGAGAATGGTCAGCTCGTTCAATTCCTGTTTAATGAGGAAAAGGAAGTCATTGCGGAGGAAACTGATGATGGGGTAATAAGGTATATCCGCGGACTTGGGATTATCAGCTCCGACAGCGAGAGCGCAAGAACCTACTACCACTATGTGTCAGACAATCAGGGAAGTGTGCGGCTTATCCTTACAGACACGGCAAATGACCGAAGGATACGCAATTACTACTGCTATGATGCATTTGGCGAAAGTGTCATAAGCCATGAGGATGTCCATAACAGATTCCGCTTTAACGGAGAGCAGTATGATCCGATGACCAGCCAGTACTATCTAAGGGCAAGGTTCTATAATCCGGTCATTGGCAGATTCACGCAGGAAGACACCTATTATGGGGATGGGCTGAACCTGTTTGAGTACTGTAGGAATAATCCTGTGCTTTATAGAGACCCGAGTGGGCATGATGTTGGTAATCAGAAGAATCTGTATAAGAAGGATAGTGGATCTAAACAGATAATAAAAAACAGGTATCCTAATGAACCACAATCAGGTAAAAGATTTAACTATACAATTGAAAACGGGAAGATATATATAGAAAATGGCATACAAAATGTTGATTTTGTAATTGATATGGATGGAAATCTGCATTTAGGTCGAGGACACTCATTTTTAGCAAATGGCATGGATGTCCAAGCTGCAGGAACTTTAAAGGTTAATAGTCAGGGGTATGTTAGGGCTATAAGTAATGGTTCAGGACATTATACGCCAACTATGGAACAAGGGAGAATGTTTCCGGGTTTATTAAATGATTTGGGAATAAGAACAAAAAATGCATGGTTGGAATTAGGTGATTATAGGCTTACACCATCGGGGTATGTTGATTTGACAAAATCAAGTATAATCATAGAACAACTGAAATGAGGAATGGATTATGGTAACAGAAATGAATAAAGAGATATTTGCTAGTAATCTAAAAAAAACAATTGATGAAATCATAAAGTATAAAGGGTTGGGGCAAAATGAGTATTATTTTAGGATATTTCCTGTTAGGGAGAAAGGGAAAACATTGTTATCAAAGGATGAAATAATGAGGTTGAATGTACTAAATACAAATAGAATTGACGGCAAATTGTTTTCCTTGGATGACGTGGTTTCTACATTAGCTTTTTTTACTCCATTTGTTCCTATATGGATAAACATACAATATATTGAAACCATTAATGAGAAAATGGTTTTTCAGTTAGAATGCAGTTTAAGGATTAGAAAACCTTCTATGCTGAGAAATCAAGAAACGGGACATCCACCATTTAAAGCAGTTTTATAAAAAATATGCTGACGGATTAAAAATGATACTGCTAAAGTAAACTGGTAAATAACTAAAATCCGTTTTGGTAAGCCGCTATGACGCATAGGGATTCCGCGCGGAGATGGAGAAGAACGGTCAGCTGGTTAAATTCCTGTTTAATGAGGAAAAGGAAGTCATTTCGGAAGAAACAGGTAACGATGTAATACGTTACATTTGCGGATTTGGAATCATCAGTTCTAACAGCGAGAGTGCGAGAACCTACTACCACTACGTATCAGACAATCAGGGAAGTGTGCGGCTTATCCTTACGGATACGGTAAATGACAGAAGAATACGCAATTACTACTGCTATGATGCATTTGGCGAAAGTGTCATAAGCCATGAGGATGTCCATAACCGATTCCGGTTCAATGGGGAACGGTATGACCCAGTTACCAGCCAGTACTATCTGAGGGCGAGATTCTATAATCCGGTAATTGGCAGATTCACGCAGGAAGATACATACTATGGGGATGGGGTGAATCTGTATGAGTACTGTAGGAATAATCCGGTGATTTATAGGGATCCGAGTGGGCATGATGCGGTGAATCAGGGGAATCTGTATGGAGATAGAGTTAAGGCTGATTTAGGAAGTAAACTAGATTATTTATTTGGAAAAGCTTCTGGGAATAAACACAATATCGAACGGTCTAAGTCCATGTAGGCAGAATTACGGAGAATCGGTATTCATGATAATTCATTTGGAAGAGAATATATAACGAATCATTTAAATGATGTATTAAATGATTCGTCTAATATAAGTAATGTTGAGATTAGAAGTTACACTGTAAAACAATTACCAGGAACCCCTGTTATAGAATATACATCAACCACGAGAGAAAGTTTGCTGATGGGTCCCGGAGGTGCTGTTAAAATTGAATCAGTATGGGATGGGAATCGGCTGATTACTATTATAGGAGTAGTCTCGGAAACTCACTGAAGATGCAACAGAAAAACAGGCCATATAAACGA
>CARTDA010000087.1:0-5591 GCA_949066965.1 uncultured Lachnospiraceae bacterium
CCCCGGCCTGCGCTGCTCTTTCTTCGGCCTCTGCTTTTGCTTCCTCTCTTGCCTTCTGCACTTCCGGTGACTGGTCAAGGGCATAGTCCCTGGCTGCGTTAAAGTCCAGTATCTGCAGAAGCTCCTCGTCTGTCAGTTCCCGGTCAGGCAGGTAGAAGCAGCCGGTATCCTTCGTATAGGCCAGTGTATCCCCGTCCGGCACCTGGCTTTCATTCTCCACCAGGGTCAGCGTGTTCTCCGGGAACATGCCATTCTCGTACTCCTGTCGGAGGGCATCCATCCGTTTCCTTTCCTCCCTTGTATATTCCCTGCTGAACTGGTCTGCATGGATCTGTTGGCTCTGGATCATGTCCTCCGTTGCCTCCACCTCTGCCCTGGGAATCGCCTCCATCCTTGCCTGCACCAGGTTGCTGATTGCCGCATAGGAAGGAATGGACACCGCACCGAAGACCATCATGAAGGCTGCCGCCGACATTGCCATCCTCTTAAAGCTGTTCCGTCTGTAGGTTCCGTCTGCCATCTGTGTTCTTACATTCATGATAATTTCCTCCTGCATATTTTCTTTCATGTGTACCTGTTTTAAAGCATGTCTCAGCTGTCCGCCATTCATCTCACTCATCTGCAATATTCCTCCTTCCAGGTAGTCCGAAACTGCTCCCTTCCACGCTGCAGCCTCTTTTTGACCGCATGCTCCGTAATTCCCAGGATACCGGCAATCTCCTTTACCTGGTATCCTTCTACATAGTGGAGTACCATCACGGCCCTCTGCTTTGGGGGCATCTGGAGGAGCTCCCGCACCGCCTCCCTGTCTTCCTGCCGGGATACCAGTGTGCCTGCAAGCTCCTCAATGGGCACCTTCGGGTGCCGGAATCTGAACCGCTGTATGTCCCTGCAGTGATTAGTCGCCACCTTGATCAGCCATGCCTTTTCATGCTCGCCGTCCACAAATTTCGGTTTTTTCTCCAGATATTTGCAGAAGGTCTCCTGAATGGCATCCTGGGTATCCTGTTCACTGCCGAGTATCACAATGCAGATCCGGTACAGCATCTCGCTGTGTTTCCTTACTGCCGCTTCCAGGTCCATATCTTTCCATCTCCTTCCTGTTCCACATCCGTGCCCGAAAATCTTTCCGGGTATCCTTTGGCTGGATGCTGTTATACTTATGACACGCAATCGGAAGACGAAAGGCGACCTTTTTGCAAAATTTTTTAAGACATGTCTTTTTTATGAAAGAAATGCAGGAAATAAAGGTTTTATTTAAGAAAAACTGCCCTCTCCTGACAAGGGTTTTCTCCTTATCAAAAGAGGGCAGGCAATGGTTCAGACCACTTTTACAATACAAATCTGGGTTGCTTTCAGTCCGCTGCCGGAAGAACTTCCCCATACCCGAATGAACTGGCCGGATGCCAGGTCTGCCGCTGTTGCCTCTGACATTTCAGATCCGGCCCCTCCATCATAGATCGTTTGTATAGCAAACAGGGTATTTTCATCGTATGTAACTGAAATCTTATTAAACTCAGAATCATCCTCGCTTCCGGGAACCACTATGATATCACCGCCATTATCTGATTTTTCTGTAATGGCCTCTACCACGGTAAGCTGCCCATCCTTCAGCTCTTTGATATCCCCTTCCAGATTGGGAGTACTGTCCACCCATTCTGCAGATGTGCCAGACGTACTTTGACTTTGTGCTTCCGGCTGTTCTTTCTGTGTGCTGTCTGTTCCCTGGCTGCTGCTTTCACCGGATTGCGGTTCCGGTGAGGCTTCCGGTGACTCCGGTTCATTCCCGGTGTCGGTTCCTTCTGCATCCGCTTCCGGTTCCGGAGCAGAAGCATCGTCCTCTGTATCATCCTCCGGGATCGGCTCGCCCTGAACCACCTGTGGTTCAGGGGTATCTGATGCTTCCTCCGTCTTTCCACAGGCACATACCGCAAGGCTCAGGATGCACAGCACCCCTGTCAATAAGATCATTTTTCCTGTTTTCCTTTTCATGTTGTTCTCCTCTCATATAAAATTCAATCCACAGCTTATCCAGTATTTCTGCGGATTTTTGTCCATTCTATCAGAGTAGTCTCTAAAAAGCCTCTAAAACATCTTAAAAAAGAATGAACTTAATTTATTATTGCTCCATTGACCGATTTTGAGAAGACGTTTGTTTTCAGCCCTTCCCAAAATCGGTCAATGGCAGTAAAATTGACAGAAGAGGATAAAATCAGAAACCATGGTGCAGGGACGTGGTCATTACTCCAATTTTGAAAGGGAAAAAATATGACAGGTATCTATTTAAGCGGAACGGGAAACACAGAACATTGTATCAAAAAGCTGCTTTTTTTACTGGATAAAACTGCGCAGGCAGTTCCGATGGAGCAGAAAGACGCGGTACATTTATTATCACAGCATGACTTTATCGTTTTTGCATATCCTGTTCAGTTTTCAAACGTTCCCATCATGGTAAAAGATTTTATCAAAAGCCAGCCGGATCTTTGGAAGGGTAAAAAAATACTTTGCGTTGCCACTATGGGATTATTCAGCGGAGACGGCGCAGGCTGCTCGGCACGGCTGCTCAAAAAGTATGGCGCGAAAATCGTCGGCGGTTTCCATATCCGTATGCCTGATTCTGTCTGTGATGTAAAGCTGCTGAAAAAATCCTTTCAGGAGAACCGGGAAATCATCCGGAAAGCAGACAGAAAGATTGAGAAATGCGCAGAGGAAATCAGGAAAGGCAGGTATCCCAAAAACGGCCTGCATCTTTATAACCGAATCGCCGGATTACTCTGCCAGCGTTTGTGGTACTACAGCAAAACCAAAAGTTACTCGGATCAATTAAAAATCAGTAATGCCTGTACAGGCTGCGGGCTTTGTACCCGGCTCTGCCCGGCAGACAACCTTACCCTGAAAAATGGAAAAGCGGCTGCCGGAAAACACTGTACGATGTGTTACCGGTGCATCAGTTCCTGTCCGGCAAGGGCAATTACATTACTGGGACACACAGTCATTGAGCAGTGCCGCTATGATAAATATATCCAAAACGAGAAAAAGAACGAGCCTTTAAAATGAAATGAAACATAAAGCGAAGGGAGTAACAAATCAATGAAAATCGAAACATGCAAAAAAGAATCCTTTGTTGTCATCGGAAAAGAAGGGGCGACAACGGACGGAGCCGGCTTTATTCAGAAGTTATGGGATGAGGCGAATTCCCATTTTGGAGAAATCGCGCATCTGGCAAAGAAAGATGAAGATGGGAACATCAGCGGAATATGGGGCGCAATGTCTGACTTTTCCCGTTCCTTCCAGCCCTGGGAAGGCTTTCAGAAAGGACTTTACCTTGCAGGGGTGGAGTGTAATGAGGATGCAAAAGCCCCCGATGGCTGGACAAAGTGGGTGATACCCGGCTATGAGTATATTTATGTGGAACGTGAAAATGATAATACCTTTTCAGAAGTAATCCAATATATGAAGGGCAATGGTATTGCTCTGGTTGGTGCCGTCCATGATTTTACCTGTCCACAGACTGGGAAGGGATATATGTTTTTTCCGATAAGAAAATTATAAAAACAAAAATTGGCAGGGGTGGTCAAAATGGCAAACGAGGATAAAAAAGATTTTAACACAATGCTTCATGACAGCAAGGATATGCCAAAATTCCAAATAATTACAGATGTAAAGAGCATCGAAAAATACGGCGGAGACAGAATGTATTTCGCTCCACCTGTTGATTATGACAAAGTAATGCGGCTTGTGCCTTTTGGAAAATTACTTACAATAGGAACAATAAGAGATTACTTCGCAAAGAAAAATGGAGCGGATTTCACAGAACCAATTACTGCTGGGATATTTGTATCAATCGTGGCATGGGCGAGTTATCAAAGAACAGATAATCAAACGCCTTATTGGAGAACTCTTAAAACGAATGGGGAGCTAAACCCCAAATATCCAGGTGGAATTGAATCTCAAAAAGAAATACTTGAAAAAGAGGGTCATACCATAATTCAAAAGGGTAGGTCAAATATAAAGTATTATGTCAAAGATTACGAACAGGCATTGTTTATATTATGACAAAGAGAAATTTATGCATTGGGAACGCTTTTCCGAAAAGGAATGTCCCCTCCCATGATTCAACAGGAGCATAGTATTGCTCTGGTTGGTGCCGTCCATGATTTTACCTGTCCAAAGACCGGGAAAGGGTATATATTTTTTCCCATAAGGAAGCTGTAAAAAAGAGAATTTGAGGAGGAAAACAGAATGAAATCTATCTGCGGAATTGATTGTACGAACTGTGAATTATGCAGCACTTGTAACGGATGTGCAGCAACAGAAGGGCAGCCTTTTGGGGCGGAATGCCTTGTTGCACAGTGCTGTAAAAAAGGGAAAACATCGTTAAGCGAATTAAAAGAAAAGCTGATTGTGGCCTTCAATACGCTGCAGATTCCAGATATGGAAGAAGTAACAGAGCTGAATGCGCTGAAAGGTTCCTTTGCGAACATTGAATATACCCTTCCAAACGGCCAGACCGTAAAGTTTTGGGATGATAACAGGATTTATTTAGGGAATCAGCTTCATAAAAAGGACAGCGACAGATGTTATGGAATTATTGCTGATGAGAAATATCTCATGGTATCTGAGTACAGCGGCTATGGAACTGATGCGTAAATAATTGCATTCAAACGTTGGAATAAAATAGAGAAAAGCGGAATGATTGAAAGAGTATAATAATTTAGCCATTCCCTTTTTGCTCTCTCGATATTACACACTCGCCGATTTGATTCGGCGCCAGAGGGGCAGTCTGCAAGCCATACAATATTTGTGGCAGGAAGTCATGCAAACAAACTTTGAAGCCCAAACACAATATGGTGCTCCAATCATATTTATCGAGGGAAGAAATGACAACCATGTATCCTCTGCTCTTGCGAAGGAATACTTCGACCGGATTGAAACAGAAAAACAGGTTTATTGGTTTGAGGAATCCTGTCACTTTCCTCAATGGAGCGAAAGCGACAGGTTTAATAAGCTAATTTGCAATTTGCTTACATAACAAATAATAATTTAGTGCGTCTTAATGCTATCAGGTAAAGACGACAAATCGTTAAGTTGAGATGGAGATGAAGAACTAATATGACAGATATTTACGACTTGGTGCCAAATAATAAATTTGATAGTTCCAATATAGAGAGGCTAAAACACCTCACTGACAATGAGATTGAGCCGATATTACCCTCTCTTTTGGAGTGGATACAGGACTGTAATTGGCCTGTTGCTGGTGATATTTTGCCGGTGCTGGCTTTACACCAATCAGCTCTGACCCCCTTAATTCATAGAATTTTAAGTCCACATGAAAAAGACGAAATATGGAAGTATTGGATTATTACCTGTCTGGCACCTCTTTTTTCTGATAAGAGCATAAATTGTATTCTCTCAGATATACAAAGGATTGCAAAAAAACCTACACAGGGCGAATTAAGAGAAGAAGTACAAGAAGCTGCTGTTACCTTTTTGCAGAATAGGCTATCAAAAACAAGTCGATAACTTTCAGTTTATCGGTAATTTATGCAGAACAAGAAATTGAAATCTTGTACAGATGGGGATTATGCAGA
>CARTDA010000088.1:0-5486 GCA_949066965.1 uncultured Lachnospiraceae bacterium
ATATCAGCGCCCGTCAGACCGTTACCTTGTGTAGTCCCTTGTAAACTGTACTTTACAATATAATAAAATACTAACATGAAATGATTTATGCAGAATATATTGAACTAAGCACATCAACAGGAGCGTGGTCAGACCTTCTATGGTCAGTCAGTATAGAAGGTGTGTTTTTAAAATGAGGGAGTTCGTGATTATGGTGGAAGATAATAGGAAAAAAGTTTATTACAGGGAGGATTGGGAATATAGCCTGAAGCGCCTGACAATAGAACAACAACTGCAGTTCTATGAGAAGCGTCCGGAGGGGAATGAGAGGGCGGCAACACTCTGGCATGCATGGCACCAAAATAAACAATGGCTGATTCGATTGCTGGAACTGACGTTGGCATCTTTTCCGTCATACAGCAGGCACGATTCGTCACATGCTGATGCGGTTGTACATAATATTGAACGGATATTAGGGGAAAAAAGAATAGCGTCATTGTCCGCGACAGACTGCTTTGCCATTCTACATACAGTATATATTCATGATATTGGTATGGCAATTCTGGCAGAAGACCGCGAGCGGATTATAAAAAGCGACGAGTTTGTCGAAATGGTTGATGATTTGACGGCTGGTGCAGACAAGGATTTGAAAAATGCTGCTTTGTTAATGAAGAAGAGCATATATCGCCAGGAAACCGATGAAGAAATTGATTATGAGGGCATCGAGTATCACAATGAAAAAAAGAATTTGTACGTGATAAAACTTGACACCTACTATGCGGTGGTGCAGCTTTTGGCGGAATATCAGAGACGATATCATGGGGAGAAAGCGGCAAGCAGTGTGAAAGACTGGATTCTTGGGCAGGACAAATTAAGGTCGGAGTTTTCAATGTCCGGGGTACCGATGCGCATATTTTTTCGTGTTGCTGATTGCGCGGCATTGCATACGGATTGGGAATTTAAACATATTTTGGATTTGCCATGGGAAGAAAACGGATATGATAATGATATGCTGCATCCCAGGTTTGTGGCAGTGTTATTGCAGCTGGGGGATGCCTTGGATATTGACAATGACAGATTTCATCCCTTTGCGCATGCGTTTGCTGGTTCTTTTCCTCAACAATCCGAGGCGCATTACAACAAGCATCTAGCGATTCGGACACTTAAAATTACTCCAGAGGAGATTGAAATTGAGGCGGATTGTGAGACACGAGAGACAATGCGTCTTGTGAGAAACGAGTGTGACGGGATTGAGGCATTGCTAAAATCAGCCAGTTATTACTGGTCAAGGATTGCGCCTAAGGGATTTGGTGGTGCCCTGCCGTCTTTTAAGCTGTCCAAGCTTTTACTGAAGGGGAAAGAAATACCGTGGGATTTGGCGCTGAGTCGTTTTCAGATTTCCCAGCAGAAAGCATTTTCTTTTTTGCAAGGCGAAAATATTTATTCTGGTTATTTTCCCTTTGTACGTGAATTGCTACAGAATGCTATTGATTCCACGAAACTGCAATGCTATGAAGACTATCGAACAAGCTCGAAATTCCGATTTGAGGAAAGCCAGAAAGATATGAGAAAACCGGGGATAGCCAATCTCTCAAAGATTATTAATCCTGTGGAGTATCCCATAGAAATTACTATTTCCTGTAAGAAATTGAACGCAAATGATGACTATGAAGACATTTCATTGGATGAGATTCCGGAGTGGGAAAACGAAAAAGAAAAGTATGGAATATGTTTTTCTATTAAGGATTATGGAACGGGGATTAATACGCAGACACTGCGCAACATTTCTGATGTAGGAACAAGCTATAAGAGTAGAAAAAAACTACTTCGTGAAATACCGGACTGGCTTAGACCGACAGGGGAATTTGGTATCGGTCTGCAGTCTGTGTTTTTGGTAAGTGACAATTTCTTTTGCGAAACATATGTTCGCAACGGTGAACGTTATAAAATTGAGTTCCTTACAGGCGCCAATGGGAAAAATGGGTATATCAACGTAGAGCCGAAAGATCCGGTAGAAGATCCGATGGCTTTTGGGACAGAGTTTCAGGTATTTATTAGCCATGACAAGAAACGCCCCCGGACGGACTGCATGAATGCGTGGACGGGGCATGATCCTTTTGACAAGGAGTACGGAAGCAGTCAGATCAGACGTGATATCATAGCACTTACGATACAGATACTGATGGATGTCGATGGGCAGCTGGAAGATTTGCTTTTCCCGATTTATGTGTCAGTCAAATTTGACCTGGGCAGGGTGCAGACAAATTTACTGGA
This sequence comes from uncultured Lachnospiraceae bacterium, assembly GCA_949066965.1. Classification (GTDB taxonomy): domain Bacteria; phylum Bacillota; class Clostridia; order Lachnospirales; family Lachnospiraceae; genus COE1. The sequence goes on from CARTDA010000088.1 coordinate 2,254, forward strand.
ATCAAAGCTGAAGAAGATAGCGTTTAGTAGTATGGAGAAGAATGGGTTTACAGAGGAAAATTTGAAAAAACATATGTGCTGGATATACAAAAATGCTGAGGAATGCACTGATGGGAATATTATTAATTTTGAGATAGAGAAAGGTGTATGCCGAATTGATCTGTCACAGATGAAAATGAATCTGTGGCTGGAGGATTTGGCGGTAAGTGCCTGTGTTGGTGTGGACTTTGTTGCACAGGATAATTTTCAGTCCATCCAGTCTCCCTGTAAATTTTATTACAAGGGAATTTTAATTGCGGAGCATCATATTAACAAGAGTGGAAACCTTCTGGAATTTATCAATATACAAGGAGGGAGAAGGGGGAGAAAGCTGATTCAGCTGAGCAGAAACGGCTTTACACAGGAAGGTCTGGCATATATTGACACAGTGCTGATTCCCAGAATATATAAAAGTCTGTTTGATGTGTTAAGGACACTGGCAAGCCAGGAGTTTGTTTCTGCGTTGGATGCATCTGTAAAGATGCCGTTTTCTGAAAAAATTGAAGAGAATATCCGGATGAATCTGGATCAGGTTCTGGAAAACAAAAAATATGTATATGCCAAGGATTGGCAGAAGCAGCTGGTAGGAGTCAGTCTCTATTATAATTTTTACATGAGAGAATTTGAAAAAAGGGATTTGGTATATTTATCCCATCGGGAAGAATATGAAGGGACACAGTGGAACCAGGCGATTGAGAATGTGTCGAGGGTAGTTAGCAGGAGAAGAAATGATGTATCGGATATCCATAGCAGACTTATCGTAATTGAAGTTTATGCTGATTTGGAAAAAAGTGTTTTTACAGTACTTGGCAAAAGGGAAATTACGATAGCGGATTTTTATAACAATAAGAATAAATTTGCCATTGTTTCCAAACGGAGGGATAAGGGAGACAAATGGATTAATACGTTGATTTGGCTTAGAAATTCGGATGATATTGATATCTCGGCGCCGATATTGACGAAGCTTCTTGAAAGTAAGGCTGCCGAGCGGAATCAAAACCGGAATTGGGCAGATAATCTGGAGAAATGGGCGGATTTCATGATTGAAAATATTTCGTTGATTTTGGAATCCCAGACTATTCAGCAGAGCAATTTTGTGTTAGCATTATTACAGTCAGTGTCAATCAGTGCATGTTTCATGGATAGCACAGGAAATTTAAAAATACATATTCTTACAGGGCAGCCCCTGGGTAGTGTATACTATAATCAGCATGCCAAATATAAATTGCTAAAACGTATGCAAAAGCGTATGGAGGAAGCAAACGCACAACGTTTTGCTGGAAATGTGTGGATGGGCTATGAATTGTTACAACTTTCTGAAATACAGGAAGATATATGTAATATAAAGGAGCAGTATATACAGCAGAGTGATGCTTTTATGGTATTTCCCTGTTCCGGTGATTCTGTCCGGGAGCTTGTGCGGTATGTGGAGATGACTGAGAAGGAATACTGGTATGATAAACAGTTTGAAGCAAGTGACCAGAAGGAAATGGTGTCTTATCTTATCAGCGTAAAAGAGTTTTTGAAGGAGATGGCGGAGCTGCTATATTCGTGCATTGTAATAAGATATGACCAAATAAAGGAAAACTGTGAAATGTTCTTCCTTGAAAAATATATAGAATATTGTAGGACAGAGAAAGTGCGGACGCCAGAGGTTTCTTTTTGGGATTTGCTCAATAGCGGCTATTATATTGCATTAGGCACAATGCTTAGGGAAGAACTGCAAAGGGCGACAGGCGACAATGAACATGATTCCTGGAAACAGGTAATGTTGGATTCTTTAAATTTTTCAAATTTAAAGAAGATGATAGAAGACCGGCTTCCGGAGAGGGAGGAAGTGAAAATGTTACAGGGCCTGATAGGGATTTGTATTTTAGAAAATTCAGAGACGATTCTCGACGGAAGGGAGCTGTCAGCAATAGGCGGCAATGGAATTTTGGAGTATATGGATATGTTAAAAAAATATTGTATACAATGGGAGTGGCTTTGGGGGCTGGTCGGACATTTGCAGATGCAGCTGAAAACACAACAAATTAAAAAGAATTTAGTGGAAAACACAAATGTGGAAGAAAATCTGGTTTTATGGGTCTCATCACAGGTGGACAGCGAGCAGTATGGTGTGGCGGAATGTTATGACCGGATGTGGGATGAACTGATTAATGCGGTCATACGCCGGAGAGAAAGTGATACGGAGGAGCACCTCAGATTGTTAGACTGGATGCGGGTAAAAGAGGAGAATATGGAGAAATGAGAAGTATAGGACAATTTGAGTTGTTGGGAATCGATGAGGGAGTAGAGTCAATCACGGAAATTTATAATGAAATAGCCGTAATGGCAGGGCATCTGGTTGCAGTAAGCTATGCCAAGGCAGGAAGGGTGGTGGCTCTCCCTATTGATATCAACCTGATAGCAAAGCATTTGGGAATCAAGGTGATAAAAGAAAAATTGAATCTTGATGGGGGCGCATGCCTGAACAAAAAACTGGCAGTCACTTCAGCCATGGGGGACAAAGAGGTACAGATTGTGGTTGACAGCGAGGTGGGATACAAGACACGCCGCTATGCAATTGCCAACGGTATCGGCAGATACCTGATTCATCAGTCCAGGAATATGTTTAAGAATACATATGCGATTCCGTTGATTCCGCAGAGCCTGGAGGAAATTGCCGCTGATTCCATTGCCGTGTTCCTGCTGATGCCGATAGGGGCGTTTAAGGAAGAGTTCCTGCATTATATTGAGGAAAATCAGGAGTGCCCTTTGGATGTGGATGAATGGCTTGCGTACCTGAGTGAAAAGTGCCAGATTACGCCGTTTAATCTGGCGATTGGCTATCAGCAGATGAAGCAGGTTCTATGTTACCAAAGACGCGAAGAATTTCGCAAGTATGATTATGATGTCACCAAAATGCCGGAAGATAAGTATGATAGTATATATGCATAGGTGTTTTTCAGATGATTAAGGAACTGTTCAGAAATAGACAAGTCAAGATGCTTAGGTTATTTTTGAACAGTTCCTAAAAGTGAAGGCGTGTGGAACGGTAATGTTTCATGCGCCTTTTTCTGAACAGATTATGTAATTGCAGAAAATGTCACACATTATATGAAGAATTTCAGGTTATCAGAAAACTCGAAAAATTTCAAAAAGGAGCTAAAGGAATATTTTTTTGCACCGATATATATAACAGAAGTTAAGAT
>CARTDA010000089.1:0-5424 GCA_949066965.1 uncultured Lachnospiraceae bacterium
CTGTCAAGCACTTTCCATTTCATGCCGCGCACAATCTCGTCAACCATTGCCTCCCTGTTAAGCCGCGCAAATTCCTGCACAATCTCCAAATCGTGCAGATAGTCCCCTAACAGATCTCCTTCCAGACAGGTCAGGTCATACGGCGCGTGCCCCTGTTTTTTCATCTGCGATGCCTTTTGCCCCTCTTTCAGATAGTACTCAGTCACTTCCATTCCAAGATGGCGGCTGCCGGAATGAATCACGAGGTAGAACGCCCCTTCGTCGTCCCTGTCCACTTCAATGAAATGATTGCCGCCGCCAAGCGTCCCGATGCTGCACTCCGCCTTTGCCTCCTCGACTGCCTTATAACAGCGCAGCCTGCGAAGCGCTGCCCTGTCACTCAGTTTATGGCACGTCTTCCTGACCGCACCGCCAATGGGCACATTGTCGCGGATTACAGTGTCCAGCTTCTGGCACTCGAGATGCTTTACCTTCACTCTGGCGAGTGTCATGCCGCAGCCGATATCAACGCCGACCAGATTCGGCATCAGGGAATCCCCCACTGTCATAGTCAGTCCGATTGTCCCTACCTTTCCGGGATGCACATCCGGCATCACGCGTATCTTACTGCCTGCGGCGCTTGGATGGTCGCATATCATCTGAAGCTGTCTGCGCGCATAATCATCCATTGCGTACTGTTCATTTTCTGTTGTGTAAACAATTGCATTTGTGTATTTTCCGTATATTGTAATCATAAAATCTCATTTCCTTTCAGCTTTTACTTTCATTTGCAACGGCAGTCCTTTTCTCTGTGAAAAGTGTGTAACAGTTCATCCGGGGACAGAAAAAAACACCTCGATAAAGGTGTTTTTTCCAAAAAAGCTTGAGATTTCGTACAAATACTAATTAATACAAAAATACTCTTCCAGAACGGCACAAATACACCGTGCTCATCCCGCATAACGCCCTGAGGAGAACCACACCCTGCCTGTCAGTTATTAAGTCTTGAAGGTTGTTTTCATTATACTGCATATTGTCCTCCTTATCGAGCCAGTGTTAATAGTTGCACGCAGCAGTCCGCATCCTGTTACGTTTTTACAGAGTTCGTGCCCTCTGTCTTATCAGAAATATTTACCAGCAGTGTCCGTGATGTCCGCTTCTGTGATGTCTGCTGCCATGGCAGTCATAATAATAACTGCTATCATATGTCACTGTGGGTGCAGGCGCTGCATAAGTGACTGTGGACGTATTTGGTGCTACCGTAGTACTTGTGGCGCCATCCAAGGTATCTGCCGGAACCGGTTTTCCATGGTCGTGACAGTGGTCACAGATTCCGTCCTCATCTGCATCCACGAAAAAATCACAGCTTCCATCTGTATTTACATCAGAATAGCAGTGAAAATCGCAGATTCCATCACCGTCTTCATCTACAAAATAGTGGTTTCCACAGATACCGTCACCGTCCGTATCCATAAAGCATTCCCCAAGATTGCAGCCTCCGATATGACAAGTCTCGACCTCTTCTGCGGCATGAACGGAAACAGCCGGAGCAAGCATTACTGCGCAGGCAAGTCCCATCGCCAACAATTTCTTCATATCAAAATACCTCCTAAAAAATAGAAAAACCTCCGCTTTTCTTAAACATAGCATACTTTATCGGTTTTTTCAAGTCGTTTTTATTCGATACGAATCTCTCCCTTAGCATTCTCATCATCCATAATAACCTCCCCGACTTCGGGTACTGTAATTGCACCAGCAAGCGGATTTTTGATACTGAGAACCGGTGTGGTGATTCTTGCCTCCACCTCGGATTTTTCAAAGCAGAGGTCTGTGTCTATCATCTCGCAGTCAACCAGTTTCAGGTTTTTGCAGTAGCACAGCGGCTGTGTACCGATGATTTTACAGTTCTCAAACGTGAGTCCGTCTGCGTACCATGCCAGATATTCTCCCTTGACAACACTATTTCGCACCAGGACATTCTCACCGTGCCAGAATGCATCCTTGGTATCAAAATGACAATTCTCAAACACTGCGTTTTTTATGTACTGGAACGAGTACTTGCCTTTCAGTGTCACGTTTTTGAACGTGATATTCTCCGAGCGCATCATAAAATATTCGCTCTCCGCAGTGGTATCATTCATTTCAATGTTTTTCACAGACCAGCCAAACTCCGGCGACATGATGTCACAACCGCGAATCACCACGTCGCTGCACTCGCGAAACGCCTTGATACCGTGCATCTTTGTATCTGTGACCGTAACATGGTCTGTATACCAGAGCGCGGCGCGGCACAGCGACGTCATTTCCGAGTCGTGAATCTCCAAACCATGCACATGCCAGAACGGATAGCGCAGGTTAAAAAAGCATCTGTTTACCTGTATGTCCGACGACTCCTTGACCGCACTTTCCCCATCCGCCGGGCCGTCGAAGGAGCAGTCGTTTATGATAATGCCCTTGCTTCCATATAAAGCCCTTTCCTCATCCAGAGTCTGTTTTTCTACTATTTTCATATGCCTTCATCTCCGTATAAAAAATTTGGTATACTTTAGTATAATCTCTTTGTCAGAAAATGGCAAATAAAATATTATCTTTAATTTTTTTACAGATACATGTCAATATGTTTTTTTGCTGCCGGTCGAACTTCCGTTTCTCCCGTTGCATTCTCCGATGATGCAAATGCTTTCAATGGTGAAACACCCGTCTTTATGTCGGCATTTTTTTCTAACTCGTCTGATTCTCCAGTTGCCTTTTGGTCATCTTTATCTGTTTTGTCCGTATGTTTATTGTCCTCACGTTCCGCCGCTGCCTTATTATCTGCCCTGTCTTCCTCCGCCGCTTCTGTCATTGTCCGGTTTGCTTCAGCAAGCGTATTGAGTTGTGCACCTGTGGCATCCTCTGCCTTCTGTTCTGCCTCGGCAAGCTCTGCTTCCTTTGCCGAGGTGTCACCGCCCCTGCTGCCGTCCTGTTTTATCTCAATTTCAAGGACACCTGCCCTGCCTTCCATCTGCGTCGCCACGCTGCCCTGCACCCTTGCCTGCTTCATGGATGAATCGGCGGAAAGTATCGCTGTCACGCCTGCAGATGAAAATCCCGCTCCCTGTTTTGCCGCATCTGTTTTCTGGCTGTCTGGATTGTTCTCTTTTGCAGATGCGTTTTTAGACTGCTGCTCCTTTCTCTGTTCAATTTGGTGCTGCCTTAACTGCTGATTGAGGTTTGCAATCTCCTGCTGGATTTCCTGCCTTTTCTTCATCTTGTCTTCCAGCGTCATATCCTTGTCAGCCGAAAGCTCCTGCATCCGCTTCTGCGCATCCGTAATCTGCTCCTGTATCCTTTTGCTGACGGAATCTGCCTGCGCATTCATGTTATAACGCACTGTCTGCATATTGTTTCCTGTTCCACTTTTAACTGTCATCATTATTTTCGTCTCCTTTCGAACTGTAAGTCATTTTTTCAGCTACTCAGTCATTCTTTCGGAGCTTTCAGCCGGACTCTGAACCAAAATGCTGTGGAACAGCTTTTTTCTGTTGTAAACGATTATACTTCCATCATCAGCATCACACAGAGACAGAACCTTCCGTCCTATCGCCGGAACCATGCATACATGATAGAGATTAGCAACGGATTTTCGGGAAAACTGCACTGGGATTTGGAGAGCGGGCTTCCGGTTACTTCAAAAGCAAAAATGGAAGGACATGGATATGGCTTATCCAATATCCGCAAGGTGGCAGCAAAGTACACAGGGGATATTGCCATTGACATCAAGACAAATGAAAATATCATCATTCTTCCCTGTATTTTCCACTGCATTCTGAAGTGCGTTGTTCAAAATCACGCTGATGCCAAACGCATTGATGCCAGAACCTGTCGGATAATAGAATTCGGAACAGAACTGTATTTCTTTCTCCTGTGCCTCACGTTTCCATTCCAGCAGGATGACGTCCGTCACAGGATTTCCGCTCCCGATTTCGCCTGCCGCCCCGGAAAGGGCAGCTTTCAGGTTCGTGCCGTACTCCCTCGCCTCATCCGTCTTGTTGCCGCATAAAGTCTTTCCAGTGTCAGAATGTGATTTGCCATGTCATGCCTGATGCCGCGGATATTCTGATACAGCAGCTCTACCTGTCCAATATGATGGCAGATGCTGTCAATCTGTGCGGCAAGCAGCTCATCCGGAAACCTCATAAGTGGTATGCTATCAGAGCCACATCCGCTCCCTTGCAATATGCCTGATCAATCCGCAAGGGCAAAGTTTTATGCGCCTCTGCAGAATTGGGGGTAAGGAATATTTATGCCTTGATGTCAGAACTTCCACCTGTTGGCGACGCTGTACCCGGCACCGCCGCAACAATATTCTGTGTAACGCTTTTCACATCCGTGCCAGTAACAGATACTGTGAACGTACCTTCCTTCTGGTCTTTTCTTTCTGCTTGCCGTTCCGCCGCCTTTTCTTCCTCCCATCTTTTAGCCGCTTTTCCCTCCTGCTCCTTCTTTTCTTCCCTTCTCTCCTTAATCTTTTCTTCCAGTTCTTCCCTTGCTTTTTCCGTTTCCGGATCGGCTTCCACCTGAGTAACAACTTCTGTTGTCATACTGTCATATCCATTCATGGTGCTATCGCGGCTTAACATTTTTGCGCCACGCGCTGCTGCCGCTGATTTTATATTATCAACTACTTTCGGAATCAAAGATAAATTATATTCCAACCATTCCGATGTTTTTTCATCACTTGTAGCTTTCGTTAAAAGGGAACTATTTACATTCGTTTTCTTAATCTCCTCCATTATTTTGTCATAGCGGTTCCTCTGTCGTTCAGAGCCGCTCCTGCTCCCTTGTAATAAGTCCGAGCAGTTCATTGTCTCCATGCAAATATACCTGTTAACCTCCCCGATCAAATTCCATACCGGCCTTCACCTCCTCTCACTGATCTGCCAGAAAGCCCGCCCTGTCCGGCGCGACTTTGGCGACCTCGCTTTTCCGCAGGGCGAGGAACTTATTCCCCATATAGACGTTCTGCGCCGCATCCTGTTATCTTCTCCCGGAGGGAGTCAGACAGCTTCCATTCCTTTCTGGATGATGCCTTTCCCGTCTTTTGAATGTCCGCATGATGGCTTTTTGCTAATCCTGTTATATCCATTTCAATCACCTCTCTCTGTTTTGCCGGAACACTGGGGATGCCTGCCCTGCCTTGTCAGGCTGTGGCTTATCAGAGATATAAGTTTTATTTCCCACTATGCTTTTGCGTCAAAACTATTCTGCGGATTTTCCACATTCACCGCTTCTTCACCCGCCAGCGGAATGCCCCTCTTTGCATTTCCCCATGCCTCGTTATAGATCATGCACATTTCCGTCTGTCTGGAAGCCTCCGCATTGGTGGTATACATCGTCCACCCATTATTGGAATAAGTCGCCACCATTTCCCCGTTCTTATCGTAAAACTCTATGTAATCGCTG
>CARTDA010000090.1:0-5180 GCA_949066965.1 uncultured Lachnospiraceae bacterium
AAAACGGATTGATAACAGGGTATCGAAATTATTTTGGACTTCCGATTGCGGGAGAGCCGGACTATCCCGATAAATATTCATGGTCTACCGTTCCGGCGGGTTATTTAAGTTCCAGTGTATCAGATATGACAAAATATCTGCAAATGTATCTAAATGGAGGAATGGGAATCGTCAATCAAAACAGTTTAAATGCCATGCTTTATGACAATGTATATGTAGATGGTGATAGCCCCTATTATTACGGAATGGGGTGGACTTTAACGGAGGAATATACAGAGCCTGTATTGGGGCATTCTGGACTTGTTGAGAATTATATGTCAAATATGTTTTTATTGCCGGAAAGCGGATTAGGAATCATCTTCCTCATCAATATGAACGATTATCTTGTCACGAACCAACTGGCGGATATTATAAGCAAAAATGTGATATTTGCTCTTTTGGGCAGAGAACAATATGATATATCGGGCAGCCCGTATATTGTAAGACACCTGTTACTGAATGGGGCATATTTAGCGTTGGTTGCAGCAGCGGTATATCCAATAGCAACAATAAGAAAATGGAAGAAAAAGAAGCAGACAACGAGACTGATACTCTTTGACATTACAAGGCATGGCATATTACCGCTACTGTTACTCTGTTTGCCCTATATGTTAGATATTCCATTATGGGTAGTATGGTATTTTGTAAAAGACTTGTTCATTGTTTTATTGGTAAATTCAAGTTTGCTTTTGGTTGTAGGCATATACAAAATATTATTTGCAGTATTCAAGATATAACAGACTACGTGCTGTCATTCCTCTGAATTATAAAAGCAACTGTAAACCATGTAACACCCTATGTGGGAGAAAGGGGGAATTATTTATGCCTTGCACAGAAGCATACAGAGAACACATCATGTATACGTTCAACGGCTATCGCAAGACCGTCATACGCTTTGCGGCTATCAACACATGGCGTGACAGGAGCAGGCGGCGGCAAAAAGAAATATCCCTTGAATACCTCACAGAAGAAAAGTTTTACCCTTTAGGCACAACAGACGAATATTTTGAAGCACCCTATGAAGAACACCCTATAACGATATGCGGTCAGACAGTTATCCTCACCAATGGGGAGCTTGCCGCCGCCCTGTTATCTCTGCCGGAGAGAAACCGGGAAATCATTTTCCTTTACTTTTTCGGAGATTACACACAACAGGAAATCGGGAAAATGTACGGACGCTGCCGGAGTACGACCGGGTATCAAATCCGCAGGACTTTACAGCTTCTGCACAAAGAAATGGAGGTGCTTTCACATGGGGAATCCGAACCTTTTGCCCTATGAAACGATTGTCCGGGCGACCAGCGGCGAGCCGGAAGCCGTGGACGAGGTTTTACGGCATTACAGCAAGCGAATCCGAATCGCCGCCATTGAAAACGGGCATATCGACAGGGATACCGAGGACAGCATAAAACAGCGGCTTGTCACTGCCCTGTTTAAGTTCCGTTTTGATGAACAGAAAGTATAAGAAATCGCTTTCATTTTTTGAAAAACGGATATAAAATAAAGCAACGACAAATCAAGATTGGTAGACATACCTTGTCGGGTAATAAAATAAGGCATTTCTCGCTTTGTGTCCTGTTTTTTATCGGGCAGTTTTGATAGGATTTTTCTGAAAGGAGGAAAAGCATGAACCAAGAAAAAATCGGAAAATTCTTAAAAGAACTCCGTAAGCAAAAGGGACTTACCCAAGAACAGATTGCAGAAAAATTTAATGTATCAAACAGAACAATATCCCGTTGGGAGAATGGCAACAATATGCCGGACTTAGATATTTTGATTGAAATATCAGATTATTATGAAGTTGACTTACGGGAAATCCTAAATGGAGAAAGGAAAACCGAGAATATGGATAAAGAAATGAAAGAAACTGTATTGCGGGCAGTGGATTATACAAACGCAGAAGCGGAACGATACAATAAGCGTGTGCGGATATGCAATGGGATAGCAATGCTTTTAGTATTAGCCTACACTATCATTAAAGGGACAAGCCTTTATGATAATCCGACAGTTATGGCTGGACTGGATATTGTACAGGGATTTGCAGTTGGAATGCTTTTGGTGGGTTTGCTATATTCAAGCCGCTATGGTGCGAGGATTAGAGCCTTCAAAAAACGATTGATGAAAAGGCAAGAATAAATCGGAATTATCGAAAAGTTGTAGAGAACGTAAAATCGGAATTTGCGGAGGTAATATAATTGAATGTCATAACTTATTATCTGTCATTCTGCTACTGACAAATTTCGTGTTTTTCCAAAAACACAAACAGGACACTCCCATATCTGAAAATGTCCCGTTTCTCGTTCGTTTAAATTATTATGTACAATCCTCCTCAATAAGAAATTTATCCCGTTCCTCCATCACTTCCGTAGCCATCAGTACACCCAAACTGTATCCCCTGATAAACCTGTTCTGTGCGTCGCAGTTATGTTCATTTTCCACTGCATCTAACAGCTTTTCCAAAAGTCCTGTCTGTTCCTCATTGAGCGTTTCCTCCAGTTCTTTGTGGAACGCGCATACCTGTTCACAATATTTCTGATGCGCTGGTGAGCGTTTCTCTGTCACTGCATTTACAAGGAGCTGCTCGTCGGAGAATGCATCTAAAATCTTTCCCACTCTGTTATCCTGTCCTTTCCTGCCCCTGCATATCGCAGCTAACCTTCTACGTTGCCCAGCACAAGACCGTCACGCCCTGCAAAGACTTCCATAATCACCAATGCTCCCAAACGAAAACCATTAATAAAGCTCTGTTGGGAATCGCTTTGGGTTGCTTCTGCATAGGAATCTTCCAGTTTTTCAAGCAGCTCTTTTTCCGAATCATTGAGTGTATTAGAAAGTTCTTCTCCCAGTCTACACACCCGATTCATTGCACTTTTCAGTTCTGAATTGTGTTCCATTGTTTCTGTACCCATGCGGAGGTTGCCTTCTGCTATGGCTGTCAAAATCATCTGCATCATTGTTTTTCTCTCCTTTTCTGATTTCTTGCAAGATTAGACCGCATAGTGTATACTATTTATGCGGTCTGTCATTAGGCAGGCTCACTCTGAAACGGCGTTCATACTTCGCGGTTAGGCGCCGTTTCTATCTTACCTTTTCAGGCTTTCATGCACCATGTCGATACCTTTTCGTACAACGTCCGAACGGGAAAGTTCCAGCTCCTGCGTACACTCGTTGAGCTTGTCCAGTGTTTCCTTATTTACCCGTACAAACAGCCTGTCCGTCATGGTTTCGTCAGAGGGTGGTCGTCCTGCCTTCTTTGGCGCCATTGTTTCACCTCTCTTTCTTGTGCGCACATTAATTATATTCCTGTACGCACAAAAAGTCAATGCATTTTACGTCGAAACACAATCCATTTTCCCATATATATGCCAGTCCGCAATCAGTCGTGCATCTGCTTTTTGGCGTTACGCATCTTTATGAGGTTCTCCCTCTGTGCAGAGGACAGCTCCCTCGGCTTTCCGATGCGCACCAATCTCTTGGGCATTTCATATGTCCTGCTGATTTCAGTCTGTCTTATAAGGCGGAATGTATCGGGAAACTCCTTTGCAAGCGCTTCCATTTTTCTAAGCCATGTCGGATTGGCAGTATACACCGTCGCGGTGTCCTCCTCCGCATTGAAATTTATCACAACTTCCTGTTCATACCTTGTAAGGTTCATAAAATCCTCCTTGTTTTTCTCCTCTGTTTAGAGAAGTATCCTGTTTTCTTTTTTTGCTTTGATATTCTGTCCGTTTTATAACAGCTTTTCTTTTTCCCTCTATAATCGCCGCTCTCCCCTTATCTGTTCCTGACAGCCTGCCGTTCGTGACAGTTGCCGTTGTCATGCAGCTTGGCAGGCTCTTTTTTATATCCACATTTATTTCCGGTAGAATTGTCATCGCCTACTTTTCCGCTTGCAGTATCCTTTCGGACGGTCATGTAATTGTCAATGTTCCTCTGCATGAAACCATTATTACACATAAAATCTCTTACTCCCGTATTTCCCGAATTATGGAAATTAGGCTTAAAAATCTTAATTTTCCACAATAATGGAATTTTGCACTGGAATATGATAAGATTTGTCATATAATTTCTAACGGAGTGATGATTAATGAAATATAAACTGACCATACAGGAAAAACTAAAGGATTTGCGCGTGGAAAACGGTCTTAGTCTTGAACAGCTTGCCGATGCCACTGGAATATCAAAATCCGCACTATCTTCCTACGAAGTTGAGGAAAACAGGGAGATAAGCAGCTATAATCTGCGGATACTGGCAAAATTTTATAACGTGACCACTGACTATCTTTTGGGACTGTCCGAAACAAGACAGCCTTCCCCATTGACCACCGACAGCCTGCGTATCAGTGATGATGCGGTTAAAATATTACAGGACGGAAAGTATAATCCAATGCTTTTGAGCGAGATACTGACAAGTGATAATTTCCTGCGGTTTATGGTTGATGCGGAAATCTATGTTGACGGAAATGTAACGACACAGTTCCACACCCTGAATAAAATGGTTGATGCGCAGCGCATGATATTTATCAAAAAGCTCTGTCCCGACGATTACAACCTGCAGGTGGAAACACTGAAAAGAATATCCATTGAAGAAGATGCCTTTTTCGAGCATACGCTTTCAGAGGATATTGTCCGCATTATGCGTGAAATACGTGCAAGGCATCTTGGCGATGTTGAAAGTAAGGCGGACACTTCCATTGTTGACAGAATGGTTGCAACCGTTGATGAAGTGGCAGGATTTAAAGGAACACCATTGCAGAAATTCAAGCTGATCCTCCGCAAATGGTTTGGCGTTAAAGATATAAAACTGTCCGATAATGCTGATGAGCAACTTGAAAGCGCACTAAATTCCGAACTGCTGAAACCTGTCACTTCTGATAAGAAAAAGAAACACAGATAAGTCACATTATGGAAATGTGCATAACTGACTATGAAACTATGGAAAAACCTGTTCACAGCCTATGGAAAAGCAAAGTACAGCTTCCCCACATCCTGCAAACAGGTTTTTCCACAGTCCCATATTCAAGCCAGTTATACACATTTCCACAATGCCCACGCTGACGGACTCCTCCTTTTTTCCTATTTTTCCAATTAATCTGTAACGATTGTAATTAGGTATGCCATAACCAATCTACTGACCAGAT
>CARTDA010000091.1:0-5097 GCA_949066965.1 uncultured Lachnospiraceae bacterium
GAAAGTGCCTTGTGCGTTATTTTATTTTTCAAAAAGTTGTAAAGTGGTGTATATTATATACAGCGGCGATTTAATACGTGACGTTACCGGCATGGATTTTTCTGATGACCTGCCGGAAGATACTGACGATGAACGTTTCAGAAAGCATAACCGCTTTCTGCGGTCTTTAAAAGAGGATACATTAATCATTATCGACAACTTTAATACAACAGCCACAAAGGACACATTTTTATCCGTCATGCTCAAATATAAGTGCCGTCTGCTCTTTACCACCCGCAGCAGGATAGAAAACAGACCCTGTATGCTGCTTGAGGAAATCAGTGACAGGAATGTATTGTTTGAACTTGCAGGACATTACTATACAGATGCCTGCGATTACAAGACAGTCATAGAGCAGATAATAGAAACTGTGCATTTCCATACCTTAGCCGTGGAACTGTCTGCGCGGCTGTTACAGACAGGTATCTTAGAGCCGGAAGAACTTCTTAAAAAGCTGGAGGAAGAAAAGGCGGGAATGTCTGCAACCGACAAAATAGGCATCACCAAGGACGGAGAGAACCGCAGGGCAACTTATTATGACCATATCCATACACTGTTCTCATTGTACAATCTTAACGAAATGCAGACTGAAATCATGCGCTGCCTGTCGCTCGTCCCATTGTCGGGAATCCCGTCAAAGCTGTTTGCATCATGGCTAAGGCAGCATGACATGAATAACATAAATGATTTAGTGGAAATGGGATTTATACAGCCAAAAAGCGGACGCATGATAACACTGCACCCAATGTTACAGGAGATTACCATAACGGATACAAAGCCGTCTGTCACGAACTGCCATACCATGCTTGATTACCTGCAAAAAGAGATATTTTGTTATCATGGAATAGACGTACCATATTATAAGCTGCTGTTTTCCACCACTTTAAACATAAATGATTTGATTGAAATAGACGATAAAGAATTTTATCTGCGCTTTCTGGAAGATGCCTTTGCATATATGGACAAGTATCATTATGAGGAAGGCATGAAAAAAGTGGTGGCTGAAATTGAAAACCTGTTGAACAACAGCATTATCGGAACAGCCAATGACAAGGCTCTTTTGTTGGACTATAAGGCGGCTATGGAAGACCAGACTTCAAAAGCCATAAAACTCGAACAGCAGGCGCTTGAATTTCTGACAGAGATAAATGCTGACAATGCCTTGTTAGTTTCCAACCTTAACGCAAACATGGGTGCACTGTACCATAAAACAAATAAAAATGACCTCGCGGCGTATTATATGGAACAGGGCATTTCATTATTAGAGAAATATGGGCTTATTTACATGAACCAAAGCATAGCGCAGATATGCAATTATGCTGTCCTGCTGCATGACATGGGTGAGTCAGAGCGCGGGCTTTCCGCCCTCCGCAGGTGTGCAAAGACTGTGAAAGAGCATAACTCTGAATTATCGAGTGACTATGCCGCCATACAGGAAGCAATGGGAAACATTAACCTTGCCTGTGGCAGACTGGACAAGGCAAGGGAACATCTGAAAAAAGCGTTATCAATTTATGAGCAGTTGT
Organism: uncultured Lachnospiraceae bacterium; assembly: GCA_949066965.1. Classification (GTDB taxonomy): domain Bacteria; phylum Bacillota; class Clostridia; order Lachnospirales; family Lachnospiraceae; genus COE1. The sequence continues at coordinate 1,566 of CARTDA010000091.1, forward strand.
GGTCTGACGAGCCGCAGCTTACAGAAGCAAAACGGGAGGAAATATTACAGCAGTATGCAGCCGCAGGATTAGGCATAGGGAGCAGTCTTTTGATAAAGTAGCAATTAAAATGACACAGGCACAAAACAATTATATTTCTCCCTTTTCGGAATTGTGTACCTGTAAAAAAATAGGTTATAATAACGTTAACAAATCGGATTTTGTGGAGGAAAAACACATGGAACTATGAGATGCTTACGGTAAGAATTTTCATTACATTAGTAGTGCTACGCTGATTCGTGGTGAGTCAAACCCGGATGGGCTTTTCCATCTTGTATGTGATATTATTGTAAAACACACAGACGGAGACTATCTGCTGATGCAGCGCGACAGCAGCAAACATTTCGGAGGTATGTGGGAAGCCACCGCAGGCGGGGCGGCACTTCAAGGAGAAGCTCCACTTGATTGTGCAATCAGAGAGTTATATGAAGAGACGGGAATTGCTGCGAAAAAACTTGCTGAAGTTGGTCGTGTAGTCAATGAGCAAAACCACTCCTTTGTATGTGAAGTTCTTATATGTAACGGATTGTTCAAAAGATAGCATCATTCTTCAGAACGGAGAAACTTCCGATTACAAATGGGTTAGTAAAGACGAGCTTGTCGCAATGACAAGGAGTGAATTGGTAACTGAACGGATGCAGAGATTCATAAAAGAATTACAGTTATAACTTCCGGTTTGTCAGACTGAAAAATTGGAATTTACGGAGTTAGTGATTATATAATAAGCAAAAATTAAAACCCAAATCTAAAAAATCTGATAATTTTAAGTTACTAAAACTGCCCATGTCAGACACTTGAAATAGTATAATTAGAAATTGAAAGGAATAGAAGAAAATGTCAATAATGTCGTATAGTCAACACTATTATAATTGTAAAGCAAACAACATTGAAGTTTATTTTGAGTACAATAATTCTGTGGTTTTTGACACAGGAAAAAAAACGATAGCTAGTGATGGGGGGACAACCTATAAGTGTAAAAAATTATCGGTGATTACTAAGTGTGAATTGGAGCAGTATGGTGGTCCGTCAGAAACACATAGATATAGCAGAGGGGATAATTTAGTTATACAAGGAATAATTACTTTTTTTACAGGAATTCCGCTTACTGTTTATCATAGTAATGAGGGTTCTAGTGGTATTACGCAAATAGAATACAAGAAACAAGAGATTCATATAAAAATTGATGATGTGGATTATTCAAAAGATTTAATAATTATGTTAGATAGGCTGAATAAAGAACCAGAATTGATTATTACTTTGCTTGACAGGTGGAGAAAAGCGATTTATTTGAAAGAAGAAAGCTGCGATGCTGATTTGTATTATGATGAAGCAACATTAAGTTTTTTTCATATATTTGAGTTGTTTGGAGAGAGTATTGCTAACGAATTAAAAAATAAACTTGAGAATAATATTGAAAGTATGCTGTACCAACATTTTAAATCTTATTACTTTACGGAGGCACAGACTAAACAGATGGTGGAACAGAATAGGAAGTCAGTTAATAGCCTTTTGATAGGGGATTTTCTTAACTTGGCTATCAAGGTTAAATATTTTCTGGAGAAATATGAGTTGTTGGATGATAATGTAGCCTTTTTTATAGACAATATGATTAAAGTTAGGAATGCAATAGCACATGGAAGGATTACATATCAAAAGGTATTTATGTGGCCATTACCTCCGTTTTTCAATTTGTCGAAAGATTCTTATGAAAATATAGAATTTCTTTTCTTTTTATCAGCAGAAATGATTTCTAAATATATCGGCATAAGCTGTTGGGAAAAGGAATGGAGTGAAACAAAAAAATTTTTAATGCCACCTAACCACATAATATCAGCTTTTCTAGAAAATAGTCTTGTAATAGACAATTTTAACTATGGTATGCTGGTTCAGGGCAATATTACTACGGCTATTAAAAATCGACATTTTTGAGAGTATGAAAAAAATTCTGTAAAAACTGAATCGAAAGTATTCTGAAAAGGTCTTCTATGATAAAATAAAAAATCATAGGAGGCCTAAAATTATGGCAAACAGAAAAAAAGAAGTTTACAAACCAAAACCAATGACAGAGGGAAAAAGGAACGTCATCCAAGGTCTGCTCCGGGAGTATGACATTCAAACGGCGGAGGACATCCAAGACGCCCTGAAAGACCTGCTGTCCGGCACGCTCAAAGAGATGCTGGAGGTGGAAATGGACGGCCATCTGGGATATGACCGGTATGAACGCTCCGACGAGCCTAATTATCGCAACGGGACAAAGCCCAAGCGCGTCCGCAGCAAATACGGTGAGTTTGAGGTGGACATGCCCCAGGACAGGCAGAGTTCCTTCGAGCCGCAGGTACTGCCAAAGCGCAAGAAAGACATTTCAGCCATTGATGACAAGATTATTTCCATGTACGCCAAGGGGATGACGGTGCGACAGATTTCGGAAACAATAGAGGACATATACGGTTTTGAGGTTAGCGAAGGCATGGTGTCAGACATCACTGACAAGCTGCTGCCGAAGATTGAGGAATGGCAGAACCGCCCTCTATCAGCGGTTTATCCGGTCGTATTCATAGACGCCGTGCATTTCTCCGTCAGAGACGACGGAGTCATCCGGAAGCTGGCGGCTTATGTGGTTCTGGGGATTAATGAAGACGGGAAAAAAGAAGTCCTCACCATAATGATCGGGGAGAATGAAAGCAGCAAGTACTGGCTGAGCGTGCTGAACAGCTTAAAAAACCGCGGCATAAAGGACATACTGATCCTCTGCTCTGACGGCCTGACGGGGATCAAAGAAGCCATCACGGCTGCGTTCCCATCAACGGAGCAGCAGAGGTGCATCGTCCACATGGTGCGGAACACGCTGAAATATGTCGCAAACAAGGACATGAAGGCATTTGCAAAAGACCTGAAGACAATCTACACTGCGCCGGATGAAGAAACCGCTTCCAAGCATCTAAAAACCGTGACAGAAAAATGGGAGGGACAGTACCCGAACGCGATGAATCGCTGGCGCGACAACTGGGATGCTGTATCCCCAATCTTCAAGTTTTCCAAGGACGTCAGGACGGCATTCTACACGACAAATGCAATAGAATCGCTCAATTCCTCCTACCGCCGCCTAAACCGCCAGAGGAGCGTGTTTCCGAGTTCGCAGGCATTATTAAAAGCCCTGTATCTGGCAACATTTGAGATCGTGAAAAAATGGACAGTCCCGATCCGGAACTGGGGAAAAATCCGGGGAGAGCTGGCAGTCATGTACCCGGAGAGGATGCCGGAGTAACAAAAAAACGCCGGAATGCCAAGAGTAAATACACGCCCGGATTATCCGGGCGCTCTTGACATGCCGGATTATTTTTGATATGTATTAATCAAGGGCTTAACAACAGGATCTGCTGCCAAGCCCTTTCAATTATCATAGAAGCCCTGAATTTACAGAGAAAATTTCACACTCTCACATTTTTAATAGCCATATTTTTCAATGTATTTTAGCTTTTGATGCCGAAAATAG
>CARTDA010000092.1:0-4816 GCA_949066965.1 uncultured Lachnospiraceae bacterium
GTTCTCCTCTGACAATGGGAACAAGTGTAGCATGTATGTGCGGTGTCTGCTCGTCCATGTGCAGGACTGCCGACACGATATTCTCCTTGCCGAATGTGTCAGCGAGGTATTTCAGATTGTCGCTGCACCATTCATCAAGCCTCCCATCATTGGTGATACGTTCCATATCCTCGTGGGTTCCCGTAAGCAGGATACGGATTGCCCTCACTTGATTGTTGCCGATTTTGCGTGTCAGTCCTGCGGTGTCCAACCGGTGCTGTATAGCCTGTGTCCTGTTTTCAATACCGTCAGGAAAACTTATCAATTCCCGATTGAGATGCGTCCTGCCTGCATCCGCATTCTTCGGTCGGATGGTGCGCTCTATGTGCGCTGACATGGCGGCATCCGTTCCGCTTGTTTTCTCCATGTGTAATACTGTGTAGCCCATATATGACTTCTTTTTTAGTTTGTGAAACAATGATTGATGATTGCTTTTGTACGGCTTCTGCCGTTGGTCGGGAGAGTCCAGAGAGGTGCAACCTCTTTGGCTTATTGGGGAATTTTCAGCGTTGCTTGCAATGCGGTTCGGAAAATTCCCTAATAAGCTATGGTATTTTCCGCCGGTAAATATCCGTGCGGCTGCTGAGTCCCTCTCCCTACATTTTCAGCCCTCGCTTCTTCGGTGGCTGCATTATCCGCCTTGCGGATTGGACTTGCGGCTCCTGCTTCATCGGCTCTGCCGATTGGGACAAAGGCTTACCGCACAGGTAATCGTTCAAATCCTTGTAGCCCCTGTAATTGTCGGAGAAGTCACGGAGGCGTCCGGAAAACTCTTTTCTCAGTTCCTGATATGCCCTTATCCCTGCCTCGTCATTGTCGAGCAGGCAGTGGATGCGCTCATATCCGTGCAGCGTATCTATGGCTTTGGAAACATTGGAAACCGAATTGAGGACAACGTAATCCTGCCTGTCAAGGTCAGGCATGGTCGGGCAGTTCTTCATCCGTAACGTGAGAAATGAAAGATAGTCCGTCATGCCCTCGAACACGAGGCATTTTTCTCGCCGCTCTCCCCGCTGCCGGATATGGCTGATGTCCTTCGGTGCTATGCAGCCTTTGAAGAATCGGTTGCGCACCTCGTAGCCTCCTGCCACATTAGGGAAGCCGATAGCGAAATAAGGCTTGCCGTTGTTGATAAAATGCAGTTCCTTGCACTCCGGCTTTGCAAGAGCTGTGTTTATCCCACGTTCCTGCAAGTAGCGCAGTAATGCCGGATGCGAAAGTTCCCGTACCTCCAAATGTTGGAAACTCGGCTCGTATGGTTGCCGGCGAAAAGAGAAAGATACAGGTCGGATGTGCGGTACCTGTTCCGCAATCCTGTCGAGCAAATAGGGAACATAATCCGAGCCATATAGTTCCTGTGCCAAAGTGATGATGTTGCCGCCTCTACCCAGCCCGTAATCGAACCACAGGTTACGGTCGGTGTTCACCTTGAACGATGCTTCCGTTTCCCGGCGGAACGGGGATTTATACCACAGGCTGCCGCTTTGCTGTTTCACGGGCGAGTAGCCCAGACTTTGCAGGTAGTCTGCAATCTTGATTTGTTTTGCATCTTGGATGTTCATATTTCAGTCTTTTAATTGGTTTAGTATTATAGTGGGGTTGATGATGGTTGGAAAAACGTTGATTTGATGAATGGATAGTTTAATATCCTTATATACAGTATTATACTTCCTCAACGGCTTCTCAACAAACCACTCGCCAAAAGAGAAATCAACAGTCGGACGGTGTGTTATCCTCAACTCCTCTTTTGGAGTGTTGAGATTTTGTTGAGAGTGTATATCACTTGTTATCAGCATAGTTATATTCCTATTCATCAATTCAACAAAAAAATAATAGAATTACAGGGATTCAAGCTGTTCCCTTGTGATGGTGTAATAGCGTCCCACCCTCCTTATCGGCTCATACCGACATTCCCGATTGTAGTTCAACTGGTAGGTGGTATATGTCAGACCGTTGGGCGCAGGCGTCAGTTTCCAGCACTCCTGCAATACCTTTCTCACTTGGTGCTTTTCCGCTTTGACCTGCGTGTTTACCAACAGCACAAGAATATCATTCGGGCAGAAGGAAAATGTGTCTGTGCCGACACTTTCCATGATGTCAAGGATAAGTTCGTGTATCTCTATCTCCAACCGATTGCGGTTGCTGCGGATAATCTTACGCAAGGCTTCGGTATGCAGAAGCGATGGAGCAAACCACATACGGCTCTCTTTTTCGGTGGATAGGTTTCTGCGTTGCAGGAAATGGAGAAAGGCGGGTATTGGAAAACCCAGGCTCGGATGACCCCTTAGGCCAAGGTTGAATTGACCCCTGAAAATATTTTGAATTGACCCCTGAAAACGTTCTGGCCGACGGGGTCAATTTTATTTTGTCTTATCTGCTTTTTATAGCTTTAAGCTTACGGACGCTTTCGCCGGTAAGCGTGATTCGATGAGCAGTGTGGACAATGCGATCGAGTATTGCATCTGCCACTGTGGAGTCACCGATTGCTTCGTACCAGTCCAGTTCGGGGAGCTGTGATGTCACGATGATTGATTTGCGACCATGGCGGTCTTCGATGATTTCCGTAAGGTGTGCGCGTTCCTTGGCGTCGAGAGGCACCAGAAAGAGATCGTCGAGGATCAGGAGCTGCGTTTTTTCGAGTTTCTTGAGCTCCATTTCGATTGTTCCTTTGTTTTTGGCGATTTTCAGGGTTCCCATCAGTTTGGATGCGTTCGCGTACAGCACGCGCATACCGGCCTTGCATGCCTCGTATCCCAATGCTGTTGCCAGATAGCTTTTGCCCGTACCAGAACAGCCTGTGATGAACAGGTTTTCACCTTTACGGATAAAGTCCAGCGATGCGAGACGCTCCATCTGATTACGATCCAGGCCACGCGGAAGGTTATAGTCAATCTGCGCCACCGACGCGTCGTCGTATCTGAAGTTTGCGTTTTTCACCAGGCGCTCAATATTGCGTGCGGCCCTGTAGTCCCATTCTCTGGATAACAGCCAGTTCAGAAAGCTGTCAGGTGTCATTGTCTCGGCGAATGTGGCCTGAAGACTTTCGGAGAACGCTGCCGACATGCCGTGTAAGCGCATACGGTGCATCAGATCCAGAGAGATGGAGTTGCGGTCTTTCTCCGCTGTTATTGGCGTGGTTTTATTGTTCGTTTCCATGTTGTTCGTTGTTGTTGGCTGATAGTTTTATGCTCGCGGCAAAATATTCTTTACCGCGTATGTTCCGGTGGGATGGTGTCTGACGGTCATTGCCGTCGGCATCAGCCCCCGGCAAATAATCCGCATCGGCTCCGGACTCAAGTATGTCCACCATGTCGCTGACACTGTAAAGGCGTGCGTCCATTGCCGCGGCGCATCCTGACACAAGCCGTTCCTGTCCATACTTTTTCTCAAGTTTCATGATGCCACGGCAGACTCTGAAGGCAAGTTCCGGATAACGCCTGTCCTCGATGACAGCCCGCAGATAGTGCAATACGATGTTGTCGATCTGTGCCGCGCGTGAAAGCAGTTCCGCAATGTCGCTCTCGCAGCTCCCCTTGCGTCCGGGCAGATTGTGTGACGGTTTCGTTGTATATTCATACGGAGTATCGTTGCGGTGATGCGTCGCCACATGGGTAAAGCCATGAAAGATGTCGATCGTGTCAGTGTCGTAGACCAGTTCCACACGTTTGCCTACATATTGCACAGGCACACTGTAGTGATGCTTGTGCAGAGTTACGTAGCTGTTACGCTGTACTGTCGCGACAGCCCGCTGTTTCATCTGATAGCGGTTCGCAGGCAATGGCCGGAGATTGTCCCGCTCCACAGCCTCAAAGAGCTGACGGCGTGATTCCTTTCGACGCGTCAGATTACGCGCGTTGAACTTCTCCAGAGACCTGAGGATTGCTTCGTTAAGCGACTCCAGATTATGGAAAATCTGACCTTCAAGGTCTACGTACACGGACCGATACATCAGTTTTACTGCATTTTCCACCAGGGCCTTGTCCTTTGGATGCCGCACACGGGCAGGCACCACGGCGCAGCCGTAATGCTCGGCAAAGGATTCGAAGTCAGGATTTATGACCGGCTCGTCGCGGCCACTGCGCGTGACGGCAGATTTCAGGTTGTCAGGCACAATCGCACATGGTGCGCCGCCGTAGAAACGGATGGCGTTTTCGCAGGCCTTTATCAGATCTTCCTTCTTCTGCGTCCACACTGCCTCGCAATATGTGTAGTGGCTACATGGAAGTATCGCCACAAACACCTCGACCTTTCGTATCCCGGCTGTTGCCTCATCGACTATTTCCAATCTGTCTCCGGCAAAATCGATATACATCTGGTCTCCGGCGCGGTGCTCCACATGCCCGATGGCGTTGGTCTGCAGCATGAACTGCCTGAGTTTCATCCCGAAAGATGCCTTCAGATAGCCATCGGGATGGTCGGTATGATACTCTTCATACAACTTCTTGACCGTCATGCCCTTTCGAGAAAGTCGCGCCGCATAATCGGGCAATAGGGCTTCAAGCCTGACCTGCCGCTCCGACGGTTTACGTTCCCTCGCCCCTGGTATGGCAAATAGTTCCTGTAGCCGCGCATCACTCAGCGACGGCAGCTTCTCAGCGGGTATACCGCTGTCCTGATACATTCTCACATAGCGGCGCACCGTGTTCCGGGATATGTCAAAGGCACTACTGATGCCTTTTATGCCCATCCCTGATGCGTGACATAGGAGAATATTCTTTAATTTTGTGTTCATGTTTTCTTTGAATTATATCCCCCGTCGGCCAAAACGGAATTCAAA
>CARTDA010000093.1:0-4784 GCA_949066965.1 uncultured Lachnospiraceae bacterium
GTAACTTATTAACTTTATAGCTCTTGTGGCTATATCATTATTATACTAGGAGGTATGCGATATGACAATGGCACAGTTTTCGAGGGATGACATATTAATCTATCAGGGACGAGAAGAAGGCAGAGAGGAAGGCAGAGAAGAGGGACGGGAAGAAGGAAGACAAGAAGGTAGAAAAGAAGGCAGACAAAAGGGACGAGAGGAAGGCAGAGAGGAAGGACGAGAGGAAGGCGAAATCATAGGGGCAATACGGACTTATCAAAAACTTGGGGTATCATTGGAGGATGCGAGACGGTATGTCATGGAGGAGTTCCGGAAGAGCATGGGGGAGACGGAAGAACTCATGGGAAAGTACTGGAAATGATTCAGGGAGTTCCTTGGTAGGAAAAATTGCTGACCACAGAGCCGGGGTTGTTTGGATCGGCACATTGACTGCTGGGTTTGATACGCAAATTGCTGAGTCGGATTTGCAAATTTCTCATATGTTCCGCGCTGTAATTCAGCAGAACAAAATTGTTCTGAAAGAGTTTATCTACAGATGTGGTAGTCAGATATTGTTCTTATATGAAAGCATATATTGAGTAGCGTAGCGTTCTGGAAAATATCCTATTTATGAATGAAAAAGCCAGAGAGAAAGATTTTGTCTTTGGTCTCTGGCTTTTGATTATATTACTTTATTTCAAAGATAAATTAAGTGCTTAATTAGCGTCCTAATGCGGTTTGCAATGCAGCACCATCAGCTCCGCTAAAAGAAATTGTTCCATCTGCCGCGAAAGTGATTACCCAATTCTGATACGAATTGCTCTTCATAAATTTTCCTGATGGAATATTTATTGACATCTTATCCATGGCATCTGCAATATCACCTACTGTTCCTACTGTTCCGCTTGCTGTAACCGCACCACTTGCGCTTGTAATAGTACCTGATGCTGTTGCATAAACTGGATCTGCTGAATAGGTTACAACAGCTGAAATCATCTGATCAACATTATCAATATCAGCAGATGCTCTTCCTCTTTCAACATACTTCAGGTACTGCGGTGCCAGCACACCAATCAGCACTGCCATGATGGCGATTACGATGATTAACTCCACGAGGGAGAAACCTTTGTTATCGAGTTTCTTTTCCTTTAAATTGTTCATTGGACTCACTAATCCTTTCCTCTTTTAATCCATGGTTAAGTTTTCTTATACTACTATATTGTTATTGCGCAGTATCCCCTCTCTCAACCACAATGCTAGGTTAATAAAGTTACATTTTTTATCTTATTCGCCTTGTTTCGCCATGCGTGTGTATACACAACTGTACCGTATGCATCCTGTCATACAGCAAAGTTGTATATACACACGGCATCCCTCTCCTATATGCATGTCCGTGTCTCAAAACTGTTGTTCCCTAACTGATATGTATTTGCTCTGTGATATAAACTTACCAGAACAATCCTTCCAGTTTTTATCCAGTTACACTTCACAGCCGCGACTCCGGTCTTCCTATAAAACAGGTATATACATAACACCACGCAGCGGATAATTCATATGTATCGCTGACTGCCCCATCTATTTCATGTACAAACATCCAAAATACACACTGATAACATAGTGCATAACCTCTCCTGTTGCAGTCATTTACGCTTTTCTATATAATATTATACATAACGGGCGTTTAAAATGCAATATTTTTACTAATATTTTTACAAATATTTAGTACCTAAATCGTTTTTTTCTTCCATGAGACGGCTTTTTGACGTATTTTTCATTAAAATCAAACATTTTTCAACCTTTTTTCTAGCTGTTTCTAAATGTATTACAAAAATAATCAAAAATGGTTAGCGACAAATTGGCGACAGGATCGTTCGTTTATCTGGAATCAGGTACTGTTATTTTTTCAATTTCAATTTTCAGTTCCTCGAAGGTTCTGTGTCCATACACCGATTTTTCAACATCACTTCCAAGGGAATGCCCCATCAGAAGATGTTTCGACAGGTCATCAACTCCGTATTTGTCACATAACCAGGAAAACGTATGGCGGCAGTCATGAGGCGTGTGCTTTGTTCCTGATGATGATGTTGACAATCCAAGGGAGCCGAGTGTCTTATAAAAATCTTTTCGGAATTTGCTGACCACAAAAGCTTCGCTTCCTGAGATATATTTCATGGAAAAATCCTTTGCAAAAGGCTGTATTGCGGGATGTAAAGGAACAATCCTGTTTTTGCTGGCAAGGGTCTTTATTCCGCCCTGAAAATACTGTTCCGCTTCATTATAATATATTGTCTTGTAAGCAGCAATGCGGAAACCTGTGTAAATCATCAGAAGAATAATACTGACATTTTCCTTATCACTGTTTTTCCAAAGTACATCCAGTGCATCTGATGAAAAAGGAACACCACTTTCATCATCATCAGGTATGTTTATGGTGACATACTGCGAATAATCTTTTTCTACGATATCATTCTGTATGGCATAAGCATACATTCCCCTGAAAAGAGAGACAATCAGTTCGAGGCTGGAATGTTTCAAGGGGCATGTGTCAACTACGTTCTGTAAGTCATTTTTCTTTAAATCCGCAAACTTCCTGTCATGCAGTTTCCAACAATTATGAAAAGCAGCCTGCGCAGAATACTTGGCAGATGCTGATAATTTCCTTTTCGATTGATTGTACTTGTTTTCAAAATACTGCTGATACAGCTCTGAAAAAGTTATATTGGTATATTTGGCTGACGTAGAACAGTTGTAGCTTGACAGTATGACAGTACATAGTTCAGAAAAAGATATATTTGATTTTTTGATATTGTCTGGAGCATTGTTGTATAGCATCAGTGCCTGATATGCATCATCATATATTTTGAAATATCCTATGGCAGGGTCAAGGACAGGGGAACCGTTTAATGAGAATTTAGTTACCGGCGGGTATGCCGCCCATGGTCGGGAACGCCTGCCCGACAAATGTTTTATGCTTCCAAAACCATTTGGAAGCTTGTGGCGTTTCCGCACACTACGTGCCGGAAATGTTTTACTGGATACAACGTTCATGGGATATCCACATGAGGGGCAGGAATATGCCTTGTCAGAAATTGAATGTTCACATTCGGGGCAGGAAATAAGAGCCATATAAGAACCTCCTAAAAATTTTTATCTTATGTATTCAGGCAGAAATGCCAAATAATAAATTTTGGTATTACAAGTTGATAAATTTCGGTTAGTGACAAATTAGCAACAAATTGCATATATAGTACAAATAAAAGAATACAATATCATGTGCCAGAACCAATGTCCATCTTTCATTATATGTTCTCGTAACAGTTGTGACAATAGCTGGAATAACAGACTGGATTTTTCAATTTGTATGGTCTGTATTGCGGAGTGATATTGTACAATCCGGAAGCCGTTTCTTAAACGCCCGTTAAGTATAATATATGTATGCAAAACAAAAGCGTGTGCATTATATGTTTTTTCAACTTCATTATATGAGGGACGCGTTTGGTAGTACATATGAATTATCCGTCGCGCAATGTCATGCAGGTATATACTGTTTAAGGGAAGTTCAGTCTTTGGATATGAGCGTGCATGCAGGACAGGGATACCTTATGTATATACAGTTATGCCATATAGCAGGAATCCATAAAATATATGGCATAGCTGTATATACATACGCATGGCAAAGCAAGGCGAATAAGATATAAAACGTAACTTTATTAACCCAACACCATGATTAAGGCGTGAAGATGCTACAGCCAATAAAGGCTGTGGTATGGAAAGACTTAAACATGAAATTTTTAAGAGGAAAGGATTAGTGAGTCCAATGAACAAATTAAATGAATTGAGAGAAAAGAAACTTGACAACAAAGGTTTCTCCCTTGTGGAGTTAATCATCGTTATTGCCATTATGGCAGTATTGATTGGTGTGCTGGCGCCGCAGTATCTGAAGTATGTTGAGAAGTCACGTATATCAACAGATAAAGATAATGTAACTGGAATAATAAGCGCTCTTCAGATTTGGGGAGCTGATCCAGATGCTACCACAACTTTTGCGGGTGGAGAAACTGTAACACTTGATAATGCAGATCATGCCCAGTCTGCAGGTTCAGTTGTTGGAGATGCATTAATTTCAGCTGGAATAAATACAGTTCCAAAACTTGCAAATAAGCAAACTTTTGATAAGGTAGTAATAACAGTTAATGTCGGCGCTAATGGAACAGTTAATGTGACTCCAGTATATACCAAGGGTGGTACAGTTGTGACACCATAGTTAATCAAGTATGTCTGTACTATTAGTAGTATCCTAAGTATGAATCTATTTATCACTAAAGGCAGCGATTATATAAATAGTAACAAAGCCAGAAAGGGAAATACCAAATTTCTTTTCTGGCTTTTCTCATCAATATCAAATATTAGCCTGTGAATTTTACCTTCTGATCTTATGACCCTATATGATTCTTTTATAAAGCTGACTCTCTACAGAACACAAAGAGATAAGTGGTTAGGACATTTAACAACGGTCTAGAATTGTTATTACATATGGCAATAGACTATGAACTTATCTCTTCAAGGTTGACTTGATTTTATCAGATGGCCAGTCACTATCAACTTTATAACTATAATCCCTAGACCCCAATTATTCATAAAATTATTAGATTATTTCCCGATTCAAGAATAATATTTTAAACAATTCTATCCGATAGCTGCCAGTGCATCAAGAAAAAGGGCACACCTATCTCCTGAAATGCCATAGTACTTTATTGTCTGTATAATGGGGTTAAAACCCTCGCCTTAAGGCGAAACCTTTAGGT
>CARTDA010000094.1:0-4365 GCA_949066965.1 uncultured Lachnospiraceae bacterium
GTAACTATAAATTCCTTGATTTTTTAAGGAAAATCACTTGACAATATAGGGAGGTTACAATGGAAAAATGGTTGGAAATTCATGGAAGGAAAGAAGTTAATGTAAATGTTCAGAACTTCCATCAAATTAAGTTTTACGGGTCCAGAGTTTTATTATATGCAAAAGGTTGAAGTTTTTGAATCAGTTTTTGAAAAGAATATCTCATTTCCACAAAGGTGTTTTCCGTCTCTAAACTGTATGAAAAATGAGACTTTGGTGGTTAGTTACGGACTGAGAGCATAGTATACTTATATGGGGTATATAATTTTATTATTCGCAAAAGACAGGTTTAACGAATAGTTATTATAACTGTTATATATAAAATATAACAGTTATTTCTTTTTGCCTCGCAGGAAAATGAAACAAGTTCTTATAAAGCGAAAGCTTTCTGACTATCCAATGACTACATGCTATATTCAACAGAGTAGATAAAGCTTTTCCCAAACTTATCATTATAAAAAATACAAAAATCGAAAAATGGAACTCAGTTTCCAAATTTAATTTTTATATTTTTTGACCATAAGGCCATTATTAAATAAAATTTCCTATTATCTTAATATTCTGTCCGCAGCCTTCCCATCCGCATCAGGATACAGTTCTTTCAGGCGACCGTAAATCTTTTCCTTTGACCGCAGGGACTCTTCCCTGTACGAGCCAGTTACCACTTCGTATCCCCACAGATCCTCCGGGCGGCAGTAAACGCAGACCGGCATTCCGTATTCCTGTCCTTTCCTGTTCCGTTTCCGCCTGAATTCCTTTATGACAAGGTATGTCTGCATCTGCAGGTCTGTCATGATCCCGTCAAAATTCTTATGCCCGCCTTTCCCGAACCCCGCAAGCTGCTTTAACTGCAGCCCCGTATATTCCGCGATCCCGTCGCCGGGGCTGTTCCCAAAGCAGTCCATGATTCCCTTGTGCCTTATGCCGGCAAGTTCATCATCCCACCTTGCGTCAAAATCGTATCCGTCCCTCCTGAAATTTACAAATACAGGGAGCCACTCCATGCTGATAAATCCCGCCTTCCGGCCAAAGAATTTACCATATGCAACTTCCCCCGTACCTGCGATCAGCTCCCTCCATACCCATGGGTCCTGCTCCCGGTCGCCTGTCCACCAGTAAAGCGGCGATACATGCTCCTCCGCCGAGAATCTTTCTATTTCATTCTTAAATAACGGAAGAAAACCTGTTTCATTGACCAGGCTGATTAACTCCCTGTATGTCTTTATACGGCGCGGATCGTCCCAGTCCATGCCCTGCATGATCCATGCACCCTGCTCATCTGCCATGTTTTTTCCCCTTTCGGGCTGTTTATTATTACACGCGTTTCTTTTCCTCTGTCCACAAGCTTTGCAATACCCGTGCGCCGCCTTAGCGGCATCTTTCCCCTGCACGGGCTGCGCAAAAAAATACAAAAATCAAAAAACGGAACTCAGTACCAAAATCTGATTTTTGTATTTTTTGTCTCCCAGGGAAGCCATTGGAAATTTGTTTAATATATTCCGCAGCCTATCCGGCTAGGTTTTTCACTTCCTAAAACATATCCCGCGCGAAATTCCATGTTGATTTCCTTTAATTCCTTTTTTCCATCAATGTAATCCTGATACATCTCCACAATTCCTGCCCTGCACCCGTCACAGGACGCAGAAATGTTCCCGAGCGATTCCGCCACAAGCTGCTCGCGTTCTTCCCTTGTCGTGTCTTTGATTAAATATCCCGGCATATGTATCACCTCCGCTTCGTGTCACCTTATAAAATGCGTCCATACACGCCCTTCGGTTTCCGGAAGGCCAAACTGTTCCCTGCCCAGCGCGATACATTTCATCAGGAATGTCATGTTCCTTGCGAGCGCGCGCATTGTCTGCTTTCCTTCCTCGTCCATGTCCGCCTGTCCAGGCTCCCTGCCGTGAATGCTGTTCCAGTACTGGCTGGAAGCAATTGGCATGTTAGAGAT
The DNA here is from genome assembly GCA_949066965.1 of uncultured Lachnospiraceae bacterium. GTDB lineage: Bacteria > Bacillota > Clostridia > Lachnospirales > Lachnospiraceae > COE1. The sequence goes on from CARTDA010000094.1 coordinate 1,991, forward strand.
GGTAAAATATTTGTTGAGCTCGTCAAATGTTGCTGAACAGCCGCCCCTTCTTGCACAGACGACGCTCGCCCCCACTTTCATGTTCTTGTCAAAATGCGTGCTGTAAAATAGCCGATCCAGCACGGCGATCAGGGTTACATTTGCGGAAGCATAATAGACTGGGCTTGCGACAACAAGACCGTCCGCCGTCTCAAATTTAGGAGCGAGCTCATTCACGATATCATCAAACACGCATTTTCCTGTCCCTGCGCACTGGCCGCACGCGATACAGCCTCTTACATCCTTATTTCCGACCTGAACAATGTCTGTTTCAACGCCTTCTGCATGAAATATCCCTGCCATTTCATTGACCGCAATGGCAGTGTTCCCGTTCACCCGCGGACTTCCATTAATAATCAAAACTTTCATTCTATCTCAATCCTCCATTTTCATTTATTTATCTTAACCAGAAACCACCCTGCACCGTTTTTTATAACATGCGATTCCATACCTGTAAATAGTCGTCATGCCGTCGTCAGCCAGCGCCTCCTCATAATGGTTGTCATGAATCTGCTCCAACGCCTCCCTGCAGGCACTGTCAAACGCCGCATTCTCAGCGTATTTCAGTTCGATGACAATGCCGATTTCCTGATCTTCCACTTCCACACTGATGTCGCTGTAGCCGTCGCCTGATTCCGCGTTGGATTTCACCTTCCAGCCGTCCATGTTTCCAAATAACCCGAGCAGGACACCGTGGTAAAAATTTTCTTTCATCTCTTTTTTGATATTGGTATCGCGGATACTGATTGTCTTTCGCAGGTAAAACGCAAACTCCTTTTCAATGGCAGTCGTATCATTCCCCTCAAATGCCCTGCGTAGATTTTCCAGCTTTTGTGTATCCTTCCATGATTCATCCTTAAACCATTTCCGTATCTGCTGGACGTAAATCCACCGGATTTCCCTGTTTGGAATGACCAGCGACGATAGGCCCTCCTCGTCCTCCCCGGCCTGCGTCAGGTATCCTGTCGTAAAAAGAATGCTCCAGAGATTGTCAATGTCAGAATCCAGGTCTCGGTATGTCAGTTCCTGGTGCACCATCTTCTTCACATGGCCGCCGTTGATCAAAAGCTCGATTTCATCCCTTGCGGCAGCGTCCGCTTTGGATAAAAACCTTCTGATGATGTCATTGCTGCTCGTGTTTACCCAGTAATTCTGCGGTTCTGTCACACTTCCGTCGCGCAGATCGCCGCAGTAATTAATCACATCCCATGGACAGTATATTCCCAAATTACCAAACATATAACCATCATACCATTCCTTAACAGAATCATACTGGCCGGAAAATCCATAGTATTCCAGCATCTGCCGGACTTCCGCATCCGTAAAACCAAAATATTCCTTATAACGCACATCTTTTACAGTGTATACCTTGAAATTATTGAGTCCGGTAAATATACTTTCCTTTGATATCCGAAGACACCCTGTCAGGACCGCAAATTTCAGGCTATCGTTTGTCTTAAATGCATTTCCAAACAAGATTCTGACCAGCTCCACCATAGAATCATAATATCCTGACTGGTATGCCTTATCGAGCGGCACATCATACTCGTCGATCAGCATGATAACACTTTGCCCATAATGCCTTTGCAAAAGTTGTGACAAAGTTTGCAGACTGTCCTTTAAAAGTTCGTCGGACATGGTAAATGCGCCTGTTTTATCCATAGAGACAAGTGCCTCATACTGACTGCGTTCGGCATCATCAATCCTGTCGCTTTCCAGCAGGAACCGAAACCGCATTGCTTCTTTCCCTATAATTCTTCGGAGCATTACTTTTGCATCTTCAAAGCTTTCTCCGGTCGCCCCTTTTAATGTAATTGAAATAACCGGAAATTTTCCCATGTATTCTTCACACAGCTCTTTTTCCTTTGAAATCTCAAGCTCCTCAAAAAGCGTACCGTTGTCAAACAGCATGACGTCACTGCCTGCTTCGAAAAAATATTTCAGCATACTCATGTTCAAGGTCTTTCCAAACCGCCTCGGGCGTGTAAACAGATTAACTTTTCCCGGATTCTCCAGCAGTGTTTTGATCAGTCCGGTCTTATCGACATAGTAGAATCCCCCTGTACGTATTTCCCTGAAATTCTCAATCCCCATGGGGAGCTTTGTCTGCATTGCCATAACACATCCTTTCCAGAAAACATAGTTATTCATTCAAATTTCTCAATATCTGCAGAAACTATACTATTTTTTCCATTATTAATGCTATATTATTATAACTTTTTTTGGCTATTTTCCATAGTATAACATACATTATTGTGGAAATCACCTATTAAATAGTAACGTGTGCTCTCGGAAACTCGAACCTCTTGTTCTATAAGGCTTCAGAAATTTCCGAA
>CARTDA010000095.1:0-2526 GCA_949066965.1 uncultured Lachnospiraceae bacterium
TACAATAAAAAGATGGGTTTGTATTTTTATTTTTATAAAAAGTTGTAAACTGGTGATGATACAGAGTTACATGCTTATCAAAATCGATCATATTGACATAATCTTCTATCTTATATACTACTCCTCCAGGTGATACAACAAAATCTGTTCCATTATATAAATTTTGCATTCCAGGACATATTAAAATAACTCCATGCCCACTCGGGTCTCTATAAAGCACCGGATTATTCCTACAGTACCCATAAAGGTTCAGTCCATCCCCATAATAGGTATCTTCCTGCGTGAATCGTCCAATTACCGGATTATAGAATCTTGCCCTTAGATAGTACTGGCTGATAACTGGGTCATACTGCTCCCCATTGAACCGAAAGCGGTTATGGATGTCCTCATGGCTTATGACATTTTCACCAAATGCATCATAGCAGTAGTAATTGCGTATCCTTCGTTCATTTGCCGTATCCGTAAGGATAAGCCGCACACTTCCCTGATTGTGTGATACATAGTGGTAGTAGGTTCTTGCGCTTTCACTGTCAGAACTGATAATCCCAAGTCCGCGGATATACCTTATTACCCCATCATCAGTTTCCTCCGCAATGACTTCCCTTTCCTCATTAAACAGGAATTAAATTGCAAAACTATAGATAATGCATTAAATTTATACTATAAATAAATAGGCATATTATTCTGAAACAATTCATTTCCCTGGCAACACATCATCATCCTTTCCTGCTCTGTTTTTGGACTAACCTCTTCTAATAACCATGCATATTCTGACTCAGCACAATAAGCAATCGACAGACTATTGTTACCTTGAAAAGTTATTGTTAAGTAATCTTTTAAAAAATCGACCTTTTCAACTTGTATTAAATTATTATATCTTAGCCTAACTAATTCGCTGGCTAATAAACAATCCATTCTTTCTCCATCTGAATTACTGTCTCTAATTGTCTCAATTTTAGCCAGCCACTCATCCTTATTTCCAAACCAACACTGTGCATCTATCGTTAAAACCATTTGAATTTCACCATCCTTTTCATCAAAAATACTCTGTCGCAATAGCAAATTAAATGTTTCATTGTATGATACCTCAATCATTCTTGAACCAATCAATAGTTTCTTCAAGTTACTTTTTTCTTTAGTATACCTACCATCTAATAAATCTTTTACCATAAATTTCAACATTCCTTTCGGTTTACTCAAGGCACAAACAAGACATGAAAGGCGCTTTATAGTTCAATCTTTCTTTCACTCTTATTATCCTCATATAATATTTGCTTGCACAATGTCAAATGAATCCATATGACAAATAACTTTCTTTGTAATACAATACATATATTTATGGTGTTTGACCATGTGTATGCCCTATTTCTTTCCTCTTCTCTTTGGATACTGAGCCTGTTATTTTAGCACCATTCCCATACGTATATACCCCTGTACCTTTTCCTACACTCCCTTGTTCAACAATAATAGTACGATTATCCAAATATGGATTCGTTTGTCCTGGCTTTTGTTGCATAATACGAATTTCTACTGGACCGTTTGGTGTATTCATATGATATATCTTACCATCTCCATTTCGTGTATTTCCCACATATTTTGCCCCAGCTCCTATTATACTATCTATTAACTGTTTCTGACTCTGATATACTGGTACATCACCATCTTTACCAATAAGTATGCTTTTTGCACGATTTCCTCGTGCAGCTTCCGCTAACTTTTTTTCTGCCTCAATTCTTCTGTGCCTCTTATCTCTATACAGATTCCCCTGATTCACCGCATCATGCCCACTCGGGTCTCTATAAAGCACTGGATTATTCCTACAGTACTCATAAAGGTTCAGTCCATCCCCATAGTAGGTATCTTCCTGCGTGAATCTGCCAATAACTGGGTTATAGAACCTCGCCCTGAGATAATACTGGCTAGTAACTGGGTCATACTGCTCCCCATTGAACCGGAAACGGTTATGGATGTCCTCATGGCTTATGACACTTTCGCCAAATGCATCATAGCAGTAGTAATTGCGTATCCTTCGGTCATTCACCGTGTCTGTAAGGATAAGGCGCACACTTCCCTGATTGTCTGACACATAGTGGTAGTAGGTTCTCGCACTTTCGCTGTCGGAACTGATGATTCCAAGTCCACGGATGTAACGTATTAACCCATCATCAGTTTCCTCCGCAATGGCTTCCTTTTCCTCATTAAACAGGAATTTAACGAGCTGACCGTTCTCCTCCATCTCAGCACGGAGTCCCTCGGCGTCGTAGCGGTTTATCTGGCTGTCTCCATTTGCCATCCTGACCTCTGCGGTACGCCCGAAACTGTCATAGGTATACGTTGCATTTCCGTCGCTCAACAGGTTTCCGCTCCTGTCATAGCCGTAATAACCCGTCTCCCCGATATAGCTTGCCACAGCGTCTGGGTTGTTGCTAACTGCAGGGGACTTTTTCAGTTTCTGCGTCACCCCATCCGGTTCATACGTCCTCCTGTTCAGTTCCTTAATCCTGTTGCAGTTATCATGGCAGTATG